>JAHCGZ010000003.1 GCA_022117465.1 Candidatus Nitrosopumilus limneticus
AACTGAATTTGCTTTACTTGTTCTTAAAGAGACATTTGATAAAGAATCTACAGACACACAAGAATCTACAGACACACAAGAATCTACAGACACACAAGAATCTACAGACACACAAGAAACATCTCAAGAAGGTGGTGGTTGTCTAATTGCAACAGCCACCTATGGAACAGAACTAGCACCACAAGTTCAACTACTTAGAGAAATTAGAGATAATTCATTATTGCAAACAGAATCAGGTTCTGCATTTATGGGAACCTTCAATCACATTTACTATACATTTTCACCAACAATAGCTGATTACGAAAGAGAAAATCCTGTATTCAAAGAAGCAGTAAAATTTGCAATTACACCAATGATTACTACATTATCTTTAATGGAAAATGCAAATTCAGAATCTGAAGTTTTAGGAATTGGAATTTCATTAATTGCACTAAATCTTGGAATGTATATTGGAATTCCAGCAATAGTCATAATTGGTATTAAGAAAAGAAATTAATTTTTATTTTAAAGTGCATACTGATTCTAAAAATCTAGAACAACATACTGTAATCTTTGTACATATTATATTCTCTTTATTGCATGATTTCTTATTCTATGATAATAGAATATGATTTGATAATTACTACATAGTATTAATAAAAAGTGTCACTAATTCTTGTAACTAAAATCACTACGACTTTTTTTGGAAAACGTACGGGTCAAGCGTGGTCACGAACGAAAGATGTAATCGGATGTATCCATAAATGATAATTTTATCAACATAAAGTTTGATTGTTATCTAAGAATTAATTAAAGAATTTAATCTTCGTTTATCGTAAATAGCTTTTACATAAAATAATGATGTTGCAATAATTCCTAATGCAATTAATGGAGATACAATTTCAGAATACTTGATTTTATTACTTTCAATTGTTTTTATTTGTGAGACATCTACTGGAATTTCTATTACATTTACTGTACCAATTTTATTTCCTTCTTGTTCAACAAACCATATTTTTCCATTTTTATCTGATGTCATAAATTGAATAAAAGATCCTTCAGTTGAAATCGTAACTTCTTTCAAATCATTGTTGTCTGGATCATAAACTCCAATACTGTCTACTACATGCTGTGCAAACCAAATATTTCCATATCTATCAAATGTCATACCAAATGGCAATGCTTCTTTATTTGAGACTGGAATACTTTCAAATGTCTCTAAAACTGGATTGAATTTTGTAATTGCTGTGCCTGTATGCTCAGCAATCCATACATCCTCATTTTTATCAAATAGTAAAAACTCTGGGCCATCAAGTGGAATTTCTTTTGAATATTGAGTAATTTTACTATCATTTGGATCTATGTAACCAATTTTACCTATACCTGTTGCACTATACCATATTTTTCCATCACTATCTATTGATAATGCAAATGGAAGTGAATCCTTTTCAGGTAATTCTATAATTTTAAAAATATCCTCATCTGGTACATATTTCAAAATTTTATTTTTATTTACAATTGTAATCCAAATATTATCATCAAAATCAGCTTGAATGAATATTGGTTTGTTATCTAGTATCACTGGATCTAGATCTGGGATTGTTTTTGTTGTGATTTCTTTTGTTTCTAAATTAATATAACCAATTTGATTTCTTGGAGAATCTGTAAACCATATTTTTCCTGTATTATCCATAGTTAGAAACATTGTAGATAGACCATTAAATGAATAAGATGAAAATTCTTGTGTCTCAAGTGAGAATTCCCATAATCTTGGTGCCGATGGATCACTAATCCAAATAGAATTTTTTCCATCATACAATGGATAAAGCGGTTTTGCATTTTCTGGGAATTCATATTCCATTATTTGAGTTTGAATGTTTTCTAATCTAGGTTTCACTAATACATTAAGGATTTTTGATTCGTTTGCATTTTCAGTTCTTTGAGCTTCAATTTCTAATTGCCATTCTCCAGAAAATCCAAATGTTACTTCTCCTTGAAATTCTACTGGAATATCATTGTCTTCTTTAATTATTTGCATTGGAATTTCAATTGGAGGGATATTTTTTGATGGATTTGCTATTTTCACTTTGACTTGACTTGAATCATAAATTGGATTATTGTCAAAATCGCTTAATTTAACTAAAATTGTATTTACTCCGCTTGAAAATGGTAATATTTCAATCTCAAATTTTACATTATCAGTAAATTCTGTAGTCTTAAATCCATAGATAGTTTCTTGCGCATCAGCATTTTGAATTTGACCAGCAGGTAAAGTACTATTTGTCAGCAATGCAACTACTCCTAGTAATATTATTCCTAATGCTGCATCAACTTTGAGTGATCTCTTAAGTTTTTTATGAACATTAATTTTTCCAGATTGGAAATCTTTTTCAGCACTTTTTTGTACTCTGAATTGGAAAAATCCTCCTAAACTAATCATAATTGTTGCAATTGTAATTTTTAATATAATTAATTGCCCGTAAACTGAATCTGTAATTAATCCCACATCACTTTCTAAAAACCACAACAAAGTTGGACCTGTAATAATTACAACTCCAATACATATTACAAATGTAATTGAAAATCTTGGAATTAATACAAGACTCATTTTTTCTTTGTTTATTTCTTTTAATTGTGATAACACAGGCAATAATGTGAAAACAAAATAAAATATTCCACCAATCCAAATTGCTGCAACTAAATTATGGATATAATCTAGAATTAATGCTGGTGTTTCACCACTTGCTGCACCGTGACCAATTAAACTTGAAGTTCCAATTAATGCCAACATTGCAATTAACATTGGAATTTGAGTTTTCTTTGTTAGATTTTTCTTTCTGTCTAATCCAAACCAAATTGCAAGTAAAATTATTGTAATTATCATTCGAATTAACCAAATAGTTCCAAAATTAGTTTGAATTGCTTCTATGGGTGTTGTTTCTAATCTAATAGTTTGTACAGCAATCATCAAAATATTTGAAATAAAGACTAACACCAATCCTATTCCAGTAATAGACATGAACTTTTGATGATGTGTAATTTCAATTTGTTCTAGCTCTTCTTTGATAAATCGTTTATTTTGAGTTCCCCAAATAATTAATGATCCAATAATAACTCCCAAAACAATTGTTTGACCTACAATTCCTGGATATCTTGCTCCAGCTTCTGGTAAAAATATTATTTCTGCTGAACTTTGATTATGTAATAATTTTGGATCAATTACAACATCTCCCACTGCAAACAAAAATGCACCTGGAACTAAATGACCATCGACTTTTGATAGTACTTTTGTAGTAACTGTGTAAACTCCATCCTCTAATGGACTAGTTGTAACAATTAGTGATTTTTCATCTTGATAATAATCCGTATCCTTGTTATCTATTTGATTTCCATTATTATCTAAAACTTTGAGTGTACTGAAATTCAATTCAACTGGTTCTGAAAAAAATACTATTACTTCTGAAGTTCCTGTTTGTGCATTTGATGATAAATTAGGAATAGTTTGTTCCGTAAATGGATGTGCTGATACAAATGGAATTGAAGTTAATGATAATACTAGTAAAATTATGAGAATTTTCTTCATTTACTAGTTTAGTCTTATTTGATAATTTAAACAGTTTTCAATCTGTTTAAAATTTGTACCAGTTCACGTAAAGATAATAATGTCTATTTACCATAAGGTAGTCGTGAAGATAGTAATTTTTGGTTTTATTGCATTATTAATTTCAGTTGGGATGTTAACTCCTTCTTATGCTCATACAACTGTTGAAGTTGAACAATACAAAATTGAAGTAGGTTGGAGTATAGAACCCCCTGTAGTAGGAATTAGAAACGATATTGTTTTTAAAATTACAGAACCTGGTGAAACTGAAGGGACTTATCGAGGAATTACCAGTGCATTTGAAAATTTAGAAGCTACTGTCATGTATGGTGGTGCCAGTAAAAATATTGATATTAACTCAGATCCAAAACCTGGATATTATTTTTCATCAATAATTCCAACTAAAACTGGAAGTTATCTTGCAGATTTACAAGGTGAAATTCGTGGTGTTATTATTGATATCCAAGTTCCTATTGAGGATGTAGAAAATACATCTGTTCTTGATTTTCCTCCTACATCTATTGAAGGCAATACTGATGTCTCTGCTTTAAAAAATACAATTTCTTCTCTTCAACAAGATGTTTCTAAATTAAAATCAGGTGAAACTAGTACTTCTAATGGTGGTGCAGCATATGACTTTGCAATATTTGGATTGTCAATTGCAGCAGCAGCAATTATCTTAGCGATAATTGCTTTAATAAAAAGAAAATAAAAAAGAGAAATTCCTAAAATCTTGGAACGACTCTAGATTTTGCAGTTACTGCTACGATGCTGATAATTGCTACAGCTAGTACCATCATGGCAATTGTACCAAATTCTGGAACTACTTGTGCTGTTGCAACTGAACCTACTGGTCCAGTCCATGTATCTTCTGCACCTGGTGCACCAATTCCTAAAGATATAACTTCAACATCTATTGGATTTTCATCAGAACCAACTGCATCTATTTGATGAGTTGCACTGAGTTCCATAGCGTGTTGTCCTTTTCCTTCAAAAATTATTTCACCATTTTGTGTTGCAGTCAAATCATAGTTAACATGTAATGTATTGAATTCTAGATCAATTTGTGTTCCGCCCATTACTTGTGAGTCGGAAATCATTACCATTAACTCGACTTCTTCTGTCATCATAACTTCTGCTTCTTCTGCAACTTCTTCAGCTGCATGTGCTTGTACTACAATTGTACCTGTCATCCAAGTGTGTAACATACAATAGTATGGTTGTTCACCTTCAGTTTCTGCAGTCCATGTAAATGAATCTCCAGACATTAGTACACCTGAATCAAATACGGCGTCTGGTGATGGAGTAAATCCATCAACTGTTCCGGATGTAAATGTGTGAACTCCTGTTGTGTCTGTGTTTGTCATGGTTACTACACCACCTACTTCAACTGTTGCACTAACTGGAGTGTAACATCCTGATTCAACACAACCTTGTGAGAATCCAGATTCTTCTACAGTAGTAATTGCAACTTCTGGATGGTCTGCAAAAGCAGCTGGTGCCATTGAGGCAATACCTGCTGCTATAGCAAATAGTACAAAGATAGAGCTTATTGCTTTAGTCTTCATTATTGATTTTTAGAGTGTGTTTAATAAAAATGTCACTAGAATTACTATCTAATTTTTTCTAAATTGAATGACTTTAACAATTCCAATTGCTGGAATTCCAATATACATTGCCAAGTTTAATGCAATAATTGAAAGTCCTAATCCTAAAACTTCAGACTCTGAATTTGCATTTTCCATAATTGATAGAGTGGAAAGCATTGGAGTTAAACCAGCTTTTACAATTTCTTTAAAGATTGGAGATTCTCTTTCCCAATCTGCAATTGTTGGACTAAATGTATAATACATGTCATTGAATGTTTTCATAAATGCAGAACCTGATTCTGTGTTTAGTAATTGGTTATCTCTAATTTCTCTAAGCAATTGTACTTGTGGTGCTAATTCAGAACCATAGGTGGCTGTTGCAATTAGACATCCACCACCTTGTTGAGATGTTTCTTGTGTGTCTGTAGATTCTTGTGTGTCTGTAGATTCTTGTGTGTCTGTAGATTCTTGTGTGTCTGTAGATTCTTTATCAAATGTCTCTTTAAGAACAAGTAAAGCAAATTCAGTTTCCTGTCCAGTATTTCTAATATTTTCAAATTTAATTACTGTAGGTCCTGTTTGATCTTTTCCAAATGTAAATTTCTCAAAATCCCCTCCAACTTCTGCATTACCAGAAACACGATGAATTTCTTTATTATTTTGAACAATTACAAATGTATAATCAGATAATCTGACTGGTGAATCTGTATAACTATCTCTAATTGTAAAAACAAAATTAGTAGGAACACCAGATTCTATATCCATTGGATCCCATGCAAGATTTACTTTGAATTCCTCACTTTCAGTATATGCAATTAAAGGAAATTTAGCTTCTTGACTTGCTAATAGTTTAAACATAATATTATCTGGCAGTGGTTGTTCTGATTCTTGTAATTGATTTTTCAAATGTCGTAAATGATCCTGTAGTAAAACAAAATGAACTGTACGTTCACCATCATAGGTATAATCATCAACAGTTACTGAAGATTTGAATAATTTGATATCATTTACATAACCAGAATAACTAGGACTCAAAAATTCAGCAAAATCTTTTGGAAAATGAGTTTCAACATGTACAACAGATACATGATTCATTTTACTTTCATTCCAATCAAATGGCATCTCAAATGTTACTTCTTTAGTATCAGGATCATATTTGAAATTTGAAATTGAATCAAAATATGATTTTGTACTAAATTCTACATCATTGTCATTTTGATCTTTTTGTGGAAAAAACGTAGAATCAATTATAGTCAAATCAGCATTATACACACCAGAATTTTCAATGATATTTGTAGGCTCATCAATAGTTCTTATTTCAATTTCAAAGGTATACAATCCACCTGAAGTAAACAAAGGACCTGTTATTTCTACAGGATTAGATTCAGTTCCACTCCATGCCCCAAGTAAGGAATCTTGTTTGCCATTAATTGTGATATCTGTATCATCTGTTGGGGTTACAACAATTGGTAAAATTCCATTCTCACTAAAAAAATAATTTTTTAAAATCATTTCATCTTTGTAAAATATTCCAATTAGATATGTTACATTTTTTGCATTTTCTTTAGTTTCATTATCTGTTGCAGTAATTGTAATTTTTTCTTGAGTATTTTCAAAATACATAGGCATTTCAACTGAAACAGAAATTTGTTTGTCTTGAACACCAATTGATGAAATTGTATCAATTCCTAAACCATGTCCAAAAACACTACTTGCTGGAAAAAGCAAACAAGAAATAATTGAAAAAATTAAAATTTTTTTTATTGACAACGTTATTCTCAATATACAGGCCTATTTTATTGTCAGTAATTCCTTAGCTTTTTGGATTAGTTCATCAATTGTAGGTGCTTCTAAAAGTGGTTGAAGTTCATTAGGATCCTTTGCACCAAGTGCTGCAAGAGAATAAATATAATCAATTGTAGGAGTATCGCTGTCCAGATAATATTGTTCTAAAACATGATCAAGTGCATGAGAATCTACAATTTGTGGTAATGCTTGATAAATGATTTTCTTTTTCCACAATTCAATTAATGATTTCCATCTAACTAGAGAAATATTTTCATCTATTTCTGGAATCATTTCAACTTCAGCTTGTATGTACATTTTTTCCTGTATACCAATTTCCTCATGAATTTTTGAAACTTCTTGATGACCTTCAACAGTAAGTGGGTCATAATTTCTAGGCTGAGAAATTGCTGGAGGTATTATTCTTTTAATTCTAAATGAATTTCTACCCATTGTTTCAATATGGAGTTGTAATCCATCAAGTTCAATATCTTGACATTTACTAATTTTAGCAATAGTTCCAACTAGTTTTGGCGAATTCCATCCATTTATGGAATTTTGGTCATCTATCAAACAAACTCCAAATTGACCATCACCAAGCATACAATCATCAACTAGTTGTTTGTAACGGGGTTCAAAGATTCTAAGTGGAAGCTCTTGTCTTGGAAATAAGACCAAGTCTAAAGGAAATATTGGAATAATTTTTGTCTCAGTCATTTAATCATCATTTATCGTTTCTAAATATATGGAATACGGAAATTTTAAAGATTAAAACCCATTTTCATTTAATGTCAAACCCAATAAAGTAGCACGAATATGTTTTCCATATTCAGCTTGCTCAAAATATCTAGCAGTTTTTGTTTTATCAACTTCAGGTGAAATTTCATCAATTCTAGGCAATGGATGTAAAATTATTGAATCATCTTTCATTTGCTTGACAATATCTAATCCAACAACATAACTACCCTTTACTTTGAGATATTCTTCTTCATCAGGAAATCGTTCTTTTTGAATTCTTGTGACATAAAGAACATCAAGTTCATCAAGATGATCTTCTAGTTTTGTGGACTCGGTAAAATTCAAATTCTTTTTGATTTCATAAGTGGAATCAGATCTAATTCGTAATGATTCTGGTGAGATCAAACGTACATCAACATCATAATTACCTAAACCATACAATAATGAGTAAACAGTTCTTCCATATTTCAGGTCACCAATAATACCAATTTTTAATCCATCAATCTTTTTCTTTTCTTTTTTTATTGTAAACAAATCTTGAATTGCTTGAGTAGGATGTTCTTCAGTACCACTACCTCCATTAATTACAGGTTTATCTGAAATTTCTGCTGCAAATCTACTTGAACCATCTAAAGTGTGTCTTAAAACAAGAATATCAGAATAGATAGACATTATTTTTACTGTATCAGCAAGACTTTCACCTTTCTGAATTGATGCTGATGCAATATTTGAAATTCCTAAAGAGTTGCCACCAATGGATGCCATTGCAGAATCAAAACTAAGACGAGTTCTAGTACTTGGTTCATAAAATAAGTATCCTAAAGTTTTACCTTTACAAATTTCTTGTCTTTGAATAGGATCTAATTTCATAATCTTTTCAGTAGAAGTAAAGATTTTTTCTAGTTGTTCTTTAGTATAATCCTTAATTGAAATAATGTCTTTTTGATAGAACTCGTTCATTCTTTCAATAATATATACAGGTCACTATACAAACTATTCTGATGGAACAGTCAGAACTAATGGTTCGACGAATCAAGGAAGGCACAGTCATTGATCATATTGATGAAGGCAAAGGCATACAGGTACTAGATGCCTTAAGAATTGATGGTAAAGATGGAAGTTTAATCACAATAGCCATGAATGTTCCAAGTGGAAAATCAAAGAAGAAAGATATCATTAAAGTTGAAAATAAATTTCTAAAAGATGATGATACAAACAAGATTGCAGTCATCGCACCAAAAGCAACTATCAATATTATCAAAGATTATAAATTAATTGAAAAACGACGAGTTGCACTTCCAAATGAAATAGATAGAATATTTCGTTGTTCAAATCCTGATTGTATTACAAATAGTACAGAATACATTGAATCAGTGATGGATTTAATTGATAAAGAAGCAATGATACTCAAGTGTAGATATTGTGCAAGAATTTTAGATGTAAATCAAATAAAATATAATTAAATAATAAAACTAAAAATTTGTAGAAACGATTATTGTCCTAAGATGATAAACATCATGACAATTCCGTAGATTGCGATTGATTCGACCATACCTACGAAGATGAATACTTTTGATTGTAATGCTGGGTTCTCACTAATTACTGCAAGACCTGCTGCACCTACTTGACCTAGACCTATTCCTGCTCCACCTGCTGCAATACCAAATGCTAAACCTGCACCAAGGAGTTTCATAGAGTCACCACTTGATGCACCTTCTTGAGCAAATGCAACACCAGTAGAACCGGTAATTGAAATTGCTGCTGCAGCCAAAAGTAACAAGACTATAGTTTTCATTGTAATTTCGACTCGAATAAATCCTTATTTAAATCATGATAAGATTTTAGAATTAAATTAAATTTTATCGAGTGTTTTCTTTTTAAAAGATTTTAGATCAGCTTCAATGGATTTAACAAAACCATCATAACTTCCATCTAATTCCTTTTTAGATTTTTCAATTAATTTTTTTATTTCTTCTTTTGCCATTATTTTCTACTTTCCATCTTTGCCTTCACTTTTTTTAACTTTGCGAATTCTTCTCTTTCTCTTTCTTCAAGAGTAGCAAGAATAAATCTAATTTTTTGTTGATATTGAGGAATAATTACATTTTCTAGTGCATTTAGCAATTTTTGTGTCTTTTCTAGTGCTTTTGCAAGGCTAAAAATTGAATTTTCATACTCTGCGGCTTTACAAATTTTTGGCATTAATTCTTTGATTTGTTTTGATGCTCTATCAATTGAAGAATTAGTATCAGCAAATCCATAAGGCATTGATTTTGTATCTTTTTCAGTAACTGTCAATGCAGGAATTTTGACATCAACAACTCTTCTTACACTAACTTCTACTTCCATTACTGGTGGTGTAGATTCAGCAACTGAATCAACAGTGTTGGTACCTAATGCCAAATAAGCTTCATTAACAGATTTGTAAATATCTTGTAATGGTTCCCAAATTCCACCTCTTGCTTTTGATGCTTCTTCAATCATTTCTTCAATATTTTTTAACAAAACTTTACGTTTATCATCTAAAATTCCTTGTACCATAGTGGCAACTTGACGTGATTTTTTGTATTTGAAAAGTTCAATTTTTGTTGCAGCTACATTTTGTCCAAATGACATTTTGTTATTTGCCCTGATAGTATTGTTCTACGTACTTGTCTTTAATTTTTGTAAGCTCATTTTTTGGTAATTTTGAAACAATCTTCCATAAGATATTAAGTGTCTCTTCAATTGTTCTATTTTCATCTGTTGCTTGTGTAAGGAATTCTTTTTCAAAGACATCTCCAACATCCATGTATTTTAAATCAATATCAGTTAGTCCTGCTTTACCTACAATTCCTGCTAAGGCTCTAACTTCTTGTGATCTAGAATATGCATCATAAACTTGGTTAGCAATTTCAGCATGATCTTCTCTGGTACTTCCTTTACCGATTCCGTCTTTCATTAATCTACTAAGACTCATCAAAATATTGATTGGTGGATAAACTCCTTGTCTGAATAAATCTCTTCCAACTACTATTTGACCCTCTGTAATGTAGCCAGTAAGGTCAGGAATTGGGTGAGTAATATCATCAGATGGCATTGATAAAATTGGAACTTGAGTTACACTTCCATTTCTTCCATTAAGTTTACCTGCTCTTTCATAAAGTGTTGAAAGATCGGTGTAAAGATAACCTGGATATCCTTTTCTTCCGGGAACTTCTTCCCTTGCTGCACTAATTTCTCTTAATGCTTCTGCGTAATTTGTCATATCAGTAAGAATAACTAAAACGTGCATTCCTAATTCAAATGCCAAATACTCTGCAACTGTTAATGCTACACGTGGGGTAATAATTCTCTCAATTGCAGGATCGTCTGCTGTATTCAAAAATAGAACACTTCTTTTTAGTGCACCAGATTCTTCAAGACTTCTTCTGAAATATTCTGCTTCACTGTATTGCACACCAATTGCTGCAAATACTACTGCAAACTCATCATTTGTACCAACTACTGTTGCTTGTCTTGCGATTTGTGCTGCTAGTAAATTGTGTGACATACCAGAACCTGAAAAGATTGGAAGTTTTTGTCCTCTTACAAGAGTAATCAATCCATCAATTACAGATACACCAGTTTGAATGAAATCTTTTGGATATTCACGTTGCTCTGGATTCATTGGTTCACCGTTAATATCAATAAATTTATCAGCAATAGGATCAGGTAATCCATCTTTTGGTCTTCCTAATCCATCAAAGACTCTACCAAGTACTTCTTTAGATACTGGCATTTCCATAACTTTACCAACAAATTTAGCATTAGTACCAGAGATAGATAATCCAGTTGTACCTTCAAAGACTTGAACGATAGCTTTACCGTTACCTACTTCAAGAACTTTACCTAATCTTCTTTCACCTTCATTAGTTTCAATTTCTACTAGTTCATCAAATGCTGCATTATCTACACCATCAACAACAACTAGTGGTCCCTTAATTTCAGAAATCTTACTGTATTGTACTCCGCCTGCAGTGGTCAATTTGTTACTTTTACTCCTGAAATGTTTTTGAATTGTTCTTTCATATCGTTTTCTAATTTATCGAGTTTTGGCATTTCATTATCTTTGATATCCATTCTTGCCTTTAGTAATAATGTTACAACAGGTAATTGACGAATTGAAGATAATGATGTTCCTTCTTTTAGTGATTGTTGACCTAGTTTATAGAAATCTACAATTAATTTTAATAATTTGAATTGTTTCTCCGGACTACAGTATGTATCAACATCATCAAATGAGTTTTGTTGTAGCAAACCAATTTTTACCATTCTTGCAATTTCTAAAATAAGTTTTTCTTCATCAGGTAATGCATCAGGACCTAAGAGTTTTACAATTTCTTTTAGAGTATCTTCTCTTTGTAAAATTCCATAAGCTTCATTTCTAATTGTAAACCATTCTGGACTAATATTTTCACTCCACCATTTTGCAATATCACCAAGATAACCAGAATAACTGTTCATCCAATTAATTGATGGGTAGTGTCTAGAGTATGCAAGTTTTGCATCCAATGCCCAGAAAGTTTTGATAAATCTCATTGTGTGTGTTGTAACTGGTTCTGTAAAGTCACCACCTGATGGAGATACAGCACCAATCAAAGTAACTGAACCATCACGGTCTGGACTTCCAGCTGCTCTAACACGACCTGCTCTTTCATAAAATTCTGCTAATCTTGATGCAAGATATGATGGATAGCCTTCTTCTGCTGGCATCTCTTCTAATCTACCACTCATTTCTCTTAGTGCTTCAGCCCATCTACTTGTAGAATCTGCTACAAGAACAACGTCCTTACCCATGTCTCTATAATATTCTGCAATTGTTACTCCAGTGTAGATACTTGCCTCTCTTGCTGCTACTGGCATGTTACTAGTATTTGCAACAAGTACAGTTCTATCCATAAGTGGCTTTCCACTACGTGGATCTTTAAGATGTGGAAATTCTACTAATACTTCAGTCATTTCATTTCCTCTTTCACCACAACCAATGTAAACAACAACTTGTGAATCAGCCCATTTTGCAATTTGGTGTAATGTAACAGTTTTTCCTGTACCAAATGCACCAGGAATTGAACCAGTTCCTCCTTTTGCAATTGGGAAGAATGTATCAATAACTCGTTGTCCAGTAAGTAATGGAACTGTTGCGTCATATCTCTTAAGATATGGACGTGGTTTTCTTACAGGCCATTTATGATACATTTTGAGTGGAACGTTTTGTCCATCTTTTTGAACTGTTGCCAGTTCGGTTTCTAAATTATAATCTCCTTCTGAAACAAGGTTTGAAATTTTTCCACCTGGATGATTTGGCGGAACCATGATAGAGTGTTCTATAAGATCTGTTTCTTGAACAGTACCAATAACATTACCAGGTAAAACTTCATCTCCATTTTTTGCTGTTGGAATAAAATGATATTTCTTTATCATATCAACTGGAGTAGTTGTAATACCTCTACCAATAAAAGAACCAGATGCTTTTGATAATTCTTTTAGCGGTCTTTGAATTCCATCATAAAGTTGTCCAATAATTCCTGGACCTAATACTACACTAAGTGGGTTTCCAGTTCCAATTACAGGCTCACCTGGTTTTAATCCACTTGTTGACTCGTAAACTTGAATAAATGCAACGTCTCCAGTTAATCTAATTACTTCACCTACTAATTTTGAATTTCCAACAGTCACAGTTTCATACATTTTTGCATCAGACATTCCATCAGCTCTTACAGCTGGACCGCTTACCCATACAATTCTGCCTTGTGCTGTCATCTTATTGTTTTACTCCGAATTTTGAAGCAATTTCTTTCCTAATTAAAGGCTTTAATCGATCTATCTTTGCGTCGATGGTATTATCAAATTTCATAGCTCCATCTTTTGATTCAATTTTAACGCCACCAATACAATCAATAGTTTTAGAAGATAATTCAGATCCTGCAAAATTAGATAGAGATGATTTAACTACATCTTTGTCTTTAGCGTTTGTAAATACTTTAACTTGAGTAGTTCCTAAAATTTTAGTTGATTCTTCTAAAAGACTTTTAATTAAATTTGCATACTCACTGTTGCGAGCAGAATTTGTAATTTGTTCTAATGCTGTTGTAAATACTCTATTAACTGCTGCTTCTAAAGCTAAAAGTTGTTTATTTCGGGCTTCAATATCAGAGCCACCAACTATCTGTTTCTCAAGTTTATCTGCTTCCTTCTTACCATCAGAAATAATTTTATCATATTCACTTTCTAATTTGGTAACAGAGTCATCAAGATTATGCTTTGAATCATCTAGTGATATTTTTAGACTAGATAAAATACTATTTTCAGTATTTTTTAAAATTTTATCAATTGTACCTTCTAAAGCCAAATTAGTAGTCAATACAGGTCGTCGAGTAATAATACATTTGAATGTTTTCGAAAAAAAGATATCAGAAAGATATTAAACTAAATGGCTACATGCAAAAATTGTCTTGGGAATCGCAGATCTTAAAATTGGAACCGTTATTCTACCCAGAACCCAATCACCCAAATTAATATCAAGATTAACTGAGTTTGAATGGTATCATAAAATTGATTCAGATAATGATTTAGTTACGCCTGAAATTGATGATCTTTTACTAAAAGCACAACAAACTTACCAATCAATTGATGAGGTTCTAAAAGGAATTGGAATTCCACAAACTGTGGGAATAATGGAGATATTATTCAAAGGAACTGTCATCAAGAAAAAAGATTATGAAATTAGTGAAATCGAAGATATGGTTGAAGGAATTACCAAAGAAGCACCATCCATTATTGATAAACCTGCAAAATTACTAGAAGAAGCAGCAAATACTAGAACATCAATTGAAGAATACAGTTCATTCAAAGATACACTTGAAGTAATTAAGAAAATGAAAATAGATCTTTCAGGATTTGGATTAATGAAATACTTTTACACAAATCTTTTTGTGATAAATTCTGCAGACTATCCTGAAATTAGTAGATCTCTTGAAAACGTTACAGTCTACAAATATGACTTGGATAATAAACAGAAATCAGCAATTTTAGTAATTTCAGATAATGTAGATTATGAAAAAGTTCTCAAAACACTTAGAAGTTTTAATTCAAATTCATTTAAAATTCCAGAAGGATTTCCTCAAATTCCTAGTGAAGCATATGCTTTAGCAGAAGCAAAAATTAAAGAACTAACAACAAAACAAACCTCAATTAAAAAAGAATTAGCAATAATAACCAAAAAAATTAGACGAGATATTTTATCAATTCATGAAAAAGCACTAGTTGCAAAAGATGTTTTAGAAACTTTGAGAAAACCAGGAGGAACTAAAAATTTTGCAGTGATTCAAGGTTTCATACCAAAAAAAATGGAATCAAAATTTACTGATTCAACAAAACAATGGATGTCTATTGTAGAGGATGTTACGGATCCTAAATTAAAACAAGAGATTCCAACATTATTTGATAACCCAAAATTTGTTAAAACTTTTGAAGTAATTACCCATAGTCAAGGTATACCAAAATCAGGAGAACCAGATCCAACTCCAATGATTGCTCTAATGTGGCCAATTTTCTACGGATTAATGTTTGCAGATATGGGTCACGGATTATTACTCATGGCATTAGGCTTGTTGTTCAAGTTTAAGGGACAAGGCAATCTTTCAAGATGGGGTATGTTGATTGCAATCTCTGGTGCATCAGCTGCGATAGCGGGTGTAGGTGCAGGAGAAGCATTTGGATTCCACCTTGATCATATGGGACCATTTGAAGGATTATTAGAAGAAGGTGGAGCCTTGCATTCAGTTAGTTGGATTGTAGGAATTCTAAGTGTTGCTGAATTAACATTTGAACAAGTTATCAATATTTTGAAAGTTTCATTATTCATAGGAATTGTTCATTTAGTTTGGGCGATGGTTTTGCGAGTTATTAGAGGACTAAAAGAAGGACACAAAATGGTAGTGTTAACAGAATCAATTCCAAACATTGCACTTTATGGTGGAATTGTGGTAATTATGATGTGTGCAATTGGTTCACAATATGATGTAATGAACATGTATTCCAAAGTACACACTGAAACAGTTCCTTGGGTTACAATGTTCCTTGGAGATTGGGCTCAAGTTTGGATCATTACAAGAATTGCAGTTGTTATTGTAATTGCATCAATGGTCATAATGATGGTTGGTGGTGTAATGCATGCAAAGAAACATCCTGCAGATGGAGCAGATCCAGCTAGTGTAATAATGGAAGTTCTTTTAGGAAAAACAGTAGAAGCTTTAGCTCACACAATTAGTTATGCAAGACTTGGAATTATGTTACTTGTCCATGCAGCATTACTTATGACAGTAAATAATGCATTTACTTCTCTAGGTGGTGCAGAGTCAACTACTGCAATAATTATGATTATTGGAGGAAACTTGGGAATTATGATGATTGAAGGATTAATTGTATACATTCAGTCTCTCAGATTGCACTTGTATGAATTCTTTACAAAATGGTATGTAGGTGGTGCACAACCATTTAAACAAATTAGACCAGAATTAATTTACAATCAATTCATTTGGAAGAAAAAATAAACTTTATAATTATTAGAAAGTTAAACTTGAATTCATTCTATAGGAAGTCGTGTATTATTTCCCCATTCACCCCATGAACCCAAATAGACTTTCACATTTTTGAATCCTAGTTTTTTTAAAACTAAAAATGAATTGGCTGCCCTATATGCTCCCTGACAATAAGTTACAATTTCAGAGTCTTTTGAAATATTATATATTTTAGATAATTCTTCATCAGTTTTGAAAGTTCCGTCATCAGAAATATTTTGATTCATATCAATATTGATAGAGTTTGGAATATGACCAGTTTGAGCAGCTCTAACTACACTTCCCTCATATTCGCCAGTTGAGCGAGCATCAATAATTTTCAAATTATCCAAATTATCTCTAATGTATTCAAATCCGGTTATTATTTCAGAATTAATTTTTCCTAAAAATTCTGATGGTTTGAAATTATTTGCTTTTATTTGTATTGAGAGATTTTCTTTTTTCCATTTTGAGATTCCGCCATCTAATATGAAGACATTTTGATGTGAAAAATACATTAGCATCCAAACACCTCTTGCTGCAATCATTCCAGATACAGAATCATAAAAGATGACTTTCTTTTCTGAAGTAACTCCAAGAAATGAAAGTAATTTTCTTGCTTGATCGTTAAAATTGTTAATTCCTTGTTTTGTTGTATCAATCCAATGAAATGCAAATAAATCTAAATTAACAGAACCTGGAATATGTCCTTCAGAATATTCTTTGAAAGAGCGAGTATCAGCTATAATGACATCAGGGTTATTTAAAATTGAATTTAATTCAAATGTAGAAATTAACATGCATTTCTTAAAAAATTCAAGAGTAAATACATTTGGTTCAGTTAAAAATAATTTTATGAAAATCCATTACACATAGTGTAGGGGATAATAAAATAAAAAAGAAAAAATAGTATTTTTTTCTATTCGTTTACGTATGCTCTTTCGCCATGCTGTGCTAAATCGAGACCAATCTCCTCTTCTTTTGGAGTGACTCTGATTCCGCCCGGCCAAACGGCATCCATTACTTTTAGGATTACAATCGTAACACCAAATGCATATCCAAGTGATATTAGTGCACCCATGATGTTGATTGCTTGCTGTTCCATTCCTTCTGCAGTTCCAGTCCATGCACCGATACCTAAACCGGTATCCCAAATGTGTGGACTAGCTAATGTACCAGTCAAAATTGCACCTGTAAGACCACCCATTCCGTGTACTCCCCATACATCTAATGCGTCATCCCACTTGCGTTTATTTTTGAATGCTACTGCTGCATAACAAACTGTTCCAGCTGCAATGCCGATTATAATTGAAGCCATTGGACCAACAAAACCTGAAGCTGGAGTGATTGCGACCAAACCTGCTATTGCACCTGATGCAGCTCCTACAATACTTGGTTTTCCTGTATGTGCCCATGACATGAGCACCCAAGTTATTGCTGCCATACCAGTTGCGGTATTTGTAACTGTCCATGCGCTTACTGTAACGCCGTCTACCATTACTTGACTTCCTGCATTGAAACCAAACCATCCAAACCAGAGTATTCCTGTTCCAAGGACTACCATTGGGATATTGTGTGGTTCCATTGGCACTTTGCCATATCCAAGTCTTCTGCCAAGGACCATGGCTCCTGCCAATGCAGAGAATCCAGAAGTAATGTGTACTACAGTACCACCAGCAAAGTCTAATGCGAATGATGGAGCTAAGTCTGGATTAATATCTAACGCTCCTGCGTAAATGTAACCACCGCCCCAAACCCAGTGTGCAACTGGATCATAAACGAAGGTAGCCCATAGGAGTATGAAGATTATTAATGCACTGAACTTAATTCTGTCAATTAATCCACCAATAATTAGAACTGGTGTAATAATTGCGAATGTTGCTTGGAACATTGCAAACAATTGATGAGGTATTGTATTTGGCCAACCTTGACCACAAACGTCGCCTTCGACCATTGCATTCATCTGGTAAGCTGCTGACCATGTGTCTCCACACGGACCTGGCGAACCTAATGGTGCATAGTGAGAGACATCGTTGAAGCCAACATATTGAAGTGATCCCATGTATAGATTTGCATCACTGTCAACTGGACCAAATGCTAGAGAGTATCCCCATAAAACCCATTGTACTGACATTAGACCCATAACAATTAGGGTCATACCAAGTACATTGATGACGTTCTTTGATCTGGCTAATCCGCCATAAAAGAAGCCGACACCAGGTGACATGAGAAGTACCATTGATGTAGCTGAAAGCATCCATGCTGTATCACCTGTATCTATTTTACAAGGTAACCAGCCGCCTTCGCCATCATCGTACCAACATTCATTTGTATTACCAGTGTAAATTCCACTGGTTCCTGCAACGTATCCGTCCATACCATCATTTGCACTTTGTGCATATGCTTGTGACATTGCACCAAATGCTGTGATAGATACTGCGGCTACAAGTAATAGAGCATACTTGTAGTTTCTAGAATTCATTAGATTTTATCCAAAATGAATGTTATTAAAGCATTGAAGACTAAAAAAAATTTCAAAAAGTAACTTATTATATTATAGAATATTATGATAATAACATAGAATATGAAAATTATGTTGAGGAATAACTAAATGAAATCTAAATTGAAGGGAAAATTAGCAATATTTGATACATTCAAGACTAAAGATAATGAGCTTACAGGAGAAGCAAAAAGACAAAGAGCAATAATTACAATTCTAGGAAGTGATGTCAATCCAATTGAACGAACACGAACTGGAATTTCTCAGAAAATAGCAAAAAACCATCAAATTGCTTGGAAAAATATCTATTCTGGAATATTTAGAGATTTAGATGAAATCTTGCTTCCAATGGAAATAGCAGAAGAAGATGGAAGATTACCACTAAAGAGAGGTCCAAAAGCATTACAAGAAAAAGGAATTCCATATTACCATTTAACAAAAAAAGGTGTGTTGGTGGGACTAGCTATTAATGGAATTGAAAATATGCCATTGCAATTAAAAGAATTTTTTTCAAAATCAGTACCAGAAGAAGAAGAATTTGAGAAAATATTAACTAAATTTATGACTACAAGTCCAAATTTTACATATTCAATTTTTCAGAGATATGTGAAAGCATTTTGTGAAAATAAAATTAATGAATTACTTCCTTTTGATCTAGCAAAATTAAGAGATATTTCAGATGAAAACTTGATAATTCAAAAAGAGATGTTGGTAGCCTTTCAGAAATTTACAACTCAAGAAAAAAATGAAGCAGTGACATTTCTAGAGAAAATTATATAAAAATTCATTTATTTGCGATCGCCAAACATTAAAATCTGTTAATCATAGTGATTAATTAAAATGGGAAATTCAAAGAATGTCTATGCTTCTGTAAAAGCATATAGTAAAAGAGGAAAATTGCTTACAAAGTCTGATTTTCAAATACTTGCTGAAGCAAGAGATTTGGAAGAATTGATGACTAGAATTAAAAACACAGTTTATGGCGATGCTGTCTCAGATGTCCAAAAACCATATACTTCTCAAAATATAGAATCTGCCTTAAGAAGTAGATTAGCAGAAATTCATTATTCTATTGCAAAAACATCAGGTAATTCTGGGGTTTTAGATGCATATTATATGAAATTCATTATTTCAAATTTGAAATTAATTTTGAAAGGAAAAATCTTAAACAAGTCTCAAGAAGAACTTGAAACTCACATTAATCTTCATGCTGAAGAATTAATCAAACAGAGAGATGTTATTATCAAAGCAATAGTTGCAAAAGATTTTGAAGAAGCAGTTGCAAGTTTGAATTCAGTTAAGTTTGCAGAAGAAATTGCAAAGGCTTCAACACTGTACAATGAGAAAAAGAATATTCAAATTTTTGATACATATTTTGATAAAATATTATATCAACATTTAGCTGGTGCAATGAAAAATTATGCAGACAAGGATGCAGTAAAAATAGTTGCAATGGATATTGATTTCTATAATATTTTAAGCGTAATTAGAGGAAAATTCTGGGGTTTACAAGAAGAACAAATTCAAGATTTGATTATTAGTACCAATCCACCTGCAAGAGAATTACTTGCAAAAATGATATCAGGAGCAACAATTAGAGATGCATTTAATGAATTATCTAATACAAAATACAAGAATTTAGTACCACAAGTTGAAAACGAATTAGATGCAATTGCTGAATTTGAAAGAGCATTTGAACTATCGATTTATCGAGCTTGTATTACATCATTTACAAAAATGTTCAGTTTTGCAACAATTGTCGGAATTACAAAATTGACTTCATTTGAAGTTAGAAATCTAGCAGCAATTGCATTTGCGATTGAACAAAAGATACCAACAAAAATTACAATGTCAAAATTAATCCTAGAACAAGAATAGGAATTTTGAAATGTTTGATTTTGGAAAGAAGAAAAATAATGTTCCTTTTGAAGTTCTAGTTAGATTAATCTGGGTAAGTTCATTTTTAGCGATGATTCTCACTTTGCCTTCCTTAGGATTATTCTTAGGAATTTATTATTTTACAGGTGAATTAATTATTGGAGCAATTATAGGATTTGGAGTTCATTTTGTTACACTGGCATTTTCAAGTAGAATTTCTAAATTCTTAACTAAAATAATGAGCTAATCTATAAGAAGGTAAAATCTGAGGTAAATTATCATGATGGGTGATAGAGATTTTAGAACAATTATTCAAAGTGCTCTAGGTTCTATTGGAAAAGAATTACAACTAGATATTGATCCAAAAAATATTCAAACTATTCATTTACAGGAGGTAGTTCAATGCCTTAGACGCTCATATTTTGATAGAATTGATCCTGTAGAAATTGAAAGGAGGGGATTCAATGAACTTCTTTCAGGATTATTAAGAAAATTAGAATATGGAAGTGAACCAAAAGAATTTCAAATTGACGATATTAAACTAAAAGGACAAACGGATATGATGGTTGATGATGCTATCATGATATTTAGATCAGCACAAGGTGAATTAGAAAATCCAATTGCTAATGATGTATTATATCTTAATTCATGTTTATGGATATATGATAAAACAGAAGGAATTATTGTTTATATTACTGCAGATAAGAAAGAGACGACATTTTCATTAACACGAAATAAAAAAATGTTTGAAGAAGTAATTAGAAGAGTTAGAGTTCTAAATAATCTCCTAAAAGAACAAAAAGTACCAATTTTGGAACCATCAACAGAATGTTCTGAATGTCAATATTATGAAAAATGCTTTATGAAAAAGAAAAACAGTAAACATGTAGATATTGGAGAAATGCTAGGTTTAGGTAAACTTGGCAAGAATGATTAGTTTAAGAATTTAAAAATATTTCAAAGGAAAAATCCTTTGATGGATTAATCTAGTGGTTCTGGGTGTCCTTTACCACGAAGTGCGAAAGTTACTACTGCCAATGCAATTGCAACTCCAGCTGCTGCGCCATATGCGGCCATTCCTGCTTCTGCCATTTGAAAGAAAATAATCTAACGAGCTTTTATAAGATGTGTCCATAATTTTTTTCTAAAAACATACTATCATAATTTTAATATTTTATGATACCAATTAGATTTATCTAAAGAATTCAAAAGGAACAGTATTTTCTTGACCACTTGTCATGGAACTCAAATTAAAGTATACAGTACCAGTTACTCGCCAACTTGCACTACCTGATTCACCATTATCATATTCAGATTGTAATGCTTTCCATAATTCTCCAGAAGCAACAGTATTTTGAACAGTCATTTTCTTTTTTAGATTAATTGAATTTTCACCTAATAGTGTATAGTAATCTGAACCAAATTCCAGCATTCCTTCAGGTCTATTTCCAATAGTTCCACCAGCAAGCTGCTCATAACTAGAAAAGCCAGTTTCAAATAAATTGAAATCCATAGTTTGTACAATTACAGAACGTGGATTTGGATTAAATATTTCAAATTCAATTTCAATTGTTGCTGAACGTTCTGATATTTTTGAAACAGAAATGTCCTTTAATTCAACTGTAAGTAATTCTATAGTTGGAGTATTTTCAACAGTATTTTTATTCTCAGGAGTTGTAACTTCCATTGTTGGACCCATTAGGAGAATTCCACCTAATACTCCAGCAAGTGCTAAAACTGCAATGAAAACAAAAATTCTAGGATTCAAACTAACTTAGCCTCAAGTATACCAAATATTAGTTAGTTATTATACCATTCCAGAAGGGTAAAAATTATGCAATATTTTCAAGCTGTTCAACAAGGAAAACAAAGAGCAAGTAAATCACAAATGAAAATGTTTGAAGTTGCTGGATTTGCAATGCTAACTTTAACAACTAAAAAAATTGATGGAAAGTTCTTTCCAGTTGGAGAAGAAGAATTTACAGCGGTAATTGATTCTGAAGATGGACATGTAGCAGTGATTGTAGATAAGGATGGATTTACAAAGGCTCAGTCAAAAGTAGTAAAAAAAGAGGAAGCAATTTCAATTTTAAAAAACTTAGAGATTCAGGAATTTTAGAATATCAAGAAAACGAAATACAGATCTGGTCTCAAACTAGACGTACAATTCAAAACGAAATTTAATTATTTTTTAGAAGTTAGTATTATTTCTGTACCCACACTAGCTCCTTTAATTGCTGCTTCAATGATTTTTGGATCTGCTTTTAAAATTCTAGTTTTAATTTTAGAACGTTCTATAATTTTTAGGGCAACAATATCCATCAAATCATAACCACCTGCAACAGAGTCCTCATGAACTAAAATATTCTTCAAATTTTTAAGTTCTATACTTTTGAATTTTTTTGCTTTTTTAAATTTATTTGGATCCATATCATAAACGCCGTCAACATCAGTTGCATTAAGAAATTGTTCGGCTTGGATTTTTTCAGCAATTAATGCAGCTGTTCCGTTAGTACTTTGACCAGGATGTAAACCACCTGCAACAACTATCAATCCACCATCAACTGCATGTTTAACTTCCTGTAAAGTAATTGGCGGATTGGAATATGCTTTATTTTTTAAAGCATAAATCAATAATTTTGCATTAAGTCTTGAAATTTCAATTCCTAATTCATCTAAAGTTGATTCGTCAGCATTAAAATTCCTAGCATGTGAAATGTAATGTCTAGCAATAACTCCGCCCCCAGTAATTACAATTGGTTGGCAAATCTTACTAATTTTTATTAAAAAATCAGCGTAATTTTGTATAATTTTGGCATTATCCATACCAAATACTTTTCCAGATAGTTTAATCACAATTTTTTTCTTCATTTGAGATTACCTAGTATCGATTTAGCAGCAATTTCAACTTTTTTCCTATATTTTTCATGAGTATAGATTCTAAGTATGTTCATAAAACCTGAAATTGCTGAAACAACTGGTATTTCAGAAATTGGCATTTCTTTTGCAAAAGATTTTCCATCCTCATTAAAAATTAAAACTATTGATTTTGATTCATTTTTTGATGGAGCAAGAGGTATTGATGGAGTAACAGAACTATCTACAAATATTTCATTTTCTTTAATTTTAGATTTTTTAGAAATCTCAAGTCGGAGTTCGTCCGTTCGAGTTTTTTGCAAATTTGTTTGGCTGGTAAGTATTCTTTCAAATACACATTTGAGTAATTTTCTATTTTGATAATCTTCAGCTAATTGTTTGGCTTGTCTTAGTTTAGAAGATGTTGAAGAAATTAGAGAAGATAAAATAAATTCGTCTGTTAATTTTACATATTCATCAAGGTTAAAAGATGTGAAACCAAATTCTTCATCAGATAATTTTAATGCTTGAATAAGCATTACTTCTGCAGCACGTACAGTTTTATGAAAATATACAGCTTTAAACATTTGGTATCTTGAATGCATCATTGATTCAAAAGAATATAATGCTGAACGTTCCAATGCAATTTTTTTCTTATGTACACTAAGTGATTGAGTTATTCGTTTGTGATCCACTTTTGCATGTTCAGATCCTGTAAAATAACCATCTCTAAGTAAATAATCCATCATATCTGCACTCAAAGCCCCCGAAACAATTTCGTTTAGATATTGAAATTTTGAATCTCCAAATGCAATTTGTGCAATAAATTTTTTATCAAATCCAGTTTTTGATAATATATCCCCAATTTCAGAATTTAGAATTATTTTTTTTCCATAATCCTCATGAGAAATTTTTTTTCTTGAATTACTTCTTCAAATAAATGTGAAAAAGGTCCATGACCAATATCATGCAATAAAGCTGCAAGACGTAAATCTGAACATCATCAGAATTTAGAAATCCTTTTTCATTTAATGCAAAACCAGCTTCAGTGGCAATATGCATTACTCCCAGTGAGTGTTCAAATCTACTATGTTGTGCTGAAGGATAAGTCAAATGTGCACCAGAAAGTTGTTTGATACGTCTTAATCTTTGAAAAAGTGGACTATCGATAATTGGAAGTTCATAATCATATACACGAATAAAATCATGAATTGGATCTATAATATCTAAATAATTTTTTTTCATATCCCTAATTTTTTTGAAAATGTCTTAAGAATTTCTTCATGAACTTCAAGTTTAGGTTTTGATGCATCAATAATTTTCCAATGTTTTTTCTTTGCAGTGATACGATAAATGTTAGATATTTTTCTTGAAAATTCTTCATTTTTTTCAAACTCGTCTCTTTTCATAATTTTTCCCTTCACATTTCTTGGAGATCTTGAAAAAGATTCTTTTTGTGTTACATCAAGTAATATTACAAGATCCGCCTTAGGTAATCCATCATCAAGACCTTCAAGCCATTTTTGTTTCAAACCATTTGCTAATCCATAAACTAAGTTTGAATGATAATATCTATTCATAATTGAAACAGAATTTTTTTCTTCAGATACTAAAATTTCATTTAGTTTTTCCCATCTATTGGCTGCTAAAAGACAATGAATAACTTGAGGAGAGAATTTACGTTTTCCATCTAAATATTTTCTAATTTCTTTACCAATCGGTGTATCATAATCAGGAAAATGAAAAAGTTTAGTTTTGATTTTTTGTTTTTTTAGATATTTTTCTAAGAGAACAGATTGAGTTAATTTACCTGCTTGATCTCCTCCTTCAATTACAATTAACATAATCCAAGATTTAATACACATATGTAAAAATTGTATCTATGGTTTGTACGCACACCTTTAAAGGACAAGAAGATTACATGATTTGTTCAAAATGTGGGTATAAACGTGAATTTACTAAACCGTCAGTAAAACCAAAAATACTCATAATTGGATTAATTATTTCAGTAATGATAGTTGGAGTCATTTTCACATTTTCATATTTCCCAAAAATTTAGTTTTAATTAATAATCAGTCAAGGTTTATATCTAAAAATTAATCACTTAACACAAAATGGGATTAATGAAAGAAATGATAAAAGAAATTGGAAACAAATCAAGAGAATTTTATGAATTTGTATTACCTGCAATAGATATGCATCTAGATGACAAACATCTCACAGTAATTATTGATATTCCAGGATTTGAAAAAAAAGATATTGAATTGAATTTACGTGGAGATATACTTTCAATTAAAGCTAAAAAAATTATAGATGAAGCAAATTCAAAAACATTAATTTCTAATCAAAGACCAAATATGATTAATAAAAAAATTAGATTACCAATTGAAATTAAAGAGGGTGAAGAAAAAATTGAATCTGCAAAGTATGAAAATGGAGTTCTCGTATTAATTATTCCTGTAATTAAAAAATCAAAAAATATTAAAATTGAATGATCTAATACTTTCTCAGTAATGCTGAAATTCCCATAATTATACCAGAGCTGATCATTCCAATTGAACCCAAATATTCATTCATTTGAAATAGAAATACTGAACCAATAAAAATTGCAGAAGAAAAAATACTACCACTAATCAAAACTACTGGTTTACGTTTTTTCATATAAACTTGAACTTCATCCATTAATTTTTCCATATCAGATCCAACTCTTAAAGTAGAATTTATTGATTTTAGAAAAGTATCAAAAGAAATTTTTAATTCTTCGATATATGCTCCTGTGATTAAATTTTCTTGCTGTAAAATATTTTTTAAAACTTGTAAAAATTTGAAATCAACATTATGTGTCTTGTAAATACCTTCAATTATTGAGGCCATTCTCAAATATAATGCCAAATTTTTTGGTAAAATAAATGGAAATTTACTCATAGTTCTATTTGCTAATTCCATTAAACTTTGAACTTCCATTTCATCAGGTTTATCACCATGCATAGAACGAATCGATAATTCTATTCCTTTTTCAATTACGGATCTATTGTATTCAGGAGTTAACATTTTGAGGTCATCCATTGCAGAAACAACACGTGAAGGACTTTTTTCTACAAGAGCAAGATACAATCGAATTAAATTAATTCTAGTTTTATTATTAATTCGTCCAACCATTCCAAAATCATATAGAATTAATTTCCCTTCATCAGTTACAGAAATATTTCCTGGGTGTGGGTCTGCATGAAAAATTGAATTTTTGAGTAACATTGTAAAAAATATCTGATGTACATCAATGACTAATTGTTCACGATCTATCTTTTTTTCTTCTAATGCTTGTATATTTGTGACTTTAATACCAGGCAAATATTCCATTGTAAGGACATTTTTTGAAGAAAATTCATCAAAAACAGATGGTATAATCACTTTAGGATTATTTGCCAAATCATTTTTGATTTCTTTGAGATTTCTAGATTCATTGGTATAATCCATTTCTTCATGAATTGTTTCAATAAATTGTGAAAGCATAGTTTTTGCAGAATATCTTAGATTTGGATCAACAAATCTTAATGCCAGTGGTAAAATTTTTTTTAAAATTTTTAGATCCTGTTCAACTACTTTTTCAATTCCAGGTCTTTTTACTTTAATTACAATTTGTTGACCAGAAATTGAGCCTCGATAAACCTGCCCTAATGATGCACCAGAAATAGAAATAGGATCAATACTATCAAATTTTTCATTTATCAAACCAATGTCTCTTTCAATTATTGGTTTTACTTGATCAAATGGAGCAGAAGGTACACTGTCTTGAAGTTTTGATAATTCCTGTAAATATGGTTGTGGTAAAATATCAGCTCTAGAAGAAAGCCATTGACCAAGTTTAATGTAAACTGGACCTAGTGAAATAAAGGTTTCAAGAACTTTATTAGCATTTTTTTTAAATTGATTTGAATTAATTTCATTTTTATTTTGATTAATCCATTTTTTTCTATCTTTACGTAATGCCAAAATAGATGGTAAAAGTTTAATTAAAATTTTTACAGTTCTAATAGTATACATCAGTTCACTCTAGATATTTTTTAATTTGTTTAGTTGTTGTATATGCTAAATATCCAGACATTATAGAAGAGGCTAAAATACTAGCTAAAGATATTTTATTAGAATTATTATTAGAAAAAGATTTTACACTATGTATACCAGAAAATATTCCGCAAGCAATTCCAATTAAAATTTCAGGGGCATCATGAACTAAATGACCAAGAGGATTAACTCTAGGATCAATTTTATCAGTATGAACTAGAAATTTATCATCATATTCTCTAATATGCAAAT
This sequence comes from Candidatus Nitrosopumilus limneticus, assembly GCA_022117465.1. Classification (GTDB taxonomy): domain Archaea; phylum Thermoproteota; class Nitrososphaeria; order Nitrososphaerales; family Nitrosopumilaceae; genus Nitrosopumilus; species Nitrosopumilus limneticus. Next base: position 27,820 of record JAHCGZ010000003.1, read on the forward strand.
TACCATAACGATATTGTTTTTGGGCACCATTTTTTTGTCCAAGAAAAGTTTCTTCAGCTTCCTCTAGCATAAATTCACGTAATTCTTTTGGAACTTCAATTTCATCTCCAGTCATAATATCATAATCTAATAATCGCTTATAATCCTAGATCTAAATTTAATTTGAGCGTAATTTCAATTTGATAGTGAATTAATTAAAAGTGAATTAATTTTTTAAGTTATCCTTAGTAAATAATAAAAAACTAGCAGCAAATGAAATTAACATTATACCTCCAGAGATATATGCATAATTAAATTCCATATCAGGGTGATTTTGTTGATGATAATGGTTAATCAAAAAAGTTATGATTAAAAAAATAACTCCAATAAAAGTTAATTTTCTATGATTTAACAATAATTATTAAATAATTAATTAGTATATGAATTAAGAAAAAAATAAAAATATTTTTGATAATTAAGGAGTTGATTCAATCTTAGATAATTTATTAATTATTTGCTCTAGTTCTGATTTATTTTCATTAATTACACGATTAATTACATCAATTTCTTCATTGATTTGAGAAATATTGACATCATCAGAATTTTTAATTTGGTATTCTAAATCTTGTAAAATTTCTTGATTATATTGATTAATTTTCTCCAATTCATTTTTGTATTTTAATAAATTCTCATATTGATTAGAAATATTGGTAATGTCTTCAGATTTTGAATTTGAAATAAAACCAGTAACAATAATTACACTACCTATACTTATGGCAATAATTAAAATTACAATAGTTAATTTTAATTTCATTTTATTTAATTCGATTTTTTAGATCAAAAATTAATCTCCAATTTACTGGTAATCCTGATTTTTTACGCCTAAGAATTATAAAAATGGCAAAACCTATGACTAAAATTATTGGGATAATTACAATTGCTGGATTAAAATTATCTCCATCAAGAATTGCTGGTTGATTAACTATAATTGTAGTTTGATAGGGTAGAAAAATTTCATCTCTAACACTGTCTTTGTATCTTAAGGTAAATGTAACATCATGCTCACCATATTTTGGTTCTCCATCAAATTCAATTGGAATGTTAAAGGGAATAGGAGCGTCAATTTCAATTTCATCAATAAATTGTGTATTTGATTTAATATTGGAATCTCCATTAGCCTCAATAGTTACAAAACCAAATAGTGCATCTTCATTTCCCTCATTAATTATTTCACCAATTACCATTTGTGTACCAGATAATTCAATTACTTTAACATTAAAAATAGTGAGATCAATTAAACCTCTAATGTAAAAATCAAGTATTTTTGAAATAGTTTCTTTATCACCTTGTGTATTATAATATGAAATAGACAAAGGAATTCGTAAAGTATCACCCTTTAAAGATTCAGGAACGTATACATCCATAATAAAAGAACTAGATGATTTTTCAGGAATATTTCCAAGATCCCAACTTGTTTCTAAAATTAAAACATTTTCAATATTTGTAATTGATGCAGTGTTTGCAGATAATGATGTCTGTACATTATTTATGGTTACATCAACTCCAGATATTGATGCTGTACCATCATTTATGATATTAACAACAAAATTATTTGATTTTAATGATGTAAGAAATGATTCTGAAGCCCTGACATTAATTGTACTATCCCCAGTAACTTTAAAATCAAAATTAGAATATGATGATCTAATACCAGATTCTCGTAATCTTGAGTAATCTAATTCCACAGTTCCAGAATATTGTCGAATTTGAAGTTTCTTATCTAAATTTACATAGAAAGTTAAAGAGAAATTTTCACCAGCTTCTGAATTTGCATTTGTATTTGAATTAATTGCATTGCCTGGTCCATCAGAACCTGAAAATCCTAAAGGTAATGCCAATCTTCCTTGAATTCCTGTAATATCTTGAGTTCCAACATTTGCAAATTCTATTGTAAATGGAACATTTTTGTCTCCGGCTTCAACTTCAATTTTATTATTTAATGTACCAAAATATGCATCTAATAATTTTACATCACCAAATTCTCTATTAAATGGTGAATTACCAAAGTTTCCAGATGTTATTGAATCATCATCATATGCAGCATATGAATTTGTAAAAATAAATGGGACTAATCCAATTAAAAATAATACTAGTAAAAATTTAGAATTCATTATACGGTGATCTCCATTGTTGAAAATTCTTCTACTTGAAATGCTTTACCGTCTTTTATTGTAATAACTTTATCAACATTTCCAAAATGTTGTCTATCGTGGGTAACAATAACAAAAGTTTGATTAAGTTTTTTTGCCATTGATTTCATTAAATCTACTATTAGTTGAGAAGTAACGGAATCAAGATTACCAGTTGGTTCGTCTGCTAAAACAATTGAAGGTTTATTGATCAATCCCCTAGCAATAGCAACTCTCTGAGCTTGTCCACCTGAAATTTTATTTGCACGCTTGTGTAATTGATCTTCTAATCCAACTGCTTTTAGTAAATCTATAGCGTCCTCTTCAGAAGTAAGATCATTGCCAGCAATTTGTAATGGTAATAATACATTTTCTAAAACTGAAAGATCTGATAAAAGATTAGAAAATTGAAAAATGAATCCTAATTTTTTATTTCTAAATGATGAGATTTCATTATCATTAAGAGTTGTAGTATTAATATCATCTATGAAAATATTTCCATTTGTGGGACTATCTAAAAGTCCAATCATATTTAGTAATGTAGATTTTCCTGAACCTGAACTTCCAACAATTAAAACAACTTGACCTTTTTCAATTGAAAAAGATACATCATCAAGAGCTTTCACTTTGTTATCCCCATCTCCATAAATTTTGCTTAAATGATTAACCTCTAGTACTTTAGCCAGTTCTCATTGCCTCCACAGGTAGTAATTTTGTAGCTCTATACGATGGATATAATGATGCAATGATTGCCAAAATAAATGAAGCCAAAGCTGTTTGAATAATTTTTTCCCAATTATAAGTTACTTCGAGTGGTAAACTGTTATTGAAAGACATTTTTGTTTCCTTTGCATAAATTGTATAACCTAATCCAGTTGCAGTTCCAACTCCAGCACCGATTGCTCCAATTAGCATACCTTGAAAAATAAAAATTACCAAAATATCTTTTCTTTTTGCACCGATTGCTCTCATTACACCAATTTCTTTAGTTTTTCCATTTACTAACATCATTTGAATTGTAACAATTGCAAATGCAGATGACATCATTCCAAAATAACCAATCATGTTAATCATTGCAATGCCAGATCTAAAACCAGCAAGTTGCTGTTCTGCAGATTCTTCTATTGTTTCTGCCATGAAATCATCATTTGGAAAAGATAATAAGAAAAATTCTTTTACTTCATATGCCTTAGTTGGATCATTTAATTTTACCATAATTGAACCTGTTTGATCTTGTCTATTTGTCATATCACGTAATGTATCAATATGTATAACTGCACTATAATCAAATCCCTGACCACCAGGTGATTTTGCAATTCCAGATACTGTAAATCTTTTTGTTTGCTCTTCTCCCCATCTATCAACAATCATAACTTTGACAATATCTCCAACTGTAGCTCCTCCAAGATCCTTTGCTACAGTATTTCCTAATACAATGGAATTTCTTGAGAAAACATAAGTTCCTTCAGTAACAGTTTCATGAACAGTAGATGCTCTAATATCATTAAATGGATCTACACCAACTACAGGGATCCTAGTTTTTTCAATTAGTTTTCCATTTTTTGTTATTTCCATTTCTGCAGTCGATGAAAGCCGCGGTGTCGCCGCTTCAACATATGAAATTCTTTCAAACCAACTAACAATTGTTGAATCAGATTTATCGATGTAGTCATCTTCATTTGTTACAAGAATATCGCCATTTCGATATTCACTGATATCTCTTACAATAGCATCGAAAAGTCCCTGAAATATTACAAAATTAACATGAATAACTAAAATTCCGACGGTAACAGCCAAAACGGCACCAATCAAACTACCTCTTTTATTGAAAAGCATTCTTTTTGCTAATTTCATTCGGTAATCCATAAAATAACAAAAAAAGTCTAATATTTAACTTATATTATTCCTAGTGGTAAATTATAGACAATTTTATATCATATTAGTTAATTCTATATTTTATGGGGACTCGAAAAATCACATAATGGACAATTTTGATATTAAAATTCTAAGTAAATTATTAAACAACTGTAGAGAATCAGACAGACAAATAGGAATCGATTTAGGAATGTCTGGCGGAGCAGTTAATGCAAGAATACGTAAGATGCAAAAACTTGAGATTATTGAAGAATTTTTTATTAAAGTTGAACCTCCAGTATTAGGTTACGGTATTTTGTATTTTGTAATCTCTGGAGAAAATATGAAAGAGGTGTTAGAACAAGTTAGTTTAGTAGGAGAACCACATATTGTAGCAGCATGTGTTGGTGGAATTACAGTTTGTAGTATTATTGTAAAAGAGAACTTAGAACAAAAAATTGAACTTGCAAAAAAACTAATGAAAGATTTTAAAGTTTTATCAATTTTTGAAGCCGAAAATCCAGGATTTAATGCAGATCTGACAAAAACAGATTTAGAAATTTTAGAAGAACTAATGAAAGATCCAAGACAAAAAATTGAAACAATTGCAAAGAATACAAAAATGTCAACAAAAACAATCACAAGATGCATTGAAAAGCTATACAAAAATGAAGGAATCCAATTTACAACGATTTATGATCCTAAAAAAATCAAAAAATTTATTCCATATGCAATAATTACATGGATAGACAGCAATCTAAAAGAAACATTAGAAAAAATGAATGAAGAATTTTCAAATACATATTTACAAATTCCATTTATTTCAAAAAATCAAATTGTTTTATTTATGTATAGTAATAATATATACAAAATAGATGAAGTAACACAAAAAGTTAGAAATCTAAAAAATGTTAAATCTGCAGATTTATTTATTCCTAAAAAAATTTCATTTTATGATAATTGGTTAAAAAAAGCAATTATTGATTTAAAAAAATCTTCTAAACTACATTTGATATACCAAACAAATTAAATAATAATACATCTAAAAAATAATATGAAAAAAGATACACTATACAAAGGAAAATTATTTGAAATAAATGCATATCATTTAGAAATTAAACATAGAAAAATTAGAAGAGAAGTTATTGAACATCCAGGTGCAGCTGCAATGCTTGCATTTGACGAAAAAGGTAAAGTATTGTTAGTGAAACAACATAGATTTCCACATGGATATATTTTAGAAATTCCAGCTGGCACTTTAGAAAAAGGTGAAAAAGCAATTGATTGTGCATACAGAGAAATAATAGAAGAAACTGGTTATGAGGCTAAAAAAATGACTAAATTAATTTCATATTTTCCTTCTGTAGGATATAACAAAGAAGAAATTAGCATTTTTGTAGCATCAGGAACAAAAAAGAAATTTGATTTAAAATTAGATAATGATGAATTTATTACGGTTGTAAAAATGGATATTAAAAAATTAATTAAAATGATTAAATCTGGAAAAATTATAGATTCAAAAACAATTTGTGCAGTAATGATTTATGCGGCAAAGAAAAAGTTATTGTAATATTTTTTTATTACTATCTAAAAAACATCAAAAACATTATTGATAACTTGGTTTAACTAGATCGGTAATATCTGACCACGATTGTAAAATTTTTTCAAACATATAAATAATATCAAATAATGCAAGAGAAATCTGTTTTTCACTTTCTAAAGATGAACGTATTTTAGAAATTTTTGCTGAATTAATTTTTTGTAGTTTAATTGCATTAATTGCAAGCATTCTATTATTAGAAATAAAAGAATCTACAGATTTAATTTGTATTCCGTCTATGTCTTTTGCAAGATCATATAATTTAGTTAACTCTGCTTTAGATAAATTTGATTTAATTAATGATTTAGATAATTCTACAACAGTATCACCTGCAATTTCAACTGTATTTGCAGCAATTCTGTAATCAAGAATATCAATATTTTCTAGATTAAAAATATTAGCTAATCTTGTATCCATTATTGTACTTCTAATTAATCTAACAAGAAGAAAATATTGTCTATTAATTTCAGCATCACGATTTGCTATTGTTTCAAGATTTGTTTTATCTCCATTTTTTATAGATAATACAACATCATTAAACATTCCAAGTGCAATTGAACTCATTCTTTTTAAAATATTTTGTGGATTAATTGATGTTTCATTAAGTAAAAATTGAATAGAAATATTTGTTGCATCCTCATCAATAATTTCTAGTCCAACTAATTTTCTCATAGAACCACGAACACTCTCTCTATCATTAATTGAGATAGATGATCTTCCAACAATTCTGATAATATCAAATCCTAAGAGATATGCACCAGTAATTGTTGGAACAATTCCCTCACCTTCTGATAAAGGGTATGAAATTTCAACTTCTTTAGAAGGTTTTTTATTTTGTTGTGTTCTAATTGATAGATTATTTTGATTTGTTTCAATTTCAACTTGATTGCTCTTGTTTAGATTATTAGCATCAATCCATTCTTTTGGAAGTGAAACAAGCATACTACTTCCAATCTTCTGTAGGCGTCGTGTGAATGTAGTCAATTTATACTAATTTATATTATTTAAGCCAAGTATTAATATTTTACAAATATCTCAAGTTTAATCATAATGGTAACAGCATTTTGTCCAGCACACATTACAGGTTTTTTTAAAGCTGAACTAAACAAAGAAGACTCAAAACAATTAGGTTCGTTGGGTGCAGGATTTTCCATTCAAAAAGGTGTTAAGACTACAGTTACAATTAGAAACAAAACAAAACATGATATTTCAAATTTTACGATTAAGGTAAATGGTTTTGAATCAGGAGATATGAAAGTCTCCGAATTAGTTCTCAGTAAATTTTCTGCAGAAGGAAAATATGTAGATGTTATACATGAAATTGGTGTTCCAGTAGGATATGGATTAGGTTCTAGTGCAGCTATTGCATTATCATTATCTATGGCATTAAACGATGCATTAGAGTGTAAATTATCTAAAATTAAAGTTGCACAAATAGCACATGATGTTGAAATAGAATGTAAAACAGGATTAGGAGATGTCTTAGCATCATATCATGGTGGATTTGAAATTAGAGATAAACCAGGAGCACCAGGAATTGGACATGTTCAAAAAATTCCTTTAAATAAAATTTCTATAATTATGATATGTTTTTCTCCAATTTCAACAAGTAAATTCATCAAAGAAAGACTACCACAAATTAATGGTCTTGGAGGAAAAATGGTTAATAAATTATTAGAATCAAAAAATTATGAACATTTTCAAGAAATGTCTTTAGAATTTGCAAAATATGTAAATATTATGACACCAAGAATGCAGAAAGTAGTAAATGAATTATCTAAAAATAATATTAAATGTGGAATTGCATTATTTGGTGAAACAATTTTTTCAATGATTCCAAAAGCAAATGAAAATAAAGTTTTAGAAATTTTAGAGAAATATTCTGATGGAATAATTATAAAATCAGAATTAGATAATTTAGGTGCAAGAGTTCTTCATAATTAATTAAAAAACATGACTATAATTCCTAAATCACACCCAAGATTAAATTCACTTCTAATTCGTGAAAAATTAGTCAAAGGATTTGAAGATAATTTAGTTGCTAAAGAAGGACTTTTGGCTCATGGAAGAGGAGAAGCTTTTGATTATCTTATTGGTGAAAAAACTTCAAAATCTGCTAAGGATGCAATAAAAGCAGCAGCATTTATGCTCAAAAATGCAGAAAATTCTGTTATTTCAGTTAACGGTAATTTTGCGGCTTTATGTCCTAAAGAAATAATTCAATTAGCAAAAAATACAAATTCAAAAATTGAAGTAAATTTATTTTATTCTAGTGAAAAACGTAAAAAAGCAATTACTAAAATTTTAAAAAAATCAGGCGCAACAGAAATTTATGGATTAAATAAAAAGTCATCTACAAAATTATTAGGAATTGATAGTGCAAGAAGAATTGTTGATAAAAATGGAATATTTTCAGCAAATGTTGTTTTAGTTCCATTAGAAGATGGTGATAGGACAATTGCATTAAAAAAAGCAAAAAAGAAAATTATAACATTTGATTTGAATCCACTTTCCAGAACGGCTCAAACTGCAGATATTACAATAGTTGATAATGTAACACGTGCAATGAAATTACTTGTTATTGAATCCCAAAAGAAAAGAAAAGAATCTTTAACATATAACAATAAAAAAAATCTTAAATTAGCAATTTTAGAAATTAGAAAAAATTTAGAAAGGAGAGCAAAAAATGCATAAAACTATCAAAGATATTGAAGAAATGAAAGGAAAAGAGAAAATAACTGTTTTAACAGGATATGATTCCACAATGGCAGCATTATGTGAACAAGTGGATGTAATTCTTGTAGGAGATAGTGCAGGCATGGTTATGCTTGGATATGAGGATACAACCTCAGTAACTATGGATGATATGATTAGATTTACAACTGCTGTAAAAAATGCAAGAAAAAATTCATTAATTGTTTCAGATTTACCAATTAATTCCTATAATACTAAGGAAGATGCAATTACAAATTCATTAAAACTAATTGAAGCTGGTGCTGATGCAGTCAAATTAGAAGGTGGAAAAGAAATTGCTCAAATAATAAAAGCAATTACAGAATTAAAAATACCGGTCATGGGACATTTAGGATTGTTACCACAAACAGCTAAGAAATACACTGTACAAGGAAAAACAAAAGAGGATGCAATTGAATTAATTAAAGATGCGAAAATAATAACAGAATCAGGCGTATTTAGTATAGTTTTAGAGATGATTTCTAGTCAGGTTGCAAAAATAATAACAGAAAAAATTCCTGTACCAACAATAGGAATAGGTTCAGGAAAAGATTGTGATGGACAAGTTTTAGTTGTTCATGATATGTTAGGTTTATTTGAAAAAATAAAACCAAAATTTGCAAAAAGATATCTATCATTATCTGAAGAAATTAGAAATGCAGTAAAATCATATGTAATGGAAGTTAAGGAAAAAAAATTTCCAGCAATAGAAAATGAATTCCAAATGGATGAGTCTGAATATAATAAAATGAGGAAAGAAATTGTCTAAAATAAAATTAGAGCATCCGTCATTAGATATTGTAGAATCAAAAGGAACTGAACTTTCTGGTAAAAAAATTGTATTGTGTGTTGCTGGAAGTGTTGCAGCGTACAAATCAATTGAACTTGCACGATTACTAATGAGACATGGAGCAAAAGTTACTTGTGTAATGAGTAGTGCTTCAACAAAAATGATTCAGCCAGATTATATGAAATGGGCAACAGGAAACGATGTTATTACAAAATTAACTGGTAAATTAGAACATATCAATATAGCAGATTATAAAAAATCAGATCTTATTATTGTATACCCAGCTACTGCAAATACATTAGGAAAACTTGCAAATGGAATTGATGATACTCCGATTTCAACAGTACTCACTGTTGGATTTGGTTCAAAAACACCAATTGTTATGGCTTTAGCAATGCATGCATCAATGTATGATAATATTGCAGTTAAAAAAAATATTTCATTTCTAAAAAATGAAATAGATTTTATGACACCAAATATAATAGAAGGGAAAGCAAAAGTGTCAGAACCAGAAGAAGTGCTTGATTTTGTTTTGAATAAGTTTGGATTATCATCTAAATTATATGGAAAAAAAATATTGATAACTGCAGGACCAACAATTGAGCAGATTGATCCTGTAAGAGCAATTACAAATCAAAGCTCTGGTAAAACAGGAGTAAGTTTAGTAAAAGAATTAGTTTCTGCTGGTGCAAAAGTTACGTTTGTTTATGGACCAGGTAATGAAATTCCACCAAAGGGTGCAAAAATAATTAATGTTGTAACAAGTAATCAAATGTTTAATGCAGTCAAAAAAGAATTGAAAAATAAATTTGATATTGTAATAATGGCTGCCGCAGTAGCAGATTATATTCCTAAAAATCCAAGTAAGAAAAAAATTAAAAGTTCAAAAACAAATATTTCAATTACGCTCAAAAAAGCTCCTAAAATTATAGATCAAATAAAGAAAATTCAAAAGAATGTTTTACTAGTTGGATTTAAAGCAGAAACAAATGTCACAAATATTGAATTAATTAAATCTGCTAAAAAGAAATTGAAAGAATCATCATCAGATATGATAATAGCAAATGATATCGGAACATCTAGATATATAAAAAATTCTCAATATAATCAAATTATAATTGTAGATAAAAAAAGAAGTATTGTATCAGGTTGGATGAAAAAAGAAAAAATTGCAAAAATTATAAAAAAACAAATTGAACTAAAAATACAATGAATTCGATTCATTCAGAATACAAACAAAGAAATATGAAAATTTGGAATGAAGTTGCTCCAAGATATCATAAAAGATGGACCAGTGTAAATAAAGGACCGTTTCAAAGTACAAAAAAATTAATCGAATTAGTAAAAATAAATAAAAATTATCATGTTTTGGATGTTGCATGTGGAACAGGAGCAGTAACAAAATATATTCAAAAAAAACTTGGCAAATCAGGATATGTACTAGGAATTGACACGTCAACAACTGCAATTAAAATTGCTAAAAAATGGAATGAAAAAAATAAAAATTTAGATTTTTTAAATATTGATGCTGAAAATTTTGCTTTTTCAAAAAAATTTGATATAGTAACTTGTCAGTATGCATTATTTTTTTTTCCTAATGCTCAAAAAGCATTAAAAAATATGAAAAATAGTCTCAAAAAATCTGGATTGATAGGAATATCTGTACATGGAAGTAAAGATAATGTTCCATTTTTTAGTAGTATTCTGGATTCTGCTACAAAGTACATACCAGATTATGTTCCACCTAGTACACCAAATTTAGATAGATTTGGCACAAAATCTGCATTAAAAACAGAAGTTAGAAAAGCAGGATTCTCAAATATTATCATTAAAGAATTTATTTTTAATTATAATCCAGGAAAATTTGAAGACTATTGGAATAATTATATTAAATATATTGCAAAGCCTCTAAAAGAAAAATTTAATGCTTTAGAATATTCAAAGCGGAACGAATTCAAAAATGCAGTTAAAGAAAAAACTTTACAATATACAAAAAAGAATGGTGATATAATATTTCCATGGCAAGTTTTAATATTAACTGCTAAAAATTCTTAAAATATTTTAATTTATTTTTTGTATTAACTAGAATTAATAATAACTTTAGATTTATGATAATTTACAGGTATTAAGATGGATAAAAAAGATAAAAAAGAAGAAGAAAAACCAAAAAAGAATAATCTTAAAGCTTTTCTTAAAAAAGAGCCCCACTATATCTAGCAGGAATTGCATTAATTGTCATAAGTGCAAATGGAATTTTAACAGAAAAACATTTTGATAGTTTTTTTTCGGAAATTTCTGAAGAAGAAAAAGTTGTTTTAGGTATTTTAATGCAATATAATGGTCCAAATGAATCAGGATACAATGTGAAAAATGCTGTTGAAGATAAAATTAATGATGAATATCCTAGCGAAAAAATATTTAATGAAAGAAATACTAAGGTAGAATTAGATATAACAAAAATAGATTTAAAAGAATATCAGGTTATTATAAATTTCAAAGCACATAAAGGAGAAATAATTTTTGATTGGAATGTAAATATTGATTCTAAAAAAATTGAATCAAATAATCTATTATCAAGAAGCATGATAGAAAAAGTAAATTATATTGATTAGGCTCAAATTTGCAGTAAATCTTTTGTGAATTTATGCATAATAATTGGTTTATTTTTTACAATAAGGGAATCCTCTATTCGAATTCCAAATTTATTTTCAATATAGATTCCAGGTTCCACAGTAATTGCCATATTTTCTTTTAATTTTGTATCACTACGATAAGATATAGTTGGCAATTCATGTACCTCTAATCCAATTCCATGACCAGTAGAATGAATAAAATATTTACCATAATTTTTTTCTTCAATATATTTTCTACATGCATAATCAACATCTTTACAGTTGACATTTGGTTTTACAGATTTGAGACCAAGTTTTTGTGATTCTTTAACAATTTCATATGCCTCATTAGCTTGTGAAGAAATTTTTCCTAGTGCAAATGTTCTAGTTGCATCAGATACATATCCTTTGTATCTTAATGTTAAATCAGTAACTATAAGATCACCTTTTTTAAATTTACGTTGACTTACTTGTGCATGTGGTAATGCACCATTTGGACCTCCAGCAATAATTAAGGGATTAAGTGTTGATTTGTATCCAGTATCAAACATTTCTTGTTGCATAGCATATGTCATCAAAACTGTTTGTAATTCTGATTCTTTTTGTCCAACTTTTACTTTTTTTGAACAAATATCAAACATTTCATCAATAATTTTAGAAGCTTTTTTTAAGATTTTAATTTCTTTTTCATCTTTTATAATTCGAGCATTGTAAAATGGATCTGTAGAAGACGTAATATGTGAAATTGATTTTTTTAAGCTTAGCATGGTAGAATAGTCTTTACAATCAGTGCAGACATGATTTTTCTTTATTTTATTTATAAGAGTAAAAATTAACCCAGATCCACGTTCAGCAGTTATTACATCGCAATCTTCAGACTCATTTTTTGCTCTTCCAACTTCAAGTTCAGGAGCAATGATGGTTGTTTTTCCATTTTTTTCTAATAATCCAATAGCTTCACCCCAAAAACCAGTCATGTAAAAGAGATTTTCAGGCTCAAATGTAACTAGAGTATCACAATCCATCTTTTGAGCATATTTTAGAAGATTTTTTCTACGTTCTTTCATAATAAAATATAATATTTTCTTAATTTATGTATGATGTAAGTTTGTATAATAAAATTTGAAAAATTATTATCGTGACTGAAGAAAAGAAAAAGTAGTTGGACTACTTTCAGGCGGTTTAGATAGTCAACTTGCAATTAAAATGATGTAGGAATAAGAGTTTGATGTTTCGGCAGTTGGAATAAAAATTCCATTTTGTGATTTTGATTGCAGAAAATGATCTGGTTTTAAAATTAGGAAAGGATCTGACGATCTTAATGTAAATCTAAAAACAATTTATTTTGGTGATGAATACATTGAAATGTTAAAACATTCAAAACATGGGATCGATACAGGATATAATCTATGTAATAATTGTAGATCTACAATGTATGATGCTGCAAAAAAATACATGGAAGAAATTGGTAAGGAATTTAGTATTTTAGTGGAAGTGTTAGGAAAAAGACTAATGAATTAAGATCTATCAGTATTAAAAATAATTTAAAATAAATTAAATTTAATTAGAAAAATTATAAGACTTTTACCAGCTGTATTATTACCAGTAACAGAACCTAAAAAAATGATTTAATCACAAGGGAAAATTTTAGAATAATTAAAGAAGAAAGAAGAAAAATTCAATTAAAAATAGTAAAAAATATGAAATTAAAAATCTACTAAATTCAAGTAGGGATTCGTTTGTTAATAGAACTATAATTTGGAATTAAAGATAAGAATTTATTTTTACACATAAAAAATCTAACAATAAATAATATTGATTTATTAAAAATTGTAATACGTTTTAAATTACATTAAGAAATAAAATTTGTTGTTGGCAGAAATGAAATGATATAAGTAATTGCATTACCTGTTGACATATTACTTGAAGCTAAAGACTTTGTAGGGTTTGTCTCAATTTTACGTGATTCTAATGCAAAAGAACATTTAAAATTTGTATCATCTGTAACTTTAAGATATTCGAATGTATCAAGTAATGAACAAGCAATTGTTTTTATTACAAATAATGATTTAATTGAAGAAATTTCTTCTAAAAATGTAGAAGAATAATTCTACATTAAATTTAGAATGTAGGCATAAAAATTAGTTAAAACTAAGGAAGAGTTTTAGAAGGAGTAATCTTTTTTTAAATATAATGCAAAAGCAAGAGAATCCCACATATCTAAAGGCAATAACAATTAGAGATAGTAGTGATATTCATTCTATCAAAGAAGATATCAAAAAAGGAATTATTTTGATTCTTAGAGTTACACCTTTGGCACAAAAAGATGTCGATCAATTACGTAAAGTTGTAGAAGAGTTGTATTCAATTGCTAAAACAGCAGATGCAGACATTGCAAGATTGGGAGAAGAAAGAATTATTGTTACTCCATCAAGTATAAAGATTTGGAAACCAGAATACGATTTAAAATAATTTAATTGCTTCTTGAATTTGAGGATAATGAGCAGGTAGTTTGTATGTTCTTCTAATATCCGCAGCAAGACTTTCTGACTTTGAACGTTCACCGTGATTAACTAAAACACGACGAAGTTTTGGTCTTAATCGTTGTACAAATGACATTAATTGATTATAGTCACTATGGCCACTAAAACCATCTAGTTTTTCAACACCACAATTAACAGAAACAACTTCAACTTTACCTTCTTTACCCAACATAGAAACCTGTTTAGAACCATCAAGAACACGTCTTCCCAAAGTTCCATTAACTTGGTAAGAAACAAACACAACTTTATTTTTAGAGTCAGGTGCAATATTTTTAAAATATTCTAAAACAGGCCCACCTTCTAACATTCCAGATGTTGCTAAAATAATGCATGGAGAATTTTCTCTCATTGGTTCTTCTCTAGCATCTGCATGTTCGATATTTGTAAAGTATTCAGAATCAAATGGGTTATCATCAGTTTCTAAAATTTTCTGTTTTAATTCTGTTGCAAGATATTCAGGATAGGATTCATGAATGGCTGATGCTTCAGAAATCATACCTTCAGTAAACACTGGTGCTTCAACCATTTCACCAGATTTCATATAATGATCAATTACCATCATAAGTTCTTGTGCACGTCCAACTGCTGGAATTGGTATCAAAACTTTACCTCCGTCTGCTAAAGTATGATTGACGGCATTAATGAAGGCAGACTCTACTTGTTGTCTGGTTGGTTGAACATCCTCTCTAAGACCATAAGTACTTTCAATTAACAATGTTTCTACTCTTGGAAAATTCCAACTTGCGGCTTCAAATAATATACTTTTTCCAAATTTAATATCTCCTGAATAAACAAAATTATGGTCACCGTTACCAATATGAAAATGACATAAAGCTGAACCAAGAATATGCCCTGCATTAGCAAGAACTAATTTGATATCAGGGGAAATATCAGTAACACTTCCATATGGTAAAGTAATTGTTTGTTTCATAACTTGTTTAACATCACGTTCTGCATAAATTGGGGTTCTACCTTGTGCTGCTGCAACCTTGATTGCATCTAATTGAATTAAATTCATCATAGGAAGTGTTGGTTCACTACAATAAATTGGACCTTTGTAACCATATTTGCATAATGCAGGTAAAAATCCCGTATGATCTAAATGAGCATGTCCAATTACTACAGCATCAAGTTCATCTAGTGTAATATCTAAAGAATCAAGTCTTGGGTATGAATCCATTGGTAAACGAGCGCCTGGATTAATTCCACAATCAATTAGTATCTTACTTTCTGGAGTTGATAATAACATTGAAGATCGACCTACTTGTCCAAAACCACCAAGAGTATGAAGAGATACTTCAGTTCTTTGAGATAATCGAGATCTAAAAATGTCATCACCAACTTGTTTCATTTGTTTTGTTCTTTCAGTGGCAGCTTGCTTTAGGGTTGCATTAATTGTTTGAATAGTTCGTGACGGTATGGTAGTGGCTTTTCGTATTTTTAGTATCCATCCAATTTTTTCAGCTAAATCAGCATGATTAAATTCTTTAACGCTTCTTTGTAGTAACCATGGTCTTTTTGCTTCAAGTGAAACTTCACCAGTAGATGTGTCAAATAATGTACCTTGTAGATTTGCTTCTTTTGGAACATGTTCAGAAATAATTTTTCTACATTCATCTTCTGGTTTTCTTATAGATTCATCAGTTCTAATCACAATTCGTTTTTTAATTATACTAACTAATTTTGAAATTGTTTCATTATTTTCTAATAGATATCTAGGTGAATTTGTATAAAGTGCAATTCTAGGTCCTTCGTATTCTATTTTTGTAATACTTGCTTCTCTCGGCATACTTTGCAGTATGGTTGCCATCATATTTTGGCTGCTAGGAGCTAATTCTTTTGTAGGTTGTTTTTTTTGCATTAAATCACTAAAGTTGGATAACTGCTTTCTTTTGTTCATTGGTTAATAGACGGAATCCATCTTTGTCCATTACTGCGATGTTTATTCCATCACCAGTACCAATGTTTCTAACGATTGCAGATTTAACAGCTCGTAAAGCTATTTTTTTTGCCTCCTCAACTGTGAGGTCATTTCTATATTCTTCTTCTAATAAGCCGTAAGCTACTGGTGATCCACTACCAGTTGTAACATAAGATTTTTCTTCAACAGAACCAAACATGTCTACATTAAACAATGCAGGACCATTTGCATCATAACCACCTAGTAAAATATCAGCCATGAATGGATATCCTCTATTTTGATGAAAAATTAATGAACAAAGTCTTGCTAAAGAATGAATTGATATTGAATTTTGTTTATCGACTCGGTGTAAATTAGAATGGTATCGTAAAATATCTACAATATTTTGTGCATCTGCAACGCCTCCTGCTAAAGTCAATCCTGCGTGGAGGTCAATTTGTTGAATTTTCATAGTATTGTTATTTGCTATAAAATATCCTGCACTAGCCCTCATATCTGCACATAATACAACGCCATCTTTAGCCTTGATACCTACAGTGGTAGTCCCATGCAAAATTTTTTCTTCAACGTTATTTGACATAATACACCTATTAAGATAAAGTAAGTGTCATGTCACCCTTTTAAATAACTTTTTGATCCTTTGAAATGATAAATAATGATAAAAAATGAGAATCGCATGGAATCACACACGATGGAATTACCAAGGCTCATTGAGATAGGTGAAAAGAATATTGGAGATTTTGGAAGATTTCTTAATTCCTTAAATAGGCCAAAAAAAGTTTCACTGATTAGCGGAACAAATGTTCAAAAAGTATTAAAGGTCAAAGTAGAAAAATCATTAAAAATTAAAAAAATTCAATATATTTGGCATACATCAACAGATAATCAGATTAAATCAATAAATAAAATTGAAAAAGATGTTAAAAAAGATAATTCAGATTTAATTGTAGGAATTGGAGGCGGTCGCTCTGTAGACACTGCAAAATTAATTTCATATAATTTATCAATACCATTTGTAAGTTTACCAACTGCTGCATCACACGACGGTATGGCAAGTCCATTTGTTTCAGTTAAAAGTGACAAACCTCATTCTATTATTGCATCTGCACCTATGGGTGTGTTTGTAGATATTGATATAATTAAAAAAGCACCATCAAAATTGTTAGCTAGTGGTTGTGGTGATCTTATTGCAAACATTATAGCTGTAAAAGATTGGCAGTTAGGACATAAAAAGAAAAAAGAATACTATGGAAGATATGCAGCAGATTTAGCAATGATGAGTGCAAAAATTGTTATGGAAAATTCTTCTCAATTTGCAATACATGGATTAGATGCACGAATAATTGTAGAAGGATTGGTTAGTTCAGGTGTTGCATCTTGTATTGCCGGGAGTAGTAGACCATGTTCTGGTGCTGAACATCTTTTTTCACATGCACTTGATAAAATTGCACCAGGTATTGGACTGCATGGAGAAAAATGTGGAATTGGTTCTATAATGATGGCAAAATTACAAGGGCAAGATTGGAAAAAAATTATTAAAACATTAAAGGATGTAGGTGCCCCAACTACAGCAAAACAAATCGGACTTAAATCAGATATGATTGTTGAAGCTTTAATGATTGCACAAGGATTAAGACCAGAACGTTACACGATTTTAAAAGAAATTAAAATGACTAAGAAAAAAGCATTGAATCTTGCAAAAATTACTAAAATAATTTAATTTAAGCGGTTTTCTCTTTTGTTTCAGGTTTTTTTGTAGGAGTTTGTTTGTTGACATGAGTTTCAACAAAACTAATTTTTTCTAAAGTATTAACAAATTTGAAAATATCCATTTGAATAAAATGTTTCATTATTTGTAAGCCGTCTGCACGTAAAATTTCTTCAGGAATTGTAATACTTGCTTCTTTATCCTTTAAATCAAAAGTAATTTTACCATCCTCAACAGGAAGTCTTTCTTTTAAAATTGCATCAACTTTATCGCTTGATGAATCAAGTACTTTGAGTACATTGACATCAAAAAGAATTGTTTTTCCTGCATATCTATGATTATAATCAATTTGTACTCTACCAGATCCAATAAAACGGATAATTCCTCTTTTGTTATCAACTTCAACTGTATCACCTACTGAAACTTTTTCTGCATCCTCACCTAATTTTCTAAGTGGAATCATTCTAACTTTACCGGAATCTCTTACACCAAAACCTTTGTCAGGAGCAACCTCAACGGTTAGTTTGTCGCCAACAGATGTCTTTGATAATGCTTCATCAAATCCTTTTAGAACAGGATATGATGTTTCTCCAATAGAAACTAGTTTAGGATGATATTTTGTATTTTCTTCATGAAGTGAATATTTTTTTGCATCTGCTTCAAGAGTAGTATCAAAAACCTCATCATCATCTTTTACTTTTGCAGTGTAATCAACTAAAATTAATGAGCCTTTATCAAAAGTCAATGTGATCGTTTTCGAATTTCCTTATATTAGTTAAACGTTCTTAAATTCAAGAAGGATTTGGAAGAGCCTTTAGTTTATCTTCTGCTATCCTTAAACCTAGTTGGGAATCAGTATCATAACCCATCATGGATAAAGTTGATGCAATTCCAGAAATACATCTTATTACATGAGATGCATTAACCTCACCCATACATCCAACTCTGAAAACTTTACCTTTAAGATTTCCAAATCCACCTGCAACTAAAATTCTGAATTTTTTAGCTAGAGTATCACGAAATATTTTGTCATCTAAGCCATCCAAATAATTTAATGCAATAACTACAGTTGAACGTGAATCTTCTTTTGCAAATGGTGTTAAACCAATTGCACTTAAGCCTGAATATAGTGCATCAGAACAAATTCTATGACGTTGAATTCGTTGTTCAATTCCTTCTTCAAACATAATTCTCATTGCTTCTCTGTATGCATAAAGAATAGGTAATGCAGGAGTAAATGGAGTGTGTTTTGCTTCATCATAATAATGGAAATATCTTGGTAAATTGAAATATGTAGTATTTGGAGGATTTGCCTCCATGTATTTTCTAGTTCTTGGATTAACACAAATTGGTGAAATTCCTGGTGGACATGCAAATGTTTTTTGTGCACCAGTCATTGCAACATCAATTCCCCATTTGTCCATGTGAAGTTCTTCACCACCGACAATGGAAACTCCGTCTAAGACATAGTAAGAATCATTTCTTGAAGTTAGATTTTTAATTCTATCAAGATAGTTAATCATGGTTCCAGTAGAAGTTTCATTCCAAACACAATAGAATGCTTTTACATCTTTGTTATTGTCAAATGCCTCTGTAAGTTGATCATATGTAGGATTAACACCTGGTTCAGTTTCTACTCTAATTGTTATTCCTCCAGCATATTCAATTGATTGAGCTAAACGACCACTAAATTCACCATTGACAGGAACTATTACCTTATCACCTTTTTTAATTAAATTTACAACAGAACATTCAACAGCACCAGTGCCTGATGATGATAAACATACAGCATCTCCTTGAGTATCAAAAACTTTTTTTGTGTTATTTACACATTCTTCATAAAGTTTTACAAAATCATCACTTCTATGATTAATAGATGGTTCAATCATTGCTCGAGTAACACGTTCAGGTACATTTGTAGGACCAGGTAACATTACTAAATATTCCAAAATATCTTCAAAATTATTACTGCTCAGGCTTATTTATAATTAAAGAATTTTTAATCTATTTTTTGCATCTAACATTTCTAAAACAAGTTTAGATCCAAATGGGACTAGATCATCCCATTTTTGATCGGTTTTAATTAAATCCCTAATTCTAGTGCCAGATAATTGATCTCTTTTTAAAAATGGAATTGGAATTACTTTAACTGCTTTTTTTAAATATAAACTGCCAATTAATGAATCGTTAGAAAAAACAATTTCATATTTTGGAACAATAGTATCAATTTTTTCAATCCATTTTACATGGTTATCTAAATCAGGAATAAAATAGATTGTAATTTTATTTTTCATTGAATCATCAATTGAAGATAAAATCATTTTTTTTCTTTCTTCGGCAGAAAACGGATTAGTATTTTCAATAGGTTTGTTTGAGCTTCCTAAACCTAACCATAATTTATCAACTTTAGATAATGCAAATTGTAATGCTTCAAGATGACCTAAGTGAAATGGTTGAAATCGCCCAATTAACAAACCATTCATACAAAATATAGGAAATTTCTTTTTAAAAAACTATCATAAAGAGTCTAAATTACTAAAAAATATGGATTTCCTAAAAATTAATGGAGGACATGGGGAAGGCGGTGGACAAATAGTACGCTCAGCAATTACATTATCATGTATTACAAATCAACCAATTCATTTAGAAAATATTAGAAATAACAGGAAGGATAAAGGATTAAAACCACAACATCTTACCGCAATTAAAATTTTACAAAAAATTACAAGTGCAGTTGTAATTGGAGCTGAAATAGGTTCTACAGAACTAAAATTTATTCCAGGTGAAGTAGAAAGTTTAGAGTTAATTGAAGATATCAAAACAGCAGGAAGTATTTCATTAATTCTTCAAGTTTTAATTCCTGCTGTATCAATTTCACAAAAAAAACTATCTTTAATAATTAAAGGAGGTACAGATGTTCTTTGGAGTCCATCAATGGATTATACTAGATATGTATTGAAAGAAGCATATTCTAGAATGGGAATAGAATTTTCAATTGAAATAATTAAAAGAGGATATTATCCTAAAGGTGGTGGAGAAATAAAATTACAAGTATATCCATCAAAAATAAAATCAATAAATATTTCTAAAAGACAGACAGACAATTTAAAATTAATTTGTACATTTTCAAAAATTTCACTAAAAACAATAAAAGAAAAAGTAAATGAAATTAAAGAAAAAATATGTAAAGAAAAAATTAATCTAGAAATTGAAATCAAAGAAGAGGAAGCAATAGATTCTGGAGCTTCTTTGTTAATCTATGGTATTGATAATAATTCAATTATTGGAGTTGATTCCTTGTTTAACAAAAAAACACAAAATTTTGATTTAGATTTTAATAAAATTATTAATAATTTAGTTGGATTAGATGAAAAATTAGCTGATATGATTATTGTACCAGCAAGTTTAGCTCAAGGTAAAACAATATTTCGAGTCAAAGAAATTACAAAGCATTTAGAAACAAATTTGTTTGTAACATCAAAAATTACAGGCTGTAAATACGGGATTGGAAAGATTTCAGAAGGATTTGAGGTGATTATTGAAGGAAAATCAAACTCGAGCATCAAGTAATGATGCGAAAAATAGAATTACCAAAGAAAGCACTACTGTTATTTCACCAAGAATGATAATTTTTTTTCTTAATTGTTTTATTTCTAGTTCAGACATCTGATTTGACATAATTTTTTCTTCAACATCCTTACGAATTACTCTAACATGTATTGCATATGTAATAATTAATGCAATAACAAGTATAATTTTAATAATTAAAAATTGGCCATAACTTGTTTCAAAAAGTATACTTGATTTACCTAATATCAAATGTGATTGATACAAGCCTGTTGCCATCAAAATAATTAATGCAGGTAAAGCAATTTTGTTAAATCGTTTTCCAACTCTAATCATAATTTGCATTCTTTCTTGAATAGAATTAGTCATAGTTTTTAGAAGTGGAGAAAATACAATTCCAATAAAAAGTGAACCACCCACCCATATTGAAGCTGAAATAAGATGTATCCAAGTAAGAATTGCTTGTTCTATTGCAGTCATATTTTACCAAATATGATATCAAATATTATGTATTTGGATCTTGACAACATTTTTTACTTGTAGATTAAGTATCAAATTATTATGGGACTTCAAAGTAGACTTACTGTTTATGCAGCAATAGGTGGAGTTTTAGCTTTAATGGGAGGTATTGTTTACTATGCTAGCTTAGATAATGCATCACTTGAACAAGTTGAAGTTCAATTAGCAGACATTACATTAAGGGAAGCTGGAGAAAATGAAGCAAAATTTGTTGTTACATTTCTTGTAAAAAATAATAGTGAAAAAATATACGTAGTTCCAGTAATTGAATATCAACTTTTTAGTGATGAAGTGCTATTAGGTTCTGGAAAATATTCTACAGAAGATGTTGCACTACCTGGACGAGCACAAATTTTTGCAGGTGGTGAAGTTCCTTTAAAAAATACATTTGTTTTAAATAAATCTGAAGTGGGATCAGAAATTTATCAATCAATGATAAATAATGAAATAGCCAAGTTTACTGCTGAGGGTATGATTGTCACTCAAAGTACATGGAGTGTGGCTGAAAATCAATTCAGAACTGAAAAATAATAAAAAGTGGGTCTAATGAGATTCGAACTCATGATCACCGCGATGTCGACGCGGTATCCTAACCAGCTAGACTACAGACCCATTGAAGTTAAAAGCAATGTTCAGACATTATTAACGTTTAAGAAAAGAAAGGATGAATAAAAACAGAAAATGAGTGTAAATATTGGAGAATAACTTTACTGAAGAGGAAAAAAGAGGTTTCTATAAGGCAATATATTCACGAAGGGATGTTAGATCACATTTTATATCAAAACCAATTGAAGAAGAGAAATTATTCAAAATTCTTCATGCAGCTCATCATGCACCATCAGTGGGTTTTTCTCAACCATGGAATTTTATTTTAATTAAAGATCAAGCAACGAAAAAGAAAATTAAAGAATCATTTGATGAAGAAAAAAAACGTTCCTCACAAATTATAGAGGAACCAAAAAAATCAAAATATTTATCATTTAAGCTAGAAGGAATTCTAGAATCTCCAGTTAATCTTTGTGTAACATATGATCCAACAAAATTTGGTCCATTTGTTATAGGTAGATCAAGTATTCCAGAAGCTGGATTATACAGTGTGTGCTGTGCAATTCAAAATTTGTGGTTATCATCAAGAACAGAAGGAGTAGGATTAGGTTGGGTCAGTATTCTTTCAAATGATGTTCTAAAGGAAATTTTAGGATTACCAGAGCATGTAGTTCCTGTTGCATACTTGTGTCTTGGTTATGTTAATGAATTTGCCGATAAGCCGGATCTTGAAACTGCACGTTGGTTACCAAGATTAGATCTAAAAGATGTTGTATTCTATGAAAAATGGGAAGATAAAAACAATTTAGATTGGAAAGAAATTCAGGATTTAATTCAAACGAATTTCGCTTAGGCTTAAATAATTTAGAATATTTTTTCTGCTGGGCTTGTGGCGTAGAGTCAATTTGACACGCAATATGGATAGCGCAGTAGCCTCCTAAGTTACAGGTCGAGGGATCGAAGCCCTCCAAGCCCGTTTAATTTTAAAAATTGCAGGAATTAAATACAAAGAATAGTAGCAAAAATTATGAAAATTGTAGTTATTTCAGCTAGTCCAAGAAAAAACTGCAAACACACAGATAGTTATGAAATTTGTTAATGAATATACAAAATCAAAAAATTCAGAAACAAAATTCATCAATCTTTCAGATGGCGAAATTGAATGTTACAGAGGATTTGATGTAACGTATAATGAAGCAACTAAAAATGCTGCAAAAGACATTATGGAAGCAGATGTGTGGATAATTGGATCACCAATTTATAATTCATTTTTTAGTTCTGCATTAAAAAATTTATTTGAATATATTGATTATAAAAAAACTGAAGGTAAAGTTGCAGGTATGATAATTTTAGCTGCTGGAAATATTGGTTTTGTTGATGTTCAAACAATGATCACACAGTTGTTATCATATTTTAGAGTAATTACAAATCCTAAAGCAGTGTACTTGACTACAGAAATATTTACAAATAATGAAATTTCAGATGAAGGTGCAAAAAATAGATTAAAAGAAATGGTTAATGAAACTCTGCAAATTGCATCCAAATTACATAAATAGAAATCATTTATAGATAATTATGTAAAAGTAAAATAGTATTATTTTTAATATAACAATATTGAGTTTAAAAAAAGATCCAACTGAATTATGTTCATGTAAATGTCATTATGGTGGTGCAGAAAGTTGCCCTGGTTGTAAAAAAAATCATGGTATAGTTACCTGTCACTGTAAAGACTAGAATTATTTTCTTTTTAAATATAATATTTTCAAATCAGCTAATTCGACTTTTAATGATTCAATTTGTACTTTAGTCTTTAGATTTGAGATTTCTTGATTTAATTTATCAATTTCATTATTTTTTAGTTCAACGGATGATTTTAAGTCATTTAATTCTGAAGGTAATTGTTCTTGAATTTATTTTAATTTTAAAATCTATTTGTTTTGGAATTTCAACTTAAAGTGTTAGAATATCATTCAATCTTTTTTTTTTGATGAACGTCATGTGCATGAGAATACTTACTTGTATAATCTACACTTTTTTGAGATAACCAACAAGTAAGAACCATAAACCATGTGATTGGTACAGCCATGATAAAGATGAAATTTGTTAGCGGGGCAAAATTGTAGAATGCTGGCCACATTGCAGTTAGAACTGTTGCAAATGCGGCTGTAATGATGGTTGCCATATGATTACGCCAATATCCCATGATTAATTTGAAAAATTCATTCTTTATAATAGTAATGATGATACTCACAAAATAAAGAAATTAAAAAGAAAATGGAGCTTAATTTATTCGTCTTCTTCAGAAGTTGTGTTAACTTTAGGCATATCTGACTGTAAGATTTGGATCTTTTGTAATAATTCGGTTCTTAGATCTCTTGCAACCCTTCTTACTGTAGGTCTTGGAACACCTAGCTGGTCAACTACTTTTGTATAGATGTCTTGTTTGTCAGTTACTCCTTTATCTAAATAGGAATTAATTGCTTCTTTAATTATCGTGCTTTGGTTTGTACGATTCAATATATGTGAATTCTAATCGATCTATATAACACTATTACTTTGAAAATTGAAAATAATAATTTTAATACTATAATTTTTAATACTTACATTTAAAAAATCAAGTATTTAATTAAATAATAAAAAGGGTAGACTTGTAATAATTTTATATAAATTTAACAAAGTATAAAAAAAATTCATATGATTTCATAAAAAGACTTTTATGATAATTTGATATCGTCAATTTTATGACTACAGTAAATATTGAAACTAATCATGGAAAAATTTCTTTTGGGCTATTACGAGAATTAGCCCCTGAAACTGTTAGAAATTTTGAAAAATTAACCAAAGATGGATTTTATGATGGGACATTATTTCATAGAATAATTCCTGGATTTATGATTCAAGGCGGAGATCCTAATACAAAAACAAATAACAAAGGTTCTTGGGGAATGGGAGGACCAGGATATAATATTAAAGCAGAATTTAGTTCCAGATCCCATTTACGAGGTATTGTTTCAATGGCCAGATCTTCAGATCCTAATAGTGCAGGCTCACAATTCTTTATAGTAACATCAGATAGTGCATTTTTAGATAGAGAATACACTGTATTTGGTCAAGTAACAGAAGGTATGGATATTGCAGATAAAATTGTCAAGGTACAAAGAGATAGAAACGATTGTCCATTAGAAAAAGTAGAAATGATAAGAGTGACTTTAGAGTAAATGAATAAAAATATATTTTTAATTTTAGGATTATTTACGATAATATCAATAATTCCTGTAGCTAATGCTCAGTTTTCACTTGGAGAACCAGCATATCAAAAATCAATTAGATTGACAATAGATCAATCTAGCAATGTGCAAGTAACGCATGAAATTGGTTCTTCAGATAATCCAATTAGTGTGGAATTATTTGAAGGTGCAATAATAGAAAGTATTACAGTAACAAATGAGGAAGGGGAGAAAAAGGAATTTGGGATAAGTAATTTAAGTGATTATGGTGAAGTAACAATTTTTTCACCTACTCAAGATCTGATTATTAAATATAATTTAGAAAATGTACTTAGTTTTTCTGATAATATATTCACATTAGACATTGGATATCCTAAAACTTTTGGTATTGCATTCTTAGAAAAAGTAGAATTAATTTTTCTTAATAATAATATAATTATGTTAGGAGATCAAAAAGGTATTTCAATAAATGGTGGTGGATATGTAATTGTTCAATATTATTCTGAAATTCCAAAAACGATACAAGAAGTTATTTGGGAAGAAAATAAATTTAATGTAGAAATTATATCAGATTCTGAAATTGATAAATTTAATTTTGATCAATCATCAAAAAGTATTAGTTTTCAAGTAAATGAAATAAATAAATTTGTAACAATATCTATCCCAGAAAAATTGTTAGGAGATGCGTATTCCATACTATTAGATAATGAACAAATTCCTTATACTAAATACAATAATGATGGATATGTATCACTTAGCATAAAACCTCAATCAATAGGAGAAATTACAATTACTGGAACTGAATCTTCTAATTCAGTTGATAGTGATTTCTTACCTCCTGGTGAAAAATTGGAGACATCCTCTAATGATTATTTAATTTGGATAATTGTAGTGGCAATTGTAATTATTATTGCTGTATTTGGTATAATGAAAATTCTAAAAAAAAAGAATTAATTTAATTTCCACCTGCACCACATGAACAAAAACCATACTCGTCTATTCTAACATCACATAAAGGACATTTTTCACCATATTCCACTTCCCATGGTTCTTTTCCGAAAAGTTTGAAGTGATCATCAATTTCAATTGGTACATCACGTTTTTTATCCAATGATTTGTATAGATATAGAAACTATACATACATTATCTGAGAAAAATTATGAAAATTGAATGTAGTTGTCATTGTATAAAATGTAAAAGCACAAATCTTGAATCAAATAAAATTGGAGTCATAGAAAAAGATGGATATTTTGATATGCATCACACATGTCATCAATGTAATACACATTTTGATCATTTAGATGGAGAAATTTTTTTAGATTGTTTAAAGTGTAATTATACTTTTAATTAGATTATTGGAAATTGTTCAATTGAATAGCGTATTTGATTTTCAGTAGAATTTTTAGTCAATTTTTTATTTAATGCCATTTTCACTAAAGCCTTTGAAACATCAAGTGTACTAGTACTCCATCCATATTCTCTAAGTTGTTGAGCAGTTTCACCAGCTGTTCTTGGTGAATCAAAGAATCTACTAGTTTCTAAAATTTTTAATTTAGGCATAATTTCATCATTGGTAATAATTTTTGGTTCATTAAATTCAGGTTCAAAAGCTTCTGCATCATCTAGATATTCTAAACCATGTTGTTTTGTATTTGAAATTGATTTTGGACTAGATTCTAATTCATATACAATTTTTGCTTGATTTTCTGGCATATATTGAGAAATATTCTGAATTATTTCGCCCAATGTTTGATTATCAATATAGAAATCTCTAGAATCCACTTCGATCTCATTTTCACCTATTTTGAGTTTGATTCTTGCCAATGAAAATAATTAGTTTAATTTTGATTTATTGAGATAGCTCTAATCAGATTTAAGATTAAATCAAAAAATTTACACAAATAATGAGGATTTTTTTCTAAGTTTATCTTAATAGAGAATATTTTAATATCTAGGCATGAAATCAGTAAAGAAAAAAAGTATAATTATTCTAATTTTATTATTACTAAGTATTTTTGGGTATTCACAATTTCAATTAGTATCACAGATATCAGTAAGTATTTCTGAAAATGCGATCAATAATGAAGATGATTCAAATAAGAAAATAGAATTAAAATTTACAAATCCATCATTGCTAACATTACCGGCAGGTGAAACGGAATTTTTTGTATTTTATGATGATGAAATAGTAGGTAAAGGAAATTTAGAATCATTCACATTATATCCAATTAGTAGTGTCTATGTTGAAGGTACTTTTACAACAAATTCAAATTCAGATGAATCCAAATCTGTAAAAATTTCAGGAATAACAAAATATGATTTACTGTTTACAACCATAGAAGTTCCATTTGATTACTACCCCACAAAAGAACAAACAAGGAAATTTATAGAATAAATTTAATATTTATTTAAATGCTTACAGTTTTTGGATCAACTGCTTATGATACAATTCGAACACCTACTAAAACTCTAAAAAATGTTTTAGGAGGAGCTGCAACATATGCTGCAATTTCATCAAGTAATTTTGTAAAAACTGGATTAATTGCAGTGGTTGGAGATGATTTTTCAAAAAAGAACTACAATATTTTAGCAAAATATCTAGATTTACAAGGATTAGTAGTAAACAAAGGTAAAACATTCCGATATGACGGAAAATATGATAGTACCCTAAGCATAAGATCAACTTTAAAAACAGAATTGAATGTACTTGAAAATTTTAAACCAGTTGTTCCAGAAGAATATAAAAAATCACAATTTGTATATCTTGCAAATAATGACCCAGAACAAAATACTAAACTACTCAAAGAATTTGATAATGTAAAATTTTCAATGTGTGATACTATAGATTTCTGGATATCAACAAAAAGAGATTCAGTAATTAAAATGATTAAAAATGTAGATGCAGTTGTAATCAATGATGAAGAAGCTAAACTGTTAACAAAGGAATGCAATTTAATCAAATGCGCAAAAAAAATAAAACAATGGGGTGCAAAATATATCATAATTAAAAAAGGTGAACATGGTTCGTTGATGTTTTTTGACGATGTAGTTTTTCCTACAGTAGGATTCTCATTAGAAAATGTTGTAGATCCTACTGGTGCAGGTGATTCCTTTGCAGGTGCAATGATTGGATATCTTGCTAGTAAAAAAACAACAAAGATTTCAGAAATAAAAAAAGCTGTAATATATGGAAATGTACTTGGTTCGTTTGCAGTTGAAAGATATGGTTTAGATGGTTTACTAAAAATAAAAAAAGGAGATATTTCAAAACGTTTAAAATTATATGAAAAAATGATTCAATTCTAAAAAGACTTAAGTTAAATTATTTTTAGATAAATTATCATGTCAGAAAAAAAAAATGAAGTGTATGATGATAGATTAGATGAAATTTTCAAACTCCAAAAAGGTCTATCTGAAGTGATGAAATTAGATAGATACCCAAAAGATTCAGAAAATAGAATTTCTGCATTATGTACTGCAATTATACATGAAGCAGTTGAATTACAAAGAACAACAAATTGGAAATGGTGGAAAACGCCTACTGAATTTGATCAAAATGAGGCTAGAGAAGAATTAATTGACATATGGCATTTTGTAGTTCAAGCATCATTGGAATTAAAATTAACACCTAATGATATTTTAGATGAATATAAAAGAAAAAACCAAATCAATCATGAAAGACAAAAAAATGGTTACTAATTTATTGAAATTTTATTAATAATTAATTTCATATTTGTTTCATTAATTAAATTGACAAGTGTAATTTCTTTTTGAAAATATTTTATTTCTAATTCAGAAACAGTTAGAAATGGATTAGGACTGGTTGAATTAATTATTCTATTATTATTATCAACTCCATTTTTATGTAATTCAAATAATGAATGTCCAGATTTATGACCCCAAACTTCTTTACCACATACAATAATTATTTTAATTTTTTTATTTTGATTTACATATTTTATTATTGAGTCAATTCCTTTATTTTCAGTAAATAATCTACCAACAATTGCAACTTTATCAATAATTTCTGAATTTTTAATTTCTTTTAATAATTTAATACTGGAAAGTGTACATATGCAAATTGATGAATTAGAATTGCCAATATAGAATTCTTCAGTAATCGGTAAAAGAACTTCACATATTTTACCAATAGTCTCATTTAGTTTATTCAAAGTATTTCAAAAATTGTTTTTGCAATAAATTTAATATTTTTTGTGGTAACTTTAGGATGAATTGGTAAAGAGAGCACATTTGCTGCTGCCCATTCAGTTATTGGTAATTTGGTTTTTGATTTATAAAATGGTGTTTTATGTACAGGTATTGGATAGTAGGATGCTGCACCTATTCCTTTTGCATTGAGTTTTTTCAAAAGAATATCACGTTTTGGTGTACTAACTGTATAGAGATACCAGTTAACATTTTCATTTTTTCGTTCCACTGGAAGAACAAGATTTGATTTTGAAAGTAATTTTGATAAAAGTTTTGCATTTTTTTGTCTAGTTTTTAAAAATTTTGGTAATTTTTTCATTTGTACTGTAGCAATTGCTGCATTTATTTCAGGTAATCGTAAATTAAACCCAAGTAATCTTGTATCATATCCCTTTACCATTCCATGATTTCTAATCATTAGTAATTTGTCTCTCAGTTTTTTGTTGTTTGTAACAATAAATCCACCCTCTCCAGCAGTCATTACTTTTGCTGGATACATGCTATAGCATCCCATTTCAAAGAAAGTTCCTGTATGTTTTTTCTTAAATGTGGAACCTAGTGATTGAGCTGCATCTTCTATAATTGGTATGTTGAATTTTTTAGCAATTTCAGAAATTCTATCTAAGTAGGCTACATTTCCATAAAGATGCACAGGAACTATAGCTTTAGTTTTTTTTGTAATTTTTTTCTGAAGATCATCTGGATCCATTGTAAAATTTTCTTTTAAAATATCAACAAAAACAGGTTTTGCCCCTGTAGAGTATACAGAATTTGCAGTTGCAACAAAAGTAAAGGATGGAATTAAAACTTCATCGCCTTGTTTGATATCCAATGCATATACAGCTGCTTGTAATGCTGCAGTACCAGAATTTACAGCTATGGCATATTTTGAATTTACAAATGATGAAACAGATTTTTCAAATTCTTGAACATATTTCCCACCCTGAATTGCAGAGGAAGTTAATGCTCCATTTTTAAGAATAGAAGTTACAACTGAAATTTCTTCCCTGCCTGTAGAAGGAATGTTTATGGGTATTGTCAATAATTAGTATCATAACAACTTCTGTATAAATCTCATTTAATTACTATGAATTTTTATATTTCAAAAATTGGCAAAGGATAGAATGAAGCCAAGACATTTAGAAAAAACTGATAAAGGTTACAAAGTCTATTTGTATATTTTCTATATTTGCGGAGCTATTATGGTTTCAACATTAGTTTTTGGTGTATATGCTACAATGTTAGAGTGGTTAACAAATGGAACATATGTTATGGGTGAAGTAATTCACAACACAACTATTCCTTTTGAAAATTTTGCTAGAATTTCAACTTGGATCTTTTTTTCTACAATAATTGGTTGGTACTGTGTATCTAGAATTGGTTGGAAAAGAACTGCAGGAAACAAAATTGTTGGAACTAAAATGGCTTTACTGCAATTAATGTTACTTGGATTTACAATAATTACCTTCTACGAAGTATTATATAATTTCACAATTTTAAATGCACAAGTAACAGCAGGTATAGTAGATGGAATAGTTCCAGATATTGATATGCTTTCAGTAGCTTATCCAGATCCTGATCGTCCATGGAATCTGGTTTTTGCAACAAAAGTATTTCTTGCAGCATTCATTATTAGTGCACATGCATTTTATCTAAGCGTAAAACCTAGAAAAACCTTAGATATTGATGAAGAATTATAATAATAAAATTACAATTCATTAAAATTATTTTAAAAAAAATCTATCTAAAATTATGTTTTATACTATTAGATACATAATATGTTATGGGATTAATTGGATCAGATAAGAATGATTTAAAATGTAAAAAATGTGGAACGGTATTACCAGATTCTGAAAGACTAAAAAGACATCAAGAAAAAGCTCACAACAAAAAAAAGGAAAAATGTCGTACATGTGGCGAAGAATTTGATTCTGGTGAAGAGTTAAGAAAACATAAAAAACATTGTAAATAATTAATTCACAGAATAATATTATTTTAAAAAATAGTATTTCTTAATATTTTGATTCTTTTTACACAACCAATAATCTCAATACATTGTTTTCATTTTTTTTCTTTTTCTTGAATCTTTTTCACTGTACGATGATTTTAGTGAATAATCATAATCTGGATATAGATTCTCAAATCTTTGATCAAGTGATTCTTCAGTGTTTTCGGATTTACTATCTGACATAAAATTCATCTATTTATTTTTCTGTCTTTAGTGCATCAGGATTTTTTATAATGTAATGGAACATACAGGGCTGGTTGGATGTACATTGGCATTTCATATTTTAATCCTCAAAATCCGATTCTGAACTGACTTCCTCATCGTGAAGACCGTCGTAATCATCTTCAGTTTTTTGATAGTAGCTCATTCGATAAAATGTGTGTTAAAAATCTAGAATATAAACATAATGAACAATTTGATCTAAGGTGAAAACGTAAATTTTCATAAATTAAAAATAAAAAAAAGAGGTATTGATCCTCAAATTAAAAAATCTATTTCTTTTTAGTTGCTTTTTTAGCTGTTGTTTTTTTAGCTGCTTTTTTAGCTGTTGCCATAAAGGAGCATTAGAATACTTGAATTTCTATACAGTGAATTAAAAAAATTACACCAAATAGATCTTGGTGATGCATAATTTTAAAATCCATTTTGATAAATAAAAAATGAATTTTAAATTTATTTACTATATTGATGAATTGAAAAAATCTTTTGATCATTTTTATCCCAAAAAGTCCACTTATTTTGTAATAAAAATTCTAAAATTATCATATTATGTTGTTTTGATTTAATTTGTAAACTTCCTGGTCTGTATTTTCTTCTTTTTCTTCCAATTTATTCACTAATTCTTTGATCCTATCATGAAATAGGTTCTTTGATATAATTATAGATAATTTTATAGGCTTAGATTTCAAAAGTTTTTTTGATCTGGATATTATTGAAAAAGTAGATTTAATTGAAAAACCTCCAACAGAAGAAGTAGTAACTCGCGAAGAATTAATTGAATTATTTAAAACAAATTCATCACCAAATCACTATATTGGTTTAGAAATTTCTGGTTTTTTACATCTCGGTAGTTTAATCAGTACTGGTTTTAAAATAAATGATTTTGTAAAAGCAGGAATTAATTGTAAAATTTTCCTTGCAGATTGGCACACTTTAATTAATGACAAATTAGGAGGAAACTGGGAAACAATTTCTAAAGTTTCAAAATATTACCAGGATGCATTCAAATTAGTATGTCCAAATGCAGAAATTATTTTAGGTTCTAAATTATATGAAGAAAAAACAGAATATTGGTCAGATCTTGTGAAATTTACAAAACATATGTCAATTGCTAGAACAATGAGAACATTAACAATAATGGGTCGTTCAGAAGATGACACAAAAATTGATGTAGCTAAATTACTTTATCCAGCAATGCAAGCAGTTGATATTCATTCTTTAGATGTTGATATAGCACATGCAGGAATGGATCAAAGAAAAATTCACATGTTGGTTAGAGAAATTTTCCCTAAAATGAAATGGAAAGTTCCAGTATCTGTTCACCATAAATTATTACCAGGACTTTCAAAACCAACAGATTCTGATAATTCACAAATATTGGGGAAAATGAGTAAATCAGACCCAAATTCAGGTATATTTATTCACAATACAGATGACGAGATAAAGAAAAAAATTAGTAAATCATGGTGTGAAGAAGAAAATATTCAAAGTAATCCATTATTAGAAATTGCAAAAACAATAATTTTTCATGAATTTAATGAAATTAATATTGAACGACCGGAAAAATATGGGGGCAATGTATCATATTATAATTATGATGAATTACAAAAAGATTTTGCAGAAAATAAATTACACCCAGGAGATTTAAAACAAACTGTCGGTAATTATCTTGTCAAAGTAATTTCCCCTATTAGGGAAAAACTAAATCTTAGTGAAGAGATATCTGAAGCGATAAAGAGAAGTTTCTAAACTTTAAGATTTGGATTAGTTTGTTCTTCTAAATTATATTTTGATTTGTATCCTCGAGGATTAATCATTAAATCTTTGTAAGTATACGTTGATGAATTACCAATAATAACAGTACTAGTCATACCTAATTCTTTATCAAAATTAAGTAAATTCTCTAAATTAGTCATAACAATTGCTTGAGATTCTCGATAAGCATTTTTAACTATTGCAACAGGTGTTGTAGGTTTTCTATATTTAATCAGAATTTTTTGTGTATCTTGTAATTGATGAATTCTTTTTTTACTTTTAGGATTATAAATTACAATTACAAAATCACCTTGTGCAGCTGATTCAACACGTTTTTGAATTATTTCCCATGGTACCATTAAATCACTCATACTAACAACAGCAAAATCAGTCATTAGAGGTGAACCAATAATTGATGCACAAGAATTTAATGCAGATACGCCAGGAATAATTTCTACTTTAAGATCATCAGAAGGATCCCAACCGGTAGTAGCAAGTGTTTCATAGATTAATCCAGCCATTCCATAAATTCCAGGATCTCCACTAGATACTAATGAAACAATTTTTCCTGATCTTGCAAGATCAATGCATTGATGAGCTCTTTCAACTTCTTGTGTCATAGCATATCGATGAATAGTTTTACCAACAATTAGATCTTCAACTAAATTCACATAGGTTTCATAACCGACAATGGTATCACTTTCAGTAATTACTTCTTTCGCTCGAAACGTCATATGATCATGATTTCCAGGACCAACACCAACAATGTAGAGCTTACCAGTCAATTTCATAATAATTTTTTTCTTAACTAATTTATCCGTTTAGTGAAATTTACATTGAAACCATGCAGTTTTTCAATAATTTTGACTAATTTTGTTATTTTAAATGATTTGTCTTAATTGATTTTATCTAATTCAAATGCATCATGTATCGCACGTACTGCTAAATCTGTATCAGAATTTTTTACTACAAATGCAAGATTAAGCTCAGATGAACCTTGAGTAATCATAGATACATTCACTTTATTTTTTTCAATTGCTGCAAAAACTTTTGATGCAACACCAATTGTACCTCTCATTCCAGAACCAATTAATGCTATGATAGATACGTCGGTAGTAACTTGTAATTCTTTAATCATTTTACCTAAAAGTTCTATCTCCAATACATTAACAGCTTTATGAAGATCGGTATTTTTTATTACAATAGTAATACTTGACTCAGAAGGATTTTGAGAAATCATCATTACATTAATTTCAGCTTTTGCTAAAGTAGTAAAAATTTTAGCTGCTGTTCCAGGTGTTCCAATCATACTGCCACCGATTATATCTATTAATCCGTTATTACGAATACTACTTACACATTTTACAGTATTTTTTACGGAGTCTGAAGGTGAGGATGTAACTAAAGTTCCCTCAATACTGGGGGTGGCAGAGTTTCTTATTTTCATTGGTATTTTTTTAGCCAATAAAGGTTCGAATGTTCTTGGATGAATTTGTTTAGCACCAAACAAAGCCATCTCAATTGCTTCAATGTAAGACACTTCTTTGAGTAACTTTGCATTTTTAACAATTTTTGGATCTGCTGTCATGAGTCCGTCAACATCACTCATTAACCAAATTTCATCTGCTTTAATACAAGATCCAATTATTGTTGCTGAGTAGTCAGAACCACCTCTACCAAAGGTTGTTGTATGCCCATACTGATCAGCACCTGAAAATCCACCCACTACTGGAATAATTTTTTTAGAAAATAATGTATCAATATTTTTTGATACTCTTAATCTGGTTGTATCCATTAATGGTTGCGATTTACTAAAATTGGAATCAGTTACAATTCCTAGTTCTTTTCCAGTTAAAGGAATTGATTTTTTTGTTAAATCATTAATTGCTGCTGCAA
The DNA here is from genome assembly GCA_022117465.1 of Candidatus Nitrosopumilus limneticus. Taxonomy (GTDB): domain Archaea; phylum Thermoproteota; class Nitrososphaeria; order Nitrososphaerales; family Nitrosopumilaceae; genus Nitrosopumilus; species Nitrosopumilus limneticus. Next base: position 63,695 of record JAHCGZ010000003.1, read on the forward strand.
CGATTTTTACAGATATTCTTTCTCCAAATGAAATTAAATAATCCATTGATCTTGGTGTAACTTCGCCTAATAAGACTAAACCATCTATAAGTGCAAGAAGTTCTGTAAAATCATCATCTAGTTTCAATAATAATTTTTTTTGAATATCAGTTTTTTTGATTGTTTGTTTTGCTAATTGTTTATGTCTGTTGGTAATTTTGGATGCAAGTTGTTCTGCTTTAGATTTATTTTCTTTTTTAATCGATTCAGATATTTCAATTAGATCATCAGTTGTACTACTTGTTGCAGAACAAACTAATACAATTTCATGTTTTTTAGATAATGTTGCAACATGTTTAGCTACTTCTTGAATATCTTTTGCACTGGAAATTGAGGTTCCACCATACTTTAAAACAAGTTTCAATTCAAAGTATCTGAATTATCCAATCTTTAAATGCTTTAACTTTCCACGCGTGGAGCAAGATAAAAGTGAATTCTACCTATATTGGCAACTTTAAACTCAATTCTAAGTGGTTTTGCGCTTGAAAATTCACATGTGATAAATCCTGCATTGCTACCTACTGCTTTTACTACAGGATTAAGATATTCTAGGCTGTATGTACCTGTACTGTCAGCTTTTGAAGAAATTTCTTCTATATCCTCTGCATCATTTTCTAGTTCAATTATTACTTCGCCAGAATCACCTTTTCCTGAAAAATTTCCTTTAGAATTGGATGTATTGATAGTTAAATAATCAGATACAACTTGTACGTCACCAAGAATTTTATCAAATTTTGACGAAGTTAGAATTATTTTTGAATCATAAGGAATTTTTGGTAATGGTGTATCAGTTGCAGAACTTTCAATAAGACGTATTTTGTATTTTTTATTTTTTCCAACTGTTACAAGTAACATATTTTCTTCAGAAATGCTAATTTCAATACTATCTTTTTTATCTGCACGTTTGATAAGTTTTGAAAATTCATCTATTCTAACTCCAAATTTAATATCACTGTCACATTCATATTTTTCAAATGCTGAATTTGGCCAGGATATATCAATAAGAGCAACATGAGACGGATCCATTCCTCTAAAAGTAATTCCTTCAGCAGTTGCAACAAAAGTTGCTTCCTCAACTAATGTAGATATTGCAGAAATAATAGCTTTGAGATCATCTGATCCACTTGTTTTAGCTCCAAAAGTCAATTTAATTTTCTTGACTATAAGTTCCAGTTAAACCTTATGCGTAATCACGCCATGTGTATTTACATTTTTGACAACGATAAAATCTAGTTGTTGGTTCATCAGCACTTCTAGTTTGAAACATCCAAGCTATTGCTTGATCATGACCACATTTTTCACAATCAATCTTTATTGTAGGATTAGTATCTTCGCCTTCATTCCCTTCAAAAGCAAGAAGTGAAAAATCAGGTTCTTCTTCAGCAATAATTTTTTTTTTTTGTGTTATTTTTTGTCCTTCAGCGTATCCACATTTGGAACATTCAAGGCCAGAATCACCATTTTTTAGTTTAAGCTCACATTTGGGGCAAAATTTCAATCTAATTTACCTTAATTTTGAATTAAATAATTCTTTAAATCCAGCAGCCATTTTTATGGCAGATTCAGCTGATTTTTTAATTTCAACCAATGGTTTTGTACTAGAATTAATTTTCATCCAACACTCATTTGTTAATGGATGTTTAATGATTACACCTGCAAAATCAACAGTTGAAGCCTTTAGAAGTTCGTGCTGAATAATGTATAATATTCCAATATCAGTTTCTGTAATAGAAATACTGATTTCTTTGGCTTCTGAACTGATTAATTGTGCATTCATGTATTCAGAAAAAGCACTTATTGCGGATATAAATCATATGAACAGGATTGGCAGAAAGCAAAATATCACAAATTACACTCGTAAAATCTAAAGAAGAGTATTCATCTGATGAAAATATTGAGATAAATGTACAATTTTCTATTGAAGGAGATCTTAGAAATGCATTCAATGAAGCAAATTGGACTAAAGCATACAATAAGAATGATGTTTCAATGAAACTAAAATATGGTATAAAATTGACTTCTGGAGGGTTCAGAAAGAAAGAATTAGGAAAAACAATCGATTCATATCGAAAAGCTGCAATTTTTTGGACAAGAAATCCAAAATTAGTTAATCCAATGAAAGATAGAAGAATCTGGGTTCAAATAGCAAAAAACTTTGAACCATTCATCAGACTTTCTGAAGAAGAAGTTAGAGAAGAATTTTTAGACTTTAATGAAAAGTTTGTATTCAAAGCATCTGATTTAGGAAAAGGTAAACACAAGATAGGAGCTGAAGTATTTTCATCATGGCAAAAACATGATTATACTGAACCAGGGAATATCAAAAATAATTCTAATGAAATAGAAATAACAATCAATTAGGATATAAGGAACTTTTTTTATGAATTAGCAATGGCAAAATATGACGGTCTATTAGGACAACCAATTCTTGAAGTCGAAGAACCAGATAAAGAAGGTGGAATTACATTCATCTTTAAAGATAACAGATTTATGTTTATCAAACCAGTTGATGGAAAAATTGAGACCATTTCAATTCCAGAATAGGTGATTATGAATGGGAAAATATGATGAAATTAAAATGTTAGAATTAGTAAAAGTTGAAGATCCTAATACTGAAGGTGGATTAACTTTACACTTTCAAGAAAATAAGACGTTAAAAATTAAAAATGTTGATGGAAAATTAGTTTCAGAATTTCTATAATTAATTTCTTACATGTTTTTCATAATAACTTATTGCTAATTCTTGCACATCAGATTGAATAGATCCTGGTCTTTCATCTCTAATTTTTTTAATTGCTTGGACAGCTGAAAATTTTTCATATTTAATAAAATAACATGCAAGTATTGTTCCAGCTCTACCCAATCCAGCAGCACAATGAACCATAACTGACTGATTATTTTGAATTTGATTTTTAATAAATTCAACTGCAGAATCAATTCCTTCCATATCAGGAGCATGAAAATCAGCTGTTGGAACATGTAAGTAATCAATTTTATTAGTCCATTCAGCAGGTAAAGCATCTTCAGTCATAGTGACAATAGATTTTATTCCTTGATTTAGTAACCACTCAAATTCATCTAGAGATGTAGGAATTCCTGAACCAGCTAATTTATTTTCAATTAACCAAGAAAAATTAGTAGGTTTTTTTGTAATTTTACCATGAACTTTTCTCCAAATATTACCAGGTTTACTCATCTTATGATTCAATAAAATTTACTATGTTTTTAGCATTACGAAAAATATTAAAAATATTAGAATTGAAACTTAAATTAAAAATCAAAGTGAAATAGTTTTTTTATAATTATGAAAAGTTAAATAGTGTTTGATTAAAAATAAACCTGTGCCTACGGCTTTTGTATTGTTAAATTCAGATTTAGGTACAGATGTGTCAATTATTGCTGAAATAAAACAAATTCTTACTAAGGAAAATGTAAAGTATGAAGTAAGAGGAGTTTATGGAGTTTATGACATAGTTTTAAAAATATCAACTGATGATGCTGAAAAATTACGAACAATAATTACAAATAAAATTAGGGGAATTAGCAAAGTTCATTCAACATTAACCATGATGGTAATCGAAGAACAAGAATAACTATAATTTTTTAATTTCGTCAATTACTTGTAGCATATCTAATTCAGTATTAAAAAAATGAGGAGATACACGAATAATCTTTTTTTCCATTATTTCTCGTACAGCCAAAATAATATTATGTTTTTCAAATTTATCCACAATTTTTTGTGAGTCAAAACCTTTAATGTTAAATGATACTATACTAGTTCGTTCATTTGGATCCTTTGGTCCATACAAAATAATATTAGGTATTTTTTCTAATTCTTCTCTAAAAAGATTAGATAAATATTGATTTTTTTTACGAATATTTTTCATACCAAAATTTAATAAATATTTTACAGAAGATTCTAATCCTACAATTCCAACATAATTTCTAAAACCAGTTTGAAATTTATCTGGTAAATCTTTAAAAATTAAATTATTATCACTTTGAATAATTGCAGATTCACCACCAATTGTTTTAGGCTCTAATAATTCACTTGATTCTTTTTTACAATAAAATAAACCAGTCCCCATCGGTCCACAGAGCCATTTAGAGCCATTAAATGACATGAAATTACATTTTAATTTAGAAACATCATGTTCACCAATACAACCAATTGTTTGTGCACTATCAATAAAAAATGGAATTTTATTATTAAGAACTTTAGAAATTTTTTCTATTGGTAAAATAGCGCCAGTATTATACAGAGCATGACTTATAGCTACTAATTTTGTATTGTTGTCGATCTTTGATTCTAAATCTTCTAATTCAAAAAATCCATTAGCATCTATGGAAAGATTTCTAACTGAAAGTTTATTTTGCAATTTTATCCATGGATAAAAATTTGAATGGTGTTCATGAGACATTCCACGAATTATAATATTTGATGAATTACTATAAGAAAGCCCATTTGCCACAATGTTGATTCCATCAGTAGTACTTTGAGTCAAAATTACTTCTTCTGGCTTACAACAAATAATTTTTGCAATAATTTTTCTTATATTTTTTAATTTTTCAGCAACAAATAATTCTGAATCTTTAGAGTCAGGTCCAAGTGAGTTATATGAAATTAAAAAATCCTTCATTGAATCAATGCTTTGAGAAGGCATTAAAGATACAGATGCATTATTAAGATAAACTTTGTTTGAGGGGGGGAAATCATCAGAAATATCTTTTGATATTAAATTCATTATTATATCTGTAAAATCCTACTTTAGTGTTGGATAAAAATCCTGAGATAATTTTAGACGATAATTTAGAAAATATCTATAATGAATTTAAAAAAAATGTTCCTAGTTTAATATTATGTTCAAATTCGTTTGATAAAATAGAATTTTTAAATAAATTAATAATTTCTGTAGAAGATCCAATTATTTTTGTAGATATGGATTTGCTATATTCAGGGTATATTGAATCCAAGATGATTCAAAAAAAAGAAAATTTAGTAATTTTTCAACCAAATAAACTAAATTGGCAACAAAAATTATTAGAAATAATTTCAAAAATATCAAAAAATCAATTTTTAATTATAATTGATTCATTTAATGGAATTTATAATTTATTTGATGATTTAGAATCTACTAGATTTGTTAATTCATGTATTATGTTACTTTCGTCATTAGGAAAACAAGCAAATTCTACAATTTTGATCACAGTTATGGCTAGAAAAAAAGAAAATAGTGAATGGATTTTGTCACCAGGTGGAAAACAAATAATGCAATCAGGTAAAACAGGAATTTATTTTCTCAAAAAAAATCAAAGTGAATTAGTAATTAGTTCCATAGATCAAAAATTGAATTAAAACTCTTATCGATCTAAATATAAACGCCGTTATAATATTTGAAACGCCGTTATAGCAGTAGAAATTTAGGGAAATTATATTAATGTCAAATTACGAATTCAGTTTGTTATGCCAGTAGGAATAATTCCAGACATCAGCGAACAAATGTGTATCGGATGCGCACTATGTGTCGAAATCTGTACAACACTTGGTCCAGATGTCCTTAGAGTAAAACCTGTTGAAGGCTGGAAAAGAGGTAAAGCATTTGTTTTCTACCCAGAAAGATGTATTTCTGATGGTGCATGCATAGGTGTATGCCCAACAAAAGCAATCTTTTGGATGAGACCAATGGACTTTACAGTTGGACAACCAGTTCCACTCTACAAAAACTCAGTCTTCGTAAAAGGTTGGACTGAATTAATCGATTAGATTAGTTCAAACAATTTTTAATTTCTTTTTCTTATTTAATTTTTTATCTTGATACATTTCAAGATATCAAAAGAAATCTAACTAATTTTTAGAAAATCCAAATATTGATCATTGATCAGTTTTTTGTTTTGTAATTTGTTTTTTAGAAATATTATTTAGTATATCATATGTTATAGTAAATCCATTTCCAACTAAAGTTGCGTCTTTAGAATAATTTTCTTTATTAGAAATAAATTCATCAGGTAAATCTTTAATTTTTTTAGTTTTAAGATCAAATAATCTAATTTTTTTACCGTTTTCCAATTCTATTATTGCATCACCACTTAATCCTTGAATTGAAAAATCTTCAAAAAATCTAATTGAACCATTTTCTTTTAGTTTAATGATACAATCAAATGTTAGTTTCGCCCCATAAAATAAAATTTCACGAGCAGATATTATTGAATCCTGTTCAGCATTAAGAATTATAATAGTATCAGCATCAAGTGATACAGTATTTACAATATCTTCAGCTATGATTTTACCATTTAGAGCAGAAACAAATGTTCTATGTTCTTGAATTTTAAAAATTCCAACTCTACCATCTTTGTCTTCAACTCTATATTTTCTACCATAAATATTACCAACAACGACATTACCATTATCTACAATAATATTTGCACCATTTTCAATTTTATATTTATTTTCTAATGGATTAATAAATTTGAAATCACCTTTTGTGAGATGAATATTAGTTTTAAATTTCTGTGTCCAAGAAGGACTAGTAATACTTCCTTGCATAATTATTGGACCATCATATGTTAAACTTCCAGCCATAAAATTTCCTTTAATAGATAAAGTACCAGTTGCTTTTCGTTCTAATTCAATTTCCCCAAGAGTTTTTGAACCAAATAATCTAGTTGCTGTAGAATTTGATTCATTTAATGCTTTTACCCATTCTTCAGCACTTTTCATTTCTTTAGATAATTCTTGACCTAAAATTTGATTTTTCCTTCTAACATCATCTTCACTTTCATCTGAATAAACTCTAGAATTTTTTATTTTTTCTATATCTGTATCAGGATATTTTTTACCAATTTTTAGATCATCGTATGCCTGTTTAATTTTAATAAATTGTTCATTATCTCCACCACGATCAGAATGAAATTGTAAAGCTAATCTTCTAAATGCATTTCTAATGTCCTTCTCTGTTGTTCCTTCTACAATACCTAAAATATCATAATTAGATTCAACCATATTTTATCAACCTAGTTAAGATCTGTACTCATTTTACTATACTTGAAGTTTTTTACATTACAACATATCAATGATATGAAAAATTCTATTAAATTGCTCATAAAATTAATTTTTTCTTGTTTTTATTAAGCAATTATAGCTATAATTATGACAATTACTCCCAATTCTGATTCCCAAATATCGTTAATATCTAAAAAAATGAAATATCAAATTCTAATTAGTTTTGTTAGACTTCACAAATTCTATAATATCAATTGCAATTCCAATTTATCCAACTCCAACATCAGGCTGTTTCCAGATAGGTAGTGGCGAAAGTGAGTGACCTTCTCAAAACTTAAGAATCCCATTAATTCATATTTTCTTGTTGAGTAAATTATCAGTAATTGCAGGTAAATCCTCTGAAGATTTAGCGAAAAAGCTATCTAGAAAAATAAAGGCAAATCTTGTAAGATCAGAAGTTAGAATTTTTGATGACGGTGAAAGTAAAATAACTCTAAATGGAGAAATATCGAAAAAACGAGCGATTGTCGTGCAATCAATTTATCCTCCAGTCGATACAAATCTAATTCAGGCATTATCGCTAATTTCAAAAGCAAAAGAAACTTCCTCTGAAGTAATTGCCGTAATTCCGTATATGGGATATGCAAGACAAGATAGAGAATTTTTACCAGGTGAAATTATTACAATGAAAGTACTTGGAAAATTATTCAAAGGTGCCGGTGCATCAAAAATTATAGTTGTTGATATTCACAGCATGGTAGGTTTCAAGCATTTTAAATTAAAAACAAAGAATGTATCAGCAATTCCTGAATTTGTACAATATATCAAGAAATTGAGCCTAAAAAATCCTCTCGTTGTATCGCCAGACCAAGGAGGAATACAAAGAGCTAAAGAATTTGCAAAAGAGCTAGGTTCAGAATACATTGCTTTAGAGAAAACAAGAGACAGAAAAACAGGAAGAGTGCAAATAAAAACAAAGAATATCGATGTAGCAAACAGGGATTTGATATTAGTTGATGACATGATCAGCAGCGGAGGAAGTATTGTCAAAGCTACGCAGTTTCTCAAAAAGCAAAACTGTAAAAAAGTCTATGTTGCATGTACTCATGCACTTTTAATGAATGATGCTGAAAAAAGAATCAAAAAAGCTGGAGTTACAAAAATTTTCAGTGCAAATACAATTCCTGGAAAAACATCCATAGTAGACATATCTAATGCTATTGCAAAGGCAATTTGATTATGCCAGAAAGTTTTTTTGTTTTATCTAAAGACTATCTGGAACTTGCAACAGATGAAATCACAGCAATTGCAAAAATGTATGACAGGTTTTCTAAAATTAAAATAATCTCTAATTTAGTGATTGTTCAATCAAAAACAAATGGGAATGAAATAGTAAAACGTGCTACATTTGTAAAAACTTCTGGACAAATTTTACGAAAAATGTCGGGATTATTTCTAGATGAAGAAAATGTAGGAGTTTTGAAAAATGCAAAATCTTTTGTTTGTAGAGTTATTAATTTATCATCAAATCAATTTAACATTCCTGAACTAGAAAGCTCCATGGGAGATATGATATCAAAATTCTCTCATGCAAAAGTTAAACTTGAAAATCCAGACATTACAGTATATCTAATTTTTACAAATGAAGAAAATTTTTTTGGTTTTTCAGAAAAACATGAAGATAAAAAACGTCCTATAAAAGTTAAAAAATATCCACATGAATTAGAATGGAAATTAACAAGAGTTATGATAAATTTGATTGGATTAAAAAAAGGCCAGACATTATGTGATCCATTTTGTGGTACAGGCACAACATTGCTTGAATCTGAATCTATGGGAATCAATGCAATTGGAATAGATTTTGATGAAAAAATGTGTGAAATTTCTAAAGAAAATCTTAAGATTAATAATTATAAATCTAAAATTCTAAAATCAGATTTTCAGAAATTAACAAAAATATCCGACGATTTTGACGGAATTGTTACAGATTTGCCATATGGTAGATCTTCAAAAGCTTCAGATAAACCTGAAGAGATATTAAAAAAATTTATGTCAATCATGCCTAAAAATAAAAAAATTGCTATAATGTATAAACAAGAATTAGATCCAAAAATGAAGTTAAAAGGATTGAAGAAATATCAAATCTATAGGCATAAAAGTCTCACAAGAACTATTTTGATTAAATGAAATTAGTATTTTTAGGAACATCGGCAGCACAGCCAACAGAAAAAAGAGGATTATCTTGTATCTGTTTAGAAAGGGAAGGAGAAATCTTAATGTTTGATGCAGGTGAATCTGCACAAATTTCATATATGAAATCAGGATTAGGTTGGAATAAAAAAATGAAATTATTTGTCACACATTTGCATGGAGATCATTGTGTAGGAATTTTAGGATTATTACAATCAATGTCGATGCAAAATAGAACTGAATCTTTAGAAATTTATGGTCCTAAAGGAATTGATGAGTTTATTGCAGCTAACATTAAAATATTAAATTTTGGATTAACATTTTCTATCTTAATTACAATTGTTAATGTAGGAAAAATCTATGAAAATAATAAATTTTTAATTCATGCAGCAAAAGCAAATCATTCAATTACTGCATTTTCATATTTATTTGAAGAAAAAGATAAACCAGGAAGATTTAATGTTGAAAAAGCAACAGAACTAGGCATACCAGAAGGCGAATTATGGAATAAATTACAAAATGGAGAAAAGATTACTAATAATGGAAAAATAATTAGACCTGAACAAGTTTTAGGTAAAAAACGACCCGGTAAAAAAATAGGCATATCTGGAGATACAATGCCAACAAAAGAACTAGAAGAATTTTTTAAAGAATGTGATTATTTAGTTTTTGATTCTACATATCTTGACGAGGAAAAACAAAAAGCACAGGATACATGTCATTCAACAGCAAAACAAGCTGCTCAACTCGGAAAAAATGCAAATGTAAAAAATTTGATTTTAACACACTTTTCTGCTAGATATAAAGATGAAGTAGGACATAAAACTGAAGCAGAAAAAATTCATAATTCGGTTATAACTGCAAAAGATCTTTTAGAAGTCGAAATTAATTAATTTTAAATGTATTTTTTATAAAAGTGAATGGATCTAATTCTGATACTTTATCCCCAATAATTTCTGTAGATAATTCACTTGATTTTACAATTTCACTTTTTATATTATCTCCAGTTTCAGTAATTCCTTCAGAAATTTTTTCATTAACATTTTCGACCATTTTATCTCCAGTTTTTAGCAATTTTCCTATTTTACCACTATTACTAACACTTTGTATTGTTTTATCTATTGAAGTATCTAGTCTATTTTCAGCAGAATCAGTTATTTTTGAATTTATTTCATAGATATCGTCTTTTAATGAATCAGCTAATTGTACAGATGTACTTGGAAATAATGAAGTGATTTCTGTTGAAAAGATAATACCGCCTAAAACCACTACTGCTACAATTATGCCTAATTTAATCCACATTTCATTATAATGGATAAAAAATCATTTTAAATTCAAACTAAAAAAAATAATCAATAATGAGTGAATTTTCTTAACTAATTTTATCTAACAAAAACTATCCAATCAATTATTGCATCAATATTTGATGATGTTAAAGTGACTTTAATTGGTCCTAATGGAGATTCATCAGATTCTTGACAGATTGCTATTTGTTCAACAAATGCTGCTTGTTTATTGAGATAAAACCATGTTGTATTATTTTTTAAATTATCCTCTAGTGAACGCAAATAACTTTTTTGTAATTTATTTTTATGAATAAATCTGTAAATTTTTTCAAACGATTGTAATTCTTTTGATTGTGCATTAATTGAAAATTCATCATTATTTATTATAGAATAAGGAAAAATATTAGAAATTGCTTTTTTTATTTTTTCTATAGATTCAGAAGGGTTTACTGCACAAAACATTTCTACATTACAATTAAAATTTGGAATTTTCATTCAATCCATCTTTGAATAATTTCATATGATTTTTGTAGTAGTTCATCTTTTGTTAATCCAATATTAGATATTGCATAGTCAGATAGTGCAATGGAATTGCTGATACCTACACTCAATTCACGATTATCTCTTTCATTGAAATGTTCTTTTGTTTGTGGATCATCAGTTCTTCCTCTTTTTTGTAAGAAATTAAAACGAGTATCAGTGGATGCATGAATCGCTAATAATTTTACAGTTCCAAATTTTTTTAGTATCTCTATTTCGTCATTAGATCTTACTCCATCAATTAATAATACATTTGAGTTTGATGACATAATTTCGGATTCAACTAATTTAGCTATTGCCCCAGGACCATTTTTTTCTCTTAATTCTAACATTAATTTTCCAAGATTATCTCTACTTGCTTCTAGATTTCTTGCTTTAGCTTCATTTCTAACTGCATTTCCTAAATTAATTATTTGATAACCTTTAGATTGTAAACCTTCAGCAATTGTAGATTTACCAGCACCAGGCATGCCTGTTAAACATACAAGTAATTTACTCAACATATATCAAAAAAAATACTCGTCTATGAAGTTAACTATTAAAAAATAAGTAAAAATAATGAAATTAATATAAAATCAATTAAAAAATGATTAGTGATAAAATAATGAAACAAGTTATTTCTAAAATTGTGAAAACAGCAATACCATCCAAGACAATAAAAAAATCAAAAAAAGAAATAGCGGATATGGTATACAAATTAGTTGAAAAAGAAATTCAAAAATATTCCGAAGTAGTAGAATTAGAATTTGGAGGTTCATATGCTAAAGATACATGGTTACCAAATAATGCAGATATTGATATTTTTATAAAATTTAAAAAAAATATTTCTGAGGAAAAATTGGAAAATATTTCAAAAGAAATTGGTTTTAATTCACTAAAAAAATATTCTCCATACGTTAGGTATTCTCAACATCCATATGTTGAAGCTAAAATTAAGAATACGAAAATAAACATAGTACCTTGTTATGATGTTAGAATTGGTGAATGGAAAAGTGCTGCAGACAGATCACCATTTCATACAAAATTTATGAAAAAATCATTGACATTAAAAATGAAGAATGAAGTTAGAGTTCTAAAGATATTTTTAAAATCCAATAAAATTTATGGTGCAGAAATTGCACAACAAGGATTTAGCGGATATATTTCAGAAGTTTTGATTTTAGAATTTGGAGATTTTGAAAATTTAATAAAATCTATATCAAAAATTAAAGAAAATCAAATAATTGGAAAAACATCAAAAATTTTTGATACATCAATAATTGTAATTGATCCAATTGATAGTAATAGAAATTTAGCTGCTGCAATATCAAATGAAAATATTGGAAAATTTATTCTTATTTGTAGAGCATTAAAACAAAAACCAAGTTTAGAATTTTTTAAAACTAAAAAATCCCAAGTGGCAAATAAATTTTGGAATAATCTATTAATTGTAAAATTTGAATTTAAAACTAGAAGTCCTGATATTATTTGGGGTCAAATTAAAAGAGCAACAACCACATTATCTACACAATTACAATTAGGAGGTTTTACTGTACTAAGAAATAAATCTCATACAAATGAGAAAAACGAAGCATATCTAATTTTCTTTTTAGAATCTACAAAAATATCTGAAACTTATCTAAAGAGCGGACCAGAATTTTTTAGAGAGGATAGCACCAATAGTTTTATTTCTAAAAATCTTAAAGATGCGGAATTATTATGGATAGGAGATAATAAAAAAGTAATTTCACTTGAAAAAAGAAAACATACTAGTTCAGTCAGTTTTATGAAAGAATTTTTAGAAAAAAATCTTCAAACTGGCATACCAAAAGGTCTTCAAAATGATTTCAAACGTGGTTTTAAGGTATTCATAGGAAATAAAACTCTAAGTAAATCAATTAAAGAGGAAGTATCTGAGTTGATTTCAGTAGATGGCACGCTCCTTCATTTCAATTAAAAAATTTATAAAAAAACCATATTCAAATATTTTAGGATATCCAAATGCAACTAATCGTCAAATTAAATCAAGAATTAATGAATTAGAAAAATTAAAAATAAAATCAATTTGTTTAACAGGTCCTACAACAATTGGGAATTTAGAAATTTTAGGTAAAGGATACGTGGGAGTTGTTGTACTAGTAAAAAAAGGTAATAAGGAATTTGCGTTAAAAATTAGAAGAATAGATTCTCAAAGAGAAAATATGAAAAATGAATCAGTGTTACTAAAATTAGTAAATTCAATTAATGTTGGTCCAAAAATAATTGATTCTAGTAAAAATTTTTTAATTATGGAATACATTGATGGAGAAAAATTTAGTGATTGGATTTCAATGTTAAAAGGTGTAGGTAGTACAAGCCAATTAAAATCTACTATAAGGAGTGTTTTAGAAGATTGCTTTAGATTAGATCAAATTGGATTTGATCATGGGGAATTAAGTAATATTTCAAAACATGTTATTGTTGGTAAAAATAAGGTGACTTTAATTGATTTTGAGAGTTCTAGTACAAAAAGGAGACCTTCAAATGTCACATCAATTACTCAAGCATTTTTTATTGGATCAGGTATTGCAAAACAAGTTCAAAAAATTTACAAAAATTCATCTAAAGAAAAAATTATTGGTGCCTTAAAATCATACAAACAAGAAAAAACACGAGAAAATTTTGAGAAATTATTAATAATTTTGAAAGTATAATGGGATCAGCAGGATTTGAACCTGCGACCACTAGCCCCCCAGGCTAGTATCATACCAAGCTAGACCACGATCCCTAATTTCACAGGCATAAAATGAAATTATTAAATTGTCCTATTAACAAATAAAAATTGTGAAAATTTGTAATATTTGTCATAAAATTTCAGCTACTGATAAAGATCATACAGATTGTATTCAAAAAAGAAGTACAGAAATAGAAAATCAAGATTATAAAAACAGTCTTGGTGAAAAACTAAATTTATCAAAAAATAATCAAGATATAGGTATTGAAGTTAAAGCAATACTAGAACATCTAACTAGAGAGACAAATCAGGAAGATAAATAATTATTATTTTTCTTGTGTTGTAGGTCGAATCAAAATTTCATTGACATTGACATGTGGTGGTGAATCTACGGCATATAAAATTGCATTTGCAATATCCTGTGCTTGTAGTGTTTCCATCTTCTTTCCATTTTCTACAAATTGCTGAAGAGATTCATCAGTGATCGTGTCAGTTAATTCTGTTGCAACAATTCCAGGTTCAATACTAGTTACTCGAATATTAGAGCGTACACTAAATTCTTGTCTTAATCCTTCAGTAAACGCAGCAATAGCAAATTTTGTTGCACAATAAACACTACCAGCAGGAAATACTACTCTACCAGCTACAGATGAAAGATTAACTATATGTCCTGATTTTTTTTCTTTCATATGAGAAATTACTGACCCTGTACAATACAACACTCCTTTAATGTTAACATCAATCATTCTATCCCATTCATCAACTTTGAGATTTTTAAAAAAGCTTAATGGCATTAATCCCGCATTATTTACTAAAATATCTATTGAACCCCATTTGTCTAAAACTGCTTTGGCAAAATTATCACATTCCTCACGTCTTGTAACATCTAATTTTTGAAAATAAACTTCCCCACCGTCAGCAATAATTTTTTTTGATAATTTCTCTAATCTATCTACTCTTCTAGCACCAATTGCAACTTTAACGCCTGCCTTTGCAAGTGTTATTGCAGTGGCTTCTCCAATTCCACTACTTGCACCAGTAATAATTGCAACTTTACCATTAATCATTAGTTATCATCTAAATTTTTATCAACAATACTAAAAATGTTTAGAAAATTTGGCGGTAAGGGTTTTAAATTTAAAACAGTTTTTAAAAAAAGTCACACAAAAAATTTAATTATAAACATTATTACAAATACAACTCCGACACTTGTAAGAATTGTAATAACTCAAACTCAGACTATTTGTTTGCCTATTTCCCATCTAACTGTACAAATACGCCTTACTGCACAAAATACTGAATAATCATTGTAGCCACAAATGCAATGGAAGCAGAACCAGGAATAGTAAGCAGCCAGGTGAATACAATTCTTTTCCCAACTCCCCAACGTACTGCACGTTTTCTCCTAATTGCGCCAGCACCCATAATTGAGCTGGTAATAGCATGAGTTGTACTAGCAGGTATTCCAAGGAATGCAAATATTGCCAAAGCAGTTTTAGACAAATGGGGTTCAATAGATAAATGATGATGGTAAATAATTTGTAATTGATCGCAATTTAGAAATTAAAAAATATGTAATTGAAATTAGAAAAAGATTCTAAGCTCTTTTGAGAATAGGCAATACGCTTAAGTTTAAAATTAATGTAAACAGTATATGGTAAAACTAACTGGTAAATCTAAAGCAAAACAAAAAAACAAAAACAACAAAACAATTCCAAAAAATTTAGAGAAAAAACAATATGATGAATCCTATGAAGAATTAAAGAACTCTATAAAAAATGCCAATGAAAAAGGTTCTTGTTAAAACGAGGTACTGTGCACTAAAATTGTATGTGACAACATAACGTCCATTTTATAAAATTAGAATATAATTAAATAAATATAGTATTCAACTTGCCATATTATTGAAGCATTTACTCATTATTTTAATAGCGGCGGTTGTCATGATTGGAATTAGTATTATTGTAATACAAATTAGAAAACGAAATAACCAAAATTTTAGAAGAAAATTCTAAAAAATTTATTGATCATGTTAATACAAAAAACAGTCGTTAATGTATTTAAAAAATCGCTGAATTTTAATAAGTTTTTTAAAAGAAAAAATTTACAGTAATTTATGATATCTGAAAAATGTGCTTATTGCGGAGATTTAACAGATTTGCCATTTCATTGTAATTATTGTAAAGATCCATTTTGTTCTGAACATAGACTACCAGAAGAACATAGATGCGTAAAATTACGACAAATTAGATCAGAAAAATTTGGAGAGAGAAAAGTAATTCGTAATGGAGATAAAGGTAAAGGAAGTATCTTCAAACGATTTTTGCGAAAATAGATAAATCAGTAAGGACTTTTTTCAGGAGAAATCTTTGCCCTTCTTCCTTGATAAATTAATGCAATTGCTAATGCAAACATAACCATTGCAGTTAATGGAAAATTTTGTGGTGCAGGTAGAATAAACCAATAGTAAATACCAAAAGCTATGGATACAACGGCTTGAGTCCAAAGTTTAATCCATTTTGGAATTTTAATTACTCTACAAATAATCTCAACAATAAAAATTCCAATTACTGGGTAAATTGTATAAAAAAGAAAATCAATAACATCTACTCCAGTATGAGACATAATCTGTATAGATAATAGGTATAATTTCTACCTAATCTTCCCATCTGACCTTTGTTGCAATATTTTTAACAATTAAGGCCTGTGCATTTTCATATGGAATTGTAGCTATATCTTCAGCATTAAATGGTCCATATTTTTCAAGATCTGCACCTACAATTTGATCTACTTTACTAAGAAATCTAACAACTACCTTTTTGATTTTATGATTTTCAGTTAATGATTCAAGAAATTTTGATTTCCCATTAATTGTTGCAGACAAAATCATTTCTGTTCTTTCATTTTGTTCTTCTTTAGAATCTAAGATGAATTTTTCTTCATCAAGAAGATGACTAATATCATAATCATTAGAATTAGAAATTTTCTCTAATCGTATATGTATGAGTAATGATGTTAATTCAGATGCCATTTCTATCATTGTATCGTTAATTTTATTTTCTACACCATCAAATTCTTGTTTTCTTAAGTTACCAATGAAATTAGATAGGTTAGGGTAAAAATTTGATTTAATTTCTAGTAAAGAATCATTTTCAGTTTCTCGTAAAACTATATTGTGTAATGAATTGATATCAATTTGATTAGATTCCGACATTTCTACCTAATCCTTAAATGCTGGTTGTATTTGTGTTTGATTGAAGTATTAAATTGCCATATAAAGTCAGCCAGGGAAAAGCAGTTCAAGTAACACATTCCCCTGACGAGGTATTTGCAAGAATTCAAAATGAAGGAATTCAATTTATCGATTTACAATTTACAGGTCTTACAGGTCATTTTCATCATACTACAATTTCTGCAAATACGTTTACACCAGAACAAATGAGAGATGGATTACCAAAATTAGACGGTTCATCAATTGTAGGTTTTACCACAGTTGATGATTCAGATTTATTGTTAAAACCAGATCCAAATACATTTGCAATTATTCCATGGATGACTGAGAATAAAACAGCCAGACTTCTTTGTGATATTTATTGGGGTGAAGATAGAGGAAGATTATCTAGAGATCCTAGAGGCATTTCCCAAAAGGCTGAAGAATATATCAAAACACAAGGATTTGATTTTAGTAATTGGGGTCCTGAAGTAGAATTTTTTGTTTTTGATAAAGTTCATTGGGATGTTTTAACACCGTATAAGGGACAATCGTATTCAATTGAATCAAAAGAAGCACCATGGAGTACTGATGGAACTGGATATCCAATGGGATTACAAGAAGGATACTATCCTTCAACACCTTCAGATACTCTGACACCGTATAGAAATGAATGTGTAAATATTCTTAGTAATAGTTTTGGAATTTTATGTGACAATCATCATCACGAAGTTGCAACTGCTGGACAATGTGAAATTGATATTATGTATGATCAAATGACAAATGCTGCAGATGCTGCACAAACTTACAAATATGTAATTAAAAATGTGGCACAAAAATATGGAAAAGTAGCAACTTGTATGCCTAAACCAATTGCAATGGATGCGGGTTCAGGAATGCATGTTAATGTCAGTTTATGGAAAGGAAAGGAAAATGCATTTTATGATCCTGATGATGAAATTGAATTAAGTCAAATTGGTAGATATTTCTGTGGTGGAATAATTAATCATGCAAAAGCATTATCTGCAATTTGTAATCCTACTACAAATTCATATCATAGATTAGTACCAGGATATGAAGCTCCTGCATACATTGCATGGAGTTCAGGAAATCGCTCTGCAATTGTTAGAGTACCTAAACATTTGAAAGGCAAACAATATTCTAGATTAAAAAGATTAGAATTCAGAGCACCTGATCCTTCATCAAATCCATATCTTGTATTTGCAGCAGTTACAGCAGCAGGTATGGATGGAGTCAAAAAGAAAATGGATCCTGGTGAACAAGTGCGTGATGATATATTCAAAATGACAAAATCAGACAGAGCTAAACATGGAATTGGAGTTCTTCCTAAAAGTCTTGGAGAGGCATTAGATGAATTAGAAAGTGATAGAAAATTCTTAAATCCAATTTATACTAATGATGTGATTGATAAAATTATTGAATTAGAAAGAAGAGATCAAAGAGAAATTTCAATTAGACCACATCCACATGAATTTTATCTATACTTTGATGTTTAGATAGCTCCAATTAGTCGATAAATAAAATATGTTGAAATTCCAATTAAAGTAAATCCAACTCCAAAAAATATCTCCTTTCTTTTTTGAGATGTAGTAGATCTGTATAATAAAACACCACCTGCTAGACCTAAAAATAATACCAAAATTCCAGAAATTACAGAATCAAAACTAGTATTAGTAATCAATGGATGAAAAAATCCAGAAAGAAGTGCAAAAAAGATAATTAAATAACCATATTTGAAACTTGAAAGTGCTTTAGATGAAATATTACTCATTATGATTCGGTGTTATATTTATCAAATAAACTTTTGATAGGAAAAACTTTTTGAAATAATCTTACATCATTCCGCCCATATCAGGCATTCCACCCATTCCACCCATTCCAGGTGGCATTCCACCCATTCCAGGTGGCATTCCTCCTTCTCCACCGCCTCCACCACCACGAGAACCTTGGGTAGCGATTACATCGTCTATTCTAAGAAGCATACATGCTGCTTCAGATGATGCTGAAACAATTTGAAGTTTAACTGCAAGTGGTTCAATAATATCACTTGATTTCATATTTGCAATTTTTCCTTTCATCACATCTATTCCAGTCCATTTTTCACCTTTTTGTTGTTTAGCTCGAAGAATTGTAAGAGTGTCAATTGGATCCATACCAGCATTTTCTGCAAGTATTAATGGTATTGATTCTAAAGCATCTGCAAATTTCTCTGCAGCTAATTGTTCTCTACCGTCTAATGTTTTTGCCCAACTTCGAAGTTTTGTTGAAGCATATGTTTCAGGAGCACCTCCTCCTGCAACAATTTGTGGTTTTTCAATTACATCTTTTACTACCATTAATGAGTCATGAATAGAGCGTTCAACTTCATCGACTACTCTTTGTGAACCTCCGCGTAAAAGTAAAGTTACTGATTTAGGATGTTTACAGCCTTCAATGAATACCCATTTGTCTTCTTCAATTTTTCTTTCTTCAACAATTTGTGCACTTCCTAAATCTTTTTCAAATAAATCATCAAGATTTGTAACAATTCTAGCACCTGTTGCTTTTGCAAGTTTAGTAAGATCACTTTCTTTAATTCTTCTAACTGCGATGATTCCTGCTTTAGCTAAATAGTGTTGTGCCATGTCATCAAGTCCTTTTTGACATAATACTACATTTGCACCAGAACCAATAACTTTGTCAACCATGTTCTTTAGCATTCTATTTTCTTCATCTAAAAATGATTTTAGTTGTTGAGGATTTGAAATGTTAATTTTTGCATCAGTTTCAGTTTTACTAATTTCTAATGCAGTGTTAATTAATGCAATTTTTGCATCAGTAATTGTTCTAGGCATACCTCCATGAACAATTTCTTTGTCAAGAACAATGCCCTGAATAATAGTAGAATCTTTAATGGAACCTCCAGCTTTCTTTTCTACTTTAATGTCATCAATATCAACAATATATTTCTCGCCTTCTTTTTCAGAAATAGCAGTTACAGCTTTAACAACTATTTCTGCAAGTAAATCAGAATCTTTTCTTACTAGTTTAGTCTGCATTGAAGTTTTTGCAATTTTTGTTAGCATGATTTTATCAACTGGAGAAACTGTATCTGCAATTTCTTCAAGGAATTCTTTAGTTTTTCTTGCTGCTTTTTTATATCCATCAACAATTATTGTTGGGTGTACATCTTGATCAATTAAAAATTCGGCATGTTCAAGTAATGCACCAGCTAAAATAACAGCTGAAGTTGTTCCATCACCTACTTCATTGTCAGTAGTTTTAGCAATTTCAACTAGCATTTTTGCTGCTGGGTGTTGTACATCAATTTCTTTTAAAATTGTAGCACCATCATTTGTAATTGTAACGTCACCTAATGAGTCAACGAGCATTTTATCCATTCCTCGTGGACCTAAACTGGTATGAACAATCTCAGCAATAATTTTGGCAGCTGCAATATTGTTTTTTGTAGCCTCTCTACCTTTTCTTTCTGTACCGCCTTCTTTAAGCAATACAACAGGCATTGTTCCTTTTGAAGTTGCTTGCATACCCATAGTAATCAAACCCCCCAATTCCCTTTTTATACCTTCCAGATCAGAATTTTAAAAATAATTGATATCGGTGTTTTTAAATTGGGAAAAAAAAATTACAAAACATGGTCAAATCCCAAAATAAGGAATCTTACAATAAAATATTTACAAACTTAAAAGAGCATCATAAATGGTTTGAAAATTCTATACCACTAATTGCCAGTGAAAACATTACAAGCCCAGCAGTTAGAGAAGCAATTATTTCTGATTTTGGTAATAGGTATGCTGAAGGCTGGCCTGGAGAAAGAGTCTATGCAGGATGTATCTACATTGATGAAGTAGAATTTGAGTGTATGAAATTAGCTAAAAAATTATACAAAGTAAAATTTGCTGATGTAAGACCAATTTCTGGGGTGGTGGCAAATTTAGTAGTATACTCTGCTTATTCAAATCCAGGTGATGTAATGATAGCACCATCTATTCCCGCAGGTGGTCATATTTCACACGGTAAGAAAGAACATTCTGGAACAGCTGGATTAGTTCATGGATTAGAAATTGAATTTTATCCATTTAATGCCGAAGAAATGACAATTGATGTTGATAAAACTAAAGATAAAGTAAAAGAATTAGAAAAAATCAACCGCCTCCCAAAAATGGCAATGTTTGGAGGTTCATTGTTTTTATTTCCACACCCATTAAAGGAATTATCAGATTTTCTTAAAACATATAATATTCATATTAATTATGATGCAGCTCATGTTGCAGGATTAATTGCAGGTGGTAAATTCCAAGACCCAATGCGAGAAGGTGCAGATACAATGACAATGAGTACTCATAAAACATTGTTTGGTCCCCAAGGAGGATTGGTATTGGGTTCTGAAGAACATGAAGAGCCAATTAAAAAAGCAACATTTCCTGGATTGACTAGTAGTCACCATATTAACAATATGGCAGGAAAAGCTGTAGCATTTGCAGAAGCATTGGAATTTGGAAAAGAATACGCTTCTCAAATAATTAAAAATGCTAAATCTTTTGCAGAATCACTAAACGATATGGGATTTAAAGTACTAGGAGAAAGTAGAGGATTCACGCAATCACATCAAGTTGCAGTTAATGTTTTGGATTATTCTGATGGAGGTAAAGTTGAAGCTGAATTAGAAAAAGCCAACATAATTGTAAACAGACAACTTATTCCTGGAGATATTAAAGCTGGAAGAAATTATTTCCATCCAGGTGGTATTAGATTAGGTGTATCTGAAATTACAAGATTAGGAATGAAAGAAAATGAGATGAATGAAATTGCCTCATTTATCAAACAAATTATTATTGAGAAAAAGGATCCAAAGAAAGTTCTTCCAAAAGTAAAATCTTGGAGAAAAGATTATCAAAAAGTCAAATATTGTTTCGACAATAAACTTGGTGCCTACGAATACGTCAAATTAAGATAATTTCATGCATAGTCTGTAAGTAGTGATTGATCCCCTTGACTTTTACCAAAAACTAATTCAATTTCATCAGATAAAGCATAAATTCGTCCGCGCTGATATTCACCAACATTATATTTGTCAACGAGTCTTTTTGCAAGTTTTAGATATTTTTCAACTGAACCTCTAGTAATCGTAGCAATTAATTTGTGGCCACAAACACATGTTTGAATCAGAGGTATTCGACGATATGATTTTCCACATGCAGTACATCTAAAACTTTGTTTTGCATATGCTCTAAGATTTCCCATTATATCGGGAATAAGATGTGTTGAAATTACATTTGAAACCAGTTCAGATGGATTCACTACATCAATTAATTCAGCATTTCTAACTTGCATATCAAATTTATCAAGCATAGAACCTAATGTTGAATATGCACTTCGAGATTTGGAAGTTGTTAATGATGAAGTTAAATGAGTAAAATGATAATCATAAAATTGTCTTTTAGTGTCCAATCTTGATTTAATAATTTCAACTGAAGTAACATCTGAGGCTTTACTTTGTTGAATTGTAGATTCAAAAAATTCTAGAGGAAGTATTTTTGTTACTTCAAGATTATGTGCCTGAGGTTGAGATTCGTGTGGTAAAACAAGAGGTTGAATTAGTAATGGAGCGTCCATTAATCCTCCTATTTTATCAGAAAGAAATTGTCGTGAGAAATTAAGTAAGCTGTCCATGAGTAGCATTATTGAATCAGCATCTCCATCAGCATCACGTCGTTTTGCTGAATGCCAATTTGGCGTACCAAAACAAACATGTGTTTCAGTGTATCCAATAATTCTGCCTACAATTCCAACAGAAGTATGAGGTGCTAAACCAATTATCAGATGACCAATTAATTCTTCTATATTATTTACATTGTAAAATGATGATTTACCATAAAATTTTACTAATAATGTATCAATGTATTTGCAAGTAGAAACTAAATATTTTCCACTTTCATTTGGAATTATAACATCTTGTATTCTAAGCTCAATAGTTTGATCAATATTTTCAATTGGTTTTCCATCGATATCATGTGAATAACCTAATTCCTTTAATTTTTCAATTGAAGTACCTATCCATGACGGTTTGAATTGAGTTAAAGGAGAATTTGTTGCATCAAATCGAATAGTTCCATCTTTGAATGTAGTTAAACCATAATTTTGGCGCACAAGTCCCTTTTCAAGAGGCTCTGCAATTTTATCTTCACTGATTAATTCTTTGACACCTTTGAAAGGTTCTTTTGCGCGAAGACCCATTTTTTCTTGAGCTAATAGTAGTCGTGATTTTAATGGGAATTCTTTATGAGAATGTGCTGGAGCTTTTCGTTTACATTTTTCACAAAATTGTTCTGTTAATACATCCCTACAATTATTACATCTGAAAAAAATTGTTGTTTTTTCACCACATTTAGAACATTTAATCCCAATAGATGGTTCATTACATTTTAAGCAGTGTCTGTTGTAAATATTTGTAAAAAAGTGCTCATTTTGGGATGCTTTGAGAAGATCTCTTGTTGGACCACCTTTGTCAGAAGTTGGAAATAATACATGCGTAGGAGGCTTCATTTGTCGAGGAGCTGCTTTTTCAGGTCTTCCAATTCTAACTCCAATTGAAGTAGAAAATTTATTATTAATTTTAATTTTTGATGAATTTGTTAAAATTTGAGGAACGGATAAACCGTTGATAATTGGTTTTGTTACAAATAATAAATTGAAGAAAACTTTTGCTTCATCATTTTCTAAAACAATAATTTGATCTTCAACTTTATGTGGCGTCCCTAATTTCTCTAGAATTTTTTTAATTTCAATTGAATATTCAATTTTATTTTCATTAAAATTTCTTGGTTGTAAAAGTTGAAGTAGTTCTTCTATTGAAATTTTATCCCAATAATATAGATAATGAGGATGTAATGAAAAGTGAAAATCAATTGAAATTTTTAATGCTTCTTCAATAGAGGGTAATTTTGTTAAGAATTGCTCTAGATATTTATTTTTAGGCTCAGAATTTGAAATAATTTGTTTTAGTTGTTCTATCCAAATTTCTTCAACATATCCTGAAGGAATTAGTTGAGCATTGTTTTCAAGAAAATCTCCAAATGTAATTAGTATATCCCCAAGATGCAGAATTTTTTCAATTTTATTTTTAATTTTTATCCCATGTTCAACATCTTTAATTTTTACAACATCTCCATTTTGAAGGCGCACTATTGGGGTTTCAATAGAATCAACAAATGCTACAGTTGCTCCTTTTCCTGGAATATCAATTTTGACTTGTGTGCCAACTGCTATAGTATGATCTAAAATTTCAGCAACAACTGGATGAAATCCTACTGCCGCAAAACCAGTATTACATGCTCTTCCATATCTAAGACGAAACCCACCCAATTTGTTAGGCATAGATAATACAGATCTACCTGTAATTACCTCACGCATTCTTTTTGCTGCTGCATCTTCCTCATTATCACCTGTTTGAACTGCACCTTTAAGATCATTAAGCCACTCCCAGCCATCTAATTTGTACATGTCAATTCTTTGTAGTAATTTTTTTGATCTTCCAATTAATCCGTCATTTAGTACACGTAAAGCTCCTCCTCTAACTCTATCAGTTTTGATTCGAGTCATTCCTTTATGATTTACAACTTCATATGGATCAGTATCAACACCAGCTAATTCAACTGGAAGATTTGAAATTACATGTTCAATATCTTCATCCAAAATATGAAATTGAAAGCTACTAGCTTCTCTTTCATAAATTCGTAATTCTTCAATAAATCTACCTGTCTCATCATCAAAAGAGTTAGCCTGAAATTTAGATAATCCTGTTATTTTTCTAACATGATCTGCAATTAACAAAGTAACTGCAGATTCTGTACCGCCTGCTGAACGCATAGGTCCTGCAATTGAAACTGATAGATAATCAGTTCCATCCTTGTTTTTCTTTATTTTGACTTCACTAATTCCTTGTAAAGGTGCAATTGTAACACCTTCAGTAATTATTGCTAACCCTACACGTACTGCAAGATCTAATTTATCTTCTAATGAAGCATTAGGTAAAGAATATTTTCCTAAAGCAATATCTTCTGCTAAAATTAATGCAGAACGTTCTTTACCATTAATTTTTAAAATTTCTCTTAGAGGAGCCGCAATATCAATTTCGTGCATTTTAGCTACTCGATCTGCTAAATCAAATGCAATTTTAGGCTCAATAATTCCTGAGGAGTCTACTAATGTAGATTTTGCTAATGCAGCATGCTCAAAAATAGAATATGTTTCAGTTGAGAGGTTTGAATAATAATTTAGGTAATAATCTGGCATCTCAATACCACGAATTCTAGAAATTGCATCGTTTTCAGCCATAATAGAACAGTATTACTTGCTTCTTTGAATTGCTTTTGCTATTTCTTCTAATTTTGTAAGACTACCACCTTTTTCAAGAAACGTCCCAATAACTAATGCATCTGCACCAGCTTTAGCTAAATTTTCTGCAGTTTCAACTTCTTTGATACCACCACCAACTATTATGAATCCATTAAATGCATGTCTGACTGTTTTTACCATTTCAGGAGTCACAGTAGATTTTGCACCAGAACCTGCTTCTAAATATACAAATCTCATTCCAAGAAGTTGTGCTGCCAATGAATAAGCTGCAGCAATTTTTGGTTTTTCAAATGGAATTCCCCTTGCAGAACCAACAAACCAAGCAGACGTCCCATCTCCTATCACTAAGTAAGCAGTTGGTAATGCTTCTAAACCAAATTTAGCCACACTTGGTGCAGCTAATGCTTGTGCTTGAGTAATAAAATAAGGATTTTCGGAGTTCATTAAAGAGCTAAATAAGATAGCATCAGCATCAGGTACAACACCTGTAACATTCCCAGGAAAGAGAATAATTGGAATTTGAATATTTTGTTTAATGCCTTTAACAACTTTAGACATCTCAATTTGATCATTTGCAGATGAACCTCCTACTAAGATAGCAGAAGCGCCTATTTTTTCAACATCTTGGGCAAGCTTACTTGACGCCTGTAAATTTGAAACCTCAGAATCAATTAAGACAAATAGTAATGTATTTTTTTTTTCTAATTCAGATTTTAGAAACGATTCTACTTTTCCAGTCATAATTATGCTTTGTACATGACACTTTAAAGT
Organism: Candidatus Nitrosopumilus limneticus; assembly: GCA_022117465.1. Classification (GTDB taxonomy): domain Archaea; phylum Thermoproteota; class Nitrososphaeria; order Nitrososphaerales; family Nitrosopumilaceae; genus Nitrosopumilus; species Nitrosopumilus limneticus. The sequence goes on from JAHCGZ010000003.1 coordinate 89,803, forward strand.
TTAATTGGAGTGGGGTATACAGTATTGTATAGCTATGACAGAATCTAAAGAATCCAATTTTAACAACATTATTAGTAAAATTATCAAAAAATCACTATTTACAGAGCGACAAATTGAAATAATTTTAAATCAAAAGAATCTTCTAGAATCAAGTTTTCCAATATCTAAAGGAGCGTATTATAGGCAAGTAAGTCAATCTAGAGAGAAATTAATTGCATTATTCTATTCAATCATACTTTTACGTGGTTTAGGCATACTTTTGCCTGATGATATTGACGTGATAGCAAAGCTTTCTGAACAAATTAGTGTGATTAATCAAAGTGACATATTTCCTGAAAGAGAGGAAGAAGTGATTAGTGTAATAGAGAAATTAATCAGACAGGCATCAAATATGTGATTAATGTGATTAAGATAATGAATTATCAATTGTGATTATCAATAATGAGATTGTGATTGTTATTGTGAGATTGTTAATCTAAAGTGTGAAATAATATTGGTCAATCACAATAAATCACAACATGGGCATAGAAATTGTGATGTTAGTAGAAATTCCTGATCCTGAAGTGATTTTAGGAGTGATTTTAGCATTTTTGATAGGTCTGGGTGGTTTGTATCTATTCATTAAAGTACGTCCATTCATAAAATCTAGTAGTGATATTACTGATCCTACTCAGACAGAGCGCTTAGAGTATTATGAAAGACAGTTAATTGATATGAAAATACGCCTAGATGCATTAGAAATTCAGGGTGTAGTTGAAAGTCCTGTGGATTCTAATCTAGAATTAAAACAGTTTATGCAAAGATTGGTTGATAATAATCAAGAGTTTGACAAAGAAATTGAAGTGATAAAAGAGCCTAATATTGTTAAAAAACCTGTTTTTGTGCCTAATATTTCAAGTATTGAACATGTGAGCCCTACAAATTACGTGTTGCAGTTAATCACAAACAAATCTATGACATCACGTGATATACAAATCACAACAAAACGAAGTAGAGAACATATTTCTAGATTGATGAAGAAATTATTTGAAAGTGGATTAGTTCAAAGGAACACACAAACAAAACCATATACATATTCAATTACTGAAAAAGGAAAATCCAAAGTTGAATTAGATGTTGCATCTTCAGTTATTATGTAGATAATTAAGAAAATTATCTCAAGATGAGTTGTTTGTAATTTTGTTGATTTTAGACTAAAATCATTATTATTTATTAATATATTATTTTAATAAATTATATATATTATTAATTTATAATTAAAATATGTCAGTACAGGAAAACGAAGTGTTGGTAAAGATCACATCTGCAGGCACTATTTCGATACCAAAACAATTTAGAAAATTTATGGATATACAAAAGGGTGAATATGTAAAAATAATTCTTGGAAAAGATAGATTGATAGTCAGAAAAGTAACTATAATTTGATTAGTTTTGTTGTTTTTGAGTAATTTTTAGGGTTTGGTAAGTCCATTCTTTACCAGTTCTAATCCTTTCTACCCTACCTTTTGAGGCAAAACGTGACAAATATGTTGAAATCACACTAAGTTTTACAGGTTCGTTAAATTCATCTTCATATTTCTCAAGAATGTTATTTGAAGTAAATTTGCCTATAGGGAAAAATTTATCCACAGTATGCCAAATTTTAGAGCCTGTAGAGTCCATTTTGACTGATTTTTCTTCCTCTTCTTCAATATTCATCAAGTCCATCATTTCAAATATTTTAAGGACTTTTTCCCTGGTAACATTTCCTTCTAATTTAATGTCATAACGGGCCCCGTCTGCATCCTCCATATCTATACGTATACGTTTTTTAGCCATGTCTTTGAGATCTAACAGATCAAATATCAGTGGTTAGATTGATCTGATCAGATTTGTTAACATTGTAGTTTGTTAACATTGACTGCCTAACCTACGCTTAGCATGTTTTGTAATATTAACACCTAGTTTCTTAATTATCCCCCTTTTATGAAAATTATCACGCCTGGAGTGGAAATAAAGGGGTAATTTTGAGATATTAACAGTGTTAATGAGTTTCTTCACGCTTGGATTGGAAATAAAGGGGTAAAAACAGGCTTTTTTTTATTTTTCTTCATATAAAATTAACAAATTGTTAACCATTTTTTCTAACAATGACCCACACACCAATATTTCTACTCTCATTTTTTAAAATTAATTTTTTTTAAAAAATCTAAATCTAACTAAAAATAACTAATCATAAACTAAACTAGAATTACTATTGTGAACTATACTCTTTTTGATAAAAGATGATTAAGATGAAACATAATGGAAATGAAGGTGTCTGAGTATGTCTGATCCAATTGACAGAATGCTTGATGCAGCAGAATCAGGAAAATCAATAATAAAAAATCGAGAAATTCTTCATTTTACATATATTCCAAACATAATATTTCATAGGGATTCTGAACAAGAACAAGTCACTCAATCACTACTTCCAATTCTAAAACAATCTAGACCATCCAACTTACTAGTTTATGGTAAACCTGGAACTGGTAAAACTTTAGTTGTTAAAAAAGTCCTTTCTAAAATTCAAGAAAGAGTAGAAAAATCAAACTTTCCAATAAAATTAGTATATGCAAATTCTAAAAACGAGACAACATTGTATGGATTATTAGTCAGTATAGGCAGGCAATTAGGACTAAATGAGAAGGAATTACCTACAACTGGGCTTGCAATTAGTGAAGTTTTCAAAAGATTGCTAAACAAAATTAGAGAAGAAAAACTTAACGCGATTTTTGTAATTGATGAAATAGACTATCTTGCACAATTAATAGCAAAAACTGGCAAAGATATCTTATATCAACTCACAAGAGCAAATGAACAATTAGAGGTTGGTTCTTTAACTATGGTGGGAATTTCAAATGACTTAACATTCAAAGAAAAACTTGATCCACGAGTAATTAGCAGTCTAGGCGAGGAAGAAATTGTATTTACAAATTATAATGTTGAACAAATTAAAAAAATTCTGAAAGAAAGAATTAATGAATCTTTTATTGAAAATGCAGTACAAGAACCTGCATTAAACCTCTGTGCTGCACTTGCTGGAGGAGAGCATGGAGATGCTAGAAGAGCAATAGATTTACTTCGTGTAGCAGGAGAACTAGCTGAAAGACAACAATCTAACCACGTCACAATTGAACATGTTAGAGAAGCCTCTCTTAAAATTGAAGAAAATAAAGAAGAAGCCTCTCTAAAATCATATCCACTACACGAAAAATTAGTACTTTTAGCCATAATGAAGGCAAACGGATCCTCTACTGGGGAGATTTACTCTTCATACAAAAACCTCTGTAAGTCAGTTGGAAAAGACGAATTAACTCAAAGACGAATTACACAAATGTTAAGTGAAATTGAATTATCAGGAATTATTTCTGGACGACTAATTCATCAAGGAATTCATGGAAGAACAAAAAAATACAAACTTACAGTTACATCTGAAATGATAAAAAAATCTTTTAAAGACGAATTAACTTTGCAAGATATTATTTAAATTTGAATTATAATTCTCATGAAAAATTTGAAAAGTTTTTAGATTTACAATGATGGCAAGACCTGGATTTGGAATCATTCCAACACTTGCTTGAAAAGGTGTTTGTTTTTGCCAGGAACCTGAATTAACTAACAAAATTCCTTTGTACATACCTAATTGAGCCTTGTGTACATGTCCTACATGAAAAATATCTGGGATATCTTCAATTACTAAGAGATCCTCCATTTCTGGTGCTATTGGTGTTGAGCTACCATAAACTGGACTTAGATGTCTAGCTCTAAGAAGACTTTTCATAACATCAGTTGGTCTATCATAACTTAACCCAGGAGTAGTCTTTACAATATCATCTATACTTTGGCCATGAAACATCAATACTTTAACTCCATTTAATGAAATAAGAGCTGGATTTCCAACCATTTCAATATTTTCTCTTTCCCATAAACCAGAATTATATTTTCGTGGGATTGCAGGTTGAGGCAGGGCTCTTCTACCAGGATCATGATTTCCAGGCATGATGATAATTTTAATATTTTTTGGAATCTTATCTAATAGGTTTTCTGCTTTTTGTAATTGCTCTTCAATTGTTTGGCAAATCAGTTCTTTATTCTGATTTGGGTATATCCCAACACCGTCAACTACATCTCCACCAATTAATATAAAACGAATTTTTCTAGCAACTGCATCCGGACTGGATAACCAATTTACAAATTCAATTAATTCTTCTTCCATGAAGTATTTACTACCAATATGTAAATCAGATAGAAATACAGCATACACTTCACTTTCTGATTTGTTAATTTTTTGATCTGGAATATCAGGTAAAATCAAATCTTTAATAATTAATCCTGAATTTTTAGATGTAGTAACTCGCGCCATAACAAATTGATCAATAAGCAGAGTTCCAGCAGACTTTTGTAATTCTTCATCAAAAATAATACCTTCAAATGAGCCTGTAGGATCTTCTAACAATAATTTTGTGACATTTCTTTCAATATCTCTTGTGGTAACTAATCCACACACATACACGTCATTTTCTAATTTTGTCGTTTTAACAACAGATATTGATTTTATCATTTTCGACTCTGGTCTATCTGAGATAATTCGTTTAAGCTTGTTAAAACGACTAGAAAACAAAGCATTGTATCCTTTTACTCCTTCTCCTGATGTAATTTTTTGAGTAGGATCTGATAATATCCTCATTTCATTTTGAAGATTAGGGTCATCTTTTATTCCAAGATATGTTTCTAAATCATTTTGATTAATTTGAAATAATTTTTGTTTAGTTTTCTCTTTAACTACTTCTTTAATGATTCTCTCTAATTTTTTTACATCAGTAATATCATCTAAAATTTTAAATGCATCTGGATGAATTTGAATTCCTTTGGTCAAAGCATAATTTAATACAAAAGATAACTCCTTTTTCATATCAAAAAATATAATCTGGTTTAATTAAATCTGCTCTAAACTAACCCTCAAATATTGTTCAATAAAACAAAACATTATGAATAAAATTCGATTTATTACTTTTTTTGCATTTTTAGCCATATTTACAACTATTTTTCAACTTGGTTCAATGTCTACTGTTAGTGAAGAAGATGCAAGTTTATTCATGGAAGAATTTAAAAAATTAGTTTTAGATATTGACGGTTTTGGTATTTTTGTACACAACACAACCATTGCATTACCAATGTTTATTCCTGGTTTTGGTATTTTTTGGGGACTCTTTTCTTCATGGTCGACAGGGTATGCTTTTGCAGCAATTGTAACTTTTATGCCAGAAATAGCTAACATTTCACCTCTTTCTGTCTTATTTTTATCTCCGTTTGGATTAATGGAAATTTTTTCATATTCATTAGCAATTTCTAGAAGTTTTATTCTGATTAAAGCAATAATTACAAAAACAAAATTGTCTCAATTTATCAAACCAACTATTATTGAAATTGGAATTGTAATAGGTCTTCTTTTAGCCGGTGGATATATTGAATTTTATATGATAGAGTTAATTGAAAATGAAAATATTGAAATGCCTGGATTTTAGATTAGATAATTAATTTTCCCATTGCCATCTATAATTCATATAAGAATCCAAACTTGTTTGATTAAACACCATTACAGATAAATCAGAAAATTTCCTTCCTTCCAAGTCTTTTACGGTTCCTTCAAAATTAGTTTCATTTTCAGTCGTAATTGCTTCATAAACATGAACTTTCATCTTTGTTGTTTCAAAACCACTTTCTCGAAGATAAAGAGCTATTTCTGACGGCATAAAGTGTTTGTCTGGTTGTTTGGGCCAGGGTCTTGGAACTAATACTACACTAAACCCATCAATCAATGCTTTTTGTAATTCTAATTTTTTATCTTCAATAGAAGTTGTTACATGCATTGTAATCACTTTAGATTTATCTAAAGGAACTTTAGCTCGTGATGCGGCAACTTGAACTGAACTTATTCCAGGCACAATTTCCACTTCTCCAAAAATCTCTATTAATCTATCAACTACTTCAGATTCTGAAAAATTTACATCCCCTGTAAATGGAATTACCAATGTCCTGTTACCAAGTTCTGGAAGTATTTTTTGATAAGACTTCTCTTGGTCATTCATTGTTATTTCATAAATTTCCTTTCCAACAATAAATTTCTCTATTGTTTTTAGAGTGTACTTGTAACCAATTATAACATCACAGTTTTGAATAATTTCCTTTACAATTTCTGTCACATATTTTGGTGATCCAGGACCTACACCGACAGCAAAAACTTTTCCCAATTTTATTTGGTAAATTTTTGCCTTTCTTTAATATATTGGACAAATGGTGCCCAATCCACCTTCATAAATTTTGTAGGTTCTTTCATAGGATATTTTACCCAATCTTGGGCAATTGCATACTGAAATTTTTCTTTTTTGCCTTCTTTTTCATATTCTAGATACAAAACACTACCCCATGTTTTTTCTTCAGAAATAATTATATCAATTTCATCAAATGTTAATTCTACATTTTTATTATTTTTTAGATCATTTGAAAGATCTTCTTTATTATATCCATCATGATGAATCATTGTGTTTTTAGATTTTAGAAAATTAACTACTTGTCTTTGAGTAATGGCTTTCCACCAATTCATTTTTGATTCTGTTTTATGTACAAACATCAAATGGTTATCAGTCAAGACCAACATTCCTTCTCTTCCACCAATTGAGAAAAAGTTTTTAGATTCTCTCCATACTGAAACTAGATGTGCTTGAATATTTTCATTAGATTCCATAACGACAATTTATTAGACTTTATTAAAAAGTAATACAATTACCTTTTAAGGGAGATAATATTTTTTTAAACATTGATTAGAGTAGTTTTTACATTTATTTTTATATTATTATCAATTGGATTAGTAAATTTAGTAGATGCTGCTATATACAATGATCCTGTAATAATAATTCAAACTAATCAAGGTGATATTGTAATAGAATTCTTTATTGCGGATGCAGAGAATCATGTAACAAATTTTATTCAATTAAGTAGAGATGGATTTTATGATGGGACATTATTTCATAGAATAATTCCTGGATTTATGATTCAAGGCGGAGATCCTAATACAATTAATGGAAATCCAGACACTTGGGGCCAAGGAGGTCCTGATAAAAAATTAAATCAAGAATTTAACTCGATAAAACATAACCGCGGTATTGTGTCTATGGCAAGATCAGCAGATCCAAATAGTGCAGGCTCACAATTTTTTATTATTCATAAGAATTCAAACTTTCTTGATGGTGAATACACTGCATTTGGAAGAATTGCAACAGAAGAAAGTTTTCGGACACTCGATAGAATTGCAGCAGTTCAAACAGAAACTAACGATAGACCTGTAGACCCTGAACAAGTTAGAATTATTAAAACAGCAATGGTTAATCGTGATTCTGTTTTAGGAATTATTGATTATGTTGAACCTGAACGCACAGGTTCAAGTATAAAAGAAGTAACTGATAATCAAATTTTTGAAAGTGAAGAACTTGGTATTTCATTTAGTCCACCTGAAGGATGGCTACTACAACAACCAGATCAAAGTACTATAGGGGCACCAGATGTTGCAGCCGTTGGTCCTAAAACTGACGGAGTCAATCCTGTAATTTCTTTAACGATTGAAAATGCTGCAAATAAAACAATTGATGATTTAATTAAAGAAAAAAATAATCTACTTGATGCAGCAATTACTTCAAAACAATTAGAAATACTTTCTCAAAAACTAATCCGTACAAATGTTTATCAAACTGAGGCTATTGGAAATTTTCAAGTAGATGATAAGACACTTAAAATTAAATTTATAGACGTAATAATACTTTCAGAAGAAAAATCTTATACATTTGCTTATAATAATTTATTAGATAATTTTGATAATGAAATTACAAAATTTAATAAATCATTGGATTCTTTTAAAATACTTTCACAAGACAATACCATAATGGAAATTTCTACAGAAACTTTAGATGAAGAGAAAGGTGGTGGTTGTCTAATTGCAACAGCCACCTATGGTTCTGAACTTGCACCACAAGTACAACTGTTACGAGAAATTAGAGACAATTCTTTACTAAACACAGAATCAGGAACTGTATTTATGAAAACATTTAACGAATTCTATTACTCTTTTAGTCCAACAATTGCAGATTACGAGCGTGAAAATCCTGTATTCAAAGAAGCAGTAAAACTTGCAATTACACCAATGATTTCTACATTATCTTTAATGGAAAATGCAAATTCAGAGTCTGAAGTTTTAGGAATTGGAATTTCAGTTATTGCATTAAATTTGGCAATGTATATTGGAGTGCCAGCTATTATAGTAATTGGAATTAAGAAAAAAATCTAAAAACTAATTACCAGACATCATCCACTTCATCAAGTAATTTGTATTCTTTTTCAGTTTCACGTTTAATGTAATTTAATCGTGAAACATCTCTATCAAAAAATAAATCTATTACCCAATCAAGATATACACGTGTTTTTTTGTCAAATGTTGGTATTTTTGATAAATACACATTTGTCCAAATTAACCAAGCTAAAAACCCTGAAATATTTATTCCAAAAATTGTTGCAATACCAGTTCTCTTTCCAATAACTGCTAATTGTCCTTTAGAGTGATAAACAAATTTTTCTTTTTCAGAATTTTTTATTAATGAAATTAAATTTTTTGCAGCTAATTTTGCTTGTGCCTCAGCAACTTGTGCAGTTGAAGGAAATGGTTTATTTGTAATTGGATCTATAAACAGTGCGCAATCACCTATTGCAAATACACCTGGAAATTTTGAGACCTCAAGAAAATCATTAATTACAATTTTACCTTTTTCAGTATGGAACATTGATCTTTTAATTGTATTAACAGGAGTAATTCCTGCTGTCCAAATCATAGTTTTTGTAAATATAGAATTAATTTCAGACAGATTAGTAGAATCATTTGACGTTTGTTCCAATGATTTTATGGTAACTTCATTTCCATCAAAACTTGTAACAGCTTTATTTAATTGAATATCGATACCTTTTTCTGATAATTTCTTTTTCGCAAATTCTGCTAATTTTTTATTAAATCCAGGTAAAATTTCTCCCAATGACTCTAAAACAATTACTTTAAGATCATTTTTTTGGATGCTAGGATAATATTTTTGTACATCTAAAAGTAAGTCCATTAATTCTCCTGCAGTTTCAATTCCGGCAAAACCACCACCAACTACAACAAAATTCAAAAAACTTTTTCGAAGAATTGGATCAGTTTCATTTTCTGCTTGTTCAAGCATATCAATTATTCTATTTCGCAGCATTACAGCATCATTTAGTGTTTTTAGTGTGTATGCATTTTTTTCAACATCAGCCATACCAAAAAAATTAGTTTCACTACCAAGTGCAACTACTAAAAAGTCATAATGAATAGAAATACTTCTTTTGTCTTTTGTTCCCCATAATGTAACTAATTTTCCATACGGATCAATATTTTTGATTCTTCCTTCATAGAATTTTGTTTTCTTACAAATAGTTCTAATTGGAAAAACAATGTGCCTAGTTTCAATCATGCCTGAAGCTACTTGTGGTAACATTGGTGTAAATAACAAAAAATTATCTTCTCCAATCATTACTAATTCAATTTCAGGTTCATTACCAAACTCTCTTTCTAATTTTTTTGCACATTCTACTGCTGAAAAACCACTTCCTAAAATTACAATTTTTTTCTTATTTTTTACCAATAATTTTCTCTTATATTTTGAATAATTAAATGGTAGTAGTTAAATATTAAAAAATAGCACTAGTTTTTCTTATTTTCTCATAATATCTGAATGTAGTATATCATAAGCTCTTGATGAATCTCTTTCATTTAGAATTATTGTAATATTATCTTGGCTAAAAAATGCATTAACTAATTCTACACCATTTGCATGTAATACCTCTGCGACATATGACACAACATCTGATTGATTTTGTGAATTTGGTATTGAAATTCTTATTTTTGCAAGACCTGTACTAAACATATCTTTTCTTTGTGAAACACTATTGAAAATTTGTCTTATATCTTCCATATCTTCTGTAAGAAATCTAAATGAATCTGACAATCTAAAAAATTCATAATTATTAGTTACCTTGGAAAATTTATCTAAAATAGACATCGGATCCATTTCATTTGAATCCTTTACTGAAAACCTAACATCCATAATTCCATCTGTTAATGCTAATCTAGCATTTTTCAAAACTGATTCATCTTTCATTTCATCCTTAATTTCAAATGAGTCTGCGTATCTTTTGATTGCAACTACCACAGTATTGAGATTAACCGAATTTCCTAACATTTTTTCTATTTCTGGTTGAATCTTTACTGCTAATGCCGTATAATTGATCAAATCCATTTTCATACAATCATAAATTGAGCGATTTCTTGTTATGATTTCTCTTACAACTTCAGGAATGGACATGGCTGTTCTCATGAAGATTATTATATTATGTCAGTTATAATAGGATTATGTAATATTATGATCTATATTTGTAAATATTTATATAATGTCATAAATATTACATATATTAGATTAATATGACAAGTTTCTTCGAAACCGAAATTGATAGAATCTTCAAAACAATGTCAAATTCATTTTTTGATACAAATGATATTTTTGAAGAATTCAAAGGTAATTCCAATTCTGGCCCAATTTTTTACGGTTACACAATGACTGTTGGTCCAGATGGGAAACCTTCTGTTCAGGAATATGGAAACGTAAAACCAAAACAACTTCCTACTTCAGATACCAGAGAAGCAATTGTTGATACGATTGTTGATGAAAAGGAAAAAGTAGTGAAGATAATAGCTGAAATGCCAGGAGTTGAAAAAACAGATGTCAAAATTTTTGTTGACAAAAATGTTGTTGATATTTCTGCAGAACATGGTGATAAAAAATATCATTCCAAAGTTCCACTACAGCATAAAGTTGATGAAAACTCTGCAACAGCATCTTACAAAAATGGTGTTTTAGAGCTTGTTTTCAAACAAACTGTAGAAAAACAAACTGGTAAAAAAGTGGAGGTTGAATAACTTCCTCTTTTTTAGATATTTTTATGGCTAAAAATTGTAGAATACTGTAAATACTATGTAAAATGAGTTGAACTAATGAAACTTTATCTTGATTTTGAACCTTGTAAAGAGTGCAAAGAAATGATGAATGAATTAAGTAGTCCTGAAATGCTTTTTGCTGATGAAAAAACAAGATCTGATCAATCTGCAAAATTTCTAAGACATTTAACTTACAATCACAACGAAGTTGTTCAAGCTGTAATGGAGGATCTTCCAAAACAGAAAAAGGATCAAGAACCTGATTTTTATCAATAATCTAATTTTTTCTTATTTTAGTAAATTCAGCTTTTAAAATTTCTTTTCGAGTAATTCTTAAAACATCATAAATTTTATCAAAAATATCTTCAGTATTATTTCCTAAAATTTTAACAATGATTCCTGATTCATTTGGTAGAATTGATGTACCTATTGAAACTAATTCTGATTTTTGTATTTTTTCATAAATTTTTCCTTCTAGATTCTCTATGTGGGTCTTTTTTGTTAAAACATACATAGTTCCAACAATATTGTATTTCCCTAAAACTCCTTTTACTTTCATATTATATTTTTTAGGTTCTATTTTCATATTTTCTAAACATCTAAACTTATTGTTTTGATTTTTACAATATGTTCTAAGATAACAAATATCATAATCGAAATTTTCTTTCATTGCTGTTCGTCCAGGTGTTAAAACTTCTGAATAAATTAGAGTTGCATTATCATGTATATTCAAATTCACTTTTTGATAATATCTAGAATTTTTGTATGGAATTATTTGATCTGGAATATATTCCAAGTAACAATTTTCATCTAATGTAATGTTCACTATTTGTGATGCAGAATTCGAATTCATACTATAGATTCTGGTTGCACCTTGTGTAGTAATGTGACTAATTGCTTTATTTTTTAATGTGATATCTGTCTTGTATCTGTCTCCTTGCAAAATTCCACCTGAAGGCGAAATAATATACAAATATGCCATACCTGGAAGTGAACTTTCAGGATATACGGCTCGTTGAATTTGTAAAGGAACTTGTGAAAATTGTTTTGTTATGACTGTTTTTAATTCACTATTTTCTTTTAATTCTACATCTAAAATTCCAACTTTACCTGATTTTCCAACTTCTAATTGTTCTATTTTCATATCATATTTTTTTACTTCTTGTGGAGTTTCATCTGAAATTAATTTTATGTCATTCAAATCTTACACTTTTTTTAAACTTTTTGATTTAGGTTGAGAATCTAATAATAAATCATGAATAATGTGTTCTGCAATTTTTTTGATTCCTTGGTCTGTTTTGCAATTAATAAATTCAAACGGTTTTTCTTTTCTTATTTTTTCAGCGTCTGCTTTCATCATTTCTAAATCTGCACCAACTAATTCTGCAAGATCTATTTTATTTATAATCAAAAGATCACAATTGGTAATTCCTAAACCACCTTTTCTTGGATATTTATCCCCACCAGCAACATCAATTATGTAAATAAAATAATCTGCAAGAATTGGACTAAATGTAGTAGTTACGTTGTCTCCACCGCTTTCAATTATAATTAAATCTAATTCTGGATGAGTGTCTTCCATTTCTTCTATTATCGCTAAATTCATTGAAGGATCCTCTCTTACTGCTGTATGTGGACATCCTCCTGTAGCAAGTCCAATTACCATATTTTCTGGTAATAATCCTTTTTTTGTTGCTAAATTATTTCTAATTCTATCTGCATCCTCTTTTGAGATAACATCATTTGAGATAATGCTCATACTGTAACCAACTTTAGCTAGTATAGGCACAAGACATTCAATTAACATGCTTTTTCCAGAACCTACTGGTCCTCCAATCCCTATTCTTGGTATATGAGTCATAAAGCGAAAATTAATTTTTATGTAATAAACATTTTAGAATCCATTTTTTCATGTGACATTTGAATTATATCAAACTCTGGTGCAAATTGCCACATATCAAAAAGTGATTTATTAGAATTTTCTTTTAAAGTTTGAATAATTATTGGTTTTATTTCATGAATAATTTTCTGACCTTCCAAATGTTGAATTAATCCTAATCTTAATGCTGCTCCTATAACACTAACTGTAAAACCATATAGTAACATTGTAAGACTTTTTTCTTTTCTTATTTTTAAAGCATTACAACATATTGCAAATGCAACTGGAAATATACCATGAACCTTTTTTTCTTTAATTGCATTTTGATATTCATTTAACATATCATCATCTTTTACAAATTCTGAAACACATTTAATTAATTGAATTCCTGAATTAACTGATGCCTTTCTTATTTCTTTTATTGGTTTCATAATGAAAGCAACTTCGTCTGCTTGAATAATTTCCTCAAAATCTTTTTTTAGAGCATTTATGTAGGTGTTTGAAAGTGCTACACAATCTAAAGGTCCTATTTGTTGTTCAATATTTACTTTAATCATATTTTTAATATCTTCCACTCCTTTAATGTCATTATTAGAAAAAAGAAATTCTAATCCGTTAGATGTTGCATAAAGTCCTGTAGGAAAAAATGAGTCTGAAAGCTGCATAACTGCAAGATCCTCATTACTTTCATCAATGTTCATGTACATCAGCACTTGTATGAGGCAAAAATATTTGCTCTTCTATTTTTAATTCTATATGATCAATAATTTCTATGAAAAGTCTTTGAAATATTTCTAATTCTGAATTTTCTTGAATTGGAAATAATATCATTTTATCCTTAATTGCAATTGGTCTGTGCCTATTTCCAATAATATGGCCTAATAATATGGCTATATTTTGATTATTTTCTTTTAATTTTACTGAAATTACCTTTTCAGGAATTTGTTCAACAACAATTTTTGTTTCATTATTTCCAATAATATCTCCATGTTGAAGTTTAATGCCTGAATCTAGATTAATTCCTATATCTGTGCCTAAATCTGTCTTTTTTCTTAGAATTCTTTTTTCTAAGTCAATTCGTGAAATTACTAATTTTTCAAAATTAGTTCGATCAAATTTAGTCGATTCAAAAATACTTCCTAAAACTGAATTAATTTTTATCATAATTACTTTTTAATTCTGATAAAGTTATAGTTTTGTAATTTATGTTTGAATTATTATATACAGTAATTGAATACTATAACTATTGATGCTTACTCCTAGAGAATTAGAAAAATTAAATATTTTTGTTGCAGCCGAATTAGCTCGTAAAAGACAGGGTAGAGGACTAAAATTGAATCATCCAGAAGCTATAGCTATTATTTCTGATCATATACTAGAAGGCGCAAGAGATGGAAGATCTGTCTCAGAGTTAATGAGTTCTGGAAAACATGTGCTAAAAAAGAATCAAGTATTGCCAGGAGTTTCTGAATTAATTCATTCTATACAAGTTGAAGCTACTTTTGATGACGGTACAAAATTAGTTACTGTGCATGATCCCATAGGTGAAATTTAAAATGAATCCTGGAGAATATTTTTTGTCTGAAGAACCAATAATTGCAAATGCTGAAAAAATTACAATTTCGCTAGATGTTAAAAATACTGGAGATAGACCAATTCAAGTTGGATCTCATGCACATTTTTTTGAAGTGAATAAAGCATTAGAATTTCCAAGAAGAAAGTCTTATGGATTTCATCTGAATATTTCTGCAGGCACATCTATAAGATTTGAGCCTGGAGATAGTAAAAAAGTAGAACTAACAGAATTTTCTGGAAAAAGAATTGTTTATGGATTTAGTGGATTAGTAAATGGTTCATTAACTGAAAAGAAAAATGAAGCATTTTCTAAAGCAAAGGAACAGGGATTTTTAGGTATGGAATTATGACATTAACTATTTCTAGAAAAAATTATGTTGATCTATTTGGTCCTACAACTGGTGATCGAATTCGTCTTGCTGACACTGATTTAATTATTGAAATTGAAAAAGATTTGATAAAGCATGGTGATGAATCTGTTTTTGGCGGTGGAAAAAGTATTCGAGATGGAATGGGACAAGCTAGTGGAGTGTTAAGAAGTGATTCACTTGATCTTGTTATTACAAATGCAATAATTTTGGATCCTGTTTTAGGAATTATCAAAGCTGACATTGGTGTAAAGGATGGAAGAATTGTAGGTGTTGGAAATGCTGGAAATCCAAATATTACAGATGATGTAGATATGATAATTTCATCTAACACTGAAATTATTGCTGGAGAAAATACAATTTGTACTCCTGGTACAATTGATACCCATATTCATTTTATTTCTCCACAACAAGTAATACATGCAATTTGTAATGGAACTACAACCATGATTGGTGGTGGAACTGGTCCTGCTGATGGAACTAATGCTACAACATGTACACCTGGAAAATGGAATATTCATAGAATGATAGAATCTGTAGATAACTTTCCAATGAATTTTGGTTTTCTTGCAAAAGGAAATGATTCTATTGAATCAGCATTATTTGAACAAATTGAAGCAGGAGCTTGTGGATTAAAATTACATGAAGATTGGGGAACTACTCCTGCAACAATAAATTCAGCATTAAATGTAGCAGACAAAACTGATACACAAGTTGCCATACATACTGATACTCTAAACGAATGTGGCTTTGTTGATGATACAATTGCAGCAATTGCAGGTAGAACAATTCATACTTATCATACTGAAGGTGCAGGTGGCGGACATGCTCCTGATATTTTAAAAGTTGCAAGTCTATCTAATGTTCTTCCATCTTCCACAAATCCAACACGTCCATTTACTGTAAACACATTAGCAGAACATCTTGATATGATGATGGTTTGTCACCACCTTAATTCATCAGTACCTGAAGATATTTCATTTGCTGAATCAAGAATAAGGGGGGAAACAATTGCTGCAGAAGATGTTTTACATGACATTGGGGTTCTTAGTATGATGTCTTCAGATAGTCAAGCAATGGGAAGAGTTGGTGAAGTTACTACAAGAAATTGGCAAACTGCAGATAAGATGAAAAAAATGACTGGAAGTTTATCTGAAGATAATTCTCAAAATGATAATTTTAGAGTAAAACGCTATCTTGCAAAAATTACTATTAATCCAGCTATCACACATGGAATTTCTAATCATGTTGGAAGCTTGCAAACTGGGAGACTAGCTGATATTGTAATTTGGTCTCCACAATTTTTTGGTGTAAAACCTAAAATGATTATCAAAGGCGGTTTTATTGCTTATTCTTTAATGGGAGATCCAAATGCATCTATTCCAACTACAGAACCAATATTATACAGACCTATGTTTGGATCATTTGGTAAAGCAGTCCAATCAACATCTATAATTTTTACATCCCAATTAGCAATAGATAATGGTATACAAGAAAAAATAAATTGTAATAAAAAATTAGTTGCAGTAAAAAATTGTCGTTTTATTGGAAAAAAAGATATGTTGTATAACGATGCAACACCTAACATTGATGTAAATCCAGAAACATATGAAGTAAAAGTTGATGGAAAAATTGCTACAACTGATCCTGCGACAAAATTATCTTTAGGTAGATTGTATAATTTATTTTAATTTTTAAGTGCGTAATTTATCATCTATTTAAGAATTATTTATCATAGAATCCTTAAGTACATGTTACCATCAGTTTTCCTAGTGTCTAAACAAAAATCCATCTATGGGTTATCACTTTTAGCTTTAATTGCTATTATTACTATTTCTAGCATTCCTCAATCTGCATACGCAGCAGGTGCAATATCTGAAGGTTTTGCAGTTGGAGAAGCCTTACCAGAATGGATTGGTTGGGCAATTGTTGTTGGTTTAGGAATGGTATTTGCTGTAATTATTACAGTTGAAGTAAAAATTGAAGAAAAATACCTAGGTGTTAGTCAAACCTCTGAAATGTTTAACACAGCAGGACGAACTATCAAAACAGGTCTTACAGCAGCAGCAATTGTTTCAGCATGGACATGGGCAGCAACTTTACTACAATCATCTACTGTAGCATATCAATATGGTATCAGTGGTCCATTTTGGTACGCAGCAGGGGCATCAATTCAAGTTTTACTATTTGGAATTTTAGCTATTGAATTAAAACGAAAAGCACCAAACGCACACACTTTCTTAGAAATTATTCGTGCAAGATATGGTAATGGCACTCATAAAGTATTCTTGGTATTTGCATTAATGACTAACATGATTGTAACTGCAATGCTTCTACTTGGAGGTTCAGCAGTTGTCAATGGTTTAACTGGTATGAATATTTCTCTAGCCGCTTTCTTAATTCCAATCGGTGTTATGATTTACACATTAGTTGGAGGATTAAAAGCAACTTTTGTTGCAGATTATATGCACACTATTATCATATTCGTAACAATATTGACTTTTGTAACAGCAGTTTACATCAACACTGACCTTACTGGTGGTGTAGAGGGAATGTATGAAAAGCTAGTTGCAGCAGCAGAATTAAGACCAGTTGAAGGTAATGCTGCAGGAGCATTTTTGACAATGGCATCAGCAGGTGGTTTGATGTTTGGTATCATTAACATAGTTGGAAACTTTGGTACTGTCTTTGTAGATCAAGCATATTGGCAACGAGCAATTGCTGCAAAACCATCAGCAACTGTAAAAGGTTTCTTACTTGGTGGAGCATGTTGGTTTGCAATTCCATTTACACTTGCAACTACAATGGGTCTGACGGCGGTTGCGCTTGATGTAGATATCACTATGCAACAAGCTCAAATGGGATTAGTAGTTCCAGCTGCAGCAACTGCACTAATGGGTGAAGTTGGAGCAATTATGGTATTAACAATGTTATTCATGGCAGTAACTTCTGCAGGATCTGCAGAATTAATTGCAGTATCTTCACTGGTAACATATGATCTGTATAGAACATACAAAAATCCAAATGCTACAGGTAAGCAACTTGTCAAAGTATCAAGAGCAACAATTGTAGGCTTTGGACTTGGTATGGGTGGTCTAGCTGTTGTGTTACTTGGAATGGGTCTTAGTCTTGGCTTTGTTTACTTGGCAATGGGTATCTTGATTGGTTCAGCAGTAGTTCCAATCGCACTTACAATATTATGGTCTAAAACCAACAAAGTTGCCGCAACAGCGGGAGCAGTAGTTGGATTGATAATTGCAGTATCTACATGGGCAATTACTGCAGCATCACTACCACAATATGGTGGCGTTGTTGATTTGGCTAGTCTTGGTGATAATTACTCCATGTTGTTTGGAAACGTCGCAGGAATTATTTCAGGTGGTATAATTGCAATAATTGGAAGTCTTGCAGCAGGTAAAACATTCGATTGGAATGAACTTAAAACCAAGATTACTCTTGTCGAAATCTCTAAAGAGCAAACAACTGAAGACGAAGAGACATTGAAGAAAGCCTACAAGTTTAGTGTTAGAGGTGGAGGTATTATGACTTTGATACTAATCATTGCATGGCCAATGCCATTAATTGCATCAGGATATGTATTTGATCTTGGTTCTTACAGTATCTGGGTTGGAATCTCAATAGTATGGGTAACAGTTGCAGCAGCATTTATCATATTCTTGCCAATTATTGAAGCAAGAGGCGGAATCGCAAAAGTCATTAGTGGAAATAAAACAAAAGGAGCATAATGACCTCATGTACTGGGTGCAATACTGCACTAGGCATTAAAAAATATAATTTTCAAAAACAATGGAGAATTCATGGATATTATTGTAAAGAATGTATGAAAAAAATGGGTCAAGACTTTGATGATAATGGAAAAATAACTATTCCTAAAAGATCATGTGATTCGTGTCATCAAGATTTCTATTTTTTAACTACAACATGGCAAAACAAAAAACGTCACCGATGTTGCGATGTTTGTAAGGATCTTGTAGATATTGAAGCATCATCTGCCAAATATACCGCAGATCCATACTTGCCTCCAGTACCATCTAGAGTTCCAATAATGATGGCTATTTTTGCAGGTTTTGGTATATTGTTAATGATTATTGGTCTTGCATATGTTGTTGTAGTTGCACCAACACAAGATGCTAACTTGTTACACATTATTGTTGGAAGTTCTATGACTGGTGGTGGATTTATGTTGGCAAGAAAGATGGTTAAAGTTAGAAATATTATTTTAGGTAAGATATCAACCCCTCAAAAATGATATAATTTTTAAATCACATAACATTTAGAATAATACTATGAGAACAAGTGACCCAAAATATAGAAAATACATGTTTGCTTTAATGGGTATTTGTGCTGCAATTATTGTGCTAGTAAATATGCCAAAATAAATTTTTAATTAAATTTATTATTTTTTAATTGATTCTAAAGAATGTCCACGATTAGTAATCATTTGTGTAACTGCTTCAATTGTAAAATCAATTCCATGTTTATCTTCAAAATGTTCCCTTAATTTTTCAATTAAACCTAAAGTTAATTCTTCATTTATGACAAATTCACATTCATAACCATAATCACCACATCGTAATTTAATTGTCATATTTATTCAAGTTTTCAAAGCTATAAAAACGTCACATAATTTTTTGGCAAGTTATGTAATAAGCCCTAAAAGTAATTTAATATTAATTCAAAGGTTAGAATTCATTTTCTTGGGTCAAATTGGGGGTAAATCCTTAATGACTCCAATCATTAATAATTAATTGAAAATGGTGTATTCATATCAAGTAATAAAATTTCAAACAATTTCATTTGTTCAAGGTATTCATTGGTCTCAATCGGTTGCAGATAAAGGAATTCTTTACAAATCCATTAAAGATCCGTTTTCAAAACTTATCGTACAATCACCAAATGGTTTAAAAAAATTATATCATGTTCCAAAGGATAGAACAGTTATTGTAACAAATGATATTATACATTTTCTTGGTGAATCAGCTTAAAAATTATTTTTTATATTCAATTAACAGATTCTACCAAATTGAATTTATATCACTAATTTGTTGCTAGAATATTGTTAGAATTAAATAAAAAAGTATTTGGTGATATTATGACTCAGGAAATTATTGGAGCCGAACCATCAATTTCTGAAATAAAAATAACTTTTGAAAAAGAATTTAAAATTTTAATTGAAAATTTACGTTTAATTTCAAAAGAAAATTTAGAGAATTTATTTCAACAACAAAAAATTTGTGAAAAACATGTTAATACCAGACCTGGTGCAATGGCTTTGAATCAAAGTAAAATTGAACTGTTTAATGATTATAATAACAAATATTTAAAAAAAATTAATGAAAAATTTACTACTTTTTAGAAAAACATTAAATCCAATATTGTAATTATTTTCCTTATTGAGTGCAACTAATTTACTGCGTGAAGATCATAAACAAATTAGACGTTTAGATAAGATTATCATAAAATGTTATACAGATCTATATGCAGGTAAAAATATTCCAATTTCTGATTTAGAAAAAATCACATTAATTATTGAAGAATTTTTTGATTCAATTCATTATTCACGAGAAGAGAACTCGTATTTTCCATGTGTTGCCAGTTATGACCATTTAAAACAGGAAATACGTGCATTACTAATTGAACATGAATTTTCAAGAAGAATAGCTCTTCAAATAAAAAAACATGTAAAAAAGTGGGAAAATGGTGAGGATGAACGTGAACCAGTTGCCAGATTTTTAAAAACATATTCAATTTATCTTATGGATCACATGAAAAAAGAAGAAAATTTCTTTGATAAAGCAGAGGCTGAAATTATTTCTAAAGAAGAAGAATTTGAAATGTATGAACAATTTAAATCAGTTATGACAATTTCAAAAAAAATGGAAGAAATGATTAAAGAAATTGAATATTTAGAGAATCAGGATTGGGCTAAAAATTAACGTAAGCTCTTTATTAGTAATTTTGGTATTTTTGAATATGAAACCTTTCATTCTTTGGATGACTGGTCTTCCTTGTTCAGGTAAGACTACCATTGTAAAAGATTTGCAGAAAGATATTCCAAATTTGGCAATGCTTGACGGTGATGAACTAAGAGAATGGTTTTCACCTAAAGATTTTTCAAAAGCAGGAAGAGATGAGCATAACAAAAAAGTTGCTCATCTAGCAAAGCTTTTGCTGCGTCATGGTGTTCCAAGTATTGTCTCTCTAGTTTCACCATATGCTGAAAATAGAGAAAATGCTAGAGAAATTATCAATGCAGGCGATCAATTTGCAGAAGTATATGTAAAGTGTTCATTAGCTAAATGTGAAGAAAGAGATGTCAAAGGCATGTATGCCAAGGCACGAAAAGGAGAGATTAAAGGATTTACAGGAATTGATGATCCTTATGAAGCTCCAGAAAAAGCAGATTTAGTAATTGATACTGAAAATGAACCACTTTCAGATAGTGCAAATAAAGTAAAGGACTTTCTTATTAAGAGAAATCTACTCTAATTTTTTAAATTCTTCTAATATTTTTTTATGAATTAACCCATTACTGACTAAAATACCATTTTCATGACACACATTTTTGTTATTATACGTTAATTCATTTCCTAACATATCTGTCATTTTTCCACCGGCTTCTGAAATAATACAATGAGATGCAGCAGTATCCCATTCCTTCATTTTATTTGTTGTAGTAATGTAAGCTTCAGCTTCACCTGAGCTAATTTTTCCAACTTTTAACGAACTACCCACACTCAAAAAATCTTTAATTCCAATTTTTTTAATGAAATCTTTTTCTTTATCTGATAAATGATGTCTCGATCCTACTATTCTACATTTATGAAGTTCATTAATTTTAGTTACTGAAATTTTATCCCATTTGTTATTTGAATATCTAAAAGCACCACAATTTTTTTGTGCAACAAATAATGTTTTTTCTGTAGGCCATGCAATTACTCCGAGAATTGGTTCTTTATTTTGTATTAATGCAATCATTATAGTAAACTCACCAGTTTTATCAATAAAATCAGAAGTTCCATCAAGTGGGTCAACAATCCAAATTACATTCTTTGATAATCTATTTTGATTATCTTCATCCTCCTCAGAAAGTATTGAATGTTTTGTATCTGATAGAATTTTATTAATTATCTCATTACTTTTAAAATCTGCATCTGTAACTGGAGAATTATCTATTTTTGTAAATGTATTGTAATCTTTTTGATAAATCTCTAAAACAGCATCCCCAGCTTCAATAGCTGCTTTTATTGCAATATCTAATTCGGGAATTTTTTCAGAAATTGGAATATTATTCAATTATGATTTCCTTATGTTGTTAATTCTGGTTTTAATGACCAAGCAATACCTAACATGATAAATGGAATTGACATGACTCCAATTATGCCTAGTATTGTGTTAAATTGAGCATCTGAAACTGCTGGATTATTAATAATCCATGGTAACGGCAACGTAATTACAATCCAAATTGATCCTAAGAGAATTATTAGTTTAACTCTAAATTTTTTCTTATCTTCCATAATATTTTATAATTTCGGGTTGTATTAAATTCATGTGAATCTATTTTATTGATTCGCCACCATCTACTGTAAGTATAGCCCCAGTAATCCAAGATGCATCATCTGATACAAAATATAATACAGCTTTTCCTATTTCTTCAGGTTGACCAATTCTACCTAATGGATGTTCATTATTCATAAATTCTATATCTCTTTGATTTTTTAAAAATGGTTTTGTCATATCAGTATCAACTACTCCTGGACAAATACAATTTACTCTAATTTTGTCTTTAGCATATTCTAATGCCCAACATTTTGTAAGTATGATTAAACCAGCTTTTGATGCAGAATACGCATCAGCATTAAATCCTTGGTATGCTTTTAATCCTGAATCTGATGAAATGTTAATTATACAACCAGATGTTTTTTGTAGGTAAGGAATTGCCTCTTTAGTAAATCTAAATTGTCCTGTCAGATTGACATCTAGTACTTCATTCCATTCTTCTTCATCAATTTCATGTACTTGTTTTATTTTTGGAAATATTCCTGCATTATTTACTAAAATATCTAATTTACCAAATTTTTCAATTGTTTGATTAATTACATTTTTCACTTCATTCTTTTTTTTAATATCACATGGAACTGCTAATGAATTAGTTATCTCTAATTCAGCTTTTTTTAGTTTTTCAAAATTTTTTGATGTAATTACAACTGTTGCTCCATTTTCTGATAATATTTTTGCTATGGCAAATCCTATTCCTCTACTTCCACCTGTAACTAGAGCGACTTTTCCTGTTAATTTCAATAGTTTAAGAATTCAAGTTCGTAATTTATAGATCATTTCTTTTAAAAAATCTTGAAATTATTTTAAAAAATAGATATTTTTAAGTAATTATTATTAAATTTTTTTAAATAAATAAATTTACTATGACAATTAATGTCGAAAGGCACTATTTGTATTGACTAGTTTAAGAGCTCCTCTAACAAAAAAGGCATCAAGCGTCTAAATGCTTGACCACAAGAAGAACTTATTGTTCTGCAGTCATGGGGTTTAGGCTTTTTTCTTTATCAAATCTACTGAAACAGACCCTGATACATTTCCATTTGGATTAATAATAATTGTAATTTCTTGTGATGAATCAATAATAATTTTCTCATTTCCTTCATATTTCCATGTAAAATATTTTACAGTTTCTGATTCATGAGGAATACCTATGAGAATAAAATTCTCTTCAAATTTATAATTTTGACCAATTAATTTTATTGATAATAATTCTGGGCTACTTCCATTTGGAACAAATCTAAAAAAATATGTTCCTGCATCAATTGAAAATTTATGACTATAAACATCATTACTGTAAAGTTCAGGATTTGCTAAAGTTACATGAAATGCAACATCACTGGATTTCTCTTTTTCATCTAAGTTTATTGAAAATGATACACTAAAAATAATTATTATCAAAATTATTGAAATAACAATAATATTCTTATTCATATTTTAATCACGAATTTCAGGATAAAAAATATTTTCTCCTAAGTAAACTAAATTTGATACTTTGTTAAGCAATTTTTACACTACAGAGTAAGTAATAATTTTAGAATCGAAATTATGACTGGTTTACAAGCTAAATGGACAGCACCACCAAAAACTGGTTTATCTGATAAAATTAATGATACAATTAAGCCTAAAGGTCCATTAAAACCACGAGTTCAGGAAGGAATCAAAAAATTACAATTACAAATTAAAAAATTGGATTCAATGTTAACTAGTTTACAAGAACGTGATGCTAAGTTATTTCAAAGAATTGTAACTGCAACACAAAATCATGATGTTCAAACTAGTAAAGTTTTAGGAAATGAATTAGCTGAGATCCGTAAAGTATCAAAAATTTTAAGTGGCGCAAGAATTGCTTTAGAACAAATTGAATTAAGATTATCTACTTGTAATGACCTTGGAGATACTGTAGTAACTATGATTCCAACAATGGGATTAATGAAAAATTTAAAATCATCGCTTGGAAAAATAATGCCTGGAGCTGAACAAGAAATTAGTCAGATGGCAGAAATGCTTGGAGGATTTATGAATGAAAGTTTTGCAGGTGATGGAGCTTTTAGTATGGATGAAACTACTAATGCAGAATCTGAGAAAATTTTAAGAGAAGCTTCTGCTGTTGCAGAAAGTTCAACAGGTCAAATGTTTCCTTCAGTTCCATTCAATAGTAAAGAAAAAACTAGTAGTAAATTTTACTAGGTTTTAATTTTCTAGAGAATCTGTTTTCTCTTTAATTTGTTTAACTCTATTTTTTTCTTCGCCAACAATAGCGTCAATACCTAAAAGTTTGTCTCTTAAATTATTAATTATTATAGCTACTTCATCAGCTTCATTTTCTACTTTCAATCTTTTTTCTGAAAGTTCTTGAATTCCTCTACTTTCTTCATTGATATATTCACTGACTTTTTGTAATTTTTCTTTAAGATTTTTAATATCTACTGATTCCTCCTCTATGTCTTTTTCAAGCATAGTTCTTTTTTCTTTAAGATTTTTTATCATTAAACCAACATAATCAATCGCTTCTTCTAATTTTGCACGTTTTCCAATTAATTCACCAATTCCAATGACTGATTCAACATTTTGGGATGATTTCACTTCATTTGTATTCTGGTAATTTCTTTCTTCTACCATTTCTCCGCCTTTTTCTTCTTTGAACTTATCAAACATTTTATGATTTCCTATTGAAATTGGGAATAAAAAGTTATTATAAATCTCAAAACTGACCTTATGAATGAATTTTGATACAAATTTCTTTACTTATTTTTCTACTATTTTTGATTAAATTTTCATTTTTGTTAATATTTTGTTATTTTTTTCAGTGAAACATGCGTTCCGCTTTGTGTTCCGCTATAAAGTTTCAAAATGTTCCTCATAAACAACCACTTTCTATACTATTGCATGTCAAAACAACAATACAGATCCGAAATGGGAATAATGGGTGATATCTTAGACGTAACTGCCAATGGTGGTCGTGATGGAATCATTGTATCTGCAATCTCCCGAAAAGCCAATCTATCTCACTATGCAGTATTAGACAAATGTGAGAAATTAGTAGAAGCTGGCTTAGTAGAATCAATCAGAAATGATAGAAATAGAGTCTTTCAAATTACTGAAAAAGGGTTAAGCTTTTTCCAGGAATTTAAGAGATTTCAACAACTTGTAGAAAGCATGAATCTAAGGTATTAAGCATGACCTCATTAATTGAACCAATTCAATCGAAAAACCCTCTAGGAGACGATGGAATACTTTTTGTAAGGAATGGCAGTATGTTTGATACAATGGTCAAAACACCTCTTTTGGTAGCTAGCATGATTATTGTAGCAGCTTTACTTCCAATCCAATCTTCCTTTAGTTCTCCTAGAGATCTAAATCTAATAATTTACCCAGATGGTACTACCCATGTTAGTATGGAAATTGATATTGATCCTTCTCTTACTGATTATGAATTAAATCTATTTGGAAAAACTATTGATAATTTTGTTGTAATTGGAGATGAAGAATTTCTACTAGATGTTAATATTATTGATGACTCTGCCTTGATTCAAACTTTCGGTTCATCTGTAATTAGTGTTGAATATGATATTTATGATTTAGTATCTAAACAAGGCAAACTTTGGACATTTTCTTTAGATTCGCCAACTGATTTCACACTGCTATTACCAATAAATTCTGCAATTGTTGGAATGAGTAACCTTCCAATCAATATGAAATTAGTTGATGAACAAAATCAAATATCGTTATCCTCAGGTAAAACTGAAATTGATTATTTTTTTAGTACATCTATTGTAAATAATCCAGTATCAGAAATAAAGCCTGAAATTGATTATTTTCCATATTTAATAATTATTATAACAATACTGTTTATTTCATTTGGTATTATAATTTTTGTTAGAAATAAACAAAAAAATCTTAATCCAAAAGAAAGTATTCAAAAATCCCAAAAAATTTTAATTTTAGATATTGAAACAATTTTCACTTTAAAACCTAATCTTCGTGAAGATGATAAGGAATTTGTTAAATTTATTTTTAATAATGGAGGAGAAGCTCTTGAAAGTGAATTACGAAAAAAATTTTTACAACCTAGAACTACAATGTGGCGTGCAGTTAAACGATTAGAACGTGAAGGAATAATTGAAATTGAAAAGAAAGATTTACAGAATTTAGTAAAATTGCGCAAGAATATGGAGCAGGAACAATGAAAAAAGTAGCATTATTTGCAATAACTATTTTACTTTTTGGTACAATATCACCATCATTAGCAAATCATGCGTATGGGCAAAATGATCCAAGTATTTTGTTACGTATTGCTGTTCAAGCAGATCAACAAATTGTAAATCAATTAAATTTCAAATATGGAAATCAAATTCCAAATAATATTGAAATTTTATATCAAAAAGGTCATTTATCTGTTCAATCATTAAATGAATCGTTATCTAATGATGATATTGAAAAGGCTAAACAAGATTTTCTTTTAGCAATGAATTCATTTATGCAAATTTCCAGAACAATATCTCAATCTTCAGAAAAAATTACAATGACTGCAATTGAATCTGATGAATCTGATAAAAAAATTTCTAATGAACTTGATAGATTAGAAAAATCTGTGAAAATGTTAGAAATAATTTCTAAAAAACATAATGAAATTATACAAAATCAAGATAAATTTGATAAAGTTTATTCTTTAATTAAAGAAATGCGTAATCAAATTGTTACTGGTGAAAATCTAATTAATAATATTATTGAATTACGAGTTCTTATAGATTCAATCAAAAACGATATCCGTGAATCTGTAGCTGAAAAACAATCTAATAATCTTAAACGATTTTTTGAAAAATTAATTGATAAAATTGATCAAAAAGTAATGGAAGCAAAAGTTCTTGGAAGGGATGAAATTGAAATTACTAAAGCAAATGATTTAATTTTTGAAATTAGGGAATTACTTTCACAAAATGAAATTACTAAAGCAAAAACAGTATATTCTGAATTAAAAATTGTATTACAAAATATCGGAATTTCAGTTAAGATAACATAAGCTTCATATACATTTTCTAAAGAGTTTCAACATGGTATCAAAATCAATTATTGTAGGTGTAGGCACTCCAATGATTATAGTTGGTGCTTTAATGGCTTGGTTATTGTCTCCTATGGGAGGAGAATTGCAAAATCAAGTTGAATTGATTGGAAGTACTATCGGAATTTTAGGTGTAGTATTCTTTATTTCTGGATTATTTTATACAAAAGAACCTAATATGCTATAGATTAAACTCATTAAATAAATAATGAAAAAAATTAGTATAATTACTTGAACGTAAGATTATTTGAAATATTTACATCCGTAGAGGGAGAAGGTATTCTTTATGGTACAAAGACCCTTTTTGTAAGACTTGCTGGATGTCCATTTACATGTTTTTACTGTGATACTAAGGAATCCTTACCACTTGATTCTGGTACAGAATATACAATTGATGAAGCAAATAAGTTAATTGATTCTAATTTACAAAATCAAACTTATAAAGTAAATTTTACTGGTGGTGATCCGTTAATTCAACATCAAGCTGTTGCACAACTTGCAAAACATATTCAAGATAAAAAAATTCCAACATATTTAGAATCATCATGTTTTGATATTGATCGATTTAATTATGTTTTACCTTTTATTGATATTGTTAAAATTGAATTTAAAACAAAAGATTCTGATTTTGTAGATTCTAAACATTACGACAAATTAATTGATCATACAATGAGATGTCTTGAATCCTCTGTTAAATCTAAAAAAATAACATATATCAAAATTGTTGTAAGTTCTAAAACTCAATTAACTGAATTTAAAAAACTAGTTGATGATATTTTTTCTATTATCTCAAAGGAGAATATAGATGGTTTTGTAATTCAGCCTACATATGGAATTTCTGAGCCCTCCTTAGATCTTTTATTAAATTTGTATGATATAGTATTTCCACATTATATCGATGTTAAAGTTGTTCCACAATTACACAAGTTTATTGGGGCTCCATAATTTTGGCATTAGTCTAAAATACAGATTACGTTCAAATACTAGAAAAAATGGATAAAATTACAAAATGGACGAGGAACGCGTAGAAAAACTTGTAAGAGAATTAATTATTGAAGTTGGCGAGGATCCAACTCGTGAGGGATTAAAAGAAACTCCCAAACGAATTGCAAATATGTATAAAGAAATTTTCGCTGGATATGATACAGATTCACAATTATCTGTACAATTTTCAGAGGATTCTGATGTAGTAATTGCACGTGATATTCAATTCTATTCTATGTGTGAGCATCATATGTTACCATTTTATGGGAAAATTCACATTGCATATTCACCAAATGGTAGAGTTTTTGGAATATCTAAACTAGTC
This sequence comes from Candidatus Nitrosopumilus limneticus, assembly GCA_022117465.1. GTDB lineage: Archaea > Thermoproteota > Nitrososphaeria > Nitrososphaerales > Nitrosopumilaceae > Nitrosopumilus > Nitrosopumilus limneticus. Next base: position 118,648 of record JAHCGZ010000003.1, read on the forward strand.
AGATTAGTTGAAAAATATTCAAAGAGACTCCAAATTCAAGAACGTCTGACCAAAAATATTGCTGATGAATTATATTCTCAAGGAGTAAAAGGAGTAGTAGTTTTTGCTGATGCTGAGCACCTTTGTATGAAAATGCGTGGCGTAAAAAGCGATGCAACTCTTTCATCATCTGCATTTAGAGGAATTTATGAGAATAGAGAAGAAAAAGAGAGTGTTATAGCACTTATTAGAAAACGTACTTCAAATGGATCTTTTTAGTATACTCAAAAATTAAATAATCAATATTTTTCATAATCAATATGGGAAAAGCAAATCCATACGTTCACATTCCAAGAGAATCGTTTCCAAATTGGATATGGTATGCAGCAGAGTGTGTAGGTCTAATTATAATTGCTTTTCTATCAGCAGTTACAATTACTGATACATTTGAAGGATTAACTACTGAACAACATAATTATGTTATTACAGGAATTTTTGCATCATTCTTTTTAGGTTGGTATGTAGTAATTAGAAGTTTAATTCTGAAAAAGAAAATTCTGAAATAAATAATTTATTTAAGATATTTTGTTTTATCTTTAATACCAGCTTTCATAAATGCAATTTTTCTATTATTACAAGATTCACAAATTCCACAATGATATTTTTTATTTTCATAACAACTCCAAGTTTTAAAAATTGAATCACCCAAATTTTTTATTCCCGATTTTAATAAATCACTTTTTGATAATCCTTTAAGATAAGGTGACCAAATTTCAATATTCTTGCGTATTTTTGAATTTATTCCATCAATTTCTCCTTCATTAAAGGCATTTTCTAATTTTTTTGCAAATTTTGGTCGACAATCTGGATAATTTATATCCCCTGTATGTGCTCCATATGCAACAAGGGATGCATTAAGTGTAAAAGCCCATGCAGATGCTACAGAAAGAAATACTGCATTTCTAATTGGAACTACAATTGAATATTCAAATTTTGTTGGAATTTTTCTTTTTGAACTTGTTAAAACATTTGAGTCACCATAGAGATTTTTCATAAAACCAATATCAATAACTTTATGTTCCTTTAATCCCAGTTTTTTTGCAAAAGATCTTGATGCCTTAATTTCCATATTTGCTTTTTGACCGTATGAAAATGTAATTCCATATAATTCATATTTTGATTTTAAAAATGATACCGCACATACAGAATCTACTCCCCCACTAAAAACAATAACTGCTTTTTTCATATTTTATCCTTAAATTATTTTTGTGTGTATTGCACCTCTACTTGGTTTACAAATTATTGTTTCACATTCAATATTTGCTGTTTTGAAACCTTTTGACATTGCAATACAAATTTTTTTTAAATCAAATGAACTTTTTGAAAATGCAATCACTGACGGACCTGCACCACTAATTGTTACTCCATATGCTCCGGCTTTTAGTGCATTTTGCTTTACTTGTTTATATCCTGGAATCATATGTTGTCTTGCAGGCTCAACAATTACATCTTTAATTGAATTTCCAATTAATTTTGGATCTTTTTTTGTAAACCCTACAACTATTGCTGAAGCATTTGATAAATTTAATACTGCATCTGTAAATTTTATTTTTTTAGGAATTACTCCTCTTGAAACTTTTGTTTTCTTTTTTGGAACATCAATTTTTGGAACTGCAATACACATTCTTAAATTCATTGGCGGATTTATTGCAATTACATTTAATGGATTTGTTTTAACAATAACAAATCCTCCTAAAACTGATGCTGCAACATTATCATAATGAATTGTTCCAGCACTAGCTTTTTCACCATATCCAGCAAATTCAACTAGTTGATTAGAATTTAATTTAATTTTAAATAATTTAGCAAATGCCACTGCAGTTGCTGCTGCAGATCCAGCACTACTACCCATTCCAAATCCAGCTGGTATTCCTTTTTTAATCTGAATCTGAACACCACTTTTAATTTTTAATTTCATTTTCATATTTTTTATAACTAATCCTGCAGTATTATTTTCTGGATTTGTAGGAATGTTGTCATCCGTAATTATTGTAATACCATTTTTTGTTTTTGTTAATGTGATTTCATCATAAAATGCATCAATTGCTAATCCAAATGTATCAAATCCAGGACCTAAATTAGCTGTAGATGATGGTGCTCTAACGGTTATTTTTTCTACCATTAACCTTCTACCTCCTCGCCTAAATTAAGAATTCTGCTTAATGCACTTTCTAGATTGACAATTCCTTCGCCAGTTAAATTTGAAATTGGAATTAATCCTTGTGCAAACCCACCTAGATTTAACCCTCGTAGAATACTGGTAGTAAGTGCATAAGTTTCACCGTCTGTATCATTAGATATTGCATTTTCTAATGTATTCAAATTTGTTGACCATTGTAGTATGTCTTTTAATTTAGTATCTATTACATCCGTTTTTGTTATTGCATTGACTGTTGGTAAATTAAGTCGTAATCTTATTGATGTTGCAAGTAATGCAATTGATACAAAATTTACAGGTGTAGTAACTATTGAACCATCAAAAAGAAAGATACTTGTTTTTTCATCTGATGTAATATTATCTATGATGAATCTACCGCTAGAGCGATATGCAAATAATTCAATTTGGCCTGGTGTATCAACAATCAAGTAATCTGGATTTATGTTGTCAACTTCATTTTGTATTTCATCTATTTTTGATGCAATCAAATCATTTGCCATTACTAGTGCACCATTTGGTCCCAAAGTATATTCTTGCATTATTGAAACATAATCCACATAATCTCTAACATCGATATCGCAATTGTATGGCATACTTTCAACACCAGGATCTAAATTTAGAACTGCAGCAAATGCTCCATTTCGTGAATAATATTCATACAATTTTGATGTTAGTGATGATTTGCCAGAACCAGCTGTTCCAGTAACAAAAATTGTTTTCAATCTGACTTGCTTCTTTTTCTTTGCTTATATTTTAAACTAGATGATTATTGAAGAAATTTTTACTAAAATTAATTTTACAATTATTTTAAATTCAGAATTAATTCAAAAATTAATCTCAATTTACTCATCTTTTTTATGCCTAAATCTAGGCATACAATTGTCAACTTTCATATTTGATTCTTTAAAAAAAATGTCAAATGAATTGGAGAATAGTAGCCGTACCTGCTACACTTATCCCAATAATTCTAATTGCCATTCAATTTGATATTAAAATTGAAGATATTCTTGCAATTGGATTTTTTCCATTTATTGGTGCAATTATTGCAATGATGATTAAATTAGTTTTACAGGGAATTAAATTTGCATATATTACAAGAAAATATCTTGGTAATACTGATTCATTTTTAAAATTAGTTGGTGTAAGAATTGGTAGTGAATTTATCAAATTTACAACTCCAATGTTTATTGGAGCAGAATTTGTTGTAATTTATTATCTAAAGAAAAAAGGAATCGAAATTTCAAAAGGCACATGGATTGCACTTGTTGATATTGTAACTGAAGTATTAGCAGCAGGTTTATTGTCAATATTAGCAGGAATAATTGCAATATTGAATGGTGCATATGTTGTAGGAATAGTAATTTTAGCTATTAGTATTACTATAACGTCATTGTGGGTAGTTATGTTTTTCTTATCTTCTAAACATACATTTCAAGTTCCAAATATTTTAGAAAAACTTGTTACAAAATTAGCAAAAGAAAAAGGAATCAAAAGTATTAATCAAACAAATAATTGGATGAAAGAAACATGTTCTATGGTTAGAGAAAATATAAAAACTTCAGAATCTAAAAAAATATTTATAATTTCATTCTCTCTCTCAATAGTTTCATGGTCATTTTATGGAATTTCTTTTATGATTATTGCAATAGGAACTGGTTACATAATCAATCCATTTGATTCAATTATGGCAGTTATGGGTGCAAATGCAATTGGAAATTTACCTATTACAATTGGCGGTTCTGGTTTAGCTGAATTTGGTATTGTAGCTTATCTAAATAATTTAAATCCATTTGATTTTAGCAACACTGAAGGAATTTTAGCTTGGGATGCAACAATTGGTTGGAGAATTGCAACATATTATGTTCCAATAGCTATTACATGGTTATTATTAGTAAAATTAGCCTTGAGTAAAATTCCCAAAACCCAAAATTAATAGAAACCACTTTATGATTAAGTGATTTTTTTTATTTATGGATTTTAAAAATAAAGTAGTTTTAATCACTGGGGCATCATCAGGAATTGGTAGACAAACTGCAATAGAATTTGCTAAATTAGGTTCAAATATTATTTTAGTTGCAAGAAGAAAAGATAGACTTGAACAACTTGATAATGAATTAAAACAATTCAATGTAACTACGTTAGTTTGTACATGTGATGTTTCAAAGAAGGATCAAGTAGAAATCATGTCAAAAATTGTTCTTGAAAAATTTAATTCCATTGATATTTTAGTAAATAATGCTGGTTTTGCAATTTATGGTTCTATATTTGATCTTTCAATAGAGGAAATAGAATCTCAAATGGAAACTAATTATTTTGGTATGATTTATTGTACCAAAAATTTTCTTCCTTTGATGCTTAAGAAAAGATCTGGTCATATAGTTAATGTAGCATCTGTTGCTGCAAGCTTTGGATTACCTGGAATTGCTTCATACTGTGCATCAAAATTTGCTATGTTAGGATTTTCTGAAGGTCTTAAACATGAACTTAGTGGTACTGGAGTTGGAATAACCGTTGTTAGTCCAATAATGGTAAAAACTGATTTTTTTAATCACATATCTTTTGAAAAGATGCCAAAATATTCGTCAACATCTCTTAATTCTAAAACAGTTGCAAAAGCAATTGTGAAAGCTGCAAATTCATCTAGACTTGAAATTATCACACCTTCAATAGTTCGTGTTGCAGTTTGGTTGAAACATACATTTCCTTATTTAATTAATCCAATTTTAGGAAAATCTTTTAAAAATCAATTGAATTCTACAAAAGTTGATTAGTTTTATTCTTCAATATCATCTTCTGGGGCTTGACTAGAACTACCCTCATCTATTAATTTAATTGATTTCAATTTAAAATCATAAATTGCATTCATTTCAATTTCTTTTTCTTTTTCTAAAAACTCAGAAACTTTTTTACTTAATGGTGCTTTGTGTTGTTCAAAAACAAATTCATAAACAAGTCCTTTTTCTAATTCTGAAATTTTAATTTTTTCTGGTAAATCCATTGTGACAATTTGTCTTCCATCTTCTACAGGTTCGTATAATTGTGTATCAATTTTATTATCTTTCTGATATATTTCTAAAACATATCCTGATATTTTCAATTTCTTTGGTTTTTCAAATTTAACATTTTCAATTTCATCTTTAACCCAATCAGGAATGTCATCTTTATTTTTTACCATTACTAGTTCACTACTAATTATCTAAATTTTTGTCTTTTTTACTTTTTGACCACCATTCAAGATAATCATCATTCTTATCATCTCGTGTTCTTTCTTTTTGATTTAGTTTGAATTTAATATCAGAAATTTGTTCTCTTGATGCATATAACCCACATTTTTTACACATGAAATTTTTTGTATTTTTATCCATTTCCATTGGGATTTCAATTTGATCGTATAATTTGTAAAGATCTTGTCTATCTCTGTCTTCTTCAGCAACTTCTTCTTCATATTTAATTAGAATTTTCTTTTTTGTTCTTGCTGTACATTCAGGACAATTAGGCACTAAAATTTGGATAAATTTTTTCCATAAAAGCGTTCGCACTTTCTTTATTTGTTCATATTTTATCTGACACGCGGATTTTTTCATCATCCCTTGCGGTCCGTTCGCCCATCGAAATCCCGCGTGCCAGATGACAAAATTCCTAAAAATAACGTATTATCTCTTTTCTTCTAATATTTCAGATGCAATTTTTGCTGAATTCTCAGCACCATTAGGAACAAAATTCCTTGAAAATTCCTTTAAATTATCTTCAAAATCGTCATAATTTTCTTTAATTTTTGAAATTGCTTTTACTACATGTTTAGTTTTGATCGCTAAAATTCCTAGATTTTTCTCTTCAGCCCATTTAATATTATTGGTATGTTCATCATATATTGGAATTCCAATTATTGGTTTTGATTTTCCACCCATAATTTCACCCATTACGGTGTGTGAACCATTAACAACTGCATATTTAGATAAATTCAAAATTGTATCTTTTTCCTGTTCTGATAGAAATCCAATATCAATTTGTATCCAATCAATCTTTTTTTCTAATGCATCTAAAATTGAATATTTTTTACCATCTATACCTAATACTGAATCAATACTTGATTCATTTCTTGCATGCGAGATAATTCTTTTCTCATTTCTCATTTCATTTTGTTGAAATACTTCTTCATATCTTTGTCCAGTTGCATCATTTGTAGATTTATTTCCTGTTCTCATCCAATATCCAAAATTATTATTTTTAACTAATTTTTCTAGATCTGTTGTCGGTGAATTTTGAATGATTTTATTACTTGAAAAATGACCAACATAAATAACTTTATGTTCAGATTCTTTTGTAAAATTTAGATTAAATTCACACATAGTATATGGGGGAGGAGAATCCGCAACAAGAATTTTTGTTGCTTTATTAATTTGTTTTGCGATAAAAATTAATGATGGATAAAGATATGATCTTGAATTATATAATTTTGGTCTAAATTGATTTGTAACAAATAAACTTGGAATATTTCTATTATTTGCTAAAATATTTGATCCCATGTCTCCATCATTTATTACTAAATCGAATTTTTCTTTATTGTAAAGTTTTCTCTCTTCTCTCAAATAATTAATAATTTGTTTTATGAGTGATGGATTATTTGCAATTGGTAATAATATGTTAATTAATGATTTTGAAATACTAGGTCCAAATTTTCCATCAATTGGTGTAGGCATTAGAATTTCATGAATTTTTTCTTTTTTATTAGGAAATTTTTTTAATAATTTTTCATATACATGATCTTTGCTTGAGAAATGAACATCTAATTCATCTTTTATTTCAATTGATAATGCATCATTTAATCTCATCATTCTAGAATAATGACCACTTCCCCATGGATAGATGAATTCTCCTATTTTGAGCACAATTTTTTATTAAATATGGTGTTTAAATTTTCAATGATTTTCATTTAATGAGTCTAAAATATCATGAACATTATTTACTCCTAATTTAACAACAATTTCTTGTTTTGTTTTGAGAGCAGATTCTACAACAGTTTTAGAAAATTTAGGTACATCATTCAAAGTAATATTGATCATTTTTTCTAATTTTTTGATATTTCGTTCCAATCCTATTTCTTTTGCTTCTCTAAATAGTTCATTATCTACACCCGTTAACGGAATAATTGGAATTTTATTTTTATTAAATACGTGATTTAATGCATTATCAATAAAATTTGCAGGAAAAATCAGTGGTGATAAAGATAAGGATATTTTTTTGTTTGAATGGTTTAACATAATTTCTATTATTGAATTTACATAAATTAAGTAATTTTTTGTTCCATTTGATTTTATTTTTAAATAATAAAACTCTAATCCAATTTTTTCTTGTGCCAGTCTTGGAATTATCTGATTAATGATTTTAGCTAAATTCATTAATTCAGATTTTTGTCTATAACAAACTATGATTTTTGTATCATAACCTTGTTTAATTGTTTCATAACATGATACTGCAGAAATTTCATCATAAATTGCACAAATTATTTGTTGATTCTGTGATTGATATGGAATTCCACCTTTACCCTCATCTGAAAAAATACAAATGTATGCATTATTCTTTGTCAAGTATGTATAAAGTAATTTATCAAAATTTTCATCAGTTCCAGGATGAGCCCCTAAATTAGATTTTTTTTCTATTATGTTAGATGTTGCAGCTATTTCTACATCCTTAGTTACAAATCCTTTTGATATTCCTTCTACTTTCACTAAAAATTTTTCGCCTTTTAAGAGTAAATTACCTCCAATTGCTGTAATTTCTGAAATAATATTTTGAAAATCATTGTTTACTTTTCTTGCAATCGCAATTTTTTCAATACCAAAAAGTAAATTGATAGATGATGATGCAAATACAGGATCATTTGCATCAACTAAAATAATGTCCCCATCACGTTTTACAGAATTATATTTTTGATTTTTTATTTTAAGAATTTTCTTAATGTTTTTTATTAATTGAGGAATTTTATTTTTAGAAAATATACTTGGAAAAACTACCACATATGATATTTCATTCATCTTTTCTCTTTTCAATTCTACTTGTTTATAATTTAGCATAAATTTTTGGGTAATCAATATAAAAGAAATATTTTAAATGAATATGTGACAAGATTTACTCAAGAACAAGTAGACCAGCTTAATTCTACAATTAAAACAACTGAAGAAGCTTTGCAATGGGTGTCCGATAATTTACACCCCAAAGTTGCAAAAGCGTCAAGTTTTGGTGCAGAAGATGCAGTTGTAATGGATATTATGTTAAAAATTAACCCTAATTTTCGATTTTTTACTCTTGATACTGGTAGACTTCCACAAGAAACTTATGATATCATGGATATTGTTAGAAAAAATATAATATTTCAATTCAAGTTCTATTTCCTGATACAAACGAAGTTGAAGAAATGGTAAAAGAAAAAGGAATGAATCTTTTTTATGAAAGTGTAGATAATCGAAAACTTTGTTGTGAAATTCGTAAGGTCCATCCTATGAATAAAATGTTGAATACTTTGGATGGTTGGATAACAGGATTGAGACGTGATCAAACTAAAAATCGTGAAGATGTTACAATTTTTCAGTTAGATAACGGACATGGCGGAATTTTAAAAATTAATCCAATAATTAATTGGACATGGGAACTAATTCAAGAATATATTAAAAAAAATAATTTACCATACAATAGTCTTCTTGACAAAGGTTTTCCAAGTATTGGTTGTGAACCTTGTACTAGAGCAATAAAGCCTGATGAGGATATTCGTGCAGGGAGATGGTGGTGGGAAAAAGATGGTAACAAAGAATGTGGCCTTCATATAGAGCATAAATAAAATATTAAACATGTTAGAAAATAATTCAATTAAAGCACATGGTGGAGTGTTAGTTAACAGAATCACTAAAATTGATTCTACAGGATTATTTTCAATCAATATTACTGAAGATTTAGCCAATGATGTAGAAAATATCGCAGATGGTATTTTTAGTCCTTTAGAAGGATTTTTGGGGAAACAAGACTTTGAAAGTGTTGTATCACGTGGAAGATTAGCCAATGATTTAGCATGGACTATTCCAATCGTGCTTGATGTAGATAAAGAAACTGCTTTTAAAATGAAGGATGCACAAGATGTTTTATTAAAAAATCCAGACGGTATTGGAATTGCAGTATTACACGTTAATGAAATATTTGCTTTTGATAAAGAGAAAACCGCCCAAGGAGTTTATGGTAGTACTGATTTATCACATCCTGGTGTAGCATATACAATTTCAATGAAAGATTTCTTGGTTGGTGGAAAAATTGATTTTATTCAAAGACCTAATGATACCGAAATTAGAAATAATAGATTAACACCAACTCAAACACGAGAATCTTTTGCAAAAGCTGGTTGGAAAACAATTTGTGCATTTCAAACTAGGAATCCACCACATGTAGCACATGAAATGCTACAAAAGACATCAATAACAACTCGAGATGGTGTATTTGTTAATCCTGTAATAGGTATGAAAAAATCTGGTGATTTTGTAGATGAAGTGATTGTAAAAAGTTATGAAATTATGATAAAATTATACTATCCTGAAAATAGATGCAAACTTGGAACATTACATACACAAATGAAGTATGCCGGTCCAAAAGAAGCAATACATCATGCAATTATAAGACAAAATTATGGTTGTACTCATATCATTATAGGACGTGATCATGCAGGTGTTGGAAAATTTTATGATCCAATGGCAGCACAAAAAATCTTTGATATTTATCCAGAGTTAGAAATCTCTCCAGTATTTTTTCCAGCATTCTTTTACTGTAGAAAATGTCTAACCTACACAACTCCAAAAGCATGCCCGCATGATGAAGATGTAAAAGAGCAAATCAGTGGAACTGCATTGAGAGAAATGATTCAAAATGGGCAAGCACCATCTAAATTTATTTTAAGACCTGAAGTGGCACAAGTAATTTTAGATCATCCAAAACCTTTTGTTGATTAGATATTTATTCAAATTAATTTAGATTATTTTATGAAGTATATTATTTCAACAATTTTATTTCTTGGATTTTTAATTACTCCTGCATTTGCCCAAGAAGTTAATCCCTCTTTAATTATTGAAACTATGGAAATTTCTGCTGAAAAATTCAATACTGTAATGCGAAATGCACCAATAATCCCTTTAGATAATCTTCATAGTATTAGTTGGCAAGTTACTATTGACAATAATTTACTTTATGCAAATCCAAATGGAAATGCCGTTTTTAGAATTTATGATAAAGACGATATTAAATTTATTGAAGTTGGTATGGGTCCACAACCTGAAAATAAATTTTGGGTTGCAGTACAAACTCCTGATGAAGGATACATTGTTGTTCACAAGGATTTAGATAGAGGATGGTACCCTCAAGCAAAATCTATAGTTTCATTTACAGATAGAGCAGGATTAACTGTCAATAACGGAGCAAGAATAGTTGTAACTAATTTAGATATTGAAAAATTTGAAATTGAATCATACTCAGTACATGGAATGGAAGGTAGTACTGATCCGCCTGCAATAAATTCTGGAGTTATAATTGTAGAAATACTATCAGGTGATCCTGGAAAGAATTTGTTTGCATTTTTCCCATTTTATGTTGCAATAGGAATTGGAATTATAGGTGCAACATTATATTTTACTAAGAAGCGTTCTTAGTTTTATAATATTTACAACTTTTTTTAATTTTACAAATGTCACACATTGGAGAAATCGGTTTACAAATATTTTGACCATACATTACAAATGTATCGTTAATATCAATCCAAAATTTTTTGTCTATTTTTTTCATTAACTCTTGTTCTGTTTCTTCAGGATTCTTTGTATCGACTAAACCTAATCTATTTGAAATTCTATGAACATGAATATCTACTGGTATTGCTGGTTTTTCAAATGCATAGACTAAAACACAATTAGCAGTTTTTCTTCCAACACCTGGTAATTGTACTAGTGTATCAAGATCCTCAGGAACCTTATCCTTGTATTTTTTATGAATTATTTTAGCAACTTCTATAATTCTTTTAGACTTTACGTGAAAAAATCCAATTGATTTAATTATTTTTTCGACATCCTTGATTTTTGCATTTGCAAGATCCTTTGGATTTTTGTATTTTACAAATAATGCTTTTACAACTTTTGTAGTTGTTTCATCTTTAGTTCTTGCAGAAAGTATTGTTCCAATTAAAATACTAAATGGACCTGTTTCAGCATTATGCAGATCTCTTAATGCTGTAATTCTTGGTGGTTTTACAGCATTCATAGTATCTTTCATACCAGAAAGTATTTTTTCCATTTTCAACTGAAATCTACGTACAAGTATTATAACTGTAATAATGATAATCTACCATGGAATTAACTCGAGAGGAGGAATCTGCATTAAAAGGTGAACAAGGTGAAATTATGCAAATGGCATATAGAATTTTAGTTGCAACTGGTGAAGCAACAGATGCTGAAAAATTAATTCCCATTGAATGGGCTCATCTATCAGGTGTAAATTATAACACTATTGGTGATGCAGGGGAAGAATTTCTATCTACAATTAGTAAAAATGCTCGAGTTATAGTTAAAACTACTTTAAATCCAATGGGATTTGATATTGATAACGTATCTAACTACAATTTAGATGAAAATTTTATTTCTAAACAACTATCAATTAGAAATTCTTATGTAACAATGGGAGTAATTCCATCATTTTCTTGTATCCCATATGAAATTTTTGATATTCCAAAAAACGGAACACAAGTTGCATTTGCAGAAAGTAATGCTGCAATTCATGCAAATTCTTATGATAATTTAAAAACAAACAAAGAAAGTGCGTTTAGTGCGTTAGCCAGTGCAATTGTCGGTAAAAGTCCTTACTCCTCATTACGTAAAGAAGATACACCAAATATTACAATTCGAATGAAAATCAAAAATCCAGATGAATTAACATATGGGATGTTGGGATTTTATGCTGGAAAAATAGGTGACACGTCAGTAAATATTTCTGGTCTTGCAAAAATGGATCAAAGACAATGTAAAGCTATGTGTGGTGGAATGGGAACGTCTGGAACTTGTGCTAAATTTAATTTTGGTGAAGGTGATCCAAATATTGAAAAAATAGATTTTGATGAAAAAGAAATGTTAAAAGTTCATGATGAATTAAATACTGCTGAAAAAGGGGATTTGATTACACTAGGAAGTCCTCAATTAGGTTTAGATGAAATTTCTGATCTCACTGCCAAGCTAAAAGGTCGTTCTTTTCAAAAAAGATGTATGGTTTTTTTACCAAGAACCGTAAAGGAACAGGCACAAAAAATCGGTTACATAACGGAACTTGAGCGTGCAGGGTGTGAAATTCTTTCTGATTGTTGTACATGTCTAACTCCATTGATATGTAAAGATGACATTGATGCAGTTACTACAAATAGTATCAAAGGTGCATTTTATCTTAAAAATTCTAATGGTATTGATGTAAATTTAAAATCGTTAAAAGAAATTATTGAAGATGAAACAAGATGAATAAAATTTTAGTTGCAGGCAAAGTTGAAGGTATTGTTTTAAAATCTAATGATCCAATTAATTTTTTAGGAACAGTTGATAAAAAAACTGGAATCATTACAGACAAGAATCACACTCTTTTTGAAAAATCAATTAAAAATTCAATTTTAGTATTTCCATCTGGTGTTGGCAGTAGTGTCGGTGCATATACTATCTATTCTATAAAATCAAACAATACCGCACCTATTGCAATGATTTGTAAAAAAGCAGATCTAACAGTTGCCACTGGATGTGCTTTGGCAAATATTCCATTAATTACTATTACAGATGAGCAATTTGAATCAATTAAAACTGGAATGAAAGTAATACTTGATACTGATACAACTACTCTAATTCATTATCAGTAGAATTTTCTTTTTCTAAATCCCCTAAACTAATTTCTCTAATTTGACTTTTACCAGCAGGTAAAGCACGAACAAATTCATCAATATTTATTTTTCTTGTAATATCTTCAAAAATTTTCAAAAATTCAATTCTTATTTTTTTTGCACATTCTGCCATTTCTAATCCATTTGGCTCAATTATTGCATAACAAATAGATTTTTTTTTGATTGGTTCTGGCGGTCCACATGTCAAGACATAATCATTATCTTCAAGTTTCATTATTCCCATAGCTAATTTCAGAGTCTCTGATTTGATAAAATTTCGTTGTCCTTCTATTGTAAATGAGCCTTTAGGAAGAAATTCTCCACTAGGTGCAGATTTTTTTATCTGTTCTGGATTTACCCAGTAAGCACTAACTCCGTACAATCCTTCTCTCCATGCTCTACTAAAACAAACAGTTGCATGTGCAATTTCATTCATTGTTGAATCTGGTACATTTTCCGCATTCTTTAAAATAAAAAATGGAGAACCGAAAATATCTCCATGAAATACTTTGTCATTTTTATCTAAATGTTTTCTAATTACTGCAGAATTTGATGCTGCATCTCTACCACCAATTGCAAGAAATTCATCAGAAGTTATAAACCATCTATATCTTTCATACCAATTCTTCTTTCTAATTTCTGTAACAACTTCTAAATTTCTTTCAGCTTCAGTTTGACCTTTAAATTTCATTAATTTTTTTTCTGTTTTTTCTTTAATTATTTGAATTGAATTAATGGCACTTGATTGTTTTTTTGCTTGATTAAATAAAACGGATGCAATTGATTGAAGTGGTGAATCTATATTTATTTTAATTTTTTCATCATATACAACGATCATTGAAATTCCTTTTTCATTAATCAACTTTGCATTATTAGTTACCAAAATTTCTTGTGCTAAACTATCTTTTATTGAAAAAATTCCTTTTGAAACCATTTCAAAAAGTGAATTTGCAACATTTGTAATATTTTTTGATTTTTCTTTTACTATTTGAATTGCTTTTTCTTGTTCAGATATTTGAGTTTCTAAATCTTTAATTTTTTTATCTGAACCACTAGATTGAATTGATTTTCCTGTATCAACTATATTTTTTGTGAATACTTCATCTAATCCTTCAATAAATGAATTAACATTAGTTATTTTACCTTGTAAATTACCTAATTTTACTGGAAGAACTTCAATTTTTTCATTTTCAATTATTATTGGTTCATGATTTCCTGTGACAACATCTGAAACAATTTTCTTTGTTGTTTCATAAATTTTTGTTATTTCCTCTTTTGTTAACAAATTTCCAATTTTTTTAGGATCTATATTTGTAATTTCAAATATTGATTCAACATATTTTTTTGGTAAACCCAATGTTCTACCAAACCATTTAGCAGAAATTAAATCAGTATTCCTTAATTCATCAAAATTTGATTCAGTTATATTAAAAATATCTAAATTATTTTCTGGCGGTTGTGTGTATTCTAATCCTATGCTTAGTTTTCTATGTCTAACTTCTATTGAATGTTGTAATGCTAAAATTTTCATTTCATTATTACAAAGTAAAATATTTCCATCTGCAAAAAATTCCCCTACTAAAATTAATTCTTTTCCAAATCCTTCAAAAGTAAAATATGCAATTCTTTCTGCTCCTATCTGTTCAATTTTTTTTAATTTTAATCGAAGTAAATCACTTCTTAATCTCTTTAGTAATCTATTTGGTTCCATTTGCTCAATTTTTAGTTTAGTTAACCATACACCTGATGTTGAAATCATCATAAAGAGATCGCTTTTTTCAGTGTGATGAAGTTTGAATAGAATACTATCCTTTGTAATTCCATAGATATTGCTTACATAGTATCCTTGAACTTGTTCAGAAATTTGATTTACTAAATATCTTAATTCTATACCAGCTAACGCCATAATTATCATATTTTATGTCTGAAATTATATCCTTGCTTTATTGCGCTTGAATTTTTACCAAAGATATTAAACTCGGTTCGCTTGATTTATGCTAGAAATTTACTTTGGCCAAATTTAAAAAGAAAAAATCTGCACCTATGCCTGGATCTGATGGTTCTAAAGATAAAATTGCAGATATTAATGATATTCCTGAAACAGAAAAATCTGAACCAATAACAAATAATTCTAAAGATCCACCGATAATTAACGCAGCTACAAATGAAAAAAATAAAAAATTATCTACATTATTTTGGATGCGTATTGGCTTAGGAATTATTGCTGGTATTGCCACCACTTTCATTTTTGAGGATATTGAGGGTGAAGAAAGAAGATGGGCATCAATTGTATTTATGATAATAGTATTTTTTGCATCAATTATAGTTGCAAAAAAAATGAACATGCAATTACCCTCATCAGATAGAAAGAAAATTGTTACACAGGGTATAGGAAGTTATGTTTTTTTGTATCTGTTTGCATGGATTGTAAGTTATACATTAACACATCTCGGTGACATCTCTACAGGAATTAATTTATAAAAAAATTAAAAAAGTAGGAAGATAATTTATGTGGAATTATAAAACACCCGGAATACCTGATGAATATTTTGAACGTACCGAAAAAGTTCCAATTACTAAAGAAGAAGTAAGAACAATACAACTTAGCAAAGCAAGATTAAAACCAGGTCAAATTGTCTATGATATTGGTTGTGGTAGTGGATCCATTTCTGTTGAAGCAGCATTCCAAATTGAATCAAGTGGTAAAGTAATAGCGATTGATTATGATGAAAATGCTGTTGAATTAACTAAAAATAATTTAAAAAAATTTAATCTTACAAATGTTACTGTGATTTTTGGTAATGCAAAAGAAATAATATCTAAACTTGAATCTGCTGATGTTATTTTTATTGGAGGAACAGGTGGAGATACTGTAGAAATAGTCAAGCTTTCTGAAAATCAATTAAAATCTGGTGGGAGAATTGTAATTGGAATTATATTAATTGAAACTCTCTACTCTGTACTACAAATTCTTGACAAATTAAAGTTTGATTCTATTGATATCACTCAAGTTACTATTTCTAAGAGTAGAAAAACTACTACTGGCACAATGATGTTAGCTAGAAACCCAGTTACCATAATATCTGCCACTAAAATTTAGTCTAGATTTTTAATTGGGTAAAAAGGCATGATTTTCATGCCTGGATTAATTGGAATTGGAGTAGGTCCTGGAGATGTAGAGCTACTTACAGTCAAAGCTGTCAAAGCAATTCAAAATGCCGATATAATTATGTGTCCAGCTTCTAGCGAAACACGACCTAGTATTGCACTATCTGTTGTTTCATCTATAATTGATAAATCAAAAAATCAAGAAATTATAAAATTAATTTTTCCAATGACTAAGGATAAAGATATTCTAGAAGCCTCTTGGAAAAAAAATGCAAAAATAATGGCTGAAACTGTTTTAAAAGGAAAAAATGTTGTATATCTTACAATAGGTGATCCATATCTTTACAGTACATGGATTTACATGCATAGAGATTTGAAAGAAAAATATCCTGATATGAATATCAGTGTAGTACCAGGTATTGTATCAATATTTTCATTTGCATCAAAGGTTGGTGTTAGTGTTGCGGAAGGTGCTGAAAAAGTGGCAATAATACCATCTTGTTATGATTTATCCAGTGTGAGAGAAATTGCAAAACATTCTGAATCAATGATATTTCTTAAGGATGGAAGATATTTCGATAAAGTAATTCAAGTTTTAAAGGAATCTGGTTTTCCAGATGATTCCATTTTCGCAATTGGACAAGATTTGGGAACAGAAAATGAAATTATAAGAACTATGAAATTAGGTGAAGTAAATGATGATTCCTTAACAACAAAATATTTTTCAATTTTGGTGGTAAAACGTGTCTAACGTATTTTTTGTTGGTTGTGGTCCTGGTGATCCTGAATTAATTACAGTAAAAGCAAAAAAATTAATCCAAAAAGCTGATGTTGTAGTTTATTCGGGTTCGTTAATCCCTGAACCCATTTTAAAATTATGTAAAAAAGGAAAACTTCATGATGCTGCAAAATTAGTTAGAGAGGAAATTTTTGAGTTATTATATAAAAATGCAAAAAAGGACAAATTAGTTGTTAGATTGCATGATGGTGATCCTGCAATTTATGGTGCAATTAGAGAACAAATTGATAATCTAGAAAAAAAAGGAATAGCATCTACTGTTGTGCCTGGTGTTACCTCTTTTTTAGCCTCAGCTGCAGCACTTGGAACTCAATTAACATTACCTGGAGTAACTCAAACAATGATAATTACCAGAGCAGAAGCAAGAACTAAAGTTCCTAAAAGAGAACAAATTTCTGAACTTGCAAAACATCAAGCAACATTAATTTTTTATTTGAGCGTTCATCTATTGAATAAAATTTCAAAGGAAGCAATCGAGGGTGGATATAAAAAAACAACACCTGTTGCAGTTGTTTATCGAGCAAGCAGAAAAGATCAAAAAATAATTATTGGAACACTGACAGATATTGCAAGTAAAGTAAAAGCTGAAAAAATTACAATGACGGCAATTGTAATTATTGGTGATGTTATAAAACCAAAATCTTATGAATATTCAAAACTTTATGATAAAACATTTAGTCATGGTTTTAGAAAAGCTAAAACTAAGTAGATAAATAATTTATTTTATTATTAATACCAATTTTATTTAATTTATTTCTAAAGTCAATTATATTACCAGATGTAAAAATTTTTAATGAATTTCTTTTTGATTTTTTATTTTTAATTTTTTGCAAAATCTTTTTTGCAATTAAATTTCCTGGATCAATAAATTGTGTTTGTGGAAATTCTTTTTTTAATAATGTTTTTAAAAATAATAAATGAGTACTTGATAGTGTAATAGTATCAATTTTTTCTGTAGTAATATAATTTTCTAAACTTTGTTTAATTATTTTTCTACAATAATTTTTTTTGTTAAGAAATTTTCCTGATTCCACTAAATCCACAAGATTTGATCCATTAATTTTAAAAATTTTATATGATTTTGGAATATTATTTTCTTTAATATAATTTTCAAGCCCTTTACTTTCAATAGCAGATTTTGTTGCAAGTATTCCAATTTTTTTTGATTTAGATTTTTTTAGAGCTAATTTTAAAGGAGGTTTGACGTCTACAATTTTCTTTGTTTGTAAATTTAACATCAAACTTGGTGTATTTGATGCAATAACAATAATGTCAGGTGCAAATTTTTTTTCTAATAGAATAATTGTTTTTTTAATTATTGAGCCTAATTGAGCCTGAGATTTATTCCCATATGGATAATTTTTCTGATCAGCAAAATACACAATCTCTGTTTTTACAATTTTTTGAATCTCTTTGATTATTGAAAGTGAGCCTAATCCTGAATCAAAAACAACAATTTTTGCCAATAATTCATTTTGATTTATCATCAATAATAATTTGTTAGCTAAATTTACTCAAAAACTGATCTAAATTTACTCTACCCATTAAGAACATTTTTTTAAATTCCCTATCATGCCAAACTTCGGTAAACAATGGGCTACAACAGACACCCAAAGTGTAACTAGCAAAATCCACGAAGCAGTAAAACCACAAGGTGCATTAAAGCCACGAATTCAAACTGCAGTTAACAAACTACAAGTCCAAATATCAAAAATGGACTCCATGTTAGGTAAATTGCATGAAAGAGATGCAAGTCTCTTCCAAAGAGTCGTGACCGCAATGCAGCAACACGATACTACTACGAGTAGAGTTTTGTCTAACGAATTAGCTGAAATTCGTAAAGTTACAAAAATGCTTGGCAATGCAAGAATGTCATTAGAACAAGTTCAACTAAGACTCACGACTATTCATGATCTTGGTGATGCTATGGTAGCAATTGGACCTGCGATGTCTACAATGAAGGGATTGAAGTCATCACTCGGAAGATTCATGCCAGAAGCTGATTCAGAATTGAATAGTATGACACAGACACTCAATGGTCTAATGATGGACTCCCTAGCAGGAGACTCATTTAGCATGGAGACTGGAGCTTCAAGTGAGGAAACAGATAGAATTCTTCAAGAGGCATCTGCAGTAGCTGAGCAACAGATAGGAAGTAAATTCCCATCTGTACCATCCTCAACAGGACTTTCGTCACAAATTTCATCTAATTCATCCTTTGATTAGATAATTGAGATTGGACGATAGTTACTCTTTTTATTTAATTTTTCTAAAAATTACAAATCTAATATAATTAAATTATTTGTATAGTTAAGGAAATCCTACTGCTTCTAATAAAATAGAATCAATTTTAGAAATATCTATTCTACTTTGTTCCATAGAATCTCTTTTTCTAATCGTAACTGTATTGTCCTCTAATGTCTGGTGGTCAACTGTAATTGCAAATGGAGCTCCAATTTCATCTAATCTTCTATATCTTCTACCAATTGCACCTGAATGATCTAAGAATGCATCAAATTTTCTTTTAATATTATTGAAAATTTCATCAGTTTTTTCTTTTAATCCATCTTTTTTAACTAATGATAAAATTCCAACATGAATTGGTGACAAATATGGTTTTAATGATAGAACCATCCTTTCATGTTCTTCATCGTTTTTTAATGAATGTTCTAAAATTGTATATAAACTTCTGTCAATTCCCATAGAAATTTCAAATACATGTGGCAAAACTTTTTCATCATTATCCATAACCTCAAATTTTTCTTTACTCATTTTTGCATGATTAGATAGATCATAATCAGCTCTATAGTTACATGCTACGAGCTCAAGCCAACCAATTGTAGTTTCAATTTCAAAATCAAATGCAACTTCTGCATAAAATGCTTTTTCCTTATCTCCCAATTTTCTAAACCTACTTTTTGAAATATCAATACCTGTTTTTTCATAAAATTCTGTTAAAATTCCTAAATAATATGCTACAAATTTGTTTGGAACAGCTCCTGATTCTACTGCTTCTTTACATGTCATAGCAATTGGATCAGCATCTGTTTGAACTCTGATTAAGGTATTTTCTATCTCAGAAAATTTTTCAACTTCATTTAATTTTCCAGGATTACAAAATACTTCAATTTCTGCTTGATAAAATTCTCTCAGACGAAGTAAACTTTGTCTTGGTGCTATTTCATTTCTAAAGCTTTTTCCTACTTGAGCAATTCCTAGTGGAAGTTTTCCTCTCATAGTTTTGAAAAGTCTAGGAAAATCAACAAATATTGATTGACAAGTTTCAGGTCTAAGATATGCTTCCTCTTCTTGAGGACCAATTCCTACTTTAAACATCATGTTGAATTTTTTTGTTGCACTAAAATCACCTTTACATTTTGGACATTGTATTTTATTTTCTTTAATTGCATTATCAAATTCATTCAAATCTGCACTTTCAGGAATTTCAATATTTGCAATTTCTGCAATTGTTCTATCTGCTCTATATGTTGAATTACATTTTGTACATTTTATGATTGGATCTGCAAAATTACCTAAATGACCTGATGCCTCAAAAACTGATTTAGACATAATTTGTGAACCATCTATTTCCATCATTCCATCTCTTCTGATTAATTCTCTTCTCCATAATTCAAGAAATTTATTTTTTAAACTAACACCTGATGGACCATATTCCCAAAAACCAGCATTAGCATCTGAGTAAACTTCACAACTAGGAAAATAAAATCCACGTTCAAGTGCTAATTTCATTACTTCTTCATAATTCATTATTTAATTTCCTCAACAATTTCATACACTTCTATGCATATCCTTTAGCTATTTTGATATTTTCAAAATCATCTCTATCATCATCAATAGGAGTTTCTAAAATTATTGGAATTTCTCTCTCATTTGCAAATTTTACAACAGATTTCATACCTGCTTCTCCAATTCCGCCTAATCCTAAATGATAATGTCTATCAAGATTACATCCAATTTCTCCTTTAGCATCATTTAGATGAAGAATTTTCAAATTTTCAATTCCAACATGTTTATCAAATTCTTTAAAAGTTTCTTTAACTTTTTCTGTTGTTCGTAAATCATATCCTGCAACAAATGCATGGCAAGTATCAAGACAAACACCAAATTTTTTTGTAGGTTTTAATTGATTAAAAATTTCACCAAGTTGCTTAAAATCTGAACCAACTGAATTTTTTTGTCCTGCAGTGTTTTCTAATAAAATCATTACATCGTTTTTTGTTTGACCCGCTTTTGTTAATGCTTCTACTAATTTTTTAATTCCTGCTGCTTCTCCGCTTCCTAAATGACTACCTAGATGTGTAACTAAATACGGTATTCCTAATTGTGCACATCTTTCAACTTCACTTATCAATGTGTTAACTGATTTTTCAAATGCATCATGATTTGGTGTAGATAAATTTGGTAAATATGGCATATGTGCACAAATTGCAAATCTATCAATTTTACTATCTTTTAATTTAGATTTAAAAGCATCAATGACTTCTTTTGTAAGATCTTTTGCATGCCATGATCTTGGACTTCTTGTAAATATCTGAAATGCAGAGCAATTTCTTTCAACTGCATTATCTACTGACTTATCAACTGAACCTGATGCTGAAACATGACAACCAATCTTCATATTTTACCAATTTCTTAAAACATAATTTAAACCACAGTTCACATTTTGGGAATCAGATTTTTATGTAAATTACTTACATAACTATTATGCTAGTTCTTGGACAAGATGAAAAAGCAAAATATCCATTTTTGGCCGATGCTGGTCAATATTTGAAAGATAAGGGGTTTTCTTTAGTACAATTTGGTAGCGATCCAGTTTTAAAATTATCAGTTGAAAAAGCACTACATAGAATTAAGGTTGCAGCAGCAGGCGAAGTCTATAAATCAGATTTGATAGATGGTCAAGCATCAAAAGATTATGTACTTGAAAGAGAGGTCTTTTCTTTCCTTTTAGCTATAGTACTCATTAAATTAACTGGAATGTCTACACTTATCAAAAGATTTGCTTTAGCTGAAGCTCGAAGAGCAGAAAGTTATTTAGAAAAAGATTTAGGAAATGCATCTAATAAATCAAAAATTGATTTAGCAACTAGAATTATTTTTGATTTATTTAATATTGAAATAATTAAAGAAAATGATTTTTTTGTAATGCCTGTATCTGATTATCTAAAACATTCCGTCACTTTTAATGAACGTGAATGGAAATTAATCAATAGACATGTTGAAAATGGTAAAGTATTTCTTACTCCTGATAAAACAGTTAGACTAATTCGAAAGGAATTAGGAAATTACATTAGTTCAAAAATTATTAATGCTCCTAAACCATCAATGATTCCTGGATTAGAAAACATTGTAGATGAATTAATTTTAATTTCTAAAAAACTTACTCCAACTTATACAATTACCACTGGTGATTATCCTCCGTGCATAAAACATGCAATTGATATACTTGAAAAAGGTGAAAATCTTCCACATTCTGGAAGATTTATGCTTGCAACATTTCTTTTATCAAGAGGACAAACTGTTCAACAAATTTCACCATTATTCAAAAATGCGCCTGATTATAATCCACGAGTAACGCTTTACCAACTTAATCATCTTGCTGGAACTTTAGGGAATACAACAAAATATGCATGTCCATCATGTGAAAAATTAAAAACACAAAATCTTTGTTTTATTACAAAAGAATGTGATAACATCATTAATCCTTCACAATTTGGAAAAAAGAGACAATAATGAATGACATTGATGTTAGGTTTTTAGAAGATTCATTTAAAAAATATTATTTCAATCATTTTGATCTTATTTCTACTCCTCAACGTACATCTGAGAGAGAATTTGGATACCAAAAATTTAATTCAAGTTTTTTTAATAGACACATTTCGTTAAAAGATGATAAAGAATTACATTTACTATTTATGCAAAATATTCCATCCGATGTTTACTGTTCAAATGCATATTATGCATTTCCAAATTCTCCAATGAATGAAAAAGATTGGAAAGAAGCAGATTTAATTTTTGACATTGATGCAAAGGATCTTAATTTATCTTGTAGAAAAAATCACAGTATATCTATTTGTAATCAATGTAATCAAATTTCAAAGGATGCTATCAAATGTGAAAAATGTAATTCGATTAAATTAGAAAAAAAATCTTTACCTTGTAAACTTTGTATTGAAGCATCTAAAATTGAAGTTAATAAATTATCTAATATTTTAATTGATGATTTAGGAATTGATAAAAAAAACATTCATGTTTATTTTTCAGGTAATGAGGGCTTTCATGTTTATGTTTTTAATTCACAATTTCAAAAATTGGGTTCTAAAGAAAGGTCAGAACTTGTTGATTACATAATGTTTCATGGTGCAATTCCTGAAACATTTGGTATGAAAAAATTT
Organism: Candidatus Nitrosopumilus limneticus; assembly: GCA_022117465.1. GTDB lineage: Archaea > Thermoproteota > Nitrososphaeria > Nitrososphaerales > Nitrosopumilaceae > Nitrosopumilus > Nitrosopumilus limneticus. The sequence continues at coordinate 142,098 of JAHCGZ010000003.1, forward strand.
AAGCCTAATAGATCATCATTTCCAGATTTTGATCAAAAGGGTTGGGGTGGAAGATTTTCAAAACAAGTTTTTAGTTCAAAATCAAAACGCTCAAAAATTATTTCAGAATTACTTGATAACGGATACTCTTCTTTTCAAAAATTACTTGATAATGTATCAGAAAATATTGGCGTAAAAATTGATCCTAGTGTAACTATGGATGTTCATAGAATTTTTAGATTACCAGGTTCCATTAATAGTAAAAGCGGTCTTACCAAAATTCTTTGCACTGATTTAACAAAATTTGATCCGTACACAGATGCATGTTTTCTTAATGATGATTCAATTGAAGTTTTGGCTAATTGTCCAACTGAATTTCAATTAAAAAACAAAAAATTTGGTCCATACATTAATGAAAAAATATCACTTCCAACTTATGCTGCGGCCTATCTAATGTGTAAAAAACTAGCAACAACAGCTTAATTTTGCTGGTAAGGCTTTAATTTAGTCAATCATGACAAAATATGATTTTGTATAGCGCGTCTACTGATAAGCAGTCTCCACCTCCTGATACTGGTAAGTTCATCAAATTAGTCATTGTTGCCATTATAGGAATTGCAATTTTTGTATTGGCTGGCAATCAAGCAGTAATTTTTTTAATGAATTTTACTGAATTTGGGGATCAATTTACTAAACCACTTTACTACACTTTACTTTCCACTTTAATTTTATCCGCAATTGCTCTAGTTCGTGTAAATATTATCAGTAGATCTTCAATTTTCTGGTATGGTGTCAAATCTGCAATTGGATTTATTGCCAGAGGTCCTCAACAATCTGCTTCCGCAGATATTCAAAGTTTTAGAGATTACAAATTATCTTATTTACAATTCATTATCTGGCAAATTACTAAGATTCTACTATTTGGTGCATTTTTTGCAAATATTATGTTTGGATTTGCAGCAATATCATTTATTGATGGAAATACTTTGGGTGTAGAAAATTTACCAAATTTATTCTCTTTACCATTTGTAACTCCTGACAGTAATCCAAACTATGCACTTGAACAAGTAGTTCCAATGATTCCTGCATTAGTTATACTAATTCCACCAATGCTTGCAGCTATTAGCTTACGTTTAATTTTGTATGTAGGAATTCATAGAATTATAGATGTTATTACATCCTATTTGAAAGACTCTAAAAATAAAAAACCTCGTTATCTAAATTATGTCTCAACCATAGAGGGAATTTTTGGAATTGCTATATTGTGGGTTGGTGTTAATCTTTTCTTTACTAATCAAATTGATTATAATACAAGATATGTAATTGGTGGCACACTTGTAATTGGCGCATCTTTAATTGCATTTTCTCTATTTGACAGATTTAGAGCACGTGTTTTAACTCACATGTTTAAACGTGATGTGATTATAAGATTTGCAACAATTCTTACAATTGCACTTATTGTTGGTGGTGTAGTAGTAGTAAACAATAGTATTGCTGATGCAAAGAAAATTGAGTTTTTAGGTCCATATACTGCTCAACAAATTGGAGTTAATAGATATCTTGGAGAATTAAATGACGTTAAAGAAAATACTTATGATGTACAATTAACATCTGTTTCTGCAAATAATATTAAAAATTATGTAAAACAAAATAGTGATGTTCTTGATGTAATTCGAGTCTGGGATTGGGAAGCTGCATTTGCTAAATTAAAGCCTGAAATAGGATTAATTCCATATGTTGATTTTGAAGATAATGATATTCTAAGATTTAACAATACTTTGTATTGGACTGCATCAATGAAACCAATTTTACCATCTTCTGTTAGTCTTGATAATAGATGGTACAATGAACATCTTGTTTATACTCACGTTCCAAATGGATTTTTGACTTTAGAGGCAACAGATGGTCAGATTATTGACAGCGGTGAATTTTTCCAACAAAGAGAAATTTACTATGGTGAAGGTGGATTATTTGAACAAACTTGGTCGGCTTATCCAACTGGAAGGGGAGATACAAGTGCAGAACTTGGAGGTGTATCTTATTCTGGTACAGGCGGATTAGATGTTGCAGCACCACTCAGTTGGATATTTGAGCCAAATTTCTTACTTTCATTTCCAAGTGAATCTGTACATGTTATGAGATACAAGGATGTACATGAAAGAATGGAAACTCTATATCCATATTTTTTGTATGACTTGTTTGGAAAGGAATTAGACTCATTACCTGTAACTGATGGTAAGAATTCCTATTGGTTAATTCCATTAATTATTGGATTTGATACAGGTGATGTTCCTTGGTCTGTTGGTAATCCATACTTGCGTTTAGTAGGATATGCGCTTGTTGATTCGTATAATGGTGATATTCAATTATTGAAAACTGGAGATGATTTCTTTACAGAAATGTTTGCTAGTCAGTATGCTGAACAATTCAAACCAATACCACCTTGGTTAGAAGAACAAATTAGATATCCAGTTGAATTGTTTAACTGGAAAACTGAGATGTATAATATTTACCATGTAACTAATCCTGAAACATTCATTCAAGCAAATGAATTTTATGAAATTCCTACTGGTCTTGATACTTATTATGTTGAAGCAAAACCACCTGGATTTGAAGAAACTTCGTTCTTAGGATTACTTTCATTGGAATTGAAAGGATCACAAGGAAGAAATCTTGCAGGATACATGATAGTTGAAAATGATCTTAAAAATTTAGGTAATTTACAATTTTATGAAGTTCCATTAGATTCTGAAACTAAATTAATTGGACCTACTGCAGTTACTGAAGCCCTTGATAGAGATCCTGAATTTGCTCAATTGAAAACATTATTGAGAAATCCAAGAATTGGTGATAATATTTTATATCGTGTAGGTGATCACGATGTATACTTTATTCCAGTCTATACTGCTGGCGCAGGTGGTGTAGTTGCACAATTAGGTACTATTGCAGCAGTTGGGGCAGCATTTAATGGAGAATATTTCGTTGGATTAGGTGCTACACAAGAAGAAGCATTTGAACAATATTTGAAAAAGGTATCTGGTGTAGCCTCAACTATCACTACTGCAGATGATGAATATGTTGAATTACTTAAAAACGATAGAATTGATATTATAAAATCAATATTTGAAAAAGAACAGATTGAAATTTCTGAACCAACATCAATTCAAATTCCATTGTCATTCAATGAAGGAGAGTTATTCTTCTTTACTGAAAATGATCTTCCAGAAACTGAAATATTCCTATCTAAATTCATTAATGAATTTGTAAAACCTGGCAATAATAGAGTATTCATGTGGCAAGAAGATGCAATTCTCAAAATTGGAACTGTAAATGTAAATGATGGATTACCAGAGATACATTATGTATCTATAGAGGTTGGCAATTAATTGCTTTTAGTTGTTGATAACGGTTCTATCTATACAAAACAATTAACAGATTTTTTGAATAAAAAAAATATTTCTTTTGAAAAATACACTCCACATATTTTAGAATTAAATTCATTACAAAAATATAATTCTATTATTTTATCTGGAAGAACAAAAAATGAAAAGAAAATTAATGCTATAAATTCTAAAATTATTAATTTTGCAATTAATAATAATAAAAAATTACTTGGTATATGTTATGGTGCTGAAATATTAGCTTTAACATTAGGAGGTACAATTAGAAAAACAAAATCTATTCAAAAAGGTAATGAAACGATTGAAATTTTAAGAGATAATTTAATTATAAAAAATTCAATAAATGTATTTGAAAGTCATAACTTTGAAATTTCTAAATTACCAAATATCTTAATTTCAATTGCTAAATCAAATAATTGTGAATATGAAATTATTCAACATAAAGAAAAACTAATTTTCGGAACTCAATTTCATCCAGAAATGAGTATTGATGGTAATAATTTAATTGAAAATTTTTGTTCGCTCTGATTGATTTTAATAACTCTCAAAATTCTTTATTCTATGGAAGAAGAACACCAATTACTTTTACCTCTAGTTGAAGAAGAAAATATTTGTCTTCCTTTGCCAATTAACGTTGTATCTAGATATTGGAATATTGAATTACCTATGGTCGAAGCTATTGAATCTGCTAAAAAATACTCTGATTTTAGTGGAAGTATAATAATTGAAGGAATACAACTTGCAGAACGACATGGATTATCATGTAAAATTATTCATTCATCTTTAATTGAATTAAAAAAAATCATTGATTTAGGAATTCCTCCAATTGTAATTCTTCCAGGTATTCCTGAAATTACACAACATGCTTCAGTAATTACTGGTTATAATAAAGAAGAAAAAACAATTCTTCATTATATTCAAAAAGGTAATCAGGAGGGTCAACAACAGGAGGGAGCCATACCACAAGATGTTTTTGATAGAGAGTGGTCTGAAGAAGGAAGATTATTAATAATTATATCACCACTAGAAATTTTATCTAAAATAACATTAGAAAATAATTCACAAAATGAATCTAATCGTCTATGTTTTAATTCCGAACAACTAAATATTTTAAAAAATTCCACTGAAGCACTATCATCATTAAAAAAATCTATAGAAATTGATCCAAAAAATTCAACAGCTTTACATTTGTATGCTACAATGTTAAATCAACAAAATTCTGTGGAATGTATTTCATTTTATGAAAAAAGTCTAAAAATTAATCCTAGATCATATTTGACATTTAACGGATTAGGTAATTTTTATTTAAAAACAAATCAATTTGAAAAAGCAGAAAATTCTTACAGTAAAGCTATTGAAATTAATCCAAAAAGATCTGCTAAAATATATAAAAATCGTGCTTACCTTAGAGAAAAATTGAATAAAAATACTGCTGCAAAGGAGGATCTTAAATCATATTTGAAATATTTTCCAAAAGCACCTGATAGAGGAATTATAGAACAAGCAATTAGAGAAATTTAATGCGGAATACGGGATTTGAACCCGTGACCTTCAACTTGGGAAATTGACGTCATACCAGACTAAACTAATTCCGCTTTACACGTTATTTTTAAGTATGATTAAATATCTTAATTGCAAAAGTAGGATATGGATGCAAAATGTCCCGAATGTGAAAAAGTTGCAATTTTAGATGACGATGTGACTAGTGTAAAATGTCCCCATTGTAATTTTGAAGCAGACTATGATACCTATCTTGAAATTATGAAAGATCATGCAATGAATATGGTATCTGATTATATTCCAGATCGACCTGGCATGTAATTTACCAATAATTTCCTTTATCTGAACAATCTAAATGTGCACCACAATTTGGACAAAACATATGACATGCTTGCATGTCTACCATTTTATTCTGACATCTTGGGCATGTAATTTCTTCTCCCATGGGTATCTCTGTAATTATTGACTTAAAAATAATGTCCAAAGGTTAATTAGTACTTGAACTTTTTTTTGAACAATTGACAAATTTTAAGCTCACAATATCTGACATTAAAGGAAAATCTCTATCTAAAGAACTCAAAGATAGTGATGCAAATCCATTGTTAGGATTACAATTAGGAAATGAAACAGATGCAACAATTGTTGGTCTTAGTGGAAAATTAAAACTCACTGGAGGTAGCGATAAATCTGGAGTTCCTATGAGAGAGGATGTTCATGGTTCTGCAAGAAAGCGTGTTTTAATTACTAAAGGTGTTGGATTACAAGATGCAGAACATGGCGGTAGAGTACGAAAATTAATTCGTGGAAATACTATCTCTGAAGAAATTTATCAAATTAATTGTAGATTTGATGGCGAATTACCAGTTGAAGCACCTGCTGAACAGCCAGCTGCATAAACTAAAGATAAGAAAGAATAGCTTAACATATCCCAGATCTATATTTTGATTCATGCATTGGCGAGACACACTTCCTGATTGGTACACAAAAAAATATGGTCATCAACCATGTATTAACATCGGAACTGCTGGTCATGTAGATCATGGAAAAACTAGTCTTATTCAAGCATTAACAGGTTCTTGGACAAGTGTACATAGTCAAGAATTAAAACGTGGAATTACAATACGTGTTGGCTATTCTGATGCAGCTTTTTACAAATGTAAAAAATGTGAAGAACCTTTAGGATATTCTACAACTCCAAAATGTAATAATTGTGGAGATGAAAGTGAATTATCTAGAGTTGTAAGTTTTGTAGATAGTCCTGGGCACGAAAGTCTAATGGCAAATATGCTTTCTGGCTCTGCATTAATGGATGGTGCATTATTATTAGTTGCATCAAATGAACAAGTACCTAAACCACAAACCAAAGAACATCTTTTGGCTCTTCAAACTCTTGGAATTCAACAAATAATTGTACTTCAAAATAAAGTTGATTTACTTTCTTATGATGATGTTTTGGCAAATTATAAAGATATTACAAAATTTACAAAGGGAACTAATGCAGAAAAATCTCCTATAATACCAATTTCAGCACAATCAGGATTAAACATTGATGCATTAATTGGTTGTATAGAATCCACAATTAAAACACCTGAACGAGATGAAAAAGCTGATACAGTAATGCACGTTTTACGTTCTTTTGATGTCAATAAACCCGGTATCAAATTAAAAGATATGAAAGGTGGTGTAATTGGTGGTAGTTTAACTCAAGGTATTTTTAATGTTGGTGATGAAATTGAAATTAAACCTGGTATAATGAATGAAAAAAAGAAATCCTATGAACCTGTTTATACACAAATTGCTTCATTAGGAACTTCCGCAGGAATTGTTGAATCTGTAAAACCGGGAGGCTTAGTTGCAATTGGAACAAAATTAGATCCATCAATGACTAGAAGTGATTCATTTATTGGTTCGGTAATTGGAAAACCAGGAACACTTCCTGATAACTCCACAATGCTAAAACTAGATGTAAATTTATTTGATTTAGCTGTAGGTATTAGTGAAGATGTCAAAGTTAATCCTATTCAAAATGGTGAATTACTTCGATTAAACATCGGAACTGCTCCTATTTTAGGTAAAGTTACCAAAGTTAAATCATCTAATATAGAAATTGAACTTAGACGACCTGCCTGCATCTTTAAGGACGGACATGTAGCAATTAGTAGAAGAATTTCTGAAAGATGGCGGTTAATTGGTGCAGGTATAGTTGGCTGAAGTAATCTGTGACACTAATTTTTTAATTCATTTAGCAAATAGACGAATCAAAAATATTGATAATTTAGATATGGAAATAGGTTCAATTTCTTTTATTGTTCCAGAAGTTGTTAAAAATGAATTAATAAAATTACAAGAAATTCCAGAAAAAAAACAAGAAATAATTGCTACATTGAACTTTATAAAAAATTTTAAAATAATTCCTATTAATGGAACTTACGCTGATCACGAATTAATCAATTATGTTAAAAGTAATCGAAGTATAATTGGAACAATGGATATAGAACTTAAAAATAAAATTAAAAAATTAGGAAGTTCAATTTTATCGATACATAATGATAAGATTATTCTTGAAAGTTAGTAAACTTTATTTTAAAAATAATTAATTGAATATTATGTCTAAATTTTCTATTATTAGTAATGATTTCAATGAAGGTGAAGAAATTCCTAAGGAATTTGGTTACAAATTTGAAAATAAGGAACCTAAATTAGTTTTTAAAAATATTCCAGAAGGTACTAAAAGTATTGGGTTAATTATGGATGATCCTGATGCAATGGCTGCAGTTGGAAAAATTTGGGTTCATTGGTTACAATATTTTAATTATCCATCACAAAATTTGATTATAGAAGGAAAAACTGATTTTGGTGAAATTGGATATGGTGGACCAGCACCACCTAATGGACGTCATACATACATTTTCAAAGCATACGCACTTGATATTGTACCTGCTTTGAAAAAAGGTTATTCTAAACTAGAATTAGAAAATACTATGAAAGGTCATATTCTTGCAGAAGCTAAATTAACTGGAACTTTTACACCTTAAATTTTATTTTTTAGGAATATCTTTCAGCTAATCTATATCTCATATATTTATCGTCTGGTGAAAATTTTGCTGGATGCACTGATTTAGTATCTCCATCACACTTTGGACATTTATCCTTTAAGGTATAATGACTACATTTTGAACATTTTCGTAATTGAAATCTCATTTTAATTTTCTCTTGATTTTTTGGATTCTTCTCTTGTAAATTTGAAAAGACCCTTTTTCTTTTCTATGTTAGTTTGAATTTCTTCAAGAATTGGTTTTAATGATTTTTCAGCAGATTTAAAATCTTCAGCAGTAATTGATATTCTATATTTTGGTGCTCCTAAATATGTAATATCCATTGTTGATTCTTTTTTAATTGTATCCAATAATATTTTTTTAATTATCTCAACTCCATCTGATGAATTATTAGTTATTTCCATAATGCCCCTAATTTCTACTGAAGGTACTTTAATTTTTAAACAAATTTCTTCAATTGCAGTTGTAATTTTTTTTGTAAGTTTAAGATCTGTAATTACACTAATTCCATTTCTTGCAATTTCCATGAATCCATCATAAACAGAATCAAATTTTGTATAGAATTTGTCTTCCAATTTTTCAATTTCTTCATCTGATAATTTTACTTTTTCTTTAAGATTTTCTAATAACGTTTTACCTTTTTCATATTTTTTAACTTCCTTTAGTTTCTGTTTTTTTTGATCTTTTGAAACTTGTTTTAATGATAAATCAATATCTCCTGCTTTTATTTTTTTTACAAGTAAAACTTTCTTTTCACCATCTTTTACAAATCTATTAACAGATCTAATCCATCCTGGTGCAATTTCTGAAATATGTAAAAATCCCTGAATATCATCATATTCATCTAATGTAACGTATGCCCCATGATCCATTACCTTAGTAATTGTGGCTAGAATAATTTCCCCTTGCTCAGGCATTTCTTGAATTTCAGTAGACAATTCTTCTAAAACTTTCCATTCTGTAAATTAATGTTGCTCGTTAGAAATCAATCCCTTTTTTTGCTTTAATACCCTGTTGAAATGGATGTTTAATTTCTTTCATTTCTGTTACTAAATCTGCAACCTCAATTAGTTCTTTCTTAGCATAATTACCTGTTAAAATTAAATCTACATTTTGAGGTTTAGATTTAACTAAATCCAAAACATCACTAAGTGAAATTAAATCAAGATTTACTGCATAATTTATTTCATCTAAAATTACTATATCGTATTTTCCTGATTGAATTTTTTCATTACTAATTTTTATTGCCTCTTTTGCAATTTTTTGATGATCCGTTTTTGTACTTTTATCATCTATAATACCAACAAATCCTTTACCTATTGCAATCATTTCAAATTCTGGTTCTAATCTTTTTGATGAATCCATTTCACCATAATGCCATGATCCCTTGATAAATTGAATCATGCATATTTTCTTTTTATATCCGGTAGCTCTTAATGCAATTCCTAATGCAGCAGTTGTTTTACCCTTACCTTTTCCTGTATAAACAATTGTTAAGCCTTTTTCTACCATAATTACTCATTAATTTTTATCACTAAAAACATTCGTTATTTTTCGAGGTATCAATTTAAATAAAAAAAAAATTCTACACATACATTGAAAATCAAAAGAATTGTTTTAGCAGGAGCAACTAGTGGTGTTGGTAAAACATCGATCACATGTTCAATTATCTATGCTTTACAAAAAAAAGGTTTTTCTGTACAACCTTTCAAAGTAGGTCCTGACTACATTGATCCTAGTTACCTAACAACTATTTCAAAAAATAAAACATATAATCTCGATGTATGGTTAATGGGTCAAAAACAAGTTTTAGATAGTTTTGTTTCTCATTCAAATTCTGATATTTCAATTATTGAGGGTGTTATGGGATATTATGATGGATTTGAAGGCAATTCTAATTATGCAAGTACTCATCATGTGGCATCGATAACTAAATCTCCTGTAATTTTGATATTAGATGCAAGTAAAACTGCTCGTTCGATTGGTGCAACTGCTTTAGGATTTCAAAAATTTCATAGAAATTCAAGAATTGTTGGAATCATTTTAAATAAAATTGGAAGTAAAAAACATGAAATTCTTTGTAGAGATGCTTTAGAGAAAACAAAACTACCTATTGTTGGTATAATTCCCAAAAATCCTAACTTAAATTTAGAATCAAGACATCTTGGATTAATTTCTACGTATGATAATAAAATTTTAAAAAATAAACTAGAAAAAACTTCAAAAATAATTTCTGAATCATTAGATGTTAATGGAATTATTAAAATTCTTAAAAATCCTATCTCCCTTTCAAAAAATAAACCTAGTACCTCTAAAAAAACTAAAGTAAAAATTGCAGTTGCTTTAGATAATTCTTTTAATTTTTACTATGATGATAATTTGAATGCATTACGCCGTCAAGGTGCATCACTAACTTTTTTTAGTCCAATAAAAGATAAAAGAATTCCAAAATGTGATGGATTATACATAGGAGGTGGATTTCCTGAAATTTTAGGACATAATCTTTCAAAAAAATCAAATCATGAAAAAATCAATTAAAAAATTATCTGAAGATAACTTTCCTATTTATGCAGAATGTGGTGGATTGATGTATCTAACTAAATCTATTACTAATAATGAAAAAAAATACAAAATGGTTGGTTTGTTTGATGCTGAAACAGTAATGACAAAAAAAATGAGGCTAAATTATACGAAAGGAAAAATATCTAACCAAAATATTCTTTCTGATACTTTGCATGGATTTCGCGGTCATGAATTTCATTATTCACAATTAGAATCTGTAGCATCTGATTCAAAATTTGCTTTTAATTTAGATATTGGTGAAGGAATAATAAATCATCAAGATGGAATAATTCAAAATAATACTCTTGCTTCATATGGTCATCTTTACTTTGATAGTTCTAATTATGCAGAAATTTTTGTAAAAAATTGTTTGAATGAATCACGTAGATGATTCTTCTCTAATTAATTTAAAAATAGCATTAATTATTGCTGAAGCTGAAGAGCTTCCTCCTTTTCTTCCTACATTAGTAATAAATGGAGTTCCTTCCAATTTTGTTAATTCTTCTTTTGATTCTGGTGCACAGATAAACCCAACTGGAATTCCTATGATTAACGCTGGTTTTACTATACCTTCTCTTACCATTTCAATTACTTCCATTAACGCTGTTGGTGCATTTCCTATGGCAACTATTCCTCCATTGATATCATTTTTTGCAACTCTCATTGAAACTTGAGAACGTGTTTTTCCTTCATGTTTTGCTAGTTGCATAATTTCTGGTTTAGATATATTACAAATTATATTATTTCCAAAATCTTTTGGATTTTGTTTATTTAGACCACCTATCACTCCATTTACATCTACTACTATACTACATCCATTTTTGAGAGCATTCATACCACTTTGTATTGCATCTTTTTGAAAAATGAGCCTATTTTTACCTGCAAAATCAAAATCAGCAGTAGAATGAATAACACGTCTTACAATTGGCCATTCTTTTTTATTATAATTATGTGAACCAATTTCATCTTCAATCATTTTCATACTAGCGTCTTCAATTGATTGACCTTTCTCAGTTTGCATTCTCTACTTCCTTTGCTCTTTCTAATATTAAATCAATCATTTTTTCATCTGTTCCAATATGTTTTGTAATATAGCTTTTTTTAATCTTAGAATTTTTTAATGCTGGAATTAAATCATTATTGATATCTGTTTTTACGTGTGCTCCTTCATGAAGAAAATAAAATACATTTATCAGAACATTAGGATTATTTTTTTCACAATTTTTAATTCCTTCAACAATATCTGGTTGTTCTATTTCTAACCATGATCTACTTACATTTCTATAATTATCTTTTAATTCATTTACAATATAATCAAGTGATCTTCGTGCATTAGGATCCACACTTCCATGACCAATAATCATGACATCCACATCCTTATCTTCAAAAGTAATTTGATTTTCTTTTAATGTTGAGTTTACTCTACTTTGAACTATTTCTACTAAAGTTTTATGCATCAGCATTGGTTTAGTAACGAGAAATTTTATTCTGGTATCTTTTTGAAATTTCATCACATCTGTAACTGCATTTTTTACTTTTTTTCCTGGATATAGAAAATATGGAACTATTGTAAGTGAATCAATATCTTGTTTTAGAGATTTTTCAATTCCATCCTCAATATATGGAGGCTCAACTTCTAAAAAACAATAATCAACAAAAGTATAATCTCCTTTAATTCTAATTCCTTCACAAATCACTTCTAATTCTTCAGATGCTTCTCTTTGTCTACTTCCCCTATCTATTAGTAATAATCCTCGTTTCAATCTATTTTCCTCGCAATTGCTATTGTTAAATTTGGTGGGAATTTTTGTTTTTCTACAATTAATTTCCCTTTTGATACTTTAATTGCAGCAGCTTCAGAAACACTTGCTGTGCCCTCAAATGCTTTCACTGTACTGGATGGATTTGGAGTAATAATTTCAGCAAGTTCTTCTCTATCAACATATTCTACAGGTATCTGCATTTCTTTTCCAAGATCTATTAATCCTTGAACATCATTAGGTTTTTTTATTGAAACTAACTTAGCAATTGATTTTGAACTTAAACTAAATTCTTTTAAACAGTGTTCTATTCCTTCTTTGATTGTATCTTTTGTTGTATCCCAATGCAATCCAATACCAATCACTAAACTTTGAGGACGATATATTACAGATTCTTGAGATAATACATTATCAATAATTTTATCTGAAATTATAAGATGTGCTTTGGAATTTGAATTTTTTAATTCTTCTAAACTATTATAAATTGTAACATTTTTTGGCAATTCTTTATACCATTTTTGATTATTTGCTTGTTGAAAAACACCTATAGGTTCTGCATTCACCATGTGTGCACTAATTTTAGTTACAGTTGATTCATCATCAATTTTCCAACCAAATTCTCTTCCTACTAAATCCACTGAAATTGTGTTGTTAACATCTGCTGCAGTTGTTATAACTGGTAATGCATTTAATTTTTCAGAAATTTCTTGAGTTAATTCATTTGCTCCCCCAATATGTCCTGATAATACACTAATTACAAAATTTGTCTTATCATCAATAACAATTACTGCTGGATCTGTTTTCTTATCTTTCAAATATGGTGCAATTAATCTAATAACTGCACCTAAAGAAAAAATACAAATTAACCCATTAGAATTTTTAAAAAGTTCAATAATTTTATCTGTTGTAGCCTCAGAATACCATGTTATAGAATTGTTTTCATTTGATAATTTGACTGGTGCAAAAATTTCCCAATTAGGAAAAAATTCTTTTAATTTTTCTCCAACATTGATACCATTTTTAGTAATTGCAAGAACTGATACCTTTTCCATGATCAAAACTTTCTAACTTTAATAAAATACCTTACTCTTGTGATTTTCTTGCAAGTATTTCTCCTTCAAAATCAAATAATATTACATCTATAGGAACTTTTTCTTCAGAGTGTTTTCTCATGTGTCTGTAAGTTTCACTACAAATTAGTTCAAAAAATCCCGAAATATTATTTTCTTTAATTATTTCTGAAACATGTCTAGCAGTATTTGCTTTTTTAATACTTTCAATAACTTTTTCATTTGCATTTACCTTTTTAGCTAATTCTGATAAAAAGTTCATATCTACTTTTGATCCTTTAACATGAGTTTGTTTAACACCTGCAGCCATTTTTGCAAGTTTTCCAATAAATCCAACAACATATGCTTTTTTGATATTTTTTCTACCACATTGTTGTATTGTGTATCCTGAAAAATCACCCATTTGTACAAAACAATGTATTGGTAAATCTACAATCGTTTTTGCATATTCCTCACTTCTTCCACCTGTAGTTAATACTACAATTTCATTTCCTGTTGCAATTGCAACATCCAAATTTTGTCTAATTGATGCTGCATATGATGCTGTAGAAAATGGAATTACAATTCCACTAGTTCCTAAAATGGAAATCCCATCTTTGATACCTAATCTAGGGTTATCTGTTTTTGGTGCTAATTCTTTTCCTTTTGGAACTGAAATTATAATTTTTATTCCTTTTTTTTCAAGAATTTGTTTTCCAACCTCTCTTAAATTTTCATTAATCATTTTTTTAGGTACGGGATTAATTGCTGGTTTTCCTATTTCTAAACCTAAACCAGGTTTTGTAACAATTCCAACACCTTCACCCCCATCTATATCAATTTCATTTATTTTCTCTGTAAATGATAATTCTACAATTATTTCAGCACCATGAGTTACATCTGGATCATCCCCACCATTCTTTATGACAGAGCACTTTGCTTTTTCATTTTCAAAAATACAAGATTCTAGTGGAATTTGAAGAAACGAACCTCTAGGTAAAATAATATCTACATTTTGAATTTTTTTTTGATTAATAATTGATAATAATGCAGCTTTTGCAGCAGCAGTAGCACAACTTCCAGTAGTATACCCTGTTTTTAATTCCACTTTTTCCTCTACCATGTTTTTCATATTCATTTTCTAGTATTAACTCTTATTTGATTAATTTTGAAACTCTCTGAATAGATTTAAAATTAAAAGTAAATTTAGATTATTATGGTTAAACGTATTAAAATTGTTATTATTGGAGCAAATGGATTTGTTGCAAAAAATCTTAGAAAATATTTATCTAAAAATAATTTTGATTTAATTTCAATTTCACGCAATGATTTTAAAGAATATAAAAATGAAAAAAAAATTATTTCAAATAATTATGATGAAAAAATTATTGTTAAAAAAATTAAAAATTGTGATGCACTAATTCATCTTGTGGGATTGGGTAAACAATCTATTGATATTGATTATGAAATGATAAATGTTAATTTTACAAATCATATTGTAAATTTAGCTAAAAAAGCAAAAATTAAAAAAATTATCTATAATAGCGGTCTTGGCGTTTCAAGTAAAACCACTATAGGATATTTTATTTCTAAATATAAGGCAGAAAAAATTATTATCAATTCTGGTTTAAATTATACCATTTTTAGACCATCATACATTGTTGGAACAGATGATTTATTTACAAAATTTTTAAAAAAACAGATTAAACTTAAAAGAATTGAAATTCCTGGTTCTGGAAATTACTCTATTCAACCAATTTCTATTAAAGATGTAGTAAAAATTTTTCTTCAATCACTTAATCATATTAAATTTAATAATAAAATAATTGATCTTGTTGGTCCTGATTATATTACATTTAAACAATATGTAAAACTTTTTTCAAAAGGAACTAAAACAGAAATTAAAAAAATTAATTTAGAAAATGCATATTATGATGCCATAACTAATTCAAAATCTAATTTTGGAATAGATGATCTAAATATTCTAATTGGTGATTTTAAAGGCAATTATAATAAATTACAGAAAATAACTCAAATGAAATTTGAATCTGTTATTGAATTATTAAAATCCGGCAGATTGCTTTAGTGATTCTACTTTGTTTGTTTTTTCCCAACTAAATTCAGGTTCATTTCTTCCAAAATGTCCATATGATGCTGTTTTTTTATAAATTGGTCTTTTCAAATCTAATTGTGAAATAATACCTGAAGGTTTCATATTAAAATTTTTTCTAACTAATTCTTCTATTTGTTTTTCTGGAATTTTATTTGTTCCAAAAGTATTGACATATAGTGATACAGGTTCTGCTACACCTATTGCATATGCTAGTTGAACTTCACATCTGTCTGCAAATTTTGCTGCTACAAGGTTTTTTGCAATATATCTACACATGTAACATGCTGATCTATCTACTTTAGATGGGTCCTTTCCTGAAAAAGCTCCACCACCATGTCTTCCAAATCCACCATAACTATCAACAATTATTTTTCTTCCAGTTAATCCAGTATCACCATGTGGTCCCCCAATCACAAATTTTCCTGTAGGATTAATGTGAATTTTAATTTCATTATTCCATAATTTTCCTAAAACAGGCTTAATCACTTTATCAATAATCTCCTTTGAAATTTCTTCTTGAGAAATTTCAGGTGCATGTTGTGTTGAAATTACAACTGTTTCTATTTTTATTGGTTTATCATCTTCATATCTTACTGAAACTTGAGATTTTCCATCTGGTCTTACCCATGATAATGTTTTATTTCGTCTAACTTCTGATAATTTTTGAATTAGTTTATGAGCTATTAAAATTGGCATTGGCATTAATTCTTCTGTTTCATTTGTTGCATAACCAAACATTAATCCTTGATCTCCTGCACCTTGTTCTTTTTTTTCACTTGCTGTAACTCCTTGACTAATATCTGGACTTTGTGAATGTAATCTTAAATCAACTTTACAAGTGTCAGCATCAAACATCAATTCTTTATCATTATATCCAATTTCTCTAATTGTTTTTCTAACTAATTCTTCTTGGGCTTTTTTATCAAAAACTGCTTTAGATGTTACTTCTCCAGATACTACTACAAAATCTGTGGTAACCATTGTCTCAACTGCTACTCTTGAATCTGGATCTTGTTTAAGATATTCATCTAAAAATGCATCTGAAATATTGTCACATATTTTATCCGGATGACCTTCTGTTACTGATTCTGATGTAAATAGAAAAGTCTTGGTCATAAAACCACTTTTAATTAATTAAAGTTCATTTTCTAATTTGATAAATAATACGTTGTTTCCTCTAACGATTACTCTGCCATAATTTGCTATAGTTTTACCGTCATGAAGCTCTTCTGCGTCAGTCATTATCAAATTCATATATGAATCAACATTATCCATCTTACCTTTGTACTCTACTTCGTTCTTTAATCTCACTGTTACTTTTTTCTTTGTGCTTTTTTGGAGAATTGTTAATGGTCTTTTTGCACTGTTTGTTTGGGACACTAAATGTTCACTTATTTTCAAAACTTCCTGTCTAGCATAAAAGCCTTGCCACGCTTGTAAAAATTATAATTCTTTAAATTTTTTCTTCTTTTTCTATAAATTGTATACATGATCTCAACTGGTTTACGAAAATTAGATAATTTTTTGTCCGGAGGAATTCCAAATGGTGTAATTATAGATATTTTTGGAGGAAATGGAACTGGAAAAACTCAGTTAGTATTTCAATTATCAATTAATTCGATTAAAAATGGTGGGAATATTTTATTTTTAGATACTACCGGTGGATTTAGACCTGAAAGAATATTGGAAATTCAAAAAAAATCTAATTTGAATGTTAATTTACTAGATAAAATTACAGTGTCTAGAGTAACAAATACTTCTGAACAAATTAACTCAATTAAGAATCTTGAAGAGAATAATTTTTCTTTAATTGTAATTGATAATGTAACTGATTTATTTTCTTATGAATATAAAAATAATAAATCTATATTTGAAAAAAATGCTTTATTTATGAAATACATGCGTGAACTTTCATCTTATGCAATTACTCATAAAATTCCTATTGTAGTCACTAATATGATTAGAAGTATGAATGACAAAGAAGTAGAAAATATGGCAAACGCAATAGATCTTTTTACACATATTAAAATTCATCTTTTTAAAAATTCATCAGTTTTTAATGGCGAAATTTATTCCGCTTTTAAAAAAGAATCTTTTTCTTATGAAATTACATCATCCGGTGTATCTAGTGTTAATTTTTAATTTTTCTTTATAATTTTTGAATGTGCAGTTAAAAATAGTTCTATTCTACCTTCTCCAAAATTATTAACTTTAGAATTTAATCCAGTAATAGAAATAATTTCTCCTAATTCACATTTATCAATTAATTTTGCTTGATTTCTCCATCCTTTAACCCAAATTTGACCTGAATCATCTTCAACAAACATTTCTGAGAGTGAAATTAATTCACCAGATTTAGTTTGTATTTCTTTTCTTCCAGGAACTTTTAGTACTATAGATTCAATACAATATGTTTTATCTGCTTTTACATCACTAATTTTTGTTCTAATTTTAGATAATGAAGGAATGGTTTCATCATTTTCTAATTTTCTCACAAATGAATTTTCATCTAGTGTAACTGAATCTCCATAAACTTTTGATGGCATACATTCTATAACGTCACCTTCAACAAAAATGCTAGTTGAATTTGAAAAATCACTAATATTGTAAATGTTTTTTTGATTATCTGCTGCAATTATCATATTCTTTCCACTTTCTGTGATTACTATTGATAAAATTCTTACAATAATTGGTTCTGTTTCTTTTCCACCTTCAATTTCAATAATAGTTGCTTCATTACCATGAATTTCCAATCCCTGATTTCCTGATTTGACTCTAACTCCAAGCAGCTTTACATTTGCTGATTGTAAAATCATATTTGGAATTAGTACTTCATCTTTACCCCACAGAACTACTCTCATTGCAGTTCCATCTTTTCCTTTTAGTCTCATTCTTAGTGCTTTACCAGGCTCCCCTCTAGAATTTGTAAATTTCATTCCACTAATTACTCCATCAATGATTCCTGATACTACAAGATCCTTTTGCCCTTCTTGCAATTCACTAATATCTTTTGTAATTTTATCAATCATTGGAATTTGACTTTCTGTATCTATAGTTTGAATATTTGATCCAGATCCAATATTGATGGTTGGTGAACCATCTAAATCTGATTTAACATAAGCTTTTATAATTTTAATTAAATCTCCTGGTTTTAGATTTTCAATACATGGTAGGTTTGCTTTTTCATCCCATAACTTTACACTTGCTGTGGAACCTGAATCATAAACTGTCATTGTTCTTAAATCAAATGTAGATCCATCTTTTCTTGAAAATTGTTTTGTTGGTGAGAGATTTAGTACTCTTGTTTCTAATGATACTTCTTTTGCTCCTGCATATAGATCCTTTAAACTAATTTCTGTTTTTGATGTTTCTGTTAATGTGACTCCGTAATCAGATGCTATAAGAAACAATGCACCTTCATCAGTTAAATAACCTGCACCTATTTTCTCTTTTTTTTCTGCAATTTTTTCATAAATAAATTCTTTAGTTAATTCAGGTTTTTGTTCTAGTAATTTATTTATTAGATTTTGTGATTCTGTCATTCAGTTTTCATAAACATGATGTATTAATAAAAATTTCATTGATTTGTAAATCAATTTTAATAAAACTGATCGATTCGACTTAATTATAAAATTTTAAAATTAATCATTTATAGAATTTTTAGACTGTTTTTATCAAATGAATTCAAATCATCGAATAACTTCTCATTTTAGCTCATTACCTAAATTAATAGGAAGATCGCAGCTTGATTATGTCTTGTATTGATGTTAATCATTTGTGTAAATCATATGGATCAGTAAATGCTGTTAATGATCTAATTTTATCAGTAAAAAAAGGTCAAGTTTTTGGATTTTTGGGACCTAATGGTGCTGGAAAATCTACTACAATTAAACTTCTAACGACTTTGATTAGACCATCTTCTGGTTCATTATCTATTTTAGGAATAGATGCAATTTTAAATCCATTACAAATTCGTGAAAAAATTGGTGTTGTTTTACAACAACCAAGCTATGAGCCTACATTATCTGTTGAAAAATCTCTTGACAAATATGGTATGATGTGGAATATTTCAAAAACTGTACGTAAAAAACGGCTCGAACAACTTTTAATAGATTTTGATCTAGTTGAAATTCGTAAGAAAAGAAACGAGGATCTTTCAATAGGTCAACGAAGACGAGTACAAGTTGCACGGGAATTTATGCATGAAATGGAACTTTTATTTTTAGATGAACCTACTGTTGGATTAGATCCTGAAGCGCGTAGAAAACTATTAGATTATTTAAAAAATAAAGTTAAAACAGGCTTAACAATTTTTTATACAACACATATTTTATCTGAAGCTGAATATCTTTGTGACCAAATAGCTATAATTGATAAAGGAAAAATCATTACTGTTGATTCACCTGATGCCTTAAAAAATAAATTTGGAAAAAATAAAACAATTAAAATTCATTTACTAAAAAAACAATCTAATATCTCTTCTCTATTAGTTGATATACCAGATTATAATATTAATTTTGATACTGGAACAACAATTATAATTAATTCAGAACAATCTGAATTAATATTACTTCGAGTTTTAAAAATTCTTAATGATAATAATATAGATATCGAAGATTTATCTGCTGTACCAACAAATCTTGAAGACATATTTTTAAAAATGATGAGAGAAAATGCATCCAATAATTAGACTTGTTAATAGAAATTTAACGATTTCACTTAATCCAGGATTTCTAATTTGGCAAATAATTTTTCCTTTGATCTATATTTTTGTAGCAGGTTTTGCATATGGTCCATTAATTAATCAAGTACAATTTGGTGGTAAAGATCTTGATTATCCTGCATTTTTAGCATCTGGTATGATTGGATTTAATATAATGAATAGTACACTAATTTCTGGAATTTTAATTTGGAATGATAGAAGACATGGAATGTTTGAACAAATTATGTCTGGTCCATTTACTCGAAGTCATTACATTCTTAGTAATATCCTCACCATAGGCATAATTGGACTTGTTAGTGCTTTTTTGATTGCTATTGTTGGATATCCTGTAATCTTTCAATCTGCAGAATTTTCATTTGTTACCATTCCCATCATTATTTTTGGTGCAGTTGCCGGTTCTGTTTTATTTGGTTCATTAGCATCAATTATTTCTACTAGACTACGTTCAAGTGAAGGATTTAATGTAATAATTAATACTGTTTTTCTTTTCTTTGCTTTTGTTAGTTCAGCATTTTATCCAGCTGACACTGCACCTGAACCACTACGTACAGCATTTTATCTTAATCCATTAACATATCTTGTTGATATAATTAGAGCAGGTATTTTTGGAACTATTACAGAATTTGTAATTATAGAAATGGGTATTCTTGCAATAATTGCTATTATTCTTTTTATTATTGCATCAAAATTATTAACAAGATTAGATTTTTAAAAATTTAATTTATTTTTTAAATTTTTCATACATTTCATTGATTTTTTTAATCATATCTAAATTTTCATATTTAATTAAATCTAAATTTGGTATTACACAATGTCCTCCAATAATACCTGGAAACATTTTTGGTCTATTGCCTAAATTTTGATGAATTTCATCAGCAAATTTCCACATTTCATCAAAATTTACATCTTCTTTTTCGCAAATCATTTTAGTAATTTGAGCATAATTAATTAACCATCCATAATATGTTGTATCCACTAATATTTTTGCAAGTTCAGCAGTTTTTGTTGTAGACATCCAATCTATTTTTTCAAATCTATTTTCTAAATCCTTTTTTATTTTTGAATCTATTTCTTTTCCATCAAACGAAATAAATTTTGTATATTTTTTAATATCACTCAAAAATCTTTTATGTACTCCACGAACTGGTGAAAATAAAATTGGTATTGATGTTTTTCCTTGTACGATTTTTGTAGTTCCTGGTTTTACCGTTGAATGAATTACGACAACTTGGATATTTTTTATTTTATTAATCCACTCAATTACAATATCTGTAAATTTTACTAATTCTCCTGGTAAACATACATGAAGATATTCTGGATTTTCAATGACTTTATTTTCAGTATAATTTTTACATTTTGAATTATCTAAATCAATTCCAACACAATTAAATTTTCTATCTTTAAGTAAATCATATATTGTCCCACCTACTTCACCCATTCCTAAGATAATATCGGTCATTATTGTTAGTTTCAGTAATTTTGACTATATTATATTCATGTTCTAGTTATAATTAATTTTTAAATAAAGTAGCCCGACCCAGACTCGAACTGGGGTCAAAGGCTTCAAAGGCCTCTATGCTTGACCGCTACACTATCGGGCTGCTAAATCGAGAATTGCTGTTACCTTAATGAACTTTTTATTCTAATTTAACTCTTAAAACTAAAATTGAATTAATTTTTGATTATTTTAATTAGTTTTTCTATAGGATCTTCCATTTCTTTAACAATTTTTTCTGCTCTTTTTTTATTCTGCATGTTATTTAATCTAAAAATTTTCTTTATATGATTTGAAATTTTGTCTGGATTTGTTTCTCTTTTTACTAAATATTTTTTTACTAAGAAATTTTCTACTATATTTGGAACTGCATTGTATGATATTGTAGGAACTCCCATTAATGCAGACTCTGCTGTCATGGTTCCACCAGATCCTATAAAAACATCTGTATTATTTAGTAAATATTTTCCATCAAATGACATTTTTATAATTTTTACTTTATTATCTATTACTTTTTGTAAATTTTTAATTTGACTAGTATATCTTCCTAATACTATGATATTTTCATTTTCATAATCTTTTGCAATTTTTTGAATTATTGGAATAATTTTACTTGACTTTGATGTGTATGATGCTTCTTCTTCCTCAACTCTAATCAGAATATTTTTTTTACTGTTATTTTTAAATGGTGTATTAATATTTTTATCAATTTTTCTTTTTATAGTAACTGCTGCATCAATTGCTTTGTATTGCACAATATCTTTTTCATTAATTCCATATTTAGAAAATTCTTTTTTAGATATTACATATGGAATTAGTAATTTTTGAATTAATGGTAATGTTAATCTCATTACTGCATTAGCATGAGGTGAATCACAAAACATTATGTGTTTTATTTTTAATCCAAATGCAATTCTTGCAGCTTCTGGTGAACCAAAACTAATTACTAAATCAGGTTCAAATTCTTTAATTTTCTCTGATAATTTATCAATTCTTTGCATACTTGCTTTCAATTTACTTTTTTTATCTCCTCCACCATGTTTTCCAACTATAATAAGGTCAAAATGACGTATTTTAGCTAATTTTGTAACTTCATTATATTTTCTTGAAGTACACAAAAGTTCATGTTTTTTACCTAATCTTTCAACTATTGGTTCAGAAAACAATAATTGTTTTGGTGTTAGAATATCTATCCATATTTTCAAGTATTTTTGATAATTATTATGCTTCAATAAGTTTTTCTTAGTCATTATTCATCTTTAATTGATGGCAGGACCAAAAGTTGTAGTTTATGGCTTAAGTACTGAAGGATATGCAATTGCATCTCAAATGGCCATTAGAGGTGCTGATGTACACATTATAGATGAATCCACTCCATCTGCAATATCTCTTAAAGCTGAAATTGCTAAAACTTATCCAAATGTTTCTTCTCTAAAAGAGGATGAACCATTATTAGCAATGGAGCCAATTGATGTAGCTATTTCTAAAGCTCAATATCTTTTCTTTACTCCAAGAATTAGAAAAACTGGTCAAGATATTAAAACTGAAATTCATTCTAAATTCAAAGATGCAGTTACAACATTAAAAAAAAATAGCTCAGTGATATTTACATTGGGAACAGGATTTGGAGGTAATAATGAAAATATTGCATTATTAGAACATGTAACTGGACTTCAAGTTGGTAAAAATATTTCGTATTTTTATTACCCATTAGAGAATCTTAATGAACAACCAAAAATTATTGGTTCATTTAATGGTAAACCGGATTCAGTTCTTTCTGATTTACTTATCACTAACACAAAAGAAAAAGAATTTGTAGCCATTTCGTCATCAGAACATTTCCATGCTATTGATACACTATCTCATTTTTCTAGTCTATGCAGTATTTTAGAAGTTTGTAAGTATGCTAATGATGAAATTACAAAAAATGATTTGTCTTTGCATGATTTTCAAGAAATATTTTTAGATAATATGGTAAATGGTTTATTTAATCTAAAATCTTTAGGCTCATCATTTGAAGGTTCAAATTCGTTAATGTATTTAATTAATGGAAGTGTAAAAGGTATTGATAGTTACATTAAAAGATTAATTGATGAAATTCGTGGAATATTAAAGAAAAATGATCTAAAAGCAAGTAGAACAAAAATTGTATTATCTTGGACTCTTGATCAACATGCAATGCGTGGTGACAAAATTGAGATGCTTCAAACTTTAACTACAAAATTACGTGATTATATTGGAGATGTTGAGTCTTATCAGAGTTCAGATTTCACTTTATTTCATAGTGAAAAAACTACAATTATTGTAGCATGTTCACAATTTGATTTTGATAATATTGAAAAAACTAAAAAAGATTTTAATCAAATAATTATTAAAGCTAATCCTTTATGTCAAATATTTAAATAATGATATAAATTAGCTAAAAAATTATTCTGTTTAAATTGTCTAACGAAAATAATTCTGATGAGGTTCCTGCTGAAATTATTTCTCCTGATATAATTGAAACTAAGCAATTTGAAGATGAATCTAAACATATCTATAATATGGAACAAACTTTTGATGATTTACCAACATTATTAGAATTAGAAAAACAAAAAGTATCTCAATTTGAGGAAAAATTAAAACATGTATTGGCAGATTTTCAAAATCTTAGTAGAAAAACAAAATCTGATATTGAATATGGTGTTAATTCTAAAATTAATGAATTTATGTTGGATTTTATCAAAATTTACGATGATTTTATACGAGCTAAAGAAGTAATTTCTGAAAGTAAAATTAATGCAGATGGTTTAAATTCAATTTTAAAAAATATGGAATCATTGATGCAAAAATATAATGTTACACCTATTGAGGCATTAGGTGAAATTTTTAATCCAAATTTCCATGAAGCTATTTCTATAATTTCTGATTCCACTTTAGACGATGATACAATTACTAAAGAAATAAGGAAGGGATATATTCGTCATAACGTTACAATTAGACCTACGCTAGTAGAAATTTCAAAAAAGGATGATAATAAAAAATGACTAAAATTATTGGTATTGACTTAGGAACAAGTAACTCTGCTGCAGCAGTTATAATGGGTGGAAAACCAACTATTATTCCAGCTGCTGAAGGAGTAACTGTTGGTGGCAAGGCATTTCCATCAGTTGTTGCATTTACTAAAGATGGTGATCTTTTAGTTGGAGAACCTGCTAGAAGACAAGCTGTAACTAATCCTGTTAATACAATTTTTGCAGCCAAAAGAAAAATGGGTTCTGATGATACTTTTAAAATTTTAGGTAAACAATACAAACCTCAACAAATTTCTGCATTTATTCTTCAAAAAATTAAAAAAGATGCAGAAGCATTTATTGGAGAACCTGTTAACAAAGTAGTAATTACAGTTCCCGCATATTTTGATGATAATCAACGTCAGGCTACTAAAGATGCTGGAACTATTGCAGGTCTTGATGTTGTTAGAATTATTAATGAACCAACTGCTGCTGCATTAGCATTTGGCTTAGATAAAGAAAAACAAGATATGAAAATACTTGTTTTTGATTTTGGCGGTGGTACATTAGATGTTACTATAATGGAAATGGGTGGTGGTGTCTTTGAAGTTCTAAGTACCTCTGGAGATACTAAATTAGGTGGTACAGATATGGATAAAGTTCTAATTGATTTTGTTGTAGACGAATTCAAGAAAAAGGAAGGTATTGATCTAACTTCTGATTCAACAGCAATGACAAGAATTAGAGAAGCTTGTGAAAAAGCAAAAATTGAATTATCAACAGTAATGGAAACTGACATAAATTTACCATTTATTTCACATGATCCTTCTGCTGGTGCTAAAAATCTTGAATTGAGAATTACAAGAGCAAAATTAGATGGATTAATTGGACCAATTGTTGAAAAATGTAAGCCTTCAATTATCAAAGCATTAGAAGATGCAAAATTATCAAAATCTGATATAAATAAAATCGTCATGGTAGGTGGACCTACTAGAATTCCACTAGTCAAAAAATTTGTTAGTGAAGTTGTAGGCCAAGTAACTGAATCTGGTGTTGATCCAATGGAGGCAGTAGCAATGGGTGCAGCAATTCAGGCAGGTATTATTGGTGGTGATGTAACAAGTGATATTGTTTTACTAGATGTTACACCTCTAACATTAGGAATTGAAACATTAGGTGGTGTAAGAGAACCATTAATTGAAAGAAACACAACTATCCCAACTTCCAAAGGTAAAGTTTTTACAACAGCTGCTGATAATCAGACTGCTGTAACTATTCATGTCGTTCAAGGAGAAAGACCAATGGCTACAGACAATGTTTCATTAGGAAGCTTTAATCTAACTGATTTGCCACCAGCTCCAAGAGGAATACCACAAATAGAAGTTAAATTTGATATCGATGCAAATGGAATTATTAATGTTACAGCAAAAGATCTAGGTACACAAAAAGTTGCAAAAATTACTATTTCATCTAATTCAAAATTATCTAAGGAAGAAATTGAAAAATTAAAACAAGATGCTGAAAAGTTTTCTGATATAGATAAAGTAAAGAAAGAAAAAATTGATCTTAAAAATGAAGCAGAGAGTTATATCTATACTACTGAAAAATTAGTAAATCATGATTTAAAAGATAAGATTTCACAAGAGCAGGGAATTAAAATTACTGATGCAGTAAAAGAACTAAAAGAAGTTTTAGATAAAGAACCATCCGAATTGAAGCCTAAACTTGAAGCACTTCAATCTTTAGTCAATGAGGTAACCACAGAACTTTACAAGAATGCTTCATCAGCTCCAGGTACTGATGGACAACAAGGTACTGATGGACAACAAGGTACTGATGGACAACAAGGTACTGATGGACAACAAGGTACTGATGGACAACAAGGTACTGATGGACAACAAGGTACTGATGGACAGAACGCTGAATCAAATTCAACTAATGAAACAAAAACTAACTAATTTTTCAAATTTAATCATTTATAGTGTAATTAAATGAAGGAATAACTCATGGCTGCAAAACGTGATTATTACGAAGTTTTAGGAGTTACTAAAACTTCCTCACCCGATGAAATTAAAAATCAGTATAGAAAACTAGCATTAAAATTTCATCCTGATCGTAATCAATCTGCAGATGCTGGAGAGCATTTTAAAGAAATTTCTGAAGCATATGCTGTTCTTTCAGATTCTGAAAAAAAACAAACCTATGATCAACATGGTCATGCAGGAGTAGATGGTAGATACAGTAGTGAAGATATTTTTCAAGGAGCAGGCGGCGGTTTTAATGATATTTTTGAATCAATTTTTGGTCGTAGAGGAAGTGGTTTTACTCAACAACAACGTGGATCTGATATTCTTTATCAAACTACAATAACATTAGAAGATGTATTACATGGAAAAAAAATGGAAATTAATTTACAAAAACAAATTAAATGTGATAATTGTAGGGGTTCTGGTTGTAAACCTGGAACTAACAAAAAAACATGTAGAACATGTAATGGTCAGGGAGAGGTAAGACAAACTCGTAATATGGGATTTGCTTCATTTGTAACTGCTGCAACATGTACTACATGTAGAGGTCAAGGTTCAATGATTCAAACACCTTGTGATAATTGTAAGGGACAAGGTAGAGTCAAAGGAACTAAAAAAGTTGACTTTCAAATTCCACCTGGGATAGATTCAGGTGATTATATTGTTTCTAATGAAGGTAATGAAATTCCTGATGGAATAAATGGAGATTTAGTAATACGCGTTAAAGTACAACCTCACAGTCTTTTTAATCGAGATGGAAAAGATATTTTTTATGATCAGGATATCTCTATGATTGATGCAGCATTAGGTTGTGAAATTAGTATTCCAACTTTGCAAGGAAATGAAAAAATTAAAGTTGAAGCAGGCAGTCAACCAAATACAATAATAAAATTAAAAGGAAAAGGAGTTTCACATATTAATTCAAGAGGAACAGGAGATCAATATGTTCGAATGATAGTCAATATTCCAAAAAAACTTAGTAAACACCAAAGAAATCTCTTGGATGAATTTCAAAAAACTTCTGATTAGTTGATAATAATGAAAATTGCATTAGATGTTGATGGAGTTCTTGCAGACGTAATAGTTTCTTGGATTAATTTTAGTAATTCAATTAGACCACATATTTCTAAAAATCAAGTAACGAATTGGGAATTTTGGAAAAAATTTAATATTAATCCATTTGATTTTTATTCCGAACTAAGTTCTTGTTGGAAAAATTGGCAATCTATTCCTACTACACAAGAAAGTTTGTCAGACATAACAAAAAATCTTGCAATTCTTGGTCAAGTAGATATTGTTACTGCCAGGGAACGTTCTACTGATTCTTTTGTAAAAAATTGGTTAAACTATCACAATATTTCATATCACAACTATGTATCAGTAATTGATGGCCCCATGAAAGCTGACTTAGATTATGATGTATTTATTGACGATTCACCTTTGAACGCATTAAAATTTCTTGAAAATAATAAAAAAGTAATTCTCTATTCACAACCTTGGAATCAACATATTTCTAATCATGATATATCTAGAATTTCAAATCTTTCAGAGGCAATTAAAATAATTAAATCCAATTAATTTTTTACAAACTTTCTAATCTCTATTTCATGTCCATTTCTAACATGAGTTACATGATTTGTTTTCATTAGCTCAGCAATTTTATCTTCATTGTAAAATTTTATGTTATAACGTCCAATTACTTTTTTGCATCTTGAACAATAAATTTCTTTAAACTCCATTTAACCACTATCAATTTCAATATTTTCTTTCTTGTATAATAAAGAACTTATCTTGGAATTTTAAAATTTATTATGCGGGAATCACCCAGCCTGGTCAACGGTGTAAGGTTCAGATCCTTATCTCTTAGGAGTTCGTGGGTTCAAATCCCATTTCCCGCATTTTTAATTAATTATTTTCCAATTTTTTTTTAATATTTTTTAAAAGAAGATTATTTATTATCTCACCTGAAACCTTACCTCTTAATTCTTTCATTGCAATTCCCATCAATGGACCAATCGCTCTTTCTTTTTGATTTTTAATAATTTCTTGATTTTTTTCTACTATATCTTTGATAATCCTATCTAAATTTTCATCATCAATGGATTCTAATGATGTATTTTTCATAGCATCTTTTACATTTTGTGATTTTTTTGACATTATATCTTCAAATATTATTTCAATTGATTCCTTTGCAATTTCTCCCTCCTCTAGCAATTCAAATAATTTTAAAACATCTTCATTTTTCAATAAATTTGAGTCTAATCCTTTTCTTTCTAAATTTGTAATTGTTGAACAAAGAATCGATGCAACAAATGTTGAATTTATTTTATTATTTTTAATTATATTTTCAAACAATTCCATATATTTAGAATCAAAAATTTGTTCTGCAAGTTGTTGATTCATTTTATACTTTATTTCTATTTCTTTAATTGATTCATCCCATAATTTTGGAATATTTTTTTCTGCATCTATTAATTCATCTTTACTAATAATTATTGGTGGAATATCTGTTTCTGGGTACATTCGTGCAGCTCCTGGTCTTGGTCTAAGAAATTTTGTTTCACCAGACTGAGTAGCTAATCTTGTATCTATTGGTATGCCATAATTTTTGATATGTTCTATTCTTAAAATAATTTGATCAATTACGGTATGAATTTTTTCTTCAGGAGATGCTAAAATTAAAAATGCATCATTTTCATTAATTTGTAAAAAACTCTTTAATTCTATCAAATCTGATTCTTCTATACCATAGTTTGGTAATTCATCTGAATGAAAAACTCCACCAATTCCAAAAAATCTTACTAGCTCAGCTACCTCTTTTCCTAATCTAATGCCATCATAAGGTGAATATCCAAATATTCCAGCCATATTTTTAAAAGTAACGGCAATTATCTTCTGATTTTTCTGTATAGCATTTTGAACAATTTTTGATTTACATTTTGTAAATAATTCTGTAATGTCTTTTTTATCTTGATTATCCCACGACCAATTATTTTCTTGTATTTTTTTGAGATTTTTAATAACCCATGTTGTCTTTTTGCTTCATATTCTACAACTTTTTCTAATTGATCTAATTGTTGAACCCCTTTAACTTCAATTACAACTCCTTTTCCGTCTTTAATTGATACATTAACATCCTGTCTAATTGATCCTAATCCTCTTTTTACTTTCTTTGTACTTCTTAAAATTCTCCCTAATGATAATGCAATTTTTTTAATTTCACTTAAATCTACTTCAAAAGGTTCTGTTGCAATTTCTACTAGTGGTACACCTAAGCGTTCTAATCCAAATTTTCTAATATTTCCTTCTTCTCCTAATATTTTTGCAGCATCTTCTTCTAAACAAATTGATTGAATCCCTATCTTTTTCTTTCCAACATTATAAAATCCACCTTGTGAAATTAACATAGTACGTTGGAATCCCGTTGTATTAGAACCATCAATTACTGTTTTTCTCATTGGATAAATTTCACTAAAAATATTAGATTTTAATGACGCAGAAATGATTAAAGCAATTCTTTTTGCATCTTTATCTAATTCATGTGGTGGTTCTTCATCTTGTTCAACTAAACAACTACTTTCTTCATTTGCATAGTACATGATTGTTTTTGATTTTGTACTTTCAAATAATGCTGCAGGATCAAATTCACCTAATTCACTTTTAGAAGCTCGCAATTTTCTTTGAAATTTAATTGAATAATCATCTGATTCAGTGGGAGTACAATTACAAAATAATTTTTTATTAGTTGCAAGCTGTTGATGAATTTCTAAGCCTACTTTTACGCCTAGATCTTTTATTGAAAATTTTTCCATAATATCACCTAATTACGTTGAAAATTCTGATGCGATTTCATTAAGCATACTTTCTTTAATTTCATCATATTTTTCAGTATTTCCAGTTACCCACATTGCTTTAACTAGAGCAATTTCTGGAATCATATTTTCAAGAGGGACTATTCCTAAATTTAATAGATCTCTACCGCTCTCGTAAACTGTCATTCTTACTCTTCCATCAATACATTGTGAAGTCATTCCCATGAAAATTCCTATTTCATTTGCCCTTTTTACAACTGGATACATATTTTCTCCAATATGTCCTAATCCTGTACCTTCAAAAATTATTGCTTTGTATCCTGAATCTATTATATTTTTTAACAAATCTGGATCATACCCTGGATGATATTTAACTAGAGCAACTTTTTCATTTATTTTTATTTTCGGTTCAAATCCTTGAATTTTAAAAAAATCTTTTTTCATATTTTTATGAATTTTATTATTAACAATTAAAAATGCTGGATCACTTCCTATTGTTTGAAATGCTCCTCTTTTGCTAGTATGATTTTTTCTTACACGTGTACCAATATGACATGCAATTGTTTCGTCGTTTTCATCTTGATGCATTACAATGTAAATTCCATTTGTTTTAGATTCAATAAGAAATTTTACTGCTCCAATTAAATTTAATGCAGCATCAGATGATGCACGATCAGATGATCTTTGTGATCCTACCAATACTATGGGTATTGGAAACCCTGCTAGTGAAAATGACAGAAACGATGATGTATAATGCATAGTGTCAGTTCCATGTGCAATAATAATTCCTGAGTAATCTGATTTACTGTATTCTTTAATTGTCTGAGCAATTTTTAACCAATGTTGAGGCATAATATTTTCTGAATATTCTGAAAATAGTACTTTAGTGTCAATGTTTGCAATTTCTCCAAGTTCTGGTACTGATGAATTTAATTCTTCAGCTGTTAATACCGGTGTAACAGCACCTGTTCTGTAATCAATTTTACTAGCAATTGTACCTCCAGTTGATAATAATAATATGTTTGGCAAATCTTCATTATTTCGAATTTCTTGATTTTTTTCTAAACTTTTTTCTATTGGTGGATTTTTTTCAATCTTTTCAATTTTTTCAATCTCTAAACCGATGTTATACCCACTTTTCAATTTTAAAACAACGTGCTTATCATCACTGTGTTCATATCTTGGCATAATTATTCCTAAATACGTAATATCTGCAAAAATTTTTACAGAATCTCCAACTTGTATTTTATTTATTTTAAGAAACTCTAATGAATTTCCATTATATCCTGTATACTCTGACATTTATGAGAATTAGATTTACTATTTTATTAAAACTACCTGTAGTAGGAAGCTATTAGTTTTTCACCTAATTTAAGGTCTTTTTGCTCTCTTACTTTCTTTACTGCTTCTTCAAAATGTTTCATACTTACTTTGGCATTTTTACATGTTTTTTCGATGTCTTTTTCATCTGGGTGTGAATCTAAAAATTCATGAATTACTATAGATACTGCAGTATTTGAAATAGCTGCTGTATCTGCACCACTTAATCCGTCAGTCATTTCTGAAAGTTTTTCAAAGTCAATGTGTTTTGGATCACTTGGTTCGTCAAATGTTGGTATTTTTTCAGCATTTATTTTTAGAATACTCTTTCTACTTTCTTTATCTGGAAGTGGAATTTGGATAATTTTATCAAATCTTCCTGGTCTTAGTAATGCTGGATCGATCATATCAGCTCTATTTGTTGCAGCTAAAACTATTACTCCATGCATATTCTCCATTCCATCTAATTCTGTAAGTAATTGACTGACAACTCTTTCAGTAACTGCAGTTTCTCCACCTGCTCCTCTAATTGGTGCAATAGAATCTATTTCATCAAAGAATATTACACATGGTGCTGATTGTCTTGCTCTTTTGAAAATTTCTCTAATTCCTCTTTCTGACTCACCAACCCATTTTGATAACAGTTCAGGTCCTCTTACTGAAATAAAATTTGCTTCACTTTGTGTTGCAACTGCTTTTGCAAGTAAAGTTTTTCCTGTACCGCTTGGACCATGAAGTAAGATACCTCTTGGCATTTTATGTCCTAGTGATTCATATAATCCTGGATATTTCATTGGCCATTCAACTGCTTCTTGTAATTCTCGTTTGACCACTTCTAGACCTCCAACTTCTTCCCATTTTACATCTGGATTTTCAATGAATACTTCTCTCATTCCAGAAGGAGTAACTTCAATCAATGCTTTTGAGAAATCGTCATGATTGACAATCAGTTTATCTAAAGTTTCAGGTGGAAGTTTTTCATCCTCCATGTTTAGTTCTGGTAATAGTCTTCTTAAACACTTCATTGCTGCTTCTTTACAGAGATATTCCAAATCTGCACCAACATATCCATGACTAACTGCGGCAATTTTATCAATATCTACTGGATATTCTTGATCCTCTGATGCTAAAGGCATATTTCTACTATGAATTGTAAGAATGTCTTTTCTTCCTTTTTTATCTGGAACTTTAATCTCAATTTCTCTATCAAATCTTCCTGGTCTTCTAAGTGCAGGATCAATTGCATTTGGTCTGTTTGTTGCTGCAATAACAATGACTTTTCCTCTTCCTTCTAATCCGTCCATTAATGATAACATTTGTGATACTACTCTACGTTCTACTTCCCCTGTAACTTCTTCTCTTTTTGGTGCAATAGAATCTATTTCATCTACAAAGATAATTGATGGTGATTTTTCTCTTGCTTCTTTGAAAATTTCTCTTAATCTGGCTTCACTTTCTCCATAAAACTTGCTCATTATTTCTGGACCAGATATACTAATGAAATGTGCTTGACTTTCATTTGCAACTGCTTTTGCAAGTAAAGTTTTACCAGTTCCAGGTGGACCGTAAAGTAAAACACCTTTTGGAGCTTCTATACCTAATTTCTCAAAAATTTCAGGATGTCTTAATGGAAGTTCGATCATTTCTCTTACTTTTTTAATTTCATTAGTTATACCACCAATGTCTTCATAGGTGACTTGAGGAACACCACGTAGTGTTTCACCTTTTTCTGCAATATGGAAAACTGTTTTTTGTGTAATCAAAACCGCATCAGCTGCTGGTGTTACACCAATTACTTGAAATGTTAAACGTCCACCAAAATATGGAACCATTACATTATCCCCTTTGATTAATGGAACACTCTCTAAAGCATCAGCAAGATATCTTTCATCTATTGGAGGAATTGCTTCTAATGGTGCGACTACTACTTTTTCAGCAGCAACTGCTTTAATTTTTCTAACTGTAACTGTATCACCAATTGCTATTCCTGAATTGTTTCTACCAAGTCCATCAATTCTGATAATGCTTTTACCTTCATCAGATGGGTAAAGTGGAAGACATTTTGCTACTGTTCTTCTTTTACCTTTAATTTCAATTACATCACCCGTTGATGCATTTAGAGTATCCATTGAATCGTAATCAATTCTTGCTACTCCTCTTCCAACATCTCTAGTATATGCTTCAAGAACTTTTAGAGAAATAGCATTTTCACTCATACAGGAACTTCCTCTAATGTAATTTTTATACCTTTGTGGTTATATTTTCAAATTTGACACTATACCAAAGCTTAAAATTCTCTTTTAGAATGAAAACGATCAACTTGGGTAAAAGACCATTAGTACGTAGACGAGGCCGTGGAGGTCATCAGTTTAGATCCACTTCCACTGGTAAAGTAGGAAAATCTGCTACTTATCCACGTTTTCCACTAGCAGAAAACCATACTGGTGAAATTATAGATTTAATTCATGAGCGTGGAAGAGAAGCACCTTTGTCAAAAGTTAGATTTGAAGACGGTTCTGTTTCTTTTATTCCCGCAGTACTTGGAACTAAGGTAGGAGAACTATTAGAATTTGGCTTAAAATCAAAAATTGAAAAAGGAAATGTTATCAGTGTTCAAAATATTCCTGATGGTACTATTGTTTGTAATATTGAAAAACATTTTGGAGATGGTGGTGCTATAGTAAAATCTGCAGGAACTAATGCAACTATTTTCTCACACGGTGACGATGGTGTTACAATTAAACTTCCTTCTGGTAAATTTACAACTCTTAATGCAAAAAATAGAGCAATGATCGGTACTCTTGCTGGCGGTGGTGCAACTGAACGTCATTTTATGCTTGCAGGTAACAAATGGCGTAGTTTTAGAGCTAAAGGAAAGAAATATCCAATTGTTAGAGGTGTTGCACAAGCAGCATATGTTCACCCACACGGTGGTGGTCGTCACCAACACGTTGGACAGAGTTCTACTGTTTCTAGAAATGCTCCACCTGGGGCAAAGGTAGGAAGTATTGCTGCTAGAAAAACTGGTAGAGCTAGAATTAAAGAAAGAAATTAGTTTTTCTTTAAACTTAAGATTGATTAACAAGTTTCTCAAATTTTCTAGTAATGTCTAATCAATGTGTAAGACTTTTTGTAACTGGTAGAGTTCAAGGAGTTTTTTTCCGTCAGAGTTTAAAAGCCAAATCTATACAAAATAATATTTTTGGATGGGTAAAAAATCTTCCAGACGGTCGTGTTGAATGTCTTTTAGAAGGTACTAAAGAAAATATCTCTATACTAGTGAAATGGGCTAATGATGGTCCTGCAAATGCAATAGTTGAAAATGTTGAAGTTCACGAGGAAAAATTTGATAATATATTTACAAAGTTTGATGTTTTGTATTAATGGATATTTTCATATGCTGTTTTGAATAACTCAGAAAATTCTGAAATTTGTTGATCTTTTTTAATTTGAATAATTTCAATTAGTTCTTTTCTATTTTTTTGAATTTTAATTTTTACCCCATCTTTTTCTGGTTCCACATCAAGAAACCATCTAAATGTCATTGATTTACAAAAAACAACTCTGTGCATTCTAACATCTTCTAAAACGTTTTCGCCTAATTTGAAACAAAATTCTCTAATTGAATCAAAAAGAGGCAACACTGTTACTGGAATTTGCTTTTTAAAATCATCATAATTTCTTTTATTTGCAAATGAAATAATTCCTTCCATAACCCTGCAAATTTGATTTTAATTATAAAGGTAGTAGATCCGTTGGTTCCAGTCTAGACGAACAGCCCCATTTCAAGGCGTACAAGATCCGCCACGTAGACGAAGAAGCGTGGATGCTCCACCTTAGGATTGCTCCCTCCCGGACCTCATCCCTTTCGATAGTTCGGTCTTAGAAGTTATTCCTTCGAATATTTCTAGTCCTGCAACCACCCGCCTCGGCGTGATTTCATTTCCGCACACCAAGCGGGAATTACCCATCTAGAGATTTACCCAACAGTTGCTGATCTCTGCATATAGCCGGTTTCAGAATAGGGCACGGCTGGCACCCCAATCCTCCCTACTACCATTTTTTCTAAGGTAATATGGTATATTTGAATTAGGTTTGATTTGATTTTAATTTTAAGACCATT
Source organism: Candidatus Nitrosopumilus limneticus (assembly GCA_022117465.1). Lineage (GTDB taxonomy): Archaea > Thermoproteota > Nitrososphaeria > Nitrososphaerales > Nitrosopumilaceae > Nitrosopumilus > Nitrosopumilus limneticus. Next base: position 178,011 of record JAHCGZ010000003.1, read on the forward strand.
GTACAAACTGAGCATACATTACCAGTACATTCACTTCCACATTTTTCACAGTTTGTTTTTTCTTTAATATTTAAATTAGAATTTTTCATTACTTCAGAAACTTTGATTATTGATTGATACAAATTATTTTTAATTCCACTTCGTTGATTTTCTAATGAATTTAAAAATTCACGAATATCTGTTCTTATTCCTTCATTCATGTGAGGACATGGTTCAGATTGAAATGGTAAATTATTTGTAAATGCATAAAATACAATTTCTGATTCATATATTTCACAAAATGGTTTTATTTTTCTTAAAGAATTTGCTGATGTATCTGGATCCATCCATCCTACCTTAGTTGTATCACCTGAAATCATATTTATTACAAAAGTTTGTAATGTATCATCTAAATTATGACCTGTTGCAATTACATTAGCTCCAATATCTTTTGCAGCATAATCCATTGCACGTCTTCTAAATGTTCCACACATTGAACATGATGATATTTTATCATTTTCTCGTAAATCTAATGCTTCATCAAGTGTTAAATCAAAAAGATCCTTGTAAGAATATATTTTATATTCTACATTTAATTCCAAACAAATTTTTTTGACGATTTCTAAAGCTTCATTTCTATATCCTGGAATTCCTTCATCAATTGTTATTACTTTAATTCTAAAACTATGTGTTAATGACATTTCATGAATAATTTTTAGTAGTGCTAGTGAGTCCTTTCCACCTGATACTGCAACTGCAACTAATTCGCCATGTTTAATCATTTTATATTTTGAAATTGTTTTTGCAGTTTTTTTCACAATGGATTTTGAAAAACATTCGGAGCATAGCTTTTCACCAGAATATTTTCTTGTATATGCTGCAGGATTTTCACACCTATCACATGTCATAAAATTTATTATTATTTTTCATTAATGATTCTTTAGGTAATTTTAGATTGTAAACCATCCAGATTTCATATATGATAAGGCAATATTGAGCCCAAATAATGTAAATGTGAATGCGTATATTACATACATTGTCATTTTGACAGCCTTTTCTGAAATTCTTTTATCGATAATAATATGAATAAATTTTCCACCATCTAGAATTGGTAATGGGAGCATGTTGATAATACCTATGAAAAATGAAATCATCCATAACCATAACAAGAACATTGAAACAGTTGGATCATTCCATTCAATGAAATTCATTACAGGGGTATATGCAAAAGAATTATCTCTGATAATTCCAATCAATCCTCTTTCAGGATCATCTGGTGATGGCATTACTTTTAGTTCAAAGTTTAATGGTTGACTGTCTCTAAGTACAGACACAGTAGCTGTTTCTCCTGGCTTCAAACTAGGGAAATCTGCTGGACTAAGAATCGGCATACCATTAATTGAAGTGACAATATCATTTGCAAGTAATCCTGCTTGTTCTGCTCCTGAATTTTCTATAATTGAAAGTATCAAAACTCCTTCAGGTAATTCATAAAATATACTCAATAGTGGTTCAGGAACTACCATTGCAAAAAATGGATTTGTTAAAAGTAAGACACCTAACAATAATGAAAATAAAACATTTGAAGTTGCACCTGCTCCAATTACTCTTAATTTGGAAATCTTTTTAGCTTTTTCAAATTCTTCTTCATCTGGTTCTACAAACCCTGCAAACATTGCAATAAAAATTGCAAAACCTCCAGTTTTAATTTTAATTTTTTCAAGTGCAGCTACAATTCCATGTCCACCTTCATGCATTACTAATACAATTGGAATTGAAAGTAAAAAGTACATAATAGCTGGTGCTGATGTTAATGTTACACCTGGAATTAGAACAGTTAATTCATTAAATTCTGATTGTGCAACAAAAAAGTTTGAAACATTATTTAATAAAAACCAAAATGCAAAACCCATCATTATGAAACCTGCAATTACACTAACATTTGCAAATACTGATACTGCTGCTCTAGTCCTTCCTAAAATTCTAATTAAAAGTTCATTTACACTTTTATTTTTGTATACAAGACTATATGCCTTAATTTCAAAACCATATTTTTCTAATTTTAGGGCTTTTGCAGATATGAAAATTACTACCCATGCCATTAAAACATAGATTATCGAATTTTCTGTAATAAAATCAAGTTCCAAACTAATTATTAATTTTTTTAAGTACGGGCATTTATGAGTTACTATGAAACCGGCATTTATTATCTCTACATATCCTAATAAAAAATCAATTTTGAAAATTGGTAATAATCTAGTAAAAAATAAGATAATAGCATGTGTTAATATTTCAAAAATTGATTCAGTATATTCATGGAATGGTAAAATTCAAAATTCATCTGAATATATTGCGATATTCAAAACTACAACAAAAAATAAAACTAAACTCAAAACTATTATTGCAGAAACTCATCCCTATGATGTTCCAGAAATAGTAGAAATTGATGTTACTTCAATCAATAAATCTTATTTGAATTGGTTAATAGAATCAACAAATTAAGTTTCTAGAGAATATCGTAATAACGAAACTATTCCACCTAAACCTGTAACTCTTAATCCGATATCAGTAGATGAGTCAACACTGTATATTTTAACTCCTTTATCCTCAACATCATTTAGAAAATTCATTATTTCTTGCTCATTATTATCTTGAATTATTTTATCTGAAAATACTATTGATTCTACTGCTCCCAATTGATTTGCATTCAAAGTTTCTCTGTATCCCATTGTGAATTTTTTACTTTTTTTATTTGCAAGAATCATTATCTCATCAATTATTGCTGCAGCTTTTGCTAATTTACTATCAGACATAATCTCATGCATTGTTTGAGATTTTGTAAATGTGTAAATTCCATCTTCCCCTCCTGAATCAATTCCCTCAACAACTTGAATTTTATATTTTTGTGATTTTTGTAAGTGATTTGCAAATCTTTTTTTTGTTTCACCAGGACCAAAAATTACTATCATATCACCTTCTTTAAAAATAGAAGTCATCGCCTGATTTACATGCTCAAAAAATTTTTCTATATTGAAACTAGTTTTGTACATCTTTCCACCAGATCCTGAATAAATATTTGGCATAAATTCCAAATGTGTGCCTCTCAATCTTGCAATTCCACAATCAGCAGTATCAATTGCAATTAAAACAAAACTTACTTGATTATTACTTGATTTCAAAAGTTTTTTTTCAAATGGTGACCACTTTTTTTTTGAAATTGTTATTCCATCATTAAGTTGTAAGATAAATGAATGATGTGAACCATGTGGTACTGACTCATTACTTGATTCAGAAATTATTCCTCCAATTCGTAATTTGTCAAGAACTTCATCAAGAGAAATTTTTTCTACAGTTAATGCAATTCTAATTTTAATTCTTTCACCTTTATCTGGTCTAGCATATTCTTTGTCTTGTTTTAGAACTCTTGTTGTATCCCCAATTACTTTATCATTTTCTTTAATTATACGTCGTAAATTCAATAAATCCTCAGAATCTTCTGGAATTACTGAAATTAAATTTTCGTCTATTGTCTTTGTTATCATGATATTGTTATAATTTACAAAAAGTAAAGTGTTTACTTGATTGTTTCAGTAGCTTTTTGTTCTTGTGATTTTTTCTTTAGATAATTTTCAACCCAATCTAAAGTAAGAACTCCAGATTCTGCCAAGTTTGTTAAAGAATTTGGAGAAGCTTCACCTGTTACTTTACCTTCCATTCTTCTTATTTGACGCCATTTTAGAGCCGTGTTTCCACTTTTTGAATTATAAATAATTCCAAGAACATCTCTTGCGTTCATAAATGTAATATCTCTAATTTTTTTTAAAGTTACTTTATCTGCAGCCTCAACGTAGATTGCACCCAAATTATCTTCTCTTTCTGCAAATACTTCTGAATCTTCTAAATAATTTCTTGGAGCATACGACTTACAAGTACTAGAAATGATAAATCTTCTAAAACTTTCTAGTGTTGCTGGAGTGCTAATTGTAACCATTTTGTTTGACTAACTTTTAGCTATTTATCAAGCTTTTTGAAAGACTCAATAGGAATATCTCTAAAATTTGGCTTGCAGGCTGTGATGATTCTATCCCTCTGACTAATGATGAGGATCTTGAGAACTGAACCTGTCTTATGATTTTAATGCTTGATCTATATTGTTATCATATGAAATTCTTGACTGAATATCTAACTTTTCAAGTGAAAAAAAGAAGAGAATTTGTAAATATTACTTCTGATGTATCAAAATTAGTTTTAAAAAGTAAAATCAAGGAAGGTCTTTGTCTTGTTAATGCAATGCATATCACTGCCAGTGTTTTTATAAATGACGATGAATCTGGACTTCATCATGATTATGAAAAATGGTTAGAAGAATTAGCACCTCATGCACCAATTAATCAATACAAACACAATGATACTGGAGAAGATAATGCAGATGCTCATCTAAAAAGACAAATTATGGGTAGAGAAGTTGTAGTTGCAATTACAAATGGTCAATTAGATTTTGGTCCATGGGAACAAATTTTCTATGGAGAATTTGATGGTAAAAGATCAAAAAGAGTTTTAGTTAAAATTATTGGAGAATAATTTTCTATCCAAAGTCTACATCACGTTTTTGACTTTGTGATTCATTCTTTCTTGCAGCATGTCTAAATGCATCATCATGATTTTGAGGTCCATGTTCACATTTTACACATGCAATTCTAAATCCGTCCTCATTTTTCACATAAGTTTCACAACCACAGAAACATGTCATGATGGATCTAATTATTAATACGATATATCTTTTGGGATATCTTAATTTGATTTACAACATTCGCCCATTGGAATATCATGATCATGTGGACATTTTCTAGGATGTCCTAACATTACACATAATGCATCTGTGAATTGTTTGTTCATGTGATGTTCAATTCCACATACCATTTCTTCGTCAATTTCTATTTTTAATGATCTTTCCATTAAAACTTCTAGTAACCTACTATTTCTCATCATACTAGAACCAATTTTTTCTCCTTCTTCTGTAAGATTTACTCCAAATTTGTTGTATTCTACAAGATTTCTGGAATTTAATTTTTTTAACATTTGAACTACACTTGGTTGTCTGATATTGAGCATTTTTGCAATTATGCTAATTTTAACATCCTCTCCTCTTTCTCTAATGTGCCAAATTGCTTTAAGATACATTTCAACATGCTCTGCTTCTGCAGTTCCAACAAATAGTGTTTCTTCGGCGAGTATATCCATATCTATACAGTCTTTGAATCTTTTAATAAATATTCAAAATATTGACGTGCAAATCCTGCTAGACCTATATGATCTGCCCAAATTGCAATGATTTCTGAGGAATTTTCACTTGCAATTTCTGGACCTAATAATATCACAACATATCTTTTATCAGAAATTATTCCACCTGCAAACAAGTCTTTTTTGATTTTTACCTCTGCAACTCTTTTAATTGCAGTAATGGATTCTTTATCTATTTTATCTGATGTAAGAATTGTAATTTTTACTCCTTTATCGTGCAGTGCTCTTAATTTTGGTAATGCCTGCTTAACTAATTCTACGCCAGCTTCAGGTAATGTAATCATTACTTCCTCTCTACAACTATCTACCATCTCTAAAATTTTAACTGTAATGTTAATTGCTCCAGAAAGTACCCATATGTCTGGTCTTTCACTTGTTCCACTTTTTTCATATAATGGAATTAGTTCATTTAAAATAATATTTTGATTTTCTAAAAAATCACTTTGCATCTTTTGTTTTATACTTTCTATTCCCGTAGATGGTGATTTTGCAAAATATTTTGTTGGTCTTGAATCATCTGAACCAATCCATCCTTTTTCTTCTAATGATCCTAACACTTCATAAATTTTTGAATATGGCACGCCTGATTTTTGGCTAAGATCAGATGCCACTACTTCTCCTGATTTTAGTAATACAGAAAATGTTTTGATTTCATAACTAGTGAGCCCAATTTTTTCTAATGATTTTTTTGTTTTATCAGATATGCTCATTCGATCTAATCGATCAGTTTTGATATTTAAACCACCCATGACTATCTACTAAATTTCACACGGGGCTTGGTGTGTAACAGATTATATACTGTTTTTTGAGAACTCAAGATACAGCAATGGCACTAATTCAGATTTCCAATCAATCAAGTAAAAACTTGGGTAAAAAATCTACTATCAGATTTACTCAAAGTATCTGTCCTGATTGTAACATGATTTTAGATGCTGAAGTCTTTGAAAGAGATAGTCAAGTATTCATGTCAAAAATTTGCCCAACTCACGGCGAATGTGAGGAATTATACTTTGGTTCTTATGAAATGTACAAAAAATTCAGTACATACTGGATGGATGGCAAAGGTGCACATTCTCCAAACGTAATGATTGACAAATGTTCTTGTCCAAATAACTGTGGCTTGTGTTCAAACCACTTATCTCATAGTGGATTAGCAAACATGATTGTAACTAATAGATGTGATTTAACATGTTGGTACTGTTTCTTTTATGTAAAAAAAGGTCTTGAAGGTGCTTACATGTACGAACCAGATCATACTCAAGTTAGAGGCATGATGAAAACTCTAAGAGCAGAAAGACCAATTCCAGGAAACTCCATGCAAATTACTGGTGGTGAACCAATGCTCAGAGAAGACATTGCTGATGTTATTAAAATTATGAAAGAAGAGGGTGTTGACCATATTCAAATGAATACTAATGGTATCAGACATGCAATGGATCCTGAAGCAGCAAGAGAAGTAAGACTTGCTGGATGTAACAACTTGTATCTTTCTTTTGATGGTGTAACTGCAAGAACAAATCCTAAAAATCACTGGGAGATTCCATATGCACTTGACAGCTGCAGAAAAACCGGAACAACTGTAGTATTTGTTCCAACTGTAATCAAATCAATCAACGACCATGAACTAGGTGGAATTATTCGATATGCACAAAAAAACATGGACATAGTTCACGCTGTTAACTTTCAACCAGTATCATTAACTGGTAGAATGGGTAAATCTGAACGTGAAAAATATAGAATTACAGTTCCTGATTGTGTTCAAAGAATTGAAGAACAAACTGATGGTCAAGTGACTGTAGATGATTGGTTCCCAGTTCCAAGTTGCATGCCATTAACTAATGTTATTGAAGCATTTTCAAGTAAACCCAAATACGAATTATCTATTCATTTTGCTTGTGGTGCAGGAACGTACATCTTTGAAGATGCAAATACAAAAAAGTTTGTTCCATTAACTAAATTCTGCGATATTCAGGGAATGTTGGAACTCTTTGAAGATAAAGCAGAAGAGATTCGTTCTGGTAAAAATAAATACTTTACAATGCTTGAAGTTGTAAGAAAACTCAAAGGCTTTGTTGACAGTAAAAAGCAACCAGCAGGATTAGATTTAGCAAGAATGTTTGGTAATATTCTCATGAAGAGATCATTTGATTCAATTGGTTCATGGCACGTCAAAGGATTATTCCTTGGTATGATGCACTTTCAGGACAAATACAACGAAGACCTTGAAAGATTACAAAGATGTGATATTCATTATGTAACTCCAGACCTTAGAATTGTACCATTTTGCGCATTTAACGTAATTCCAGAATGGTATAGAGACAGAATTCAAAAGAAATATTCTATTACTGTAGAGGAATGGGAAGAACGTGAAGGTGTAAAACTTGAAGACGGTCTATACAGAGGTCTTATGAGACGTGGTGCCGGTGATGAACTTGCTGCTGGTTGTGCAAAAAGTCAAATGTTCCATGACGCAGCACAAGCAACAATGTAATAGAATTTTTTATTCAAAAGAGTAATAACTGTTCTAAATATAATTTAGATAATGAATTCTCAAACTAAATTATTTCAAGCTGGAAGTTTTAATTTTCAATTAAATCATCTTGTTATAATTGGAGTATTGATTTTGGCTTTTTCAACATCATTTCTAATAAGAACTCAAGGTAGTCAATTTGGATTTGAATTAAATGAGTTTGATCCATTTTTTAATTTTCGAGCTACTGAGTATCTTGTAGAAAACGGTTTTTCAGAATATCTACAATGGAATGATGATAAAAGTTGGTATCCTCATGGAAGAGATGTATCTGCTACTTCTCAAGTGATGCTTCATGTTACAGCAGCTATTACCTATCAAATATTTGGAGGAAATTTAAGCCTGTATGACTTTACTATACTATTTCCTGCAATAATTGGTTCTCTTACTGTAGTTGTAATTTTTCTTTTGGTGAGATTATTTGCAGGTACATCTGCAGGTCTTTTTGCATCTATGCTTTTTGCAATATCTTTACCTATTGTTATGAGAGGTTCTCTTGGGTGGTTTAAATCAGAACCATTAGGAATTTTTTATGGACTTTTAGGTGTGTATTTATTTTTAAGTGCAATAAATTCTAGTAATAAAAAAATAATATTTTCAAAAATTATTTTTGGAGCAATAATACTGAGTTTTGCAATGGCATCATGGGGAGGAAATCAATTTTTCATAATTCCTTTAGGATTATTTATTTTAGTTTTACCATTTTTTAAAAAGGATCACAAAATTTTACTATGGAGTGTTCCATTATTTGTTACAATATTTCTTTTAATTTCAAGTACATTTGAAAGACCTGGACCAAGTATTGTATATGGATTAGCTGGTCTTTCACTAATAATTCCAACAATGTTTCTCATTAGTAGTATATTTATTCAAAAAATAAGTAAAAATGAGCAAAAATTCAGAAATACTCTAATTTTATTAATTTGTATTATTATAATTGGATCATTTCTATTGATTCTAAACAACGAATCAAAAACTTTACCTTTACCTTCTTTTAGATATCTAAATGCAATTAATCCATTTTTAACTACTACAGATCCTTTAACTGACTCTGTTGCAGAACATGCTACTACAACTTTACAACAATCTTTTTTCTTTCATTCAATTTTGATGATTTTTTCTGGAATATCTGTGTGGTTAATTTTATCTAAAAAATCCTCTGAAACTAATATAAAAAATGAATTCAAAGCATTCATCATTATTATTGGAATTACTGGTGTCTATATTAGTTCAGCATTTATAAGATTAGAAGTATTTGCATCTATTTCATTAATCATTCTTACTTCTGTTGGTTTGTCAATTTTAAGTAGAGAAATTTTTAAAATATATTTATCTGGAAAAAGATCTTATTTTATAAAAATTTGTTTTGTCGTAATTATTTTATCACTTTTTATTATTCCACTTTGTTTTCCAGCAGGTAATTGGATTACTTCTGCTAATTTTCCTGCAACAATACTAAATGGAGGAACTTTTAATCCTCCAACTAATGATTGGTTAGAAACACTAGAATGGATCAAAATGAATACTCCTGAAAATGCAGTTGTTGCAGCATGGTGGGATTATGGATATTGGATTCAAACATTAGGTGATAGAGCATCGTTAGCTGATAATTCAACACTAAATGATACAATCATTGAAAACATTGCTAAAATGTTTCTTAGTTCTCCTGATGATAGTTGGAATATGCTTAAAGAGATGAAGGCTGATTATGTGGTTGTATTTGTTGCAGCTAAAAAAGTAGGTGATACTCCAGACGGTCAACCATTATATGTTTTAAATGGCGGTGGAGATGAATCTAAAATGCCATGGTTTGTTAGAATTTCAGAAATGCCATACAATAATTATGTAGAATTAGATGGTGTAACACCTACTGTTTATTTTTGGAATGAAACAATGTTAGGTAAAATGATCCCATATACACCTCAACTATACTATAATGATCAACTCGAAAAGCAAGCAGAATCTTACATAGCTGGATATACTCTAATTTTTACTAAAGATATAAAATTTAGTGATGATACTGATCCAGTAAAATTAGTTTATTCATCATCTAGTTTCAATGATGATGATCGTGGAAGCATGACTAATGTACTAGTTTATCAAATTAATAAAAATTATTCTCCTCAAATTCAAAAATAGTATTTTTTAATACAATAGGTTAAAAGTAATAGATTTAATTTTCTATTGTGAAAATTCTATATATCTCACCTAAATATTCTGGTGGAATCGGAGGTCATGCATTTAGAGTTGCTGAAAAGCTCAGAGAACAAGGCTATGATGTAAAACTAATGCATGTTCCACATGTACCGATAAAAAATATCAAAAACCCAAGCTTTGCATTATTTGGTGTAATCAAAGCACTGCTTGATAGAGAAAAATATGATGTGGTACACGCTTGGAATGTTCCATCCGCATTTATTATGAAATTTATCCGAGCAAAGAAAAAAATTCTTTCAGTTCATGGAATTTATTCTGATCAGGTAGAGGTGCTGCACTCCAAGATCACAAGTACTGC
>JAHCGZ010000004.1 GCA_022117465.1 Candidatus Nitrosopumilus limneticus
CTTTTGTTCAAGGAATACAATTTCTAGTAAAAGAAAAAATTATCAAGATTCCTCCAACCACACAAGGACAAAGTTCTGGAAATGAAATCCCATCTTGGATTAAAAACAATGCAGGATGGTGGGCTGATGGTACAATTGATGACGACTCTTTTGTTCAAGGAATTCAATTTTTGATCAAAGAAGGAATTTTAAGGATTTAATAATTAAATTATTTTTGTTCTTTTGAATCTTTTTCTGTTTGATTTAGCCATCTATTTTTTCCACCTTCTCCATATTGACGCCAATCTTTTTTCATTGGTTTTAGTATGTCATAACTATCTAAAAAAGTCTCTATGCGATCTTTTTTTAAAATTGAGAGTATATGCCTAAACATCTAAAAGAATTTTTATTATATGCTCAATGATTTATAAGACGATTATTGATTTTTTCACTTTATGGCAAAAGTCTATGATGTACCAGCAGATATGTTAATTGAAAGATTATCAGATATTCTAAAAAATGAAGATATTCCTGCTCCTTCTTGGACTTCATTTGTCAAAACTGGAGCACATGCAGATAAACCTCCGCAAGACAGTCAATGGTGGCACACTCGATGTGCATCAATAATGAGAAAAATTTACTTTAACGGTCCAATTGGTGTTAATGAATTAAAGAAAGACTATGGTGGGGGTAAACCATTAGGATATGGTGCAGCTCATCATAAAGATGCCAGTGGTGCAATCATTCGTACTGCAATTCATGGTTTAGAAAAACTTGGATATTTAGAAAAAATTGAAAAGAAAGGTCGAGTTGTTTCTAAAAATGGAATGCAAAAACTAGATAGACTTGCAACAGAAATTCTAAATGAATTAATTTTACAAAGACCTGAATTGAAAATTTATCGTTAGATCAAAATGAGTTTTCCTGAATCAAATGGTCTTCCACCAGATTATAATGTTAATCATCAACAAATTGAACAAAAAGAACACATTCTCAAACAAATTCTTACTCCTGAAGCTAGAATGAGATTAAATAATATCAAAATGGTAAAACCTGAGTTATCCGATCTAGTTGAGCAGTATCTTATTGGAATGGCTACACAAGGTAAAATACCAGGGAAAATAACTGACAATCAATTAAAGCAAATCCTTCTATCTACACAACAACCAAAACGTGATTTTAAGATAAATCGAATTTAAGAATAATTAAATATAATTATGGGAAAAATTTTAGATTATTTATGAAAGCAGTTGTATACACTGAATACGCACCAGATGATAATTATACTAAAATCCTTAAAGTCAAGGATATAGACGATCCAAAGCCAAAAGCAGATGAAGTTATTTTTAAAGTAAAATCCGCAGCCCTAAATTATAATGATATTTGGGGAATGAGAGGTGTTCCAGTTGCAGTTCCACTACCACACGTATCAGGTTCTGATGCTGCAGGTGATGTTATTGCTGTTGGTGACGATGTTAAAAATATCCAGATTGGCGACAGAGTTGTTTCTCACTCTAATATGTCATGCAGAGTTTGTAAAGCATGTACTGATGGTAGAGAATTTGATTGCATTAAAAGAACCATTTGGGGATTTCAAACCGGTCCAACGTGGGGCGCATTCCAAGAAGTAACACATCTTCCTGAAGTTAATATATCAAAAATTCCAGAAGGCGTATCATATGATGACGCAGCAGCTGCATCAATGACATTACTAACTTCATGGCACATGTTAGTTGGAAGAGCAAAAATTACTCCTGGGCAAACTGTCTTAATTATGGGAGGAGGTTCTGGAGTTGGTAGCTTTGGAATTCAAATAGCAAAATTATACAACTGTGATGTTATTGCAACAGCAAGCCCAGACAAACTAGACAAATGTTTAGAACTTGGAGCAGACTTTGCAGTTGATCACAGAAAAGATGATTGGAGTAAAGAAGTCTTCAAAATTTCAAAAGAAATTGCAAAAAGAAAAGGTGAAGCACCAGGAATTGATCTCTCATTTGATCACATTGGTGAAACACATTGGAACCAACAATTACAATTGTTAAAGTATGGTGCAACACTTGTTTCATGTGGAGCAACTACAGGTTACAATGCACAAACTGATCTTAGACATGTGTTCTTTAAAGGAACTAATATTCTAGGTTCAACACAAGGAACAAAAGCAGAACTTGATCAAGCCCTATACTGGATGGGTCAAGGTAAAATTAAAGCTGCAATTGATTCAACATACACATTTGAACAAGCAGCACAAGCACATACAAAGATGTTAACCGGAAAGGGAATGTTCGGCAAAATCTTAATGAAGCCTGAAGGCGCTTAGTCATTTAATGACTCAACTATTTCGTAGTCTAATTTTCGTACCCGGTAATAATCCAAGATTTATAGAAAAGGCAAAGAAGATTCAGGCTGATATTGTTTGTTTTGATTTAGAGGATTCTGTTCCAGATAACGAAAAAATTAGTGCCAGAAAATTGATTAAAAATGCACTAAAATCACGTTCAGAATATTCTTCTTCCATTTTTGTTAGAACTAATTCTCCATTATCTGGAAAAATTCCATCAGATCTAAAAGAGATTATTCAAAAAGGAATCGATGGAATAGTAGTTCCTAAAGTTGATAATATTATAGAATTAAAAAAGATACAAAAAATTCTTTCTAGTTTAGAAAAATCTAAAAAATTGAAACCAATCCAAATCATTCCATCTATTGAATCAGCTGAAGGTGTTGTTAACTCATATGCAATTGCATCGTTTGGAAAACGTGTTACTGCTATAGTCTTTGGAATTTTTGATTTACTAAACGATCTTGGTGTTGAATATACAAAAAACTCTCCTGGTGGAAAATATTCTAGATATAAAATTCCTGTTGATGCAGCAGCTGCAGGAATATCTGCCATTGATGGTATCTGGCAGGATCTAAATGATCCAAAAGGATTACAGGACGATTGTAATTTTGGAAAAAGTTTAGGATATGCAGGTAAAAGTGTAATACATCCAGATCAAATTACTGTTGTTCACAAATCATTTTATCCAAATAAAACTGAAATTTTATGGGCAGAAAAAGTTTGTAAGGTGTATCTTGAATCAACAAAAAAAGGTAAAGGTGCTACAACAGTTGATGGAAAAATGATAGATGAAGTGCATTACAAACAAGCAAAAACACTTCTTGATATTATAAAATAATAAAATGATTGACCTTCTTGATCCAACAAATGTAATCACTCGAATGTTTAATAGTGAAAATTATGATCAATTATATAATTATTGTAAGGATCTACTCAAAAAGAATCCATCAGATATGCTTGCTCTTCAAAATATTTCATTATCTTTGATATATTTGAAAAATTTTGAAGAAGCTGTCACATATTGTAACAAAGTTCTTGAAATAAATGATTCTGACACATATGCATTAAAAAATAAAATTTTTGCTCTTGAAAGTTTGAAACAATATGATAAAGTTTTAGAATTATGTGAAAAACTTCTTGAAATTGATCTTAAAGATACTTGGGCTTTAAACAGTATGGGCATATCTCTTAATGAATTAGATCGACACAAAGATGCAATCCAATATTATGATACTACACTTGTAATTGATCCTAATGATGTAACTGCATTAATGAATAAAGCCATTTCACTTGATCATCTTGGTAATTATCAAGATGCAATTACTTACTATGATTTAGCTCAACGAATTGATTCTAGCTTAAGAGAAATTTCATCTGCAAAATCAAAATTATTTGAAAAATTGAACATGCCTGATGAAGCATTTTTAGCTGCACAAGGAGTACTGAACAAAGATATGGATAAAATTAAATCTGATGCTAAACAAAATAAATGTTCTATTTTCCATCAATTTTGTAATGATGAATTTCAAAATTCAGAATTAAAATGATTTCATTGTTAGTAATTATCTAAATCATTTTATACAAAGACTCTGTAGATTCTTTTGATGTTTACAGGTATTGTTGAAGGAATTGGAATTGTTAATAAAATTTCTAAAATTACAAAAAACCGTAGTGCAATTGAAATGACTATTGATTTAGGTAAACAAGTGAAGGGATTAAAAATTGGTCAAAGTGTTGCACTTAATGGTGTATGTCTTACTGCAACTAAATTGTCTAAATCTAAATGTATTTTTGAAATGATTGAAGAAACTACAAAAAAAACTGATCTTGGTAATCTCAAAGTTGGAAGTGTGGTAAATATTGAAAGAAGTTTAAAGACAGGAGGCAGATTAGAGGGTCATTTTGTTTTAGGTCACGTAGATGGGGTGGGAATTATAAAAAAAATTCTAAAAAAACCTAAAGAAGTTCAAATTTATTTTGAAGTTCCAAAAAATTTAACAAAATATGTTGTAAAGAAAGGATCTATTGCTATTGATGGAATTAGTTTAACTGTTGTTGACATCAAAAAAACATTAGTATCTGTTTCATTAATTCCGCATACTATTGAAATTACAAATTTTCATACTAAGAGAGTAGGAGATAAGCTTAATATTGAAACCGATATCATCGGTAAGTATATTTTAAAACAAGCCTAATTATCTACTATTATAGTGGTAACTACCCATTTTTTAGTAAACTATATACCTAGATTGAAATTATTTTTTTATATGTCACTTGAAACTGGACTTGAATCCCTTAAACATGGAGAATTTGTGTTATTATTTGATTCAGCTGGACGTGAAAATGAAATAGATATGGTTGTTGCAGCAGAATTCATTACTCCTGAACATGTTGCACGAATGCGTCAAAATGCTGGTGGCCTACTATGTATAGCACTTGAAAATAATTTTGCAAAATCTCTTGAATTACAATATATGCATGATATTTTATCTACCTCATCAGTATCAAATAAAGAAATGATAATGGGTTTAGCTCCTTATGGTGATTATCCTACATTTTCATTGTCTGTTAATCACTATCAAACTTATACAGGAATTACTGATAGGGATAGAGCATTAACTATATTGGAAATGGCTAAAATCTATAAAGTTGAAAATAAGCAGAAAAAATTTGCCTCCTCATTTAAAACTCCTGGACATGTACCACTATTGATTGCATCAGAAGGATTATTAGCATCACGTCAGGGACATACTGAAATGTCTGTTTATTTAACTCAAATTGCAGGATTAACTCCTGTAACAGCTATCTGTGAAATGATGGATGCTGAAACATATTCTGCATTATCAGTTGATAAAGCAGAAAAATTTGGAAAACAAAATGGAATTCCATTAATTGATGGAAAAGAGCTTTTGGAATATGCTAAGGTGAACTAATTTTGAATATCGCTATTGTAGTTTCAGAATTTAATGAGGAGATAACATCCCGTATGTTGGAAGTTGCTAAAGAAAAAGCTAATTCCATGCAATTAACAATTTCTCATATATGTATGGTTCCTGGAGCCTATGACATGCCTATACTTGTAGATCAATTACTCCAAAATCAAAATATTGATGGAGTTGCAACTTTGGGTGCAATAATTAAAGGTCAAACTAAACATGATGAAGTAATATCTCACGCAACTGCTAGATCATTAACTGATTTATCATTAAAATATCAAAAACCTGTATCCTTAGGAATATCTGGTCCTGGAATGCAGGAAAGACACGCTTATGCTAGAATTAGACCTGTTGCAGAAAGAGCAATTGAAGCACTTGTTAAAATTTCTAAAGAATTGGAAAAAATTAAGTAATGATCCAACTTAGCATTTTAAAAATTACTGAATATGGGCCTTGGACCTTAACTTTAGGTAGTGATCGAGAACATGAATTACAAATGCTTCAGGCATCATTATACAAACAAGTTCAACAATTATTTTCAGCAAAAAATTGTTTAGTATTTTTAAATAGATCTGATGAATTTTTTGTTGTATCAAACGGTCTTACTTTAGAAGATCATGTGGAAATTCAAAAATCACTCAAAAAATTATTTAAAATTACTTTAACTATTTCTATTGGTTATGGAAATACTCCGTTTGAAGCTAATCTAAAGGCATATGATGGTAAACAAAATAATGTAATACTAAATGAGGAACATGATATTTTTGGATTCATTGAAAATAAATTTGAATTTAATGTTTCTATAATGCATTTAGATGTTGACAATTTAGAATCAAAAAGAAATAATAATTCACCATATGAAATTTCATTACAAATTTTTGAACTATATTCTAAAATTGGAAGATATTTTATTGAAAAAAATTCTCTTACATTTTTTATGGGCGGTGATAATTACATGGTCGTTGCAAGTGATGATGCAAAAAATTCAGTTCAAAATTTTATAAATATAATTAAAAATGATCATAATATTTCTTTGAATTGTGGAATTGGAAATGCAAAAACTAGTAGAGATGCAGTCAAATTAGCCACAAAATCACTTGATACCATACGTGAAATTAGAGATTCAGGAAAACAAAAACCTGACGTTTATGAATTATGATGTTATTAAAAAATATTAGTACATTATTGGGTGAAGAATTAAATTTTGTTTCAAATATTGATATTCAAATTAAAGACGATAAATTTCAAAAAATTCATACCAATATCAAGTCTGATTCAAAAAAGGATACTATTGATTGTGAGGGGTTATTATTAATTCCTGGATTTATAAATTCACATACCCATATTGCTGATTCAATTGGAAAAGATATTACATTAAACAATACAGTTAACCAAAAAATTCATCCTATGTTTGGTATTAAATCTAAAATATTAAAAAATACATCTAATGAGATTCTTTCCACATTTATGAAAAATACTTGTCAATCTATGATTCGAAAAGGTATCACTACTTTTGTTGATTTTAGAGAAGGGGGCTTAGATGGTGCAGTTTTACTCAAAAAAGTTTCTAATGATGTTGCTATTCGTTCAATTATTTTGGGAAGATTGGATTATCACCAAACTTCCTTTGAAATTAAAAAAAATAAACCTCTTCCAAAAGAAAAACTCCTTGAACTTCCTTCTTTAGTCAAAGTATGTGATGGAATTGGAATTAGTGGTGCAAATGAGCATAGTAACTCAGTATTAACGTCGTATTCTAAAACAAAAAAACTAAGAGCAATTCATTCATCTGAAACTCAAGAGAGTGTACGAAAATCTAAACAAATTACAGGTAAATCTGAAACACTTAGAGCATTATCTCTAAAGCCTGATTTTTTGATTCACATGACCCATGCATCGAAAAGTGATTTAGAAGCAGCATCTAAAAAAACTAGAGGTATTGTTATTTGTCCTAGAGCAAATTCATCACTATCAGAAGGTATACCCGATATTGAAAAAATGAGAAATGCTGGATGTCTCCTTGCATTAGGCACTGATAATGTAATGATTAATTCTCCTGATATGTTTCGTGAAATGGATTTTCTTTGGAAGGTAACGATGGGAATTAAAAAAAAAAGAATTGATCCAAAAGATATTCTTAAGATGGCAACAATTAATGCTGGAAAAATTTTAAAAAAAGATATTGGAATTATTCAAACAAAAAAAATAGCTGATTGCATATTTTTTGATAAGCATGCATTAGATTTAGAACCAATGCATAATCCATATGCTTCAATTGTACATAGAGCATCTGAATCCGCAATTAAAGCAGTGATGATTGGAGGAAAAATTGTACATGGAAAAATCTAACATGCACATAATTTTGAGTGCAGCAATCTCAATTGATGGAAAAATAGCTACAAGAACAAATGATTCAAAATTATCTTCTAAAGAAGATATTATTAGATTGCATAAATTAAGATCTAAAATAGATGCAATTCTTATTGGAAAAAATACTTTAGTCCATGATGATCCTCTATTAACAGTACGTTATGCTAAAGGAAAAAACCCAATAAGAATTGTTTTAGATTCTAAAGGTACAATTTCAATAAATTCTAGAATTATTAAAACAAGTAATCAAATCCCAACTATAATAGCCGTTTCAAAAAAAATTAGTAAATTAAATTTATTAAAATTAAAAAAAATGCCTGTAGAAATAATTATTGCTGGAGAAAATTCAGTAAATTTAAAATTATTGCTCAAAAAGCTTGCTGCTAAAAAAATTCAAACTATTTTAGTTGAAGGTGGAGGTACTGTAAATTGGGAATTTATAAAAAATAATCTTTTTAACGAATTAATAATTACTTTATCTCCTTACATAATTGGAGGAAAAGATGCTATCTCATTTGTTGAAGGAAAGGGATTTAGTAAAATTTCAAATTCACCTAATTTAAAATTAAAATCAATTCAGAGGCTCAAAAATTACCTTGTAGTTAATTACATTAAAGTGTAAGTTCTTATAGTTTATTTAAAATAAAATTACAGAAATTGGCAACAATAAAGAAATCAACAACAAAAAAGAAGACTGCAATAAAAAAGAAGGTTGCACCTAAAAAGAATGTTGCACCTAAATCAAAAGCAAAGAAACCAGCATTTGGAGGATACGCTATTAATTTTGCAGGTCGTAAAGAAACTGTAGAAGAAGTATTCGGAAACAAACCAATCGCTCCTAGTGAGATGACTAAAAAAATCTGGGCTTTTGTTAAATCAAAAAGTCTTTCTAATCGCTAAACAAATGTTAACTAATACAGTTAACAAATTTTTATCTTTTAATAATTTTTATTAAAAAGATATAGATATTGGATTTTATTTTTTTAAAGTTATGTCTACAACATCATTACGACGTGATCATGAATTAATTGAAAAAGTAATCAAGGCTATGCAATCCACAATTGAATTATTAAATAATAAAAAACAAATTCCTGCATCAATTTTACTTCCTGTAATAGATTTTTCAAAAAATTTTACTGATGTTTGTCATCATACTAAAGAAGAGAAATCATTATTCCCTGCGTTAGAAGAAGCTGGAATGCCTACTAACATGGGACCTATTGCAATGATGTTAATGGATCATCAACGTTCTCGAGAAATTGGAAATCAAATGGAAAATTCAACAAAAGAATATCTTTCATCTGGAAATTCTAATAAATTAATTATTGATATGCAACTTTACGTAGATCATATCACAGAACATTTGTGGAAAGAAAATAATAAATTATTCATAATGGCTGAAGCAAGATTACAACATATCTCTAAAAAAGTTAATGATGAACTTTTTGATGTTGAAAAATCCCAATTAGACGAATTAGGAAAATCTAGACTACATTATGAGGAATTAGCTGAAAATCTTACTCATGATGTTTCTAATCAGGGAAATTAGATTTGACTACTAGCATTTTTGGTGAAGTAATTCGAGTTAGAAAATTTACTAATGGTGATATCGAAATTGATTTTTATCATGACGACCAAATTACTGAATATAGATATTCTGCTGATCCTAGCAGGTTGGGTAATTTTCCAAAAGATTTAGCTGAAACATTAGCTTCAACATTGGATACCATAATCTGTATTGAGATTTTTTTCCAAGATAATGGAACTCCTAGCCATATAGAATTGGAACAATGTGACGATGAAGAAGACGATGAAGAAGACGATGAAGAAGACGATGATGACTAATTTTAAATGACTTAATTAGTATAGATAATTTTTAACTGATCAAAAAGTTTGTTGCATATCTTTTTTAATTTGATCAATTTTCATCGAATATGCTTTTCTAGACTTTTCATTCTTTTTTATATTTAAGACATTTTGACATGATGGACATTTGAACATACCATCAAGTGCTTCTTCAAATGTAACTCTTGAACAGTCTTCATTACCACAATGATAAAAGTCAGAAGTATTTTCATAATCAAATCTTTGTTGTAATCTTTCTCCAATTTTCTTTTTTTGATTTTCAATAAAATGTTCGACCTCTTCTCTTCGTGTTCTCCATCTATAAACAAACCATCCTTTTCTTTCATCTTTGACTCTAATGCCTGTAATCAAAGATTTTCCAAAAAGATCATACAGTACTTTTCTCACCATGTTAATTCTCAGACCTGTTGAACTAGCAATTTCCTCATCAGTTGCATCCTCTGCTTTTAAAAGAGATCTTGCAACCTTGAGATATTCATCTCCACCAATCATTGATGAAATTTTAACAAAAGGATCTTCGTACTTGTCTACCAACTCTAATCCATTCTTAGTTTCTACTATTAAGCCCTTGTTTCATTAACTTCAACATTTTTACCGTTTTTTGTGGGTATGATTCTTCTTTTAGCATCAGGAAAGATTTTTTCAAATTGCTTTCCATTTTGAATTCTATCTAATAATATTGCTAATGCACTAATTTCTGAATGGGGCTGGCTTCCTACGGCTATATTATAATCAGCCAAATCATAAATTTCTCTAGGAACTTTTTCTGCACCTACTACAACTAATATTTTTTCTTCTTTATGTAATTGCACTTGAATATCATTAATTTTTTCACCATACATGGATAGATGAATTATTTTAAAACCATCTTCTTTTTTATTTTTTACAATTGATTTCCAATTATCAATAAATTCAACAATAAAATCTCCACCCCATGTATTATTGATTTTTTCTAATGTGTCTTTAATTTCTGGATTTACCTCGGTCATGAATATTTTTTCTGCTCCAAAAGCTCTTGATACTAATGCAACATGAGTTGTAACTCTATCATCTCTTACAACACGTTGTCCTATTCTAACAACTTGAATTATCAAATGTATCCATTACTCCTTTCACTTCATTTTTTTTAAATTTATGTGGATTTTGACTTATCATAATATTTTGAATTAATTCTTTTAATTCTTTGATATTTTTGCCTGTTTTTGAAGATACTAGAATTACTTTTTCATTTTCATTTAAATTTAGTAATTCTTTTTTATAATTAATTTGATCATTTTTAATTAGATCTAATTTATTTAATGCAAAAATAATTTTCTCTTTTTTCACTCCTAATTCATCTAATGTTCTCATACAGCTAGCAAATTTTTTCTTTAATTCTAACTGTGAATCACTGATATCAATTACTAGAATAATTACATCCGAATAAGTTAATTCTTCTAATGTAGATTTGAATGCATCTATCATATATGCAGGTAATTTACTAATGAATCCAACAGTATCTGCAATTAAAACTGCTTCTTGTTGAATCATGATTTTTCTTGTAGTAGTAGATAATGTTGTAAATAGTTCTTTACTTTCAGCTTTTGTTTCTCCTGTAGTTTTGTTAAATAATGTTGTTTTTCCTGCAGATGTATAACCTGCTAGTGAAATTGTTGAAAATCCCATTCTCTTTCTTCCTTGTCTGTGGAGCTCTCTTTGTTTTCCTGCTTTCTGTAATTTCATTTTTACGCTTTGCATTCTATGTTTAATATCATCATAGTAAACATCGACTTCAAATTTTCCTATTCCCATAAACCCTGGTTGTTCACCCATATTGGCTAGCCGAACTTTTTCTTTTGCCCTAACCATTTCATATCTTAATTGTGCTAATTTTACTTGTAATTTGGATTCTGCACTTGATGCTCTACTTTCAAAAATTTCAAGAATTAATCCTTCTCTATCTAAAACTTCTCTTTGTAATTCAGTGGCTAAATTATAATTTTGACTAGGTTTTAGAATTTCATCAAATACTATTACATCAGGTCTGATTTTATCTGCAATTTCTTGTAGTTTTTCTAATACTCCTCCACTAATACCATATTTTGGTTTTTGAAGAAAATTTTCTTGAATAATATGAACTACTTCATATCCTGCTGCTTCACATAATCCCTTTGCTTCATTTACTGAATCTTCTTTGTCATATGTAATTAGAATCGCTTTATCCATTTTGATTGTTTATTCCATTTTCTTTAATGTTTTTTCTATATTCATATTTAACACAATTTCTGCAATATCACTAGCATATTCAGAAATTCTTTTTATGTTTTCTGTTAATCTTCTAACTCTGTATATCTCCTCATGATCAGTTAAAGATTTTGACGCATCTCTAATTTTCCTCTCATATTTGCTAATTTCCTCTATTTTTTTGATAGTTTGTTCAGCATCATGATAATTCTCTTTGAATAACGCTAAACATGATTCATCTAACATATTTAATGAAAAATTATTCATTTCTTGTAGTTTGTCTAAAATTTCTTTTTTTATTGATTTTTTAAATTCTAAAAGATCCTTTGCAATAAATGCTGCATGATCTCCGGTTCTTTCAATATTTTTTACTACTAATCTATATCCTAAACAATCTCTTGCATTTTTAAATCCCATTTCTTTTAAAAAATGTTCATTTTGTATTGCAATTTTTAATTGACGAATAATATAAAATCCAAATCTATCTACTTCATCATCTGTATTGATTACTTCTTGAGCTAATTCTAAATTATTTTCTTTAACTGCTAAAAGTGCGTCATTTGACATTGATTTTGCTAAATGAATCATTCGTTTGAATGCACCGTTAACTGATAATTCTAACAAATTTACTAAAACTTGAATTGTTATACCGTTACTTGAGTCTGAAATAATTTCAGAACCCATTAACATTCTTTTAACAGCTTCCTTTACTGTGTTTCTTTGTAATGGATTTAATCTTCCAGTTTTTGATTTTAAATTAATTGTTTTAAATCCTAAAAAGTATAATGAAATTAATTTTCTTACTATGGAATCAGATTGTTCATCTTCTATAATTTCAAGTGTTGCATCTTCTTTTTTTTGTACACGAGATTCAAATTTTGGTGGATACAATTCTAAAGTTGATGATCCTTTTCGAATCATCCTTACTTGGTCACCTTGTTTTAGTCCTAATTCATTAATCCATTGTTTCGGTAGTGAAACTATATAGGATGATTTACCTGTAAATTGTATTTTTCTAGTTTCTCCATGTTCATCCATAATCTAATAATTTAAAATCTATCTATATAGTTATTTATTTTTACTATAGACTAACATTAACTAATATTTACAATAATTGATGTTCAAATATGGAACTTTTTGTAAAACTCCAGCATTCACTTGATGCATTATTTGGTAGTGGATCATCAAAATATTTGCCAAAAGATATTGATATTATTTTATCAAGAAAAACTGGTAGGATTAGAACCGTTTCTCATAAAGGAAAATTACTTTTTAGCATGAGAATTAATGGTAGTTTAGCAATTAGTGTTGATTTTGCTCAAACACTACTCCAAAGTAAAATATTTCGAGAAAATTGTATTACAATTAACAAGGATGCTGCTCCTTTTGTAATTGATGGAAGATCAGTTTTTTGTAAACATGTTATATGGTGTGGAAAAAATATCCGTGTTGGATCTGATACTCCAATACTATTTGAAAATAAAGTAATTGCGGTAGGTAAAGCCGTTTTATCCTCTGAGATGATTTCTAATTTTAAACAAGGTGTAGCAATTAAAGTTAGAGATAGTTTAAAAAGTCGTAAGGAAGATATAGTAGTATGATGCGAGGAGGCAATCGCGAAATGCGAAGGATGATGGATAAGATGGGTCTTGATATGAAAGAACTACAAAATGTCCAACAAGTAATAATTAAAACTGATAAAAAGGAAATTATTATTTCAAAACCTGCTGTTACTGAAATGAAAGCAAAAGATAGTTCTATTTTTACAGTAACTACAGATAGTTATGAAGAAACAGAATTAGAGGTTCCAATTTTTTCAGATGAAGATATTCAATTAGTTAGTCAACAAGCTGGTGTTGATGAGGAAAAGGCAAAGAGTGCTTTAGAAGAAGCTAAGGGTGATCTTGCTAGAGCAATTTTACTTTTAACAACTGGGTAAATGCACTTTTTGTGCCTAAAATATCTCTAAAAATGAATGGTTTAATAATGGAATTTATGAATTTTCGGTATAATGGCAGATGTAGCAGAATCTAAAGTTACTGAAATAATCAAAACTCTAAATGTGTTAGAAGGTAATCTTGACTCTTTAACTGGTAAAGTTGGAGATATGAAAAAACAGCTAACTGTAAAAACTTTGAGTGAAATTGATTTATTATTAGAAAAAACTCGTGCTATGGCTATTAAAGAAGCTGAAGTAATTATCAATGCATCAAAAGAAAAAGCAAATTCTGAATCTGCAAAAATTGTACGAGAAGGCGATTCTAAATTGGCTGAAATTGAATCAAATGTTAATGCCAATTTTAATGATATGGTAAAACATGTTGTTACTACTATTTTGAAGGCATAATTTTAGTTGTGTATTCATTTTTTGATTTTATAGTATACTAGAAAATTTAGTAATTTTGTTCTTATTTTAATTTCTGAAATGGCTTCATTTTACCTTTATCAATAGTAAGATCATATGTTTTATGTAATCTTCTTCTCCATCTTACATGTGAATTTACAACTATTTTACCATATTTTTAATAATTTCTTCTTTAGTTGAAATTATCATTATTGTAAATTCCTATTAAAAATTATCACTAGGCTCTCTTCCCTTTTCTAATGTTTCATTATATTTATTTAGTTTATGATTTTATTCATCTATTTTTTTATTATCTATGAAATTATTTACATCCAAGTAGAATAACCCTCATTCAATTCATCCATTACTCAAACATTAAAAATCACAAAATCGTTTTTTCAATAATCAATTTTTATGCAGTTATTTTATTTGCCATAAAATATGTAATTTTTAAAATAATTTATTTTTGAATTTTTTTAATATCTTAATTTTTCTAAATTAATTAATATAAAATATGATGTTTATTCTATATTCTTAATTATTTTTTAAAATAATTTAATTTTTATTGATTAAAGCACTATTTTTGATTACAATTCTAAAATTCTATTATTATAATTAACAATACATATTTATTACACATTTTTAGTTTTTTTTTGTAAATTATTAATTTAAAATTACTTTTTATGAAATAATTTTATATTTTATCACTATTTTTTATAAATTTTACTGATCCATGCTTATATACATATAATTTCCATATAATATGCTACTATGACGTGTAAAGGAATTTGTGTTAGATATAAAGCTCAAAAACCTGTAGGTACAGGAAGATATGCATCTGGACAAAGAAGATGTCAAATTTGTGAAATTTTCATAAAATGGGAAGGTCTTTGGTGTCCTTGCTGTGGATACAGATTAAGAACAAAACCACGTAATTTGAAATACAAAGCAAAATTACGTGCAAGAGTTGAAGCTGATGCAGTCGAAATTGAGACAAAATCAATTTCAGAAATGGAACAAGAACTTCAAGATGAAGCCATGGGAAAAATAAAAGTTAAATCTAAAACAAAATCTAAAACAAAAGATAAGACATTAAAAAATAAGACAATAAAAGAAAAGACAATAAAAGAAAAGACAATAAAAGAAAAGACAATAAAAGAAAAGACAATAAAAGAAAAGACAATAAAGGACAAACCCACAAATTCAAAGGCAAAAACTCTATGTCAACATTGCCAAAAATCATTTGTGTTTATTGATAAGCATGAAAAGAAATGTGAAAAAAATCCAATTTTATTGAATCAATAGTAATAAAAGCTTAAGATATGTTCTAGAGTTATTGAATTCATCAAATGGATTTTTCCATAAAATTATACAATTAGAGAATCGTAGTTTTTGTTTAAAAATTCAAAAATTTGAAAATGGTTATTTTGTTTCAGTTACTGAAGGTAATGATAAAATTGGTTCGATGATTGTATCATTAGCATCTGGACCAAATCCAACTACTACAACAGTTATTCCATCTAGAAGTGAATCACTATTTTTAAGATTAATTGCTGAACGAATTAGTACAAGAATGAAGGGAATTGCTTTAGTTTCTGTTTATATTCAAAAAGAATTAGAACCCTCAACCGCAAAAGCCTTAATGTCTGAAATTATGGAAATGATTGAAAATGAGTGATTTAAGAGAGTATATTTCTCAGGTTAAAAAAATTAATGAACTTCAAACCATTAAAACCCAAGTTTCAACAAGATATGAAATTGCCGGTATTACAGCAAAAGTTGATCAATCACATGCTGTTTTATTTGAAAATATTAAAGAAAGTGATTTTCGATTAGTTTCTAATTTAGTGGGAACTCGCAAAAGATTTGCTTTAGCAGTTGGTGGCAGTGAGTCTAATATTCATCAAAAAGTAATTTCTGCAATAAAAAATGCAAAAGCACCAAAAATAATTTCAACTGGTAAATTTATGGAAAACAAGTCAAGAAATATTTATTCTATGCCTATTGTCACTCATTTTGAAAAGGAATCTGGACCTTTTATCACATCTTCCGTTGTTTATGTCAAAAACCCTGAAACTGGAAAACAAAATTCCTCATTTCATCGAATGATGCCAATTGATAAAACTCATTTTTCAATCAGGATGGTTGAAGGTCGTCATTTACACAGATGTTTTGTCGATGCAAAAGAACACGGAGAAGATCTAAAAATTGCAGTTACTGTAGGTGTTCATCCTGCAATTTCTATTGCAGGTGCATATCAATTTGATTGGGGTAAGGATGAAATTAATATTGCAAATTCACTTTTAGGTGGAAAATTAACTTTGGCAAAACTTCCGTTTTCTGGATTGAATGTACCATCTGGTGCTGAAATTGTAATGGAGGGAAAAATTTTACGTGATAAAGTACATCCAGAATGGATGGTAGAAATGCTTCAAACTTATGATCATAAAAGATCCCAACCAATATTTGAAATCGAACATTTGTATTTTAGGAATAATCCTATTTTTCATGATGTTCTTTCTGGGTATGGCGAACACCGATTATTGATGGGAATGCCAATTGAATCAAAATTAAATGGAGAATTGAAAAAAGCATTTTCTCAAGTTAAACAAGTATCCATGACAAATGGAGGTTCAAATTGGTTACATGCAGTTGTTCAAATAAAAAAGAAAACTGAATCTGACGCTAAAAAAATTATTAAAAAAACATTCGAATCTCATCGTTCATTAAAACAAGTAATTATAGTTGATGAGGATATTGATCCAAATAATGCAGAATCTATTGAATATGCAATGGCAACTCGATTTCAGGCAGACAAGGATTTAATCATTATCAGAAATGTACGAGGTTCTAGTCTTGATCCATCAAGTGATCAGAAAAAATTACAAACTGCAAAAATGGGTATTGATGCTACACGTTCTACTTCTAAACGCCCTGAAGGATTTGAAATAGCAAAAATTCCTAATATTGATAAAATTAAACTAGAAAAATATTTCAAATAATGATTAATTAACTGATTAAATTAAATTAGATGAATATACAAGTAAGTTAAGAAAAATGTCTTCAAAAAATACCAATAAACCTTCAAAAAGTCCGTCAGAATCACATGCTGAAATAATTGTTAGAATGTTTCCTTCAGATGCAAATCCTGCTGGTAATGTATTTGGTGGTGAAATTTTAAAAAATATTGACATGGTTGCAGGTATTGTTGCACAACGTCATTCTCAATCTAATGCAGTCACTGTATCATTAGACAGTGTAAACTTTTTGAAACCTGTTTTCGTTGGAAATGTTCTTTTTCTAAATGCAAGAATAAACTATGTTCATAATTCTTCAATGGAAATTGAAGTTAAAGTGGAAGCTGAAGATATTATAACTGGAATTCGTAATGTCACTGCAACTGCTTTTGTAACATTTGTTGGTCTTGGTCAAAATGGAAAACCAATTCCTGTACCAAATTTAACTCTTAAAACAGATGAGGAACGTGTCAAGTTTGAAGAAGGTAAATCTAGAATGGAAAAGCGATTAAAAAATCGTCAAAAATAGACTTTGGTTTCATGGATCCATTTAAGAACAATGTTAATTTTATATAATTAATGTCAACAGATTCAAAAAATAATGAATGGGATTCATTATGGGGAGAATATTCAAAATCTCTTGAAAATTGGAAATCTCTTTTTGGGCAAATCCAAAATGCCAGCAATGATATGCAAACTAAATTCAATCAAGTTTGGGAAAAAGCAAGTGCAGAATCTAGTCCTGAAACCATAAAAGATTTTACTGAAAATTGGCAAAAATCTATGACTAGTGTAGGTATCAAATCATTCAAAGATTTTACTGACAATTGGCAAAAATTTATGACTGATTCAAATGTATCTGTTTTCAAACAATTTGCTGATAATTGGCAAAGAACTCTTAGTTCATCTGGTTTGGAACAAATGAATGCTTATGGTGAAATGATGAAAAAGTTTGCTGAAACTTGGAATTCTATGTGGCCGAAATCTCAATAATTTTTTACTTTATTTACAATTTATTAACTCTTTAATTTTATTTCTTGATTCATCAATCAATCTCCTAATTACAGGTATGTAAATTTGACATAGATACATAATTTCAACATCAGTATCATTTTCTAAATTTACAAATGCAGATGAAATAATTTTTTTATTAGTTACTTTTGGTTCATCTTTTTCATATCTTTTTGCATTAATTATTTTTAAAAACATTGGAGTTTGTCTCTTTATTTCAATATCTAATAGTTGCCTTGAGATAATCTTTTTATTTTTTAAATCAATTTTAATTTCTTGATTAAAATCATTTTTGTATCTCTCAATTGCTCTTATCATAATTTTAATTTCTGGTAATGATTTATTCCTATTTTTGAATTGACAAATTTTATTCATAAAATTTGAATATGAATTTTTATGTTCTTTTTCATATTTTAATGAAAACCATTGAGAAAATTTTAAACCATTTACATCTTTTTTTATATTTACTTTTTCATTAAATTTATTCTGAGTAACTTTTTCTGTAATAAACAATCCAAAATCTATATTTGCTTCCTCAAATATTCCATTAATTATATTATTAATTGAATTAATGTACTTATTAAAAAAATATTCTACGTAAAATGGTTCAGGATCATATTGTTTGATTTGTTTTGAATATATTACACATTTTTTAATTTCTTCTTCAATATTCATTGATTTTTGCCGGATTCTGAATTTGCATATTTTGACTGTGATTTTAATTCAATAGATAATTTATTAAAAATTTCATTTACACTTACATCCACCAAGTTTATTGTTGCATTTTCTTTTACAATTTGTTTTTCAAATTTTTCTTTAATTGCAAATGAAACTGATGACCAATGTAAAATTCCCTTTAATTGCTCTTCAACAGTCACATTTGTAGTTGGAAGACTAGCTGATGCAAAAACAATTCCATTAGTCCATTGCATAGTTGGAATACCTCCACCTGAAGATCTTGTGCTAAATGCTATTTGTTTTACCCAATCCTCAAATTTGTATTCAATAATTTCATGAATAATTAATTTTTTCCATGGTTCAATTATGATATCCATTAACAATCACCAAGTTAATCCAATTATAATCTTATTTTTTATTCCGTTAAATTTCTTTAATTTCTGTTATAGTACCTAAAACCGAATCCATTTTAACAATAGCCTTTTTTTCATCCCATCCTATTGCAACATACCAATCTCCTGCATCATCGTGATATTTTGTTTCTAATGTTTTGAGTTCTTCTGGGTTTTTGTCATATTTCTTTGCAATTCCTGATACTGCTAATGCAATTGCATCCTTTTCCTTTTCTAATCTTCTCTTCATTAATCCTATTCCTGGACTCATAATTAGTTGAGAATTTTTTATCTAATATACTTAATTCTTAACATTGGGAAAATTGTTCTTTTTTATAAATTAGAAAATTACGATATTTCAAATAGTCCATTTTTAATGTTAGAATAAAATGAAATTAATACAATTTTTTTCAAATTCTGTTCCAGTAAAATCTACTACACTTGTTTCTCTTGTATCTATTTTAGCAGTTATTGGACCAATTGTAATTGTTTCAGCTGGATTTTGGGATGCAATATCTCATTTACAAAAAGAACCTGAATTCTTTTGGAGTCCTTCTCATATTATAGTTTACATTGGAGTCTTTATTACAACTTTTGCTGCAGCAATGGGTTTCTTGCTGTTATTGAGAAAATCAGTTCAAGGATCCTTAAAAACTGGAATAAAACTTGTAATTGCAGGTTCTATTATTCAAATGATTTCAGGATTTGGTGATTCCTTATCTCATGATCTTTTTGGAATTGATGGATTAATTTCTTGGTCGCATCAGCCACTTGAATTTGGTTTGATACTTGCAGCATTGGGTGCTGTTTTAATTATAAAAAATAGGGAACATACAAAACTAAAATTATTTCTTCCTATCTCAATTATTGCATTTTTATTTTTTGCAACTTGGTTAATTTTTAATTTAGTATTGGGTTTTGCTCATACTATACAATGTATTCAAATTTATGAAATATTTTCATCAGGTTGTTCAATATTATAATTTTTTATTTTTAGATAAGAAATTACCATAATCATTAACGAACCTAACACTATCAAAAGTCCAGGTGCTAGCATTTTTTGTGAATGTGTATCACCAAATTCAATTTGTAAATTAATTGCGTTTTCTGATATATTTGATACTTTTATGGTATATACTCCATCTTTCACAAAATCAAAATATGCTACTGAAAATTTGGTATTGACTTTTTGTTCATGTATAATATTCGAATTTTTATCTAAAACCTGAACAAATACATTTTCGTTCTCAAATTCAGGCATGTAAATTTTATAATATCCAATACCTATTCCTGAAAATTCTAGTTTTGATTCTATAGAATTTGATTTTTCTAATAGTATTTTCTCGTGATTTTTTTCTGTTTCATTAAAGATCACTGATACCCAAATCATTCCAATGACTACCAATACTAATGCAATTTTCAACGGTGATATTTTCATTTTATTATCTAGCAAATTGTTTGATTAATAAAATAACCTAAAGGGCTCGAAGGGATTTGAACCCTCGACCTAGCGGTTCGAAGCCGCTTGCTCTATCCAGACTGAGCCACGAGTCCAAACAATTAAGATTTTAACAGGTGTAAATATCTGTCTAGATACATTGAAAGTTTCAAAAAAAGTTGTAGGAGTTGAATATGCAATTAGAGATATTGTTTTAGCTGCAAGAAAAGTTGAACAATCAGGTATGAAAGTAGATTACCTCAATATCGGCGATCCGGTTCAATTTGGTTTTCAACCTCCTGATAATGTAAAACAAGCTTTGATCAATTCTATAATTAAAGGAGAAAATTATTACTCTTCATCTGAAGGTCTTTTAGAATTAAGACAAGAAATTGCAAAAAAAGAAAATGCCAAGGGACTATCAATTACTGCTGATGATGTTTTAATTACAAATGGTGTTTCTGAAGGACTTGATATGGTAATCTCTTCTATTGTAGAAGAAGGTGATGAAGTACTTTTACCTGGACCTTATTATCCACCATATGCCTCGTATGTGAGATTACACGGAGGAGTCCCTGTAGAATTTTCAGTTGACTTGAATAGTTCTACTCCTAATTTTGATGATATTAAATCAAAAATTACATCTAAAACTGTTGCAATCTGTTTGATTAGTCCAAACAATCCAACCGGTGTTGTATTTAATGAAAAAGCGCTTAAAGAATTTGTAAATATTGCTAATGAGCATAATCTCTACATTATTTGTGATGAAATTTATGATCAAATAGTTTTCGATCACAAGTTTGTAGGAATTGGAAAAGTTGCAGGTGATTCTCCTGTAATTATTTTAAATGGATTTTCTAAAGTTCATTTAATGTCTGGTTGGAGAATTGGATATATTGCATTCAATAAATCACCTCAACTTGAAGCATTAAGAGAACATCTTCCTAAACTTGCAAGAGTAAGAATCGCAACTAGTCTTCCAGTACAACATGCTGCTTTAGAATCTCTTCGTGGATCTCAAAATTATATTAATGATTTTGTTGTAGAAATTAAAAAACATAGAGATTTTGTTGTAAAACGTCTTAATGAAATGCCTGGATTGTCTTGTTCTAATCCTCAAGGTGCATTTTATGCATTTCCAAAAATTGAAAATAATAGATTTAGTAGTGATAAAGAATTTGTTACAAAATTATTAGAATCAAAAGGAGTTCTAACTGTTCACGGATCTGGATTTGGAGAACAATACGGAAGTGGACATTTTAGACTTGTTTATCTTGCAAATATGGAAATCTTAGATTCTGCAATGAATAAAATTGAAGAATTTGTTAGTTAGTAATTCCATTGAGAATATTTTTGTGTAATTATTTCTATAATACAATCAGTATTATCAAGTAATTCTTTTGCTGATTTATTTTCTAATGTTTTAAAATATTTTCTAAGTATTTTTTTTGCAATTATTTTTACTTTCGGCATATCTAAAATAATATTGGCAATTCCTTGTCCCATTACTCCGTAAATATTTGGAGCATTTACTCCTACATCTACACAAAATGATACACGATTATTTTTTTTTAGGTTTTTTATTTTTTGGCTTTTAGTATGAGTTCCTATGTAGATTTTGCCCCCCCTATACATATACCAGACAGGCGTAATATGTGGAAAATTATTTTTATCAATAGTAGATAATCGTAAAATTTTTTGTGTTTTTAGAAATTCATCTTTTTTGTTCATATCTTCTAAATCCTAACACTACCATAAGAATACCAAATGCAAACATTCCCATTGAAACTTTTTCATTTGTAATTTCTCCATTAATCAAAAAATCTTCTACAAAGTCTGGACCCCATATGATTAATTGTTGAATTAAAACTATTGATGCCATAACACAAAACATCACACCAATTGCCGTATACCAATTCCTACCTCGCCTCTGATATTCATGACTCATGATTAATGGAAAATAGATTTAGATTATTTTTATGCCTGGATTTTTAATTTTATTTCTAATCATCGCATTAAGTAATAATGGTGTAGACATTTCTGCAAGATATGATAATTCTATTGGTCCCAAGTAAATTGATCTTAATCCTTTAATTTCATTAACTAAACCATTTACAACTTGAACTGATTCATTATCATCTCCACAAACAAAAATATCATAATCTAATTCTAGCATAGGATTAATCAATTTTTTTTCAGAAATTACATGAAATGCTGATACTAATTTTGATTTATCTTTCATGTGATTTAATACGAGTTTATATGAAAATGGTTTGTTATCTTTAATTGAAATACATTCAAAACCAACATCTGTTTTTGTCATTGGTACAATTGGAGATACAACAACACATGTATCTTTTATTTCAGATAAAATTCCAGAACATACTGAATCAATATTTTCATATGGAATTGATAAAACTAAGACATCACTATCTTTTGCAACTGAAACATTGTCATTTCCAGTAATTGTTCCTTTGATATTTCCAAAAGATTCTTTTGCAATGTTTGTATATTCTGTTGCTGATTCTGATGCTCTCGCAGCATCTCTTGAACCAATTATTACGTGATGATTTATAGACCATCTTAATGCAAAACCTTTTCCCATCCCACCAGTTCCACCAATAATTCCAATTTTCATGATTTACTGCCTGATAATGTTATTATTATCTCTATTTGAAGTCCGATCATTATGGGTCAAATAATTTTTCTTAGACATGGCCAAGCAAAAAATAATACTGAAAGAATTCTAGCTGGTAGAACTCCAGGTGTTCCATTAACTGATGTAGGAATTAAACAAGCTGAACAAACTGCTGAATTACTTGAAGATATGAATATTTCTGCAATTTATTCAAGTCCTATTCAAAGAGCAAAACATACTGCTGAAATTGCTGGGAAACATAATTCTATTGATGTAATAATTGATGAACGTTTAATTGAACTTGATATGGGTAAATTTACTGGTGTTTCATATGATGAGATTTTTACTAGTCATGGAAATGTCTTTATGAAATTTTATAATGGAGAATTGGAAATCGCTCATAATGGCATAGAGACTTTTACTGATGTTAAAAAACGAGTCTACTCTATAGTAAATGAAGTTATTGAGAAACACCCTGATGAAAATGTTGTATTAGTTACCCATATGGACCCAATCAAAGCAATGCTATCTACAGTAGTTGATTTATCTCCAACTAATCTATTTGAATTGATAATCGCTAATGCATCACTAAATATTTTTAGAGAAAATAATCATAAATTTTCTCTTTCTGGAATTAATGTAATGCATTCTTCTAGATTCGATCAGAATTGGTAGATAATATTCTTGAAAACCCTTATAAGGAAATTGAAGTCGAATTGAAATAATCGCTAATGAAGTTCCTATTTGGATTTTTACTGATAGTGGCAGTTTTATTAGCACTTCCGGCTGTAGACTTTGTTTTTGCAGCAGGTGATGAGCCTGGTAAATATCTTGATCGTAGAGTTGTGATTTGGAATTTATTTTATAAGATGATGACTGTAGCATTTACTGTTGGTTCAGTAGTTTCTGGTACTATTATTTGGCAAGTTTGGAGATTTAGAGAATCTCATCCAAAAGCCAAACCAACTAGTTTTGAGGGAACTGACTGGTAAATATGTCTGGACACTCTAATTGGCCTGAATGGATTTATGTTACTGTAGTTATTGCATTAATGGCTTGGGTAGGTGCAGAAGCATGGGAAGCAGAGAGACTTGTTGAACATGTTCCAGAAGATGCTAAAACAATTATTGTAACAGGGCAACAGTGGTTTTGGACTTTTGAACATGAAGATGGAACAAAAGAAATTGGTGAATTACATGTTGAAGTAGGAAAAGCCTACAAATTTGAAGTAGTATCAAAAGATGTTAACCATTCTTTTAACATTCACGATTATGTTGTTTTAATGGATGCAATTCCTGGTAGAGTTAACACTGTATGGTTTGCACCTGATAAAGTTGGAGAACATGATATTCAATGTAGAGAATATTGTGGATTAATTCACTATAACATGCGAGGAAAATTATATGTTGAGGAGCCATCACATTGATAATCTTAATAACGCTTTTATCAGAAATTATTTTCGAGGAAGTTAACTAATGACTTTAGAATTACAAAAACCACGTCCTATTTGGCAAATAATGTTTTCAACACATCACACTGATGTTGGATTACTTTACTTAATCAGCTCACTTACATTCTTATTTTTAGGTGGTTCATTAGCACTTGCAATTAGAGCAGAATTATTCTTACCAGGATCTCAAATTATTGCAGATTCTATGACATTTAATAGAATTTTTACTGTTCATGGAACAACTTTAATTTTCTTATTCATTATTCCATTTGCATCAGCTGTTGGTAACTACTACGTTCCAATTATGGTTAGATACAAGGATATGGCTTATCCAAAACTTAATGCAATTGCATTTTGGATGATTCCTCCAGCAGGAGTTCTAATTTGGTTAGGATTTGCAGATTTTACATGGTATGCAACACCCCCATATTCTATCATTAGTGCCCCAGGACCTGCAGCAGATATGTGGATATTTGGATTAAAGATTTTAGGTATATCCTCAGTGTTGGGTGCTCTAAATTTTGTTGTTACAATTCTCAAATGTAAACATCCAGATATGTCCATTGGACAAATTCCATTACTTGCATGGTCTTTCTTATCATCTTCCTTAATCATTATAGTTGCTATTCCAACATTTGCTGCAGCATTGTTAATGCTATTAACTGATAGACTTGGTGTAAGTGGATTCTTTAATCCAGCAATGGGTGGTGATCCAATTGCATATGCGCACTTGTTTTGGTTTACATTCCATCCTGAAGTCTATGTGTTAGTAATTCCAGCAATTGGTATGATGTATGAAATTATTCCACGATTTTCAAGAAAACCAATTTACAGTTATAATTCTGGAATCTTTGCATTTGTTATGTTATCTCTTGTCGGTTTCTCATCATGGGCTCATCACATGTATGCAACTGGAATGTCATTTACTGAAAAAACTGTCTTTATGGTTGGAACTTTAGCTGCCGTTCCCGCATCTGCAATGCACGTTTTCAACTTTGTTGCAACAATGTGGAATGCTAGAATTAGATTCTCCACACCAATGATGTGGGCTGTTGGAGGAATTGCATTATTCTTTTCTGCAGGTGCAGGTGGTGTAGTTAATAGTGCAATGCCATTAGACTTTACAACACACGATACCTATTGGGTCGTTGGACATTTCCATCTATTTGTAATGGGTACAATTGCATTTGGTTCACTTGGTTTCCTTTACTACATGTTCCCATATGTAACAGGTCGATTGTACAATGAAACATTAGGTAAGATTCACTTTATCCTCGCCTTTATTGGAACTGTACTAGTATTCTTTACACAACACATTCTTGGTTTGTATGGAATGCCAAGAAGAATTTACGATTATCCACCAATTCCAGAATGGATTGCTATGAATCAAATAGCTTCTATTGGTGCAATGATCATTGGTACCAGTATGGTAATATTCTTAGCAAATATGATTTACAGTGCTGGAAAAGGCAAACTTGCAGACACAGACGATCCATTTGGACTTGGAGGCAAATATTACTATCCATTTGAGGCAAAGAATCCATCACATTAGGAGATAAATGAAATGAATCAAGATAATTCCCAAACATTCCAGAGAACATCAGCATCTAGAGTTGGTAGAATGATGGCAATCATGTTAGGTATATGTCTAATTGGTGGAATAATTTTCTTTTCAATGTGGGATTATTGGATTTCAACACCTGCACCAGTGGTTGCAATGATGGCTGGAGAAAAAACTCAATCAGGACCTGCAGTAGCAACTGGAAAAACAATTACACAAGATCTTCAATTTATTGAATCTCCAGACTTTAGGAATTTAGTGTTTAACGCGTTACCTGGTGAATCTGGGAGTAATCCAACAATAAACATGAGTGTTGGTGACAAAGTTGTGTTTAATGTTGTAAACGAAGGTATGTCATTTCATGCATTTGGTGTTACACAAGATTCAGAAGGTTTTGCTGGAATCATTACGGGTAGTGAAATTGCAGCCCCAACTAACCCACTAAAACCTGGTGAGTCTGGTACTTCTGAATTTATTGCAGGTGAAGAGGGAACTTATTACTATATTTGTACAGTTCCTGGACACAGAGCACAAGGAATGGTTGGAGAAATTATTGTATCTGGTTCCAGTGTACCAGCAGTTGCAGCAGCTCCAACAGGCGTATCACATGAATTTGAATTTAATTTTATAGAATCTGCAGATTTTAGGACTTTAGCATTTAACGCATTACCTGGTGAAGAAGGACATAATCCGGATGTTATTGTAAAATCTGGCGATGAAGTAACAATTACTACAATCAATGCTGGAATGTCATTTCATGCATTTGGGGTGGTTTCAAATTCTGATGATTTTAACAGTGTTGTTTTTGATTCAGCTATTGCAGCAGCAACAAATCCACTAAAACCTGGTGAATCTGGTAGTATAACATTTACTGCTGGTGCA
This sequence comes from Candidatus Nitrosopumilus limneticus, assembly GCA_022117465.1. Lineage (GTDB taxonomy): Archaea > Thermoproteota > Nitrososphaeria > Nitrososphaerales > Nitrosopumilaceae > Nitrosopumilus > Nitrosopumilus limneticus. The sequence continues at coordinate 27,130 of JAHCGZ010000004.1, forward strand.
CCTGGAACTTATTACTATATTTGTACAGTACCTGGACACGCATTACAAGGAATGATTGGTAATTTCATAGTGGAATAATATTGGCAATTCAATATCTGGCATTAGCAACTTTAGTAATTTTATATTCATTGATATTTATTGGTGGATACATTTCTGCATCTGGACTTGGATTAACTTGTCCTGAATGGCCACAGTGTCCAAATGGTTTTATGCCTTCAGCTGAATATTTTATTGAATGGACTCATAGATTAATTGCAGCAACTGTTGGAGTCTTAGTTATTTCTACAATGGTGGCTAGTATTATTCATAAAAATTCAGATTTGAAAATTAAAATTACAAGTTCCCTAGCAACCGGATTAGTAATTACACAAATTATTTTAGGTGCTTTAGTAATTGATTTAAAATTACATGCCGTTTTAGTATCTGTTCATTTAGGTATTGGTATATTCTTGTTTTCAATGGTATTGTTAACTACATTGTTTGCATTCCGTATATCAAAAATGCCAATAAACATTAAGATTTAGATTTTTTAAAAATTTTTGGCAAGTAAATATATCCCATTATTACTGCAAAAGTTAGTGCACCTATAGTAATTGCCAAAATAAATATTATTCCGAACGGACTTTGTGTTCCCATATTAAATGAATAAGTTAGTGTACCTTGTGTTCCATCCATATCATACAAATCAATTAAAACAATATGGTTTCCTTGGTATTTCCAAATGTAATCAATATCCCAGTGTCCTGTTTTGATTGTAGTTGGTGGAATTGCATTTACTTGCTGATCATTATAGAAAACTCTTATTCCCATTGTGAAACTATCCACTTCATTAAAATCTGCATCAGTCACTCTGATTAAAAATTGTGATGGCTCATCAATTTGTGGAAATTCAGGCGTTGTTGCTACTTGTACTCTATATCCACCATAGAATTCTTCTGCTGAGTTAAACAATGAATGAGCATGAACTGGACTGATTGCTGAAATTGATGAAAATAATATTATGAATATTAATAACACTGATCGGACTTTAGTCATCAGATATTGCTTACTTGCTGATTAATATATTGTAAATCAATTTTTCTTCAGAAAATCCTCACAACCTTTAAATCCTTATTGCCAAGAAATCAAAATATTGACACTAGTTAGAAAATCAATTGATATTAAAACACCAGTTGATAATGTCTTCACATATTTTGCAAGACCAGAACATGTTTCTGATCAAATTAAAAATGATACAGTTGGAATGACAGTAGTTCCATTGGATATCAAAGAAGGTATGGGTGTCGGTACAACTTTTAGAATTATCGGTGACTTTAGCGGAAAACGTTTAGAGTGGGATTGCGAAACAACTGAATTTGTTAAAAATGAGAAAATTGTTGCTAAGCAAATTAAAGGTCCATTCAAGAAATGGGAAATTACAAATGAATTCAAATCATTAGGTGATAATCTGACAAGAATTACCATGTCAGTAGATTATAAAATGCCATTTGGTCCACTAGGAGCAATTTTAGATAAAGCAAAATTTGCAAAATCTGCTGATAAAGGAATGGAAACTGCACTTTACAATGTTAGAGGATTACTTGAAGGAAATGGTTCAATTCCAGTATACATTACACTAGATGCATACCAAAAACTTCTTGCAGAAAAGAAGAAAATGAATAATGTACCAGTTTCTACTGCACTTACAGCAATTCTAGAAAAATATAGTGAAATTCAAGCTAAAACACAAAACTAAATTTTCATTTATTTTACAATCTCAAGATTAATAACAACTCTGGGCTTTTTTTATTCTGGTGGGTCTATGGCGCAGCCAGGTAGCGCACCGGACTCTTAATCCGGTTGTCGAGGGTTCGAATCCCTCTAGACCCGCTTTTAATTATATTATTTTTTAAATTTAGAATAAAATTAAATTTTTTTTAATAATGTAAATCTTGTTTGGTCTTGTCCATAATCTTCATGCAAATCCACATCACTCACAAATTTTATCTTATACTTCAACCATTTTTCTCCCATATTGCGAAATTTATGATTTTGATCAATCTGTTTTTCACTTTTTTCATATTTTTCGCAATGCATAATCCATCTTTTAGATACTCTAAATATTTCTCCAATTCCTTTTTCTAATATTTCATCATCTAGATAATTCATTAATCCATGTGTGAATACAAAGTCCATTGAGGAATCTTCAAATGGTAATTCTATAATATTGCCTTTTTGAAATTTTGCCTTTGGTAATTTTTCTTTTGCAATTTTTAATGCATATTCATTTAGATCAATACCATACAATTGAAATGAATCTGAAAATAATCTTAAATCTATTCCTGTTCCACAACCTATTTCTAAAATACTCTGTACTCCTGGTAAAGAATTAGATAAATCTCTAACGTACTTTGAAAATTCTTCATTATATCTTGATTCATTTTCATCAGCATATTTATTCCAAAATTCTTCATCATATTTCATATTACTTTTTAACTAAAGCTGTATTTGTTATTACTTCTATTTCCTAGTGTTGACACTTGCATAGAATTAATTTTGTATCAAAAGTACAGTCATGTGGTCCATCGGATTTACCTTGTGTGGGAATTTTTTTCATACAATCTTCATGTCGTCCCTTTTTACAAAACCAACAAATTTCTGATGTATCACCAGTTGCACATAAATCCATAATTTCTAATATTTTTATGGGTAAAAAAGCTCTTTGAAATTAAATAAACGTCAACCATGGCAAAAATCTTTCATCTTTACCCATAACTACGTCTCTAAATGATTCTTGTAATGCTTTAGTTACACTTCCCATTTTTCCTGTTCCAATTTTGACTTTATCTACTTGTGTAACCGATTTTATTTCAGCCGCAGTACCTGTCATAAATATTTCGTCTGCATTATAGAGATCATCTCTTTCTAAATCACGTTCAATTACAAATCCACTATTTTCTTCAATAATTTGTATAATACTATCTCTTGTAATTCCTTCTAATCCTCCTGCTGATAGTGGAGGCGTTTGAATAATGTCGTCTTTTATTATGAAAATATTTTCAGCACTACCTTCTGAAACTTTTCCTTGATAATTTAACAAAATTGCTTCATCGTATCCATTATCTAATGCTTCCCTTCTTGCTAACAATGCATTAGCATAGTTTGATGCTGCTTTTGCTTGCATTGGTTGAGATCTTGAATCAATTTTTACCCAACTTGAAATTTTACATTTTGATCCAGAAAATTTACCGGCTTTTGATTCTCCCATTTTCCATTCCCAACATGCAATTGCCATATCAACTTTGTTTGCAGTAGGAGTTAATCCCATTGTTCCGTAACCATAATATGCTAATGGTCTAATGTAGGCTTCTTTAAGTCCACTAACTTTTACAGTTTTCAAAATTGCATCTGAAATTTCTTTTTTTGTAAATTCCATTTTCATTGAATATAATTTTGCCGATTTGAATAATCTGTCCACATGTTCTGGTAATCTGAATACTGCAGAACCCTTTGGTGTATTATAGCATCTTATTCCTTCAAAAATTGATGTTGAATAATGTAATGCATGGGTCAATACATGAACTTTGGCATCCTTGAATGGTACTAATTTTCCATTCATCCATATTTTTCCCGTTTCTATCATAGCAATGGAAAAAAATCCACGTAATTTAAAGAATTATTTTTAATAATATTTGTTTTATTTAGAACATACATATCAGATTAGTAATACACTATAGTATGGAATGGACCTTAGGACTACTTGGAATAATTTTTCTAATTCTAGGCTTAGTTGGTCAGGCATTTCAAATGCGTAAAATTCGTTTAACAAATTATCCCGATAATGAACTGGCCTCACCTAATGTTTTTTTGAATAAGAGTAATTTCAAATGGTATGCAATAATTGGAATTGGCATTGTTTGCTGGTATGCAGCTGAACGTATCTGATCTATATAGATTAGAAATATATAGTAAAAATCTTTATTGGAATTAGCGTGTTTTGGGTAACGCCGGACTAAATCTAGATAACGAGTCCAAGAATAAACCCTTCATGGCGTTCACTGGTAAAAACCTGTAACGCCATAATCTCACTAAACAAAATTAATTTTTGAAATTTCTTCATGTACTGCTTTGATAGCTTTTGTTATATTTTCTTGTGAATCCTCTACCACAATAATAATTCGTGATGTTTCTTCTTGCGCATCCATGTTCAAAATATTTATTCCTGATTCTCCAATTTTTGCACTAGTTCTTGAAGCAACTTGTTGGACTCTCCACATTTCATCACCAATTAACGTAATTACTCCTCTGTTGTATGTAATTGTAGCAAGTGGATCAAATCCTAGTAAATATTTTTCATTTCTTCTAACATAATCTCCATCTAAAAATAATATTCTAGAAAATTCTACATCATCTTTTGTAAATGGTGATAAAATAATAAATTCACTATATCTTTTATTATTTTTTAACGATGTTAGTAGTTTTTGAATATAATTTGTTTCTATTCTTAATATAGCACAATTCTCTTTTCCTGTAACTATTTTTATGGGATGTCCATTTTGTTCATCTAATTTTCTTTTTATTATAGTAATTTTTTCAGGATTTTTTATATTGGTAATTTTAATTGGCATATCTACTCCGTGTTCTACAATTTCTTTTATTGCAATCGGGTCTAAAATTTTCATTCCAAACATTCCAGCAAGTCTTGCTTCATTGTAAGATAATTGCATTATTTCTCTTAATCCCGACGCTACAATCTTTGGATCAGCAGATACTACTGAACTATCTTTTTCAAAATCTATACTAGTTTCATATTTTTTGTGAAATAGTATTCCTAGGTCTGCTGCAGTTCTATCTGAGCCTCCTCTTTCATATGTCGTAGTCACATTATTTACTGTTTTTCCAATAAATCCACCAATTGTAACCACTTGATTATTTTCAACTAAATTTGAAATCTTTTCCATATGTTGACTTGATTCTGATTTTAGAAAATTTGTACATTCAATATTATTATCTGTAATAATTGGCCAGTCATCAAAATCTACAGCATCCGATTTAATTTGATTACTTCTTAGAATGTAGTTCATGACATGAGACATTAAAATTTCTCCTGAGAATGCTAATGCTCTTGATCTTATTTCATCAACAAATTCTTTATTTTTAAGTACATCATCAAGAGCCTGTTGTGATTTTTCTAAATGTATATCAATAATATTTTGACAATTTTGTTTATTTTCATCATTAACTAATTGAAGAATTTTTTGATAAGATGTTCTTACAATTTCTAATGTTGGCTTTATTCCATTTTCAGCATTCTTACCTTGCTCTAATACAACATCAGTTAATGATCTTTTTTTGCCATTGTGTGTAGTTAGTGGTGCTGAAAATACAGCAATTACCTTAGAATTGGTTTTCAAATTATTGATTCTTTCAACTATTTGCGGTATGAATATTCCATCCATACCTATTGCACTTCCACCAAATTTTGCAATTACTAAACTAGTCATAGTACTGTGTTAAAATCAAATTCCTATCTATTAACTATTTGATATTTCTTTAATCATTTTTTTAATAATTTCTGATGCTAATTCAGCACCGTTTGTGTTTATTTTGTTTCTTTTTTCCTCTAATTTTTTTAAAATTAATTTATCTAGTTGATTGATATCTTCAAAAATAAATCCCTCATTTCTTGCATTATCTTCTTGTTCAAAATGACCCTTAATTGGAATAAATATTCCAGGTGTACCATATGCTTTAGCCTCATCAATTGTTGATTTACCTGCTAGAGAAATTATCAAATCTGATGCATAAATCATTTCATGTAAATTGTCCACAAATCCTAAATTTTTTACATTTTGAAATTTTTTTGTAACTGCTGGACCTGAAACTACAACAATTTCAATATCTTGATTAATTTTTAAAATAGATTTTATAGATTTATCAATTAAAAATATTCCTGCATCAGTTCCTCCAATTGAAATAACTATTGTTGTCTTGGTAAATGAAAATTTCTTTCTTAATTCTTCTCTTGAAAAATTTATTTTTCTAACTATGGGACCTACCTTTTTGATATTATCTTTATCTTCACCTACTTCTGGAATTATAACAACATCACAATTTTTTATTATTTTCATCATAGATTTGTTCATTCTTTTTTCAATAAATGATGAAATTCCTTTTGTAAATTTTGTCTCCAGTACATCTGTGATTAATATATTTGGAATTTTTAAATTCTGTGCAACAGTTAATGAAGCAAAATCTTCATCACTAATTACTAATTGTGAATTATTTTTTTTAATAATTTTTTCTGATATCTTTTTACAATTTTTATAATATTGATAATAATTCCATAACCATTTTGTTTGATTGTTTAAGATTCCATTTTCTACAATAAATGATGGTGGATTATAGACATCCTCTAGTTTGTAATCTAATTTTTTTAAAATCTTTGCTGCTCCACTACCTGTTACAAAATTAACTGAAATATTTTTAAAGTTAGTTACAATTGCAATATCTCTAGTTACATGACCTAATCCAATAGGACTAGAAAAAAAATCATAAACATTCATAATTTTCAATATTTTTAATCAAATTTCTATATTTTCCTTTGTCTGAAAGTTTAAATGGATTTTAACGAGGAATGTCTCTGTGGGCTCATAGTCTAGCTCGGTTATGACGTCGCCCTTACACGGCGAAGATCCGGTGTTCAAATCACCGTGGGCCCATTTTTATTTCTAATTATGAATTCTCAATTGTTTAAATGCGTCAATCCTATATGCGGTCATAATTAAAAATAATTGTAATGTCCTCCTTTACTTTTTTAGTTTACAAAAAAAATTACTTGCATTGGTTTTATCTACAACTTTAATTTCCATATCAATAACAACTCTAATATTTCTAAATTTTGATAATATATCAATACTTCAATTACCAGAAAATATAATTGTAATTGGTATTTCTTTAATGATTGGAATAAGCATTCTCACATATCTTTTAGCAAAACGACTCTCCGATCCAATTACCAAGCTTAGTGAAGCAACTTATCAAATTTCTCGCGGCGAATTTAATATTAGAACTAATATAAAATCTCGTGATGAAATAGGAAATCTTTCTATAGCTTTTGATAACATGGCAAAAAAACTTCAAGAGGCTGAAATTACTATTAAGCAAAAAGAGGAAGTCATTAAACAACAGGAGGATATACTTCTAAAATTTTCTCAACACACACAAAATGATTGTGTTGGTGTAATTGATATGAAAGATTCTACAAAAATTTCTGCTAAATTATCTGATGGTGATGTTACAAAATTGTATGAAATTTTTCTTAATTTTATGGCTAGAATTGTTCAAAAATATGATGGGGAAGTAGTAAAAAATATTGGAGATGCGTTAATGTTTAGATTTCCAAATACTGATCTTAATGATAGTAAAGTAATTAAAAATATTTTAGAATGTTGTTTATGCATGATTGAATCTCATAATGATCTAAAAAAACAACTTGAAGAAGAAAAAATGCCTGAATTAAATTATAAAATTAGTATTAGTTATGGTTCAGTAAAAGTGGCTCAAAGTACTACATCTACAATTAATGATATTTTGGCTCAACAGTTAATCGATGCTTTAAAATCAATTCACTATGTCCAGAAAATGGGCTTATTGTTGATGATAATTTGTATAATGCTATAAAAGATTTTGTTGATTATGATATTTCTCAATTATCTGAAACTGAAATAAATAAAAAATATGGATATACAATATTTCAAGTTAAAAGAAAAAAATAATCTTTAATATTTTTCTATCCGATCTTACAGCAGCTTTTACTTTGTAATCCTCTAGTAATCCAATAAATTGAAAATATCAAAACTCCTACTGAAATAAATTTCAATTCTAGTCCTTGCATTGGAAATAGAGACAATCCTCCAACAGCCCCTAAAATTACTGCTAATGGAGCAGTACATGCTGGACAACCTGGTGTGAATGCTGCAAAGACTCCGCCAAATATTGCTGATGAATTTGTTTTAACTGAATTAACTTTAAGTGAATTCATTTTTTTTATTTGATTCATTTTAAATGCCATCATTGCAAAATTAATACCAGCTAAAGTTGAAATTACTACTGTTAATCCAATTGATGTAAAAATATAATGTGGAGCTAATTTTACTTCCATATCAAAGTGAGTTGGTAACATTGACATTGTTAAAAAGTAATAAATTATTCCTAAACCTATTCCACTAATTATTCCAATCATAGCATATTTTCTCATTGTTAAAACATTTGAAATTAATTGAATCTTGGTTTGCACTATCTTAATGTAAAATCTATCATATTTTAAGCATTTTTTAATAACAAAGATTCTTAGCCTTTAATTTTTGATAATATGCATGGCTGAATTTTCATCTGCTGAAAAAATAATCTTAATTCAATATGGAATTAAAAAATATGAAAATGAGGAAACTGTTTTTGAAAAATTAAAAAATATAATGAGTGAAAAAGACATTCAAAGAAATATTGATACTTTAATTGCAACTCAGATAGTGAGACGAATAGGACCTGAAATTCTTCAAAACAATGAAAGTCATACTGAATTACCTGATTTACCAGAAAATCTAAAATCCATTATTGAAAATTTATAATTTTAAGTAATTCTTTTATTTCTTAATGCATTATAGTTGAAAATTTGGTCTTTGTTTTACCTAATTTGTAACCAATGAAAACTAGAATTGGGGATTTCAATAATACCAATAAGATAAGATAGTCAGTTAATTCCAATATGATATCTATTCGACTAAGCTTCTAAAAAAACTCACTACTCCAATGTTGTAAGTTTTACATAAAATAATCTTTTTTAAAATAGAAACTATACACCAGTAATTTTTGCTAATTTAAAATCCTCTAATTCCTTGAGGACGTACAATTTCTGGATGTTCTTTCATCCATTCTATTTTTTCTAACATTTCTTGTTTTTCTTGTGGCAATGTACCTTTTACAGTATATGCATTTGAACCATGATTTACTCTAAATACAATTTCTTCTTTTGTATTAATTTGATTAACCAACTCATAGAGTTCCTCTAGTCCCTCGTCATCATTTATTTTAACAAATTCACCTTCATACTTGTCGATAAATTCTTGTTTGATTCCGTTTTCTAAATAAAGTGTTAATGCTCCAACATAATGTGGTGAGCATGCACTAATCACTTCTGCTGTTCCTTTAATGTGATCTTTTGAATATTTTTTACCCCCTAAACCTAAAATTACCATACATGACATTATGTAACCTGCCTCCTTTGCTTTGTTAACAGATTTGATAATTGTTTTTGCAACAGCACCTTTAGTTACTTTTTTCAAAACAATATCTGAACCGCTTTCAATTCCTAAATAGAACATATCGAGTCCCGCATCATTCATTTTCTTTAATTCTTCAGGTGTTTTTTTCAAAATATTCATAGGCATTGCATAACATGAAATTCTCTCAATGTTTGCAAATTTTTCTCTAATGTATTTTAGAATTTTAATCATATACTCAGAATCAAGATTTAATGCATCACCATCTGCAAGAAATATTCTTTTTGTATCTGGTAGATAATTTGCCATCATATCTATTTCAGCTTTTATATCATCCCATGATCTCTCAGAATATTCTTTTGACCTATACATGTCACAAAATGAACATTCATTAAACGAACAACCTAGAGTTACTTGAAAAATTAAAGATCTAGCCTCTGATGGTGGTCTGTACAATGGAGCATCATAATTTAACATCATTTTTGATTCACAGTAATTACTTGATTATGTTTTTTATACTTATCATAAATGTTTTTTAATTAAATTATAGAAAAATTTTGTGACTTGGTAAATCATCCTGATATCAAAAAACTTCTTTGATTTGTAGGCTTATTCAACGAGATTGTTAACAAATTAGAAAAAAGTGAATAATCTAGAAAAAGGTTTTTTCTAAACATTGTAAATGATTGAAATTTCATATTAGTGATTATGATACTTATTACTATGTTTTTTATTTCCATAATTTAGTAAAAGTAACTCATAAATTTCATACAAATGTTATGTCACATTAGATATATTATATAGTAAAATTAGATTGTGAAATATGGATTATCATAATTTTCATGGAAAAAATATTCCTCATATTGAAATAAATCCAGATATGAAAATTGAGGATCTTGTAGAACTTTATGCAAACTCAGGTTACAATGCAAGACAACTTGGGGAAGCTGCAAAACTATTTCGTAAGATGATTGAAGAAGATGCAACTATTTGTCTTACTATATCAGGTGCAATGACACCAGTTGGATTTGGAGGTTTATTCAAATCTCTTATTGAAAAAGGGTTTGTTGATTGGATAATATCAACTGGTTCTAATCTGTATCATGAAGAACATTTTGCATGGAATCTTCCTGTAAAACAAGGACATTTTGAGGTTGATGATATGATTTTGTATCAGAAAGATATTGTCAGGATAAGAGATGTCTATATCAAAGGTGAAGAAACGTTGAAAAAACAAGATATGATCATACAAAAAATGTTTGAAAATAATTTATTTGAAAAACCATTTACTACTGCGGAATTTGCAAACAGGATGGGCAAATATTCAAAAGAGTATTCAAAACATCCAGAAAAAAGTTTTGTTGTTTCTGCATATGATTATGATGTGCCACTTTACATTTCAACATTAAAAGATTCTTCACTTGCCCTTGATCTGGCTCCACTTAGGCTTGCTAACAAACCGTTTGCCTTGGATTTTGTAAGAGAGGTAATTGAGCAGGCTGCAATTTTATATAATTCAAAAAAGTCTGGAATTGTAGAGATAGGTGGCGGTGTCCCAAAAAATACTGCACAACAAACGGGTCCATTATTAGATCAAATTTTAGGTCTTGGTCATGGAGGACAAAATTACATTATACAGATTACTGATGCTAGACCCGATACCGGAGGTTTGTCTGGAGCTACACTTCAAGAAGGTAAAAGCTGGGGAAAAGTAAAAGATTCTCACGAAGACGTCATTGTAGTTTATGCTGATGCTACAATAGCATTTCCAGTTTTATGCTTGTATGCACTTAGTATGGAAAGTTCACGAAAACCAAAACGATTATACAAAAAATTAGGACAATATTATGATGATCTATCTGAAGCGTATTTTAACAAAAATAAATTAAAGCAATAATACGTACACCTGTTTAGTTTTTCTAAAAAAATCGTATAGATCATATATAGTACATAATTTTTTATGGTCAAAATCAAATTTTAAGAAATTTATATGTCAAGTAAACCTAGAGTAGTGTGGAAGAAAATAGAATTGTAAAAGATATTTCAATAAAAAATGGTGATGATCTTCAAAGCATTTTTGATCAACTATCTACATCAGGTGGTTTTGAATCAAGGAATCTTGCTGACGGTCTTGAAATTCTATCAACAATGATAAATGACAAAGACTGCTTAAACTTTCTCTCATTTGTTGGAGCAATTACATCTACTGGTACTCGAGGTATAATTGTAGATATGCTTAAGAAAAAAATGTTTGATGTTGTAATTACTACATGTGGTGCATTAGATCATGATATAGCAAGATTTTTTTCAAATTATTTAGAGGGATCATTTACTTTAGATGATGGTGAACTGTTAGAAAAAAACATTCATCGATTAGGTAATGTGCTTGTCCCTATGGATAGCTATGGACCAATAATTGAAGAAAAAATGCAAATGTTTTTGGAAACTGCTTATAAATCAGGCACAAGAGAAATGTCTACTGCAGATATTACAAGAATGATAGGAGAAAATCTTGGTGAGGGCTCATTTTTGTATTGGGCATACAAGAACAACATCCCAGTAATAGTACCTGGAATAGTAGATGGTGCTGTGGGTAATCAGATTTGGTTATTTACTCAAAAACATAGTGATTTCAAACTTAACGTTGTAGCTGATGGTGAAATTTTATCCTCATTAGTTTTTAAAGCAAAAAAATCTGGTTCACTTATGTTAGGTGGTGGCATATCTAAACATCATACTCTTTGGTGGAATCAATATAGAGATGGTCTTGATTATGCTGTATACATTACTACAGCTCAAGAATTTGATGGAAGTTTAAGCGGAGCTCTAATTAGAGAAGCAATTTCATGGGGTAAAGTTACTCAAAATGCAAAACAAACTACAATTCATGCAGAAATAACTACCATCTTACCATTTCTCTATTCTGCACTTCTTGCTAGAATCAAATAACTAAATGCGTTTGTAGACTCTGATCCGTAAAAACTATAATTTTTTTAAAAATTAATTTTAAGATCGCATCAATTATTTTACAAGTAAAATATCTTTTTTTGAAGTAGACACAACACCATTTAAAATACTTCCAAGTACTTTAGAACCCCAATCAGCTCTACCAATCATAATAAGATCAAATCCTTTTTCATATACTTCAATTAAGGATAAACTATGATAGAAGAACTAATTCAACACCTTCCAACTACAACTCCTTTCTTTGTACTTGCTGCAGGATTTGTGATAGGTCTTTTCCATGCATTTGAACCTGATCATGTTGTTGCTGTAGCAACACAAAATTCAAAATCTTCACAAAAAAGTTCATTATCATTTTTTCAGCAAATTCGCTCAGGTGCTATCAAAAGCTCAATTCTAAGCGCATTATGGGGAGCTGGACATACTTCATCAATAGTTATTGTAAGTTTGTTAATTTTTGTATTTTCAATAAATATTCCAAATGAAATGTTTAGTAATTTTGAATTTGGAGTAGGTATGATGCTTGTAATTCTTGGCGTCTTTACATATCTTAATAGAAGATCAGCTAAAGAAAAACACACTCACACTCATACTCATGACAATGTAGTTCATGCACATCCTCATACACATGATATAGTACACACTCATGGACATAAGGCGTACATTATTGGCTGTATTCATGGGCTATCAGGAAGTGGAAGTCTAGTTGTGTTAGCACTTTCAACATTACATGATTTTCAAACCATCTTGTCATTTATTCTAGTTTTTGGAATAGGATCAATTATTGGAATGATGTTGGTAAGCAGTGCTATTGGATTACCATTTTCATTTTCAGTTTATTCAAAACGAATTAACAAAATTTTACGTTACGTAGTTGGAACAATTAGTATTATAATCGGTATTGGTATTTTATACAACATTATAACAAGTGGAAATTTTTTTGGATTGAATATTATCAATATATGATTTTGTAATAATTCTAAGCTCACAAATATGTACAAATCTCATGCCTAGTTCCTAGAAAAGAAAATCTTGCAGGTAAGATGTTAAGAAGTTAAAATTAGAGATCAGAAATTTCTATGAATAACTTTATTATACAAAATCTTAAATTTGTTTTATCATGGCAGAATCTGTCTTTTTATCACCAAAATCTATTGCAGTAATTGGCGCCTCTGATACAGCTGGAAGTGTTGGTGCTACAATTACATCAAATATTATTAAAGGTTTTACGGGAGTTGTTTATCCAATTAGTCCTTCAAGAGATCAAGTCTTTTCAAAAAAAGCATACAAAACTGTTTTAGATGTTCCAGAATCAATTGATCTTGCAGTTATTGTAATTAAAAATATTCTAGTTGCATCAGTTTTAGAAGAATGTGGTAAGAAAAAAATCAAAGGAGTAATTATCATTACTGCTGGTTTCAAAGAGGTTGATAAAGAGGGTGCAAAACGTGAGCAAGAAATTAAAGACATTGCTAAAAAATACAAAATCCAAATCATTGGACCAAATTGTCTTGGTGTAATGAATTTAGATCCAAAAACAATGATGAATTCTACATTTCTTAAAATTACTCCAAAATCTGGAAAGATTGCACTTGTATCTCAAAGTGGTGCAATTTGTGCTGCACTAGTTGAAGATGCTAGTGCACAAGGAATTGGTTTTTCAGCAGTTGTCAGTCTTGGAAATAAAGCTGCAATGAGCGAAGTAGATATTCTCAAAATACTTGCTAATCACAAACAAACTGAAGTTATTGTAATGTATCTTGAAGATATGGGGGATGGACAAGAATTTCTTAAAGTTTGTAAAAATATTACTAAAAAACTCAAAAAACCTGTACTTGTTCTTAAATCTGGACGTAGTCCTGAAGGTGCAAAAGCTGCAATGTCTCATACTGGTGCATTAATGGGTTCTGATGAAATCTATGATGCATTACTAAAACAATCTGGTGCAATTAGGGTTGATACTATGGAAGAACTATTTGATTATGCAACAGCATTTTCTAAACAACCACTACCAATAACAGGTGATCTTGTAATTGTTTCAAATGCAGGAGGACCTGCAATTATTTCAACCGATGTATGTTCAAAGTTGAATATCAAAATGGCAAATATAGATACAGTTAGAAAACAAATAGATGTAGTGATTCCTCCTTGGGGAAGTTCTAGAAACCCTGTTGATATTGTAGGTGATGCTGATTTTAATCGATTCAATAATGTTTTAGATCGAGTTCTTGCTCATCCAAAAGTTGGTTCAGTAATTACAATGTGTACACCTTCTGGAACTTTAGATTATGATAAGCTTGCTGAAGTAATTGTTAGTATGTCAAAAAAATACAAAAAAACAATGCTTGCTAGTTTAATGGGATTAGATGAAGGAATCACAAATAGAGAAATTTTAGCAAAAGGAAATGTTCCATATTACACATATGCTGAAGGTGCAATTCGAACTCTTGCTGCAATGATTAGATTTAGAAATTGGATTAAATCTTCAAATGGTAAAATTACTAAATTCAAAGTAAACAAAGCAAGAGCTCAGAAAATTTTTGATAAAGTAAAAAGTGAGAAACGATCAAACCTTCTAGAGGAGGAAGGACAAGAAGTTCTCAAAGCATATGGTTTACCACTTCCTGCTAGTGCACTAGCTACAAGTGAAGCAGATGCTGTAAAAACTGCTAAGAAAATTGGTTACCCGGTTGTTATGAAAATTGCATCACCACAAATTATCCATAAATCTGATGCAGGAGGTGTTAAAGTTAATCTAACTAATGATGCTGAAGTAAAAATTGCATTCAAAACAATTATTCAAAATGCAAAAAAATATGATAAAAAAGCCGAGATAAAGGGAGTTTTGATAGTGGAGATGGTAAAAGGAGGTAAGGAATTAATCATTGGTTCAAAATTAGAGCCTGGATTTGGTCCAGTCATAATGTTGGGAATGGGTGGAATCTATGTTGAAGTTCTAAAAGATGTTACATTCAAACTTGCACCTATTACTGATAAAGAATCTGATGATATGATATCTTCAATAAAAACACAAAAACTTCTTCAAGGTGTTAGAGGAGAAAAACCATCTGATATTACAAAATTATCTGAGTGTATTCAGAGACTATCACAACTAGTTTCTGACTTTAAGGAGATTAAAGAATTAGATATGAATCCTGTACTTGTTATGGAAAAAGGTAAGGGTTGTAAAATTTTAGATGTTAGAATTGGGTTATGATAATTTTTTATTCGTAAAATTTTTTCCTTTATAATTCAGACTATTTATATAACTTAACACTAATTGAGCCATGGCTAATAATTTAAAAGTAATTAGATCTGGTGACGATTACATTCAAAGTCTCAGAAACAGAAATCTCAAAATTTATCTTTTTGGGGAATTAATTAAAGAACCTGTAGATCATCCAATTATTAGACCATCAATTAATGCAGTTGCTGAAACTTATGATCTTGCATTACGCGAAGAAGCTCTTGCTTCAGCTGATTCATCAATTACTGGATTGAAAGTTAATAGATTTTTACACATTGCAGAAAGCGCAGAAGATTTAGTTTTACAAAATAAAATGCAAAGAAAACTCGGACAAAATACTGGCACTTGTTTCCAAAGGTGTGTTGGAATGGATGCATTGAATTCTTTACATTCAACTACATATGAAATAGATGAAAAACATGGAACTGATTATCATAAACGATTTTTAGAATTTGTTAAAATGATTCAGAAAGAAAATCTCGTTATTGGAGGTGCAATGACTGATCCAAAAGGTGATAGAAGTAAAGGTCCATCGGAACAAGATGATCCTGATTTATTCACACGAATAGTTGATAGTGATGAAAAAGGAGTATATGTTTCTGGAGCTAAAGCACACCAAACTGGTTGTATAAATTCTCATTGGATAATTTTAATGCCAACTATTAGATTAACTCAAAATGATAAAGAGTATGCAATTGTTGGTGCAATTCCTGCAGATGTTAAAGGACTCACTTACATTTACGGTAGACAATCTTGTGATACACGAGTAATGGAAGGAGGTGGTGATATAGATTTAGGTAACGCAAAGTTTGGTGGACAGGAAGCTATGATGATTTTAGATAGAGTGTTTATTCCATGGGATAAACTATTCATGAATGGAGAATTTGAATTTGCATCAATGTTGGTAGAGCGTTTTACTTGTTATCATAGACGAAGTTATGTATGCAAGACTGGACTAGGCGATGTTTTAATTGGTGCTGCTGCAACAATTGCAGATTATAATGGAGTTCCAAATGTTTCTCATATTAAAGATAAAATTATTGAAATGACTCATCTTAATGAAACAATTTTCGCCGCAGGAATTGCATCTTCACACCAAGGACATAAAATGAAATCTGGTGTTTATCTAAATGATGACATGCTTGCACAAGTTTGTAAACATAATGTTACTCGATTTCCATATGAAATTAGTAGATTAGCACAAGACATTGCAGGTGGATTAATGGTTACATTACCATCTGAAAAAGATTTTAGACATCCAGAAGCAGGTCCAATGTTAAAAAAATATCTTGTTGGAAGAAAAGGTGTAGATGTAGAAAATAGAATGAGAATTTTAAGATTAATAGAAAATATGACAATGGGTAGAAATGCAGTTGGATATCTTACAGAATCTATGCATGGTGCAGGTTCACCACAAGCTCAAAGAATCCAAATTCAACGACAGATGCAAGTAGGCTACAAGAAGAATTTAGCAAAGAATTTAGCTGGAATTAAAAATGATATTGAAATACCTAATGAACCATCTGAATATTTCAAACGTGTTTTCAAAACAAAAGATTCTGTATTTTAATTATTATTTTTAATTTATTGATTATTTTCTTTTGATTTATCTGAATCATCAATTTTCTTTTCAGTAATTTCTGATTTTTTTATATCTTCAGAATATTCTGAATCCACTTCAATTTTACCAATATCTGATAATTCTTCTAATGTTTCTTTACTTACAATATCTTTAACGTCTTTTTTGTTACCTGTAAATTGTTTAATTATCATGATTCCAATTACAATTGCAATAATTATGTAATTCATTGGAGGTTTCAAAATTTCTGTAATGTAACCTACTTGTGGAATAATATATGCAACTTTTCCAATATACTCTTCTTCTGTAATTGGATAATCTGTTCCTCTGATCCATGTTGGATTTGCATCACCTTTTGTTCTAACCGTTTTTGGGTCTTCATTTAGTATTGATTCAACTCTGTGAACAATCACTCTATTATGATCTGAGGGTCTATCAAATACAATAATGTCACCTACTTGAATTTCCTTAAATGGTTCATGACCTTGAATAACTATGATATCATAAACTTGTAAAACTGGAATCATACTTCCACTGGCAACAACATAAAATGGATTTTGTGTTCCAAATGCCACCTGTAATCCAATCCAAATCACTAAAACTGCTACAGCAACAATCAGAATGTCTTTGATTACGCCTTTTGAAATAGATTTTTTAACCATTATATTTCTCCTTAGCAATATTCATTAAATTTATTAATAAATTAGATTTTTGTTCCACATTCTTCACAGAATTTAGACCCAACTTTATTTACAAATCCACATTCAAAACATTTTCCTGGCTGAGATGCAACACTTTCTTCAGGTTTTCCTAATAGAATTACTTCTCCAACTTTTTTAATGGCAATCCAAGGAATACTTCCTTCTGTTCCATCATTTTTTGTAATAACTAAAACCATTGATTGTGTATTTCCATCAATACCAATTTGTTTTGCAGTACCGATTTTATTTGCATTTTCATCTATAACACTTCTACCTTCAATTGGACTAACTGATGCAGATGAATTTGCTTGTGTAGCCTGTACTGTAGGTGCTATTGTAGCCTGTACTGTAGGTGCTATTGTAGCCTGTACTGTAGGTGCTATTGTAGCCTGTACTGTAGGTGCTGTTGAAACATTAGCATCTAATGGTTTTGCACTTCCAATTTCTTTTTGTTCATTTGGTTTTTTGAATTCTCTATATTCTGCAATTGTAGCGTTACATGCTTTACAAATGTATTGACCTCGTTCAGCAAGAACTAAATTTTCTGCAACTTCTTCATTTGGATTTTCAAATTCTATTTTTGGTGGACCTTCAAATTCTTTTTCACATGTATTGCAAAAATGTTTAGTAATTTTATCAACATCTAATCTACCAATTGGTGCCAAAAATAAATCTGGACCACCTAAATTTCCTTTCATTTGTTGTTCATCTGTAACTGTAGCCATAACATAGCCTCCAGAACCTCTTAATTTTTTTAATCTAAGTTCTGAACTCATAAATCAAAGTCATCAAAACGTCATTTAAGTATATATCAAATTTAGTCTTTTTTTAAAAAATAAAGATCTAGAATTTGGTGAACGTTTTTAGGTATGATAAATATTTTAAAAATATAATGGGAATTACTCAAATTTCAGATGCAAAGTCTTGGCAAGTGGATGTCATAAATTCTGACATTCCTGTATTTGTCGACTTTTGGGCCGAATGGTGTGGTCCGTGCAGAATGGTAGGTCCAGTAGTTGAAGAACTAGCAAATCACTACGATGGCAAAGTAAAATTTGTAAAGGTTAATGTCGATGAGGCTAATGAATTAGCTTCAAAATACAATGTATTTAGCATTCCAACATTGATTCTCCTTAACAAAGGCGTAATAGTTAGCCAGCAAGTAGGTGCTGCTTCTAAAGAATCATACCAAAGTATGATTGATAGAGCACTAGCATAAATTACTAAAATTCATTTTTTCTTATTTTTATATCCTAAAGTAATTAATATTCCAAAAATTGACTCAGGTTATGTCCTTTGGTGAAGTTGATACACTTGGAATGCTTTTTGACAAACTACAAAGTTTGTTTGATGAATCTCAAGGTTACTATGAATCATTTTTAGATACTAACAATATGTACAAAAAAGGTCAACTTACTGACAAACAATTCTTTCAAAAACTAGGTGATTATACAGTTGCATATTCTGCATTAGAATTTCTAGCTATCAAGGTAATATTTGAATTAAAAAAAGCTGTAGATTCTGGTGGAAGAAACACACAATCTCCTGGATTAATGCCGGGAATGGGTCAACCCGGAATGATGGCAGGAGGAATGGGCCAACTACCAAGATCTGGAACTGCACAAAATCCTGTAGGTAGAGGTCCACCAGGAATTGTATCTGCACAAGAAGCATTTGGAAATGTTGGAACTTTACCATCACCTGATCCAGCTTTAATGCCAAGACAAACAATATCTCCACAAGAACAATCTGGAATTAGATGTACTTCGTGTGGTAGTGAGTTAAGAGCAAATTCTAAATTCTGCACAAAGTGTGGAACTAAAGCATAAAATTAGAAATATATTTTTTTATTCTTGAGTAGTGCCACATTCAGGACAAAACTTTGCTGTCGTTGAAAGACTAGTACCGCATTCTGAACAGAATTTTCCATCTGTCTTTAATTCATTGTATGCATTTCCAACATTTGCTGAACTTTTTACTGCACCTGATGGAACATAGGTGTCATCATCAATTAAAACAGGTTGAAAGTCCTGTTCTATCAAATATGTCATCATTCTTGGAATACCTCCTCCATCATTTTTTGGGTCTGGAACTGAATCTCCCATCCAAAATGCAAATCTCATTAGAGTTAATTCTGGAGTAGAAAATGCAAGAGTATGTTTTGACATATAATCCTGTGCTGCCTTTTTACCGTCAAAAACTTCCATGATGACATTCTTTTTTATTTAATTATAATAGTTTCTGGTAAAATGGACCGGGAGGGAATCGAACCCTCGACATCTTCGTTGCGAACGAAGCATTATACCCCTAAACCACCGGCCCTCAAATAATCTAGGACTAAATTGCACTTTTATTCATTTTCTAAGTAGATTTTAATCGAATCCTCTTTCTAACTTGATTTTTTTAATTACATCCTTGACTAATTCTTCATCTTTTACAACTAATTCTTGTAATTTTTTCTTATATTCCTCATCACCCCATCTTTGTTGACTAAACATTTCTTTCACTAATTTTACAATTTCAGATTTATTTCTCTGGTGGTCTCGTTTCACTATCTCTGAATCTTCCATAATTTTTCTTTTGGATTAATCAACTTAAGCGTATTCCTTAACGCATAATAGAGTCCATATCATAAAATTTTTTGATGACATATGATACAGTAATTGTTGATTCGCACGTAATACTTCCTAATGGAATGATTAACAAAAATATTGTAATTGATGAAGGAAAAATTATAGAATTAACTACTGATATTCCTGCATGTGATCATAAAATTAATGGAAATGGATTAATTTCAATTCCTGGTGCAATTGATACTCATGTTCACTATGGAGTTTATTCACCAATTAATGAAGCTGCGAAAACTGAATCTCATGCTGCAGCAATAGGTGGAGTTACAACTATGATGCGAATGCTTCGATTAGAATCTACATTTTCAAATACTTTGGAAGAACAACTTTTAGCTTCGTCAGAATATCATTATATTGATTATGCTATACATGCTTCCATTTTTACACAAAAACAAATTGATGAAATGAATTTTTGTATAGATAAGGGAATTACGTCTTTTAAAATTTACATGAATCTTGGTGGTGAAATTGGTCATGTTTACATGGATATGCCTCCAAATTCTTCTAATCTTGTAGAATCTAAAGTAAATGTTACAGATCAACTTGTAGAAAAAATTGTAAAAAATGCAGCACGACTTGGTTGTCCTGTACTTGTTCATGCTGAAGATTATGAATCATGTGGTTGTGGAATAAAAAAAGCTAAAGAAAAAAATCAGGATGGATTATCTGCTTGGTCTTCTAGTCGTTCTCCAGAATTTGAAGCTAAAGCAATTAAAACAGTATGTAAATTTGGACGAAATTATGATTGTGTAATTTATTTTGTTCATATTGGTTCAGAACAAGCACTATTACAAATTCAAGAAGAGAAAAAACTTGGAACAAAAATTTTTGTAGAAACTTGTCCTCACTATCTAACATTGTCTTATGAAAATCAAAATGATTATCTTGCTAAAGTCATGCCACCAATACGAACAGAGAATGATCAAAAAGCTGTTTGGATTGCATTATCCAATAATCAAATTGATTGTATAGGAACAGATCATGTTGCTAATCAGCTTAAATTGAAACTTGATGGTAATGATGTTTGGAGTGCATTAGCTGGTTTTCCAGGAATTGGTACTTCATTACCACTATTACTTAATGATGGCATAAATCAAAATAGAATTACACTTGAACAGTTTGTAAAATTCACTAGTTACAATGCTGCAAAAATTTTTGGTATGTATCCACAAAAAGGAACACTTGCAAAGAATTCTGATGCTGATGTTACTATGATTGATTTAAAAAAAGAAAAGAAAGTTACTTCTGAATTATTTGGAGGATTTTCTGATTATATTGTATATGAAGGACGAAATTTGAAAGGTTGGCCTGTTAAAACTATGGTTAGGGGAGAATTAGTTGCTGAGAATTTTGAGGTTATTGGAAAACTTGGGCACGGTAAACTTGTTTCAAGAACTATAAATTCTAAATAATTTCAAATTTACCATTTGTTTTGGCTTTGTAAATTATATCTGGTTTTCTTAAAAAAATACCTGATTCTAAAACTCCTGTTGTTTGTTTAATTTTTTGTGTTAATTCTTTAGGATTTTTTATTGTTCCAAAGTCACAATCTAAAATTATGTTTCCATTTTCTGTAAACATTGGATAACCTCTATCTACAAATCGAATTTTAGATTCACCGCCTAATTTTTTAATAGAGTACATCACTGAACTTCTTGCTAATGGATGAATTTCTATTGGCACACTTCTTGTAAAATTTTTAACAAATTTTGTTTTATCTGCCATAACAACAACCTTTTTTGCAAGACTAAACAAAATATTTTCTCTTAATAGTGCTCCTCCTCCTCCTTTAATGACAAATTTTTGTGAATCAATTTGATCTGCACCATCAAATACAATATCTATGTGATTGACTTGATCTGACTCTAGTAATTGTATACCAGCTTTTTCTGCAACTTGTTTAATTTGTAATGAAGTTGGAATACCTTTGATGTTATAATTTTTTAATTTAATTAATTTTCCAAGTGATTTAACTAATACAGTTGCAGCTCTACCACTACCTAATCCAATCACTTGATTATTTTTAATTAATTTTAATGCATCATTTGATAATGCCTCCATGGCACTATCGTAAGACAATTACTCTACCTCAGCTTGATCAAGTTTTGATAAAACTCTCATAATATCACCTTTGATTTTATCTAAATCATCGGTGTCATCATCAAAATCATCATCAACTATTGATGTTTTTGGTTTTTGATCTGGTTGTACAAGTGCTTTATCTTCTGTTATTTTTGTTACTTCTTTATCTAAATCTGGTTTATTTTCAAATGAAATTTCAGGTTTTGGTGAAATTGATTGAATGATTTCCACTTTATCTTCTACTACAGTTTTAGGCTGAACAATTTCTTTAATAATTTCTTCTTTTGGTTTAATTAATTCAGTTACAAATATTTTTGGTTGTGGAATTGTTTTTACAATTTCTTTTCCTTCAAATAGGGGGAATTTTGGTTCAGCTCTTGAAATGTTTGTTAATGTTGTTAATTCAAATAATTGTCTTGATTTTGTTAGTGGAATTTCAATTGGATCAATTTTTGTTTCCTTTAATTTTTCAAAATTAAATGTGTCCTTGATTGATTTTGAAATTTCTTTTTTTATTTCCTCTTTTTCTTGTTTTATTTCAGATGTTTGAATTTTTGAATTTAACATATTTGATGATAGTTCATGTAATCTCTCATCAAGTTTTGATAGTTTTTGATCCATTAAAGTAATCAAGCCATCTCCAATTGGACCTAAATCTGGGTGTTTACTTGCTTGTTCAAGTTTTTCTAATTTAGCTAAAATCATTCCCAATTGATGTTGATATTTTAATAATAGTTTATCTTTTTGAATTTTAGAAAATTCATCATCCTCTTGATATAATCTTGAAATAGTTTTTGTTAGAATATCTTTTTCAATCTTTAAAGAACTAATTTGATTTTTAATATGTGAACTAGCACCTAGACTTAATAATTGATTTTTATTTTTAGGTATTTTTCTTACAACAGATGCTGTTGCAACTCCTGCGATAGAACTTAAAATTAAAACAATTTCTTGCATCTATGTATACCATTTAATCCAGGAATACTTTCTTCGTTTAGCCTCTGGAAATCCACAACTTGCGCATTGGTTATGACGCTTGTGAAGTGAATTTTTACCACATCTTCTACATCTAATATGGACTTTCTTTTTGGTAAATCCACCCATAGAAGTAGTACCCCTTGTCATTCCAAATCACCTAATTTTTTGGTGGTGGAGGAGATATCATTACGACATTGTCTCCTCTTACTACAATGGAACCAAGGCTTTTTGTCTCACCTTCAGGAGCTATTTCTTCTGAAGAATCAAGTAGCAGATTCATGTGTTGATCAAAACCTAAGAGATTACCTCTAATAGTTTTGCTCCCTTTGAGTTTTATTAATACAATCTGATTAATACTCTCATCCAGTACTTTTACTGCCATATCAACGGACATCTATATCACTCATTGACTTCCCTGTAGAGGGATTATATTAAAATATCATTGTGTATCTATAAACTATCTTCAGTAAGGTAAGTTTGACACTTTTTTGACAAGTTTTGTACAATTTCATTCAAAATCTTAATTCCATCTTTTTTTGTTGCTTTTGTTGGATCACCCCAAATTCCATTTTTTGTAGCTTTTGGAAATGATTTATTGGCTAATTTTCCAATTTTAATTATTTCTTGTTTTGTCATTTTATCTGTAATCAAACCTTTTTTTGCTAGTTTCATTTTAACATTTTTTGAAATTGCTAACATTAGAGATGTTTCTACAAACCCTGCATGATCAAAATCTTTATCCATAAAATGCCAATAGGATAATGAAAATACTTTAACTTTATTTTTTAATTTTTTTCTAATTTTCAAATCAATATCTTTAATTGATTTTAAATTTCCATGATGACCATTAATAATAAAAATTGTTTTAATATTATTTTCTAGTAATGATGTGCATAAATCTATTAGGATTGCACGTAATGTAGATTCTTTAATACTTAAATTGAAAAATGGTGCATGTTCAAATGAATTTCCATATGTTATGGTTGGAAGAAGAAGATAGTCATTTTTATCAGATAGTTTTTTTGCTACTTTTGATACAATATCTGAATCAGTTGAAATTGGTAAGTGTGGACCATGTTGTTCAATTGAACCAATAGGAATAATCGCAATTTTATTCTTATTTTTAAGCAAATTTCTTAGTATTGGATCGAATTGTGTTTTAATATCTGTCATTTATTTCACTTTGACTTGATGTGAACCTTTCTCCAACGAACTTCTAATTTATTTTCTAGATGCATTTTTGTTGCTTTAAGTAAAGTATCCGCTTCAAGTTTTTGTCCTTTCCTTTTTATTTTTTCTAATGTATCATTTGGATCAACTTTAAATGAATCCTGAAAAATAATTGGTCCTTGATCTAAATTTTCTGTTACATAATGTGCCGTTACACCAACAATTTTTGTACCTCTTTCATAAGCTTGAGCATATGCTGATGCACCTGCAAATGCAGGTAGTAATGATGGATGAATGTTAATTATTCTATTTGGATATCTCCAAACAAAATTAGGAGTTAAAATTCTCATATATCTTGCAAGTGAAATTAAATCAATATTATATTTTTTACAAATTTCAATTATTTCTTCTTCTGCTTTTACTTGATTTTTTTCTTTTATTGTAATAAATGGGATTTTAGCTTGTTTTGCAATTGATTCTAGTGATTTTTCTGTACCAACTATTACTGAAATTTTTCCTTTGAGTGATTTTCTATTTGCAATAAATGTTTGAAGGCATAATGGTTCTTTTGTAACAAATACTGCAATATTTTTTTCTAAATTAGTTTCATGATGTGTATTTACATCCATTTTTTCTTTTTTTGCTAATTTCTGAATTTCAATATCAAATTTTTTTATATTTAATTTTTTAGAAAATGAAACTTCTAGATACATACCAAAAAGATTTTTGATTACATTTTGATTTACTTTCTCAATGTTTCCACCTTCTGAAAATGCAAAATTAGTAAATTTAGCTACAATACCTTCTGTGTCTTTACCAACTACTGTAATTCCAACTACTGTTTTTTTCATAACTTTGTATGATGAAGTATTTCTCATTATTAATCATTCACAGAAAAATAAATGGTGCGGGAGGTGGGATTCGAACCCACGAACTCCTGAGAGATAGGGTCCTAAACCCTACGCCTTTGACCAGGCTGGGCAACTCCCGCAACGACTAGCCATTAAACACAAATTTATCTATTATTAAATAATCTCATGGCAAAATTTTTTGGAACTAATGGAATTAGAGGAGTATTTCCTGATGATTTCACGTTAGAATTTATTCATGATATTACATTATCTATTGGAACTTATTTTGAGAATGGACCAATTTTAATTGGGTATGACGGAAGAGAGTCAAGTCCATTAATTTGTAAAATTATTACTTCTACTCTTAATTCCATTGGAATTGATTGTAGTATTGCTGGACTTGTTCCAACCCCATGTCTTGAGTATGCAGTAAAGTCTCTTGGATATTCTGGAGGAATAATGATTACTGCTTCACATAATCCTCCACAATATAACGGAATTAAACCTGCAGGAAAAGATGGTGTTGAAATATCACGTGAGGATGAATTAGTAATTGAAGATATTTATTTTAAAAAAAGTTGGTTATCTACTCCTAAAAAATTGGGAATAACTAAAGAAGAAACTAGATCAATCGAAACATATCTTAATGGAATTAAATCTCATATCGATTCTAAACTTGTAGAATCAAAATCTTTCAAAGTTGTTTTGGATCTTGGTAATGGTGCTCAAGCAGTTACTGCACCTGATTTTTGTAAGATAGTAAATTGTGAACCAATTCTTGTAAATGAAAAAATTGATAGTACATTTCCAGGACGTGGTTCTGAACCAACACCACAAAATCTTTCAACTCTTTCAAAAACTGTAATCGAAAACAAAGCTAATTTTGGAATTGCATTTGATGGCGATGGTGATCGAAGTATTTTTTGTGATAATCTTGGAAATATTTTAACCGGTGACAAGTCTGCATTGATATTAATTCAACACATTCTAACGAAAAATCCTAATTCTATAGTTGTCACTTGTTTAAACTCTGGTTCTAACACTGAAATCTTGACTGAAAAATATAATTCTAAAGTTATACGTACTAAGGTAGGTAGTGTCGAGGTTTCAAGAAAAATGCTTTCAACTAATGCATTAATTGGATTTGAAGAAAATGGCGGATTTATGTTTGGAAAACATA
The DNA here is from genome assembly GCA_022117465.1 of Candidatus Nitrosopumilus limneticus. Classification (GTDB taxonomy): domain Archaea; phylum Thermoproteota; class Nitrososphaeria; order Nitrososphaerales; family Nitrosopumilaceae; genus Nitrosopumilus; species Nitrosopumilus limneticus. The sequence continues at coordinate 53,772 of JAHCGZ010000004.1, forward strand.
ATCAAGTTAGGGATGGTTGTATGAGTTTGGCATTAATGCTTGATCTTTTATCACATACAAATAATTCTCTTTCAGATAAAATTTCTAAATTGCCTCCATCTTTTACCACAAAAGATAAAATTCAATGCTCACTTGAAGATTCTAAAAGAATAATTTTAGCACTAAAAGAAGAATTTCCACAATCTGATATTTCTGATGGTATCAAAATTGTTATTGATTCTAAAAATTGGGTAATGATAAGAGCAAGTGGTACTGAACCAATCATTAGAATCTATGCTGAATCTGAAAATCAAGACAAATTAGATGTTCTAATGCTTAAATTTCTTCAAAAAGTGAAGTTAATTATTTCCAGATAACACTTTTAATACACAACATTGGATTTGAAACACTATGGGAAAACCCTATTACGTTAAGTTTGAAACTCCTGAAGATTTGGTTAGTCCAATCTTAGAAGCCGTTAGAATTGCATCAACTACCGGTAAAGTCAAAAAAGGAACAAATGAAGCAACAAAGGCTATTGAACGTGGTACTAGTAAATTAATTGTAATTGCTGAAGATGTAGAGCCACCAGAGGTAGTAGCACATCTTCCAATTTTATGTGAAGAACAAGGCGCAGCATATGCTTTTGTTCCAAGCAAGGGAGAGTTAGGTAAATCATTAGGTATTGATATTACTTCAGCCGCTGCAGCAATTTTGGACGCTGGCGATGCACAACATATCGTCGACCAAGTTACATCTAAAATTGCTGATATTAAAGGCGGTAAGAATAAAAAATGAGTGCAACTGAAGAAGTAGTACAATCTGAAATTATTCAAATTGTAGGCAGAACTGGTATTGCCGGTGAAGTTATTCAAGTTAGAGTTAAAGTTCTTACTGGTAAGGATAAAGGAAGAATTCTTACAAGAAATGTTAAGGGTTCTGTTAGAATGGGTGAAATTTTAATGCTAAGAGAAACAGAACGGGAAGCAAAAAAAATCTCTAGGTGATTATGAATGAGTCTTTTAGTTAAGCCATGCAGTTTTTGTGATAGACCTATTGCAAAGGGTTCTGGAACAATGTTTGCTAAAAATGATGGAACTGTTTTATGGTTTTGTTCCGCAAAATGTAAAAAAAATGCACTAGTTCTAAAACGTGATCCTAGAACATTAAAATGGACTAAGAAACACGTTAAGGGTGGAATTAGAAAGAATTAGAATTGTCTGAACAATCATTATTTATTGTAAAACCTGATGCTGTATCTAGAAATTTAGTTGGTGAAGTTGTATCAAGATTTGAAAGAAAAGGTTTCAAACTTTTAAAATTAAAGATGTTTACATTTACTCAAGCACAAGCAGAAAATTTCTATGGTGTTCATAAAGACAAACCATTCTTTGGAGAATTAACATCATTTATCACATCAGGACCTGTTGTAGCGGCTATCATTGAAGGTAACAACGCAATTGCGACTACAAGAATTATGATTGGCGCTACAAAATCATTTGAAGCAAATCCTGGTTCAATTAGAGGAGACTTTGGATTAGGATTTAGTGAAAATATTATTCATGCATCAGATTCCCAAGAAAGTTTTAATCACGAATCAAAGGTAGCGTTTGAGTGATTTGATTTGCAAATTCGTCAACCAATAGTAGCAGTTCTTGGTCACGTAGATTCTGGAAAAACATCTTTACTAGATAAAATTCGTGGAACCGGTGTACAAGGCAGAGAAGCGGGTGGAATTACTCAGCATATTGGTGCAAGTTTTCTACCATCTGAAACTATCAAAGAAATGTGTGGTCCATTGTACAAAAAATTAGAACAATCAGAACACAAAGTTCCTGGATTATTAGTAATTGATACTCCCGGACACGAAGTATTTACTAATCTTCGTTCAAGAGGTGGCTCAGCTGCTGATATTGCAATATTGGTAGTTGATGTTAATCGTGGATTTCAACCCCAAACAAATGAAAGTCTAAAAATTCTGCAAAGCAGAAAAGTTCCATTCCTTATTGCTCTAAACAAATGTGATCAAATTTCTGGATGGAGAAAATCTGAAACTAAATTTATTTCTCAGGCAATTAAAGAACAAGATGCCTCAATACAAACTGATTTAGATCAAAAAATCTATGATGTTGTAGGAACATTATCTATTTTAGGATACAAATCTGAAGCATTTTATCGTGTTAGTGATTTTAAATCTGAAATTGCAATAATTCCAATTTCTGCACGCTCTGGAGTTGGAATTCCAGAATTACTAAGTGTTTTAGTTGGACTAACTCAACAATATTTACAAAAACGATTAAACCAAGAAGAAAAAGAAACTCGTGGTATCATCCTTGAAGTAAAAGATGAAATTGGATTGGGACATACTGCTAATGTAATTTTGATTGATGGTACTATCAAAAAAGAACATAGTATAGTTGTTGCAAAACGTGATGGTGTTATAGTTACAAAACCTAAGGCATTACTTTTACCAAAACCACTTGATGAAATGCGAGACCCACGAGATAAATTTAGATCAGTTACGCAAGTTGATGCAGCAGCTGGTCTAAAAATTGCATCACCTGATCTTGAGGGTGTTCTTCCAGGAAGTACTCTTTATGTTGCAAAAAATGCTGATGAAATTGAAAAATTTACTAAACTAATAGAATCTGAAATGCAATCTATGTTTATTCATACAGAAACTAATGGAATTATTTTAAAATGTGATACCATAGGTTCACTTGAGGCTATTGTTGAGATGTTAAAACGTTCTCAAGTTCCAATAGCAAAAGCAGACATTGGACCCGTAAATAGGCGTGATGTCATTGAAGCCAAAGCTATCAAAGAAACAGATAGACATCTTGGAATTGTTTTGGCATTTAATGTTAAGATATTACCTGATGCACAAGAAGAGTCAGAATCAAGTCATATCAAATTATTTGAAGATAAAGTAATTTACAGTTTAATTGATAATTACAATGCTTGGGTTGAAGAAGATTCTGCCAATGAAGAAGATGCAATGTTTGCTGAAATAACACCAATTTCTAAATTTACATTTATGAAAGGTATGGTATTTCGTAACAATGATCCTGCAGTTTTTGGTGTGCATATTGACGTTGGTAATTTAAAACATAAAATTCCATTTATGAATATGAAGGGAAGAAAAATAGGAACCATACATCAACTTCAATTAGATAAAAAAACTGTGTCCTCTGCAAAAACAGGTGATGAGGTTGCATGTTCTGTTAAAGATGTTACCATAGGAAGACAAATTTTTGAAGATGATGTGTATTATACATTTCCTCCATCACCTGAAGCAAAAAAATTACTTACTAAATTTTTACATAAATTAAATAGTGAAGAACAAGAAGTTTTTAATGAAATAGTTAGACTTCAACGTCAAATAGAACCCATGTACGGTTACTAGTTTGAATGCTTTTTACAAATCATGTGAATTCCAGGTGCACCAACAGCTCCCATCATTTTATCTACTATTTTACCTGATTTGAACATGATAAATGTTGGAATTGATTGAATTGCAAATTTTATTGATATGTTTTGATTTTCATCAACATTAACTCTTGCAAATTTTACATTAGGATAATGTTTATCTAGACTTTCAAATACTGGATGCATTGATTTACAAGGACCACACCATTCAGCCCAAAAATCTACTAGTGTTAGATTTTCTGCTGAAATTGTTTGTTCAAAATTTAAATCATTTAAATTAATAATTCCGGGCTCAATTTTTGGTTGTGCCTTTTGATTAATCATTGCATCTAACTTTTTTTGCATGATTTTAGCAATTTCTGGATCCTCAGACAATACAAACTAAAATTTAATTCTATTAAAAAATCTATGTCAAAAAATTATTCATCTATATTTTTTATTGGAATTGCTTCAAATCTTCTTGATTTACAAATTGGACATTGATCTATGTATCTTGTAAAACTTACTGATGTATATGCAATTCCACAATCTCCACAAATTCGAAGATTTCTAGCTAGTTTTCCCATACTATCCATGATAATCTATTATGATTAAAAGTTAACTTGGATATTTTTCTAATTTTTATTATAGATAAAGAAGTAAATCCAACATATATTGAGAAATTTAACACAATTATGAGTTCCAATTACAAAACTTACAAATCCAACAAAAATCTCATGTACACAGCATCCTCATTTCTAATTTCCATATCATAAAATGTAGGTGCCTTAATCTCAACTTTGAAATTGTGTTTTTCTAAATCAAGAGATTCTCCAAATACTTTTGCATGAATTTGATAAAAATCATTTTTTTTAATATTGAATTCTATTCTTTTTATTGCAAATCCCTCAGTAATGATAACAAATGTAATTTCTTCTAACCAACTATAAAGAAGATAATACAGATCCTTTCCTTGTGAGACAAATTCTCTACTGCTTTTTTCTTCAACTTTATTTTGATCTAATGTTAAATTAATCACTGCATCTGCTGCAACTGAAAATGCTTCTTTTAGATCTTTTGCATTAATTTCAATTATTGCATCTGTTGCATGATCTAGAAATTTGTAACTCATTCGTATTTTTTTATTTTCTCTAACTATTAATCTACATGTATCATTCTATTGTTTATTAGTAATTATGCTTAAAAAGTGAAATTTTTTACATTAAACATTTTAATCCAATTTGAAAAGATTAATCATATTGAATACTGCAGAAATTTCAATAATTTTACCTACGTATAATGAATCTAAAAATATTCGTGGAATTTTAGATCATATAAAAAAATCCTTTCCTGCTAATCTAAAACTTGAAACTATAATTGTAGATGATAATTCTCCTGATAATACTGCTAAAATTGCTGAAGATTATTTTCACTCAATTAAGGAAAAATCAAGTCATACAATTAATGTAATTAAACGAAAAGCAAAAAATGGCTTAAGTTCTGCAATTCTTAATGGAATTCAAGAATCTTCTGCTGACACAATTGTAGTAATGGATAGTGATTTTTCACATCCTCCAAGTATTATTCCTAAATTAATTGATGCAATTAAACAAACTAGATGTGATATTGCAATTGCTTCAAGATATGTTAGTGGAGGTTCAATTCAAGGTTGGTCAATAAAAAGAAAATTAATGAGTAAAATTGCAACATTAATTGCGAAAAAAGGATTAGGTATAGAATCTCATGATCCAATGTCTGGATTTTTTGCATTTAAAAAAAATATTCTTGATGGATTAAAATTTGATGCACTTGGTTACAAAATGTTATTAGAGATTTTAGTAAAAACAAAAGGTGTTAAAATAGAAGAAGTACCTTACACGTTTACTGATAGAGAATTAGGTTCTAGTAAACTTGATACTAAAATTATTATTGATTATTTCAAATCAGTTTGGAAATTATACAAATATGGACGTAGAGTTGAAAAAGATGAAAAACGTTCTTCTGTCAAATTTCTTTCAAAGGCTGCAAGATTTTTTACTGTTGGAGCATCTGGTTTAGCAATTAATTATATTGCATCTATGATTTTTTCATTAAATTCCAACATGTGGTATATTCACGCTACTATATTTGGAATAATATTTTCTATTTCAAGTAATTTCTTACTAAACAAATATTGGACATTTGAAGATAGAAACTTTTCTCTAAAACGAACTCTAATCCAATATGGAAAGTTTGTTGGATTTAGTTCAATTGGAGCATTAGTTCAATTGGGTATGGTTTACAATTTTGTAGATCAATGGAATATTTCATATCCAATTTCACTAGTATTGGCAGTAGGTGTTGCAGCATTTGGTAATTTATTACTAAACAAAAAATGGACTTTCAAAGAAAAAGTTTGGAGTTAGAAATAATTTAATTTTTAAACTATTTTTCTCACTTCTGATATCTAGGCTTAAAATGAAGAATTTTATTTAAAAAATCACTCATAAGGTAATTTAATAAGTTTTATTTGTAAAAAATACATGGAACCATTTGATTCATTTTTGATGTTTATAGCGGATTCTTTAGGTGAACATCTCTATGAAGGAATATTCTTTGCAGCATTGATTGAAACTATAATACCTCCAATTCCTACTCTTGCAATATTTCCAACAGCTGGATTTTTAGCATCACAACAGGGAATTTCATTATTGGGTGTCATTCCTATGATTATTCTTGGTGGGACTGGTGCAACAATTGGAACTTCTGTAATATACTTAATTTCGTTAAAACTTGGACGTACTGTTTTACTTCGTTATTTAAAAAATTTTAGAATAAATGAACAAAAATTAGAACGAGTAGAAATATGGTTTGAAAAATATGGTGATAAAGCCGTTTTAATTGGACGAGTGATTCCAATTATGAGAGAAATGATATCAGTTCCTGCTGGATTACTAAAAATGAAAATTCCTAAATTCATTTTGTTTACTTTTATTGGTTCTTGTATTTGGTCATCCATTACTATTCTTGGCGGATATTATTTTGGTGAAGCAATGGGCATTAGTAATTAATTAGATTTTTAAATATATACTAGATATGACAATTCATTTTGTTTTGGAAAGATCTATAAGCCAAGAAAAAATCACTTTGATAAGAAATGATTAAAACTAATGATTGGTGGGATGAATTTCCTGGTCTTGAACAAGATTTAGAAGAAAATTTTGCATAGCGTTATAGAAATATCTAAATCACAATCTTCTAACAGATAATTACATTGGAATTACCACGTGGAATGAAAGATTTTACAGGTTCTGAAACTGGAAATATAGAACATATTAGGTCTCATTTTAAAAAACTCTCAAATTTATATGGATTTTCGTTTATGGATCCTTCTCCAATTGAATTACTTTCCACTCTTGAAACAAAATCCGGTTCTGCAATCAAAGATGAAATCTATTATTTTAAAGATAAAGGAGATAGAGAAATTGCTCTAAGATTTGATTTTACAATGGGTCTTACTAGATACGCCACATCCCAAAAATCTATGAAACTTCCAGCCAAAATTTCTAGTTTTGGTGGAGTATTTAGATACGATGAACCCCAAAAAGGACGTTATCGGTACTTTCATCAATGGGATCTTGAAATTTATGGTAAAGCGAATATAGAATCAGAATCAGAAATTATTGAATTAACTTCAAGATTATTTGATTCATTATTATTAAAAAATATTACAATTGATGTTAATCATAGAAGACTTGTGGAATCATACATAAACAAAATTTTTGATTCAAATGATTTACAATTAGTAGGCGATATATTACGTGCAGTTGATAAAACTTCAAAAAAATCAAAAGATGAAATAATTAAAGAATTTGAAGATAGATATTCTAAAGAAAAATTAGAAAAGATTTTAGAGTTTTCACAAATTAAAGGTTCAATTAAAGAGGTTGAATCTGTATTTGATGTATCTCAATTGGAATCTTGGGATGAAATTAAAGCATTATTTGAATCTCTAGAAAATCGAGGAGTTTCTAATGTTAGAATTAATTTTGGAATAGTTAGAGGCTTAGATTACTACTCTGGTATAGTTTTTGAAGTATTTGATAAAAATTCACAACTTGGTGCATTAGCTGGTGGAGGTAGATATGATACTTTAACTAAAGCATTCAATAGAGATGATATTGGTGCAACTGGTGTTGCAGGTGGTGTTGAACGAATTATTTTAACTATGCAAGAACAAAATATTATTTCAGAAATGGAACAGTCTAGAGTTTCAATTTTATACATTAATGATGACATGCAAAAAGTTGCGCATTCTATTACATCTCTACTTAGATTAAATAATATTCCAACTGACATAGATTTAGTAGGAAGAAATCTAAAAAAACAAATGGATATTGCAAATAATGCAAGATTCACAATTATTGTTGGTCCTCAAGAATTAGAACAAGGAAATGTAGTCCTCAAAGATATGAAAACTGGAATTGAAGGAATTATCTCTTTAGAAAAATTAACTGATGATCCAAAATCTGTTTTTAATTTAGAAATGCTCTAGTTAAATTCATTATTTCTGAACCACTTGTTAATGAACCAACTACAATGCAATGATTATTTGCTAAAATTCCTGATGACACATAAGGCACACCACCATTTATTGATGAATGTTCTATATTTACGCCTAATACATCTGCTATAATCTCCAGATCTTTTTCTTCTGTTTCAGGATGAATTACAGCACCAGTATTATTTGCTCTAATTGCAACTCCAGCTAAATGAGATCCAGCTATCTTTTTTTGAAGTACTTCAACTCCCATTACATCTGATATTACTTTACAATTTTCTTTTGATAAAGCTGGTGAAACAATCGCTCCTTTATCATTTGCACAAATTACATTTCCAAGTGCATTAAATTTAGTATCTAAAACTCCAACTTCTAACTTTGTTTCATTTTTTAAAAAATCATATTCATCTTGATATGCAGTAGTTGGCAATAGAAATCCTTTATTGTTCATTACTGACAATGCTCCAATTAATCTTGTATTTGCAATTGCAGCATAGATTATTTCAATATTCAAATACTCCTCTAGTTTTTTTGCCTTAGTTTCTGCAAATCCCATTGGTACCAATCCAATTGTATCATTAACGCTAATGTAAACGCCAATGTTCGGTCCTCTATAAACATCATATTTGACAATATCCATATCAAGACTATTTATGGTTCAACGTTATGAACGTAAGGGAATTCTACCTGCCTAATTATTCAATTTTTTTATTTTAATTTGCTAGTTTTACTAGTTTCATCTAGATTTAAATAATAACCAATTAAAAAATTCATTATGCCAATAGCAGAAAATTTCCCTGAAGGACTAAAACCAATTGGAAAAATAAATTTGAATGATGGTAATTTCCATATAATGTGGGGTCCAGGCAAAAAAGTAAACACAGATGGCTCAAGAGCTGAAGTATTTGAAGACCAAGATGTTATAGCAGCATATGCAGCAAGAAAAGAAGAACATGTTCCTCTTGGTGTCAGTGGTACAATGGTTGCAGTCGATTGGGATTCATGTGTTGCTGATGGTGCATGTATTGAAGCATGTCCTGTTCAAGTATTCCAATGGTATAGAACTGAAAAAGATATTCCAGCAAAAGATGTTGTTGGACAAACCTTTGCAGGAACAGGTAGTGATGTTAAAGATGAACGTAAAGATCTAACTGATAAGGCAGATCCAATTCGTGAACATGATTGTATATGGTGTATGGCATGTGTATCAGTTTGTCCGCCTCAAGCAATTAAAGTTGATCAATCAAATGTTGAAAAACACACTAGCGCAGCCAAAACTCTATAAATTAACTATTTTTAGATACTAAAATTTAAATTTTTAATTTAGTCTTGACTAATTTACTCTAGATTTAAATAATATTCTAAATTACCGGATTCAATGGCAGATCTACAAATACCAGAAGACTTTTGTCAACACGGAGATCCTAAAGGAAAAACAAGCCATGGTAATGGTGAAAATTTCCATTATATCTGGGGTGACGGAAGAACTGATGGTGCAGCATTCTCAAACGAAGATGTAAAGGCGGCCTATGCAGCAAGAGGAGAAAAACAAGTTCCTCTTGGAATTCATGGAACAAGCGTTGCAGTCGATTGGGATTCATGTGTAGCAGCTGGTTCATGCATGAGTGTATGTCCAGTTCAAACATTCCAATGGTTCAGAACCGAACAAGATATTCCAGCAGCAAAAGTTATTGGAACAACCTTTGAAGGTACTGGTTTAACAGAAATGGATGAAAGATTAGATTATACCGACAAATCAATGCCAATCAGAGAACACGATTGTACAGTTTGTATGGCATGTCAAGAAATTTGTCCTGAAGGAGCAATCCTTATTGAATCAGCTAATCAAGAATGGCACGAAAAAGCAGCCGGAACATATGTACTTATGAAATCTGGTTCTGAAAATCCACACGCACACGATTAAAGATTTTTTCTTTTTTCTTATTTTTATATTCATTATCAACAGATTTTAATCACTACTTTCAAACATTTTTTGCAGAGGTCGCCTAGCTCGGTAGGGCGCGGGCCTTGAGAGCCTGTGTGCGCAAGCATGCGGGGGTTCAAATCCCTCTCTCTGCGTTTTTATTTTTCTATTTTTGCAATCTCTGCAAGCATTGCAGATAATTGAATTTCAGAATTTGCTCCTACTAAAATTCTGTAATCATACTTTGCAATTATTTCTAAAATATCTGATAGTTTATCGTGTTTTGATTTGAATACAGCTGAATTGATATATTTGAGAAAATCTGATACCGACATTCCATACACTTTTATCAATTCAATCATTTTCTCTCTTGATTTAATGAGATCCCCTGTTAATGCAATTCTCAATACTTCATCAACATCAGTTGTTTTGGTTAACCCAGCTGAAGATGCTACTGTTTGTTCACTAATTTCTCCAAGACTTGCTGTAGCCTGCATCAGATTAATTGCATGTCTTAAATCACCTTCGGAATAATTAAAAATTGATTTTAGACCATTTTTACTCACTTTAATTTTTTCTTTTTTTGCAATTACTTCCAATCTATTAATAATGTCTTCCTCTGAAATAGTAGTAAATTTGAATGTGGCACATCTACTTTGAATTGGATCAATAATTTTTGAAACGTTATTTGCAATTAAAATAAATCTACAAACTTTTGCAGTATCTTCTATAATTCTTCTAAGTGCTGTTTGGGCGTCAGAAGTCATTTCATCTGCTTCATCCAAAATAATAATTTTAAAGGGGACATCTGATAACCCTACAAATCCTGAAAATTTCTTTATCTTCTCTCTTACCATTCCTATACCTCTTTCATCTGAGGCATTTAGCTCAAGTAGATTTCCTTCAATATTATCTCCTAAAATCTGTCTTGTAATACATAATGCAGTAGATGTTTTACCAACTCCTGCAGAACCTGAAAACATCAAATGTGGCATATCTGTTGGATCTTTAATTAGAGCAGATAAACTACCTATAATTTCAGTTTGTCCTACTATATCTGAAATTTGTTTTGGTCTATACTTTTCTACCCACATACCTTTTGCAGACATATAAAAATGAAAAGCCTAATCCCATTAATAAATCCGAATTGGTTATTCTCTAATACTATCTATTAAAATCTAAATTTATCTAAAGTGTTACTAGCCTCAACCTGTGATAAATTAGGATCAAATGATCTCACTAAATTGTTAACAGAATTGATCGATCCGATACTTGAGGATCTAAAAATCATAAGTGATCTCATATGAAAATTAAAGAAATTGAAAAAGTACATTCGATAGGATATCGGCTAAAAGATGCTAAAGTTACTATTAATCAGGATTTTAAGTATAATGTGGCTGGAATGAAAATTGACGGTGTTCAAGGTGATACTAATAACATGCCTCAATGGATTGGAAAGATTTTGAATGATAGTGGTATAGGTACAATTGAAATGCCTGATATGATTACTGAGTTAAAACAAGCATTATCTAAAGAAAAAATGGTTGGAGAATATCAGTTATCGCGACTGGAACCCCATTTCTATATTAAACTAAAACAATCAATGAAAGAATTGAATCGTGATGACTTTGATAAAGTTGAAAGTATTTTATTAGAATTATTTAGGATGAGAAGAGGTAAAATTGTAAAGCTAGCAGATTCTATCAAAATAAATTCTGATATTTATAATCAATTAACTGTTGAAGAAAATATTTTCTACAAAACTATCTATGATAATAGTAAAGAATTTGAAAATCAAGTAAGAGGAAATATCAATGAGTAGTCAAACTAGTTCATTTACTGATTCTGCATTATCTGATAAAGTAAAAGAATTTTTAACTAGATTCAAAGACAAGCAAGGAAATTACAAGTACGTTGACTCAATTGATTCCATGATGCCAAAAAATGCAAAATATATTGTAGTTGATTACAATGATCTTGTTACAGAACCTGAGATAGAAATTATATTTTCTGAAAATCCTGATAGAATTTTTGATGCATTTGGAAGGGCAATTAAAGAAGCATTACAAACAAGATTTCCAGCATATGCTGAAAAAATTAAGGAAGAAGTTCGTGTAAGAATAGCAAATTTCCCATTAGAAAGAAGTTTAAGACAAATTAATGCTGAAACAATTGGAAATATTACAAGTGTTTCTGGTATGGTTGTTAGAGCATCAGAAGTTAAACCACTTGCAAAAGAATTAGTTTTTGTTTGTCCTGATGAACACATTACAAAAATAGTACAACTAAAAGGAATGGATGCAAAAATTCCCGTAGTATGTGATAATCCAAGTTGCAAACAAAGAGATTTTGAATTAAAACCTGAAGCAAGTAAGTTTATTGATTTTCAAATTCTTAGATTACAAGAACTTCCTGAAGATTTACCTCCAGGACAATTGCCTCATTATGTTGACGTTACAATTAGACAAGATTTAGTTGATAATTCAAGACCTGGTGACAGAATTATCCTAACAGGAGTAGTTAGAGTAGAACAAGAATCAGTGGCTGGAGTTCAGCGTGGTCATAGTGGATTGTATAGATTAAGAATTGAAGGTAATAATATTGAATTTTTAAGTGGTCGAGGTTCTAAAACTGATAGAAAAATAGGTAGAGAAGACATTTCTCCAGAAGAAGAAAAACGAATTAAAGCTCTTAGTCAAAGTTCTGATGTTTATCAAAGATTAATTGATTCATTTGCTCCACACATTCAAGGTCAATCATTAATCAAAGAAGCTATTTTGTTACTCATTGTTGGTTCCAATCAAAGATTGTTAGGAGACGGTAGTAAAATTCGAGGTGACATCAATGTATTCTTGGTTGGTGATCCTGGCACTGCAAAAAGTGAAATGTTAAAATTTTGTGCAAGAATTGCACCACGTGGTTTGTATACATCTGGTAGAGGTTCAACAGCTGCAGGACTTACAGCTGCAGTAGTTAGAGACAAAACAGGAATTATGATGTTAGAAGCAGGAGCTGTTGTACTTGGAGATCAAGGATTAGTCAGTATAGATGAATTTGATAAAATGAAACCTGAAGATCGAAGTGCTTTACACGAAGTTATGGAACAACAATCTGCAAGTATTGCAAAAGGTGGAATTGTAGCTACATTAAATGCTAGAACATCAATTTTAGCTGCTGCAAACCCAATGTATGGAAAATACGATCCATTCAAAAATATTACAGAAAATGTTAATTTACCAATTCCATTATTGACTAGATTTGATTTAATTTTTGTTGTTAGAGATATTCCTACTAGAGAAAGAGATATACAAATTGCAACACACATTATTAGAAGAAATACCAATTCAGGAATAGATAAAAAATCTGTTATTGAAGTAGATTTGTTAACAAAATATCTTTCATATGCAAAACGTGGAGAACCTCAATTAACAAAAGAGGCTGAAGCTAAAATTCTTGATTATTATTTACAAATGAGAAATGTAGAATCTGAAGAAATGATTACTGTAACTCCTAGACAATTAGAAGGAATTATTAGACTTTCAACTGCTAGAGCAAGATTACTACTCAAAGACAAGGTGGAAGAAGAGGATGCTGAGCGCGCAATTTTCTTAATTCAAAGTATGCTTCAAGATGCAGGCGTTGATGTCAATACTGGTAAAGTTGATCTTGGTGTTTTACAAGGAAGACCAAGAAGTGAAGTTTCAAAAATGCAATTATTTATGGATATTTTAAAAAGTCTTGAAGGTGACAATAAAGTAGGAGTAGAGGAACGAGCATTTGTTAAGGAACTAGAAAAAACTGAAAAGTTTACTGAAGAAGAAGCAAGAAATTACATTAGAAGAATGCTTAGAGAAGCATCTATTTATGAATCAAAACCCGGCCATTATAACCGAGTATGAAAATAGAAAAATTAACACTTCCAGATTCTGCAATTGATTTTTTAAAATCACAAGGATATGAAAAATTATATCCACCGCAAGCTGATTGTGTTAAATCTGGATTATTAGATGGAAAAAGTATTTTGGTTTCTGCTCCTACTGCAAGTGGAAAAACTTTAATCGCAATGCTTGCAATGCTTAGTTATCTTTCAAAAAATGAAGGTAAAGTAATTTATCTTAGTCCATTGCGTGCATTAGCTGCTGAAAAATTTACTGAATTTAAAAAATTAGAAAATATCTTAATTGGTAAAAAAATTAAAACAAGTATTTCCACCGGTGATTTTAATCATATTGAAAAAAATTTAGAAAATAGTAATGTATTAATTTTAACAAATGAAAAAATGGATTCAATAATTAGACATGGTGCTAAATGGATTGAAGATATTGGTTTAGTAATTTCTGATGAAGTTCATCTAATTGGAGATGAAAGTCGAGGACCAACACTTGAAATGATTTTAACTCACTTGAAATTACTAAATACTAAACCTCAGATAATAGGTCTTAGTGCCACAATAACTAATTCAAATGAAATTGCAGATTGGCTTGGTTGTAAATTGATAAAAAATGATTGGCGACCAGTTCCATTATCTGAAGGAGTATGCGATAATGGAAAAGTCACAATGAGTGATGGTAAAACATTTGAAGTTAAACCAAGTTTACGTGGAATTCCTATAGATTTAGGCGTACAATCTGTTCAAAATGGTGGTCAATCTCTAGTTTTTGCTGAAACTAGAGTTCGCTCAAAATCCCTTGCAACCAAAGCAGCTGATGTTATTTCGCAACTTTTAAAAAAAAATGAATTAAGTGCATTAGAAAAAATATCAAAACAATTACTTGCAGAAAATGAACACACAGAAATTGTAAAAACTTTAGCCATTTTAATAAAAAAAGGTGTTGCATTTCATCATGCTGGATTAAATCAAAAATGCAGAGAAATAGTAGAAAAAGAATTTCGTGCAGGAAATATCAAACTACTCTCATCAACTCCAACATTAGCAGCTGGTGTTAATCTTCCAGCAAGACGAGTTGTAATTTCAAATATTAACAGATATAATGCAAAAGTTGGTGCAAATAGACCAATCAGTATTTTAGAATATAAACAACTTTGTGGAAGAGCTGGAAGACCACAATATGATACGTATGGTGAATCAATTATTGTCGGTAATGGAAACACTGAAGATTTAATTGAATATTATATTCATGGTGAACCAGAACCTATAGTTTCAAAAATTACTGAAGATAAGTCTCTTCGAACACATATTCTAAGTGTAATTGTAACACATCCTGGAATAAAAAAAGAAGAACTTGTTGAATTCTTTTTACAAACGTTAGGTGGATTACAAACAACAAAAGATACTTTAATTTTTGCAATCAATATTTCTTTACGTTTTCTTTTAACTCAACAATTAATAATTAAAAAAAGTGACAGATATGAAGGAACTGCATTTGGAAAAAAGACATCAATGCTTTACATTGATCCTTTAACTGCAACATATTTTAGAGATGCAATAGATAATGTATCTGAAAAACGGAAACATACTTTTGGATTTTTACATCTAATGACAAATTGCGAAGAATTTTTTCCTAAATTTTTACTTCGAAATAAGGACTATGAACCCACTAGTCTCATGATTGAAAATCATTCTTCAGAATTAATTGGACCCATTTCTGAATATGATTGCTCTAGAAGTCTTTTAGCTTTACAAATGTGGATTACTGAGTCCAGCGAACTTGCTTTATCTGATACTCTAGGAATTGAGGCTGGAGATATGCATAGAATGGTAGAAAATGCAAATTGGCTATCTTATTGTCTATGGGAAATTTCTAAACATATTGAACGAACTGATTTACTTGAAGAATTTAGTGATTTAAGAAAAAGAGTAGTTTATGGAATTAGAGCAGAATTATTAGATTTGGTGCGTGTAAAAGGAATTGGAAGAATTAGAGCACGCGTGTTATTTAAAAATAATATAAAAAATTTAGATGATTTAGCAAAAATTCCTGTAAACAAATTGGCAGATATTGATAAAATTGGTTTAACCATAGCAAATAACATTAAAGATGAATTAAAGAAGGTTAGATATTGATTGAATTAGTTATTCCAGCAATAATTTCTTGCATGTTTGCATTTTTTCTAGTATATCTTACTACTCCCGTATTAATCAAAATTTTAGAAAAAAAGAATTACACTGTAAAAGATATGAATAAAAAAGAAAATGTAATGGTTGCAAGACCTGGTGGGATTTCTATAATATTGGGAATTGTTGTTTCAGAGATTGTTCTTTATGGATTTTTTCAACTTAATGAAATTCTTGCAGTAATAATTACAACTACAATTGCATTTCTAATTGGTTATGTTGATGATAGAAGAGTAATGGGAGGTTGGTTTAAACCAGTAACTCTTGTAATCGCTGCACTTCCAATTCTTTTTCTTGGTACATATGATTCAGATCTTGCATTTCCACTATTTGGCGATGTTCAAATTCCATTACTCTATATTGGATTGATATTTTTTATGATTCCTATAACTGGAAATACAATTAATTCTATTGATGTTTTAAATGGTGTTGCTAGCGGTTTTATGGTAATTGCAAGTTTTACATTATCTATTTGTTTATTCATTTTACAAAATTATGAGATTGCTATTATTAGTTTACCTTTAGGATTTGTTTCATTAGCATTTTACAAATATCATAAAATTCCAAGCAAAATTTTTCCTGGTGATTCTGGAGCACTAACATTTGGAGCTATGTATGGTGTTATTGCAATTGTAGGTGGTGTGGAAATTATTGCAGCAGTTGCACTGTTACCTGCTATAATTAACTCATTTTTGTTTCTATCTAGTGTAAAACGAGTAGTAGAACATCGACAAATTAAAGGTAAACCCGTAGAACATACTGCTGATTTTAAATTAAAAGCAACTAATGATAAAACAGCACCTGTAACTTTAGTAAGATTAATCCTTGCAGGTAATCCATTAACTGAAAAACAAGTCGGATATGCAATTTTCAAGCTTGCAATCTTTTCTGGAATTTTAGCTATTATTACTGCATTTATGATGGGTGTTTCTCTTTGAAATCTGGACTTTATGGTTTTTTATTTACAATGTGGATTTTGATAATTCTTGGTGGTGGCATTATGGTTGTTTTGTTAGGTCCGTTTACAATCCAACAATTTGGTGATTTTCATTGGATTATTACATCTGGAATTAAAATTACTATTGCTTTGGTATTAATTGTAATATGGATTTTAATTTTATCTAAATTAAAAAATTATATCTTTAAAAAAGAATTAAAGTTTTAACTCTCTATCCATTTTTTTCGTTTTTTATCATATTCTTCTCTACTATATCGTAGAAAAGCCGGACAACCTGCAACAACAGTATTTTCTTCAACATCTCTTGTTACAACAGCTCCCATTGCAACAACACTATTTTTTCCTATAGTCACACCTGCTTTAATCACCGCACGTGCACCAATTATTACATTATCTTCAATTGTCACTCCCATCATTTTATCACACATTGGATATGGGTCATTTGTTAAAACAGCTGCTGGACCAATAAACACATTTTTACCAATTCTAGATAGTGGTGGTATGTATGCTTGCCCTTCAATTTTTGTATTCTCTCCAATTTTAACATTATAATCAATATGCACAAGTGAACCAATTTTCACATTATCTCCAATTTCACAATCATCTCCAATGTATGAGAAATGCCAAACTTTGACATTCTTACCAATTTTTGCCTTTTCGGAAATAAAATTTGTAACCATTTTCTACAAATGCCATGGATTTGCCTTTGTAATAATTTTTTCAGGCAGTTTATCTTTGTTATTGTTTAAAAATTCCATTTCATGTTTTTTATCTCTTAAATCATCTGGTAACATTATTGGGATTTCTTCCATAATTGGATAAAATCTAGAACATTTTGGACAAAATATTACACCTTCAATGATCACATCATTTTTTTGATTAATTTCAAATAATTCTAAAGGATAATTCTTGTCTATTGGACATGCTAGTATTTCCATCATTGTTTTATTCATTTTAAATCCAGATAAATTGGGGTTCCTTTTTGACTAGATAAAAGTGCAGCTTCTGCAATTTTTGTGACGTTTACTGCTTCTTGTGATTTAACAATCTGATCAGCTCTTTTTTCAATTGCATCTAAAAAATTTTGAATTTCTCTCAATAGAGGCTCTTGTTTTTCATTTTGAATTTTTTCAGTTTCTTGATCTTTTTCGACTATAATTTCTTGAGTAATAAAATCTGATGAAATAATTGCTTCTGTGCATACTGCACTAAATTTTCTAACTTTTTTTGGTGTAATCCAATTTGAAGAAATTATTGCAACTTTATCATTTTTGTATCCTAACATAATGCTTGCAAAATCTTCATGTTCATGTTTGATTTTTCCCGCTCGTGCGAAAACCACTTGTGGCATATCGCTAAACAACCAATTAGCTGTATCAATATCATGAACTGAAGTATCGTATATTATTCCAACATCTTTGATATGTAATGGCATTCTATTTTCTCTATGAAATTCTAACATTACTAATTCTCCATATTTTTTCTCATTTACAATTTTTTTTACAACCTCCACTGCTGGATTAAATCTTTCAATATATCCACATGTAAGAATAACCTTATTTTTTTCTGCTAGTTTTGCAAGTTTTTCGCCATCTTCAGACTTGTATGTCATTGGTTTTTCTACAAAAACATGTTTTTTTGATTCCAATAATTTCATAGCAATTTCTGTATGTGTTGATGTTGGTGTTACAACAAACGCTCCATCAAATTCTTCTGATTTTAATAATTCTTCTAATGATTGATAATGATTTACAGAATATTTTTCTCCATACTCTTTACTTTTTTCAGGATTTGCATCACATATTGCTACAAGTACTCCTAATTTAGATAAAATTCTTGTATGATTTTTACCCCACCCACCTGTACCAATTTGAACTATTCTCATCTAATAGACCTCAGTTAACCAGTGAGCATAATCTATATTTTTATTCATTACTATGTCTGAATACTCTTGCATCATTTTTTTTGTAATATCTCCTGCTTTACCAGTACCTATTTTTATTGAATCCATTGAAATTACTGGTGTAATTTCTGCAGCAGTACCTGTTAGAAAAATTTCATCAGAGATAATTAATTCACTTCTTTTAAAGTCTCTTTCAATTACATCTATATCCAAATCTTTTCCAATTTTTATAATTGCATCTCTTGTTATTCCATCTAATGCTGAAGAAGATAGTGAGGGTGTAATCAATTGTCCATGTTTAACAATGAATATATTTTCTCCTGGTGCTTCACTTACATTTCCATTATGATCAAGTAGAATTGCTTCATCAAATCCGTTTCTTTTTGCTTCTTGAGTAGCAATTATTGAATTTAGATAATTTCCTCCCATTTTTGCTTGTGTAGGTGTAGAATTATCTGAGAATTTCCTCCACGATACAATGCCTGCAGTTATTCCATTTTTATTAAATAAATCTCCAAATGGAAATGTAAAAATTGCTACATTGGTTGGTGCTTTTTCAGTTACATGTAGATTAATTCCATAATCTCCAACAAAATAGAATGGTCTAACGTAACAAGATTTTTTTATTTTATTTTTTTTACAAACACCAATTATAGCATTAGTAATTTCTTCATCTGTAAAGTTTAATGAAATGTTGTAAAATTGACCTGATTTTCTAAATCGTTTTACATGTTCTTCTAATCTGAATACATTAAGATTTTTTCCATTCCAATAAGCCCTAATTCCCTCAAAAATTGATGTTCCATAATGAATTGCATGTGTTGTTATTGGGACTTTAGCTTTTTCTTTAGAAACATACTTTCCATCAAACCATACATATCTTGAGATTGGAAGTGACATAAAAAAATTCTACCAAATCTGTATTAATCTCTATTTATTTTGAATACCCTTCTTTAGGAAATTTCATTCCTATAATTCGCGTGGTTTGATCCTCTTGATTTGCAAATTTCTCAACAATTTTCCATTCTTCCTCAATAATTTTGACTATTTCTTTTGGAACATCATCTTTCCATGTAGATTCTTTTTCTAGTGCTGCATCATACATTTTTTCTTTAACTGATGTTGCAGACAATATTTTTCGTTCTCCAATTTCTGGGTGTAATCCATACATTTTCAACATATATCCTTCTACCTTATCTCCAGTATATGAAAAATAATCTCCTTCTACTCCATTAAGAATTTGTTTTCTTAATTTCCATGATTTTCTTCTTATTAATGGTGGTAGATATTTTTTGAATGGTGCAAGAAATGCGTAATCGTCAGTAATTTTAATTGAATCTGCAAAAATTGCTTCCAACATTTTCTTTCTAGTTTCAAAATTAAATGGAAAACTTTTACTGTTTACTTCTTTATCTTCATTTTTGAAAATAACTGGCATTACTTTTACAATATCTGCTTTTTTTTTCAATTCGTTAATAATCTCTACATGAGCATTAGTTACTGGATTTAGATGAGCAAGGTATAGGGCTGTTTTCAATTATGATTTCTAAAATAATCTCATATTTCAATGATTAATTTTTAATTTATCCGTAAGATTCGTATTTAACTTCAAAACTTCCATCTTCACGTTTATCTTGTTCTGTTACGAATCCTTTTGGATTTAAAAAGTCCATTACCCCATCAATAGTTCCTTGCCAACCACAAACATAGAAAATTGTATTTTGTTGAGTAATTTTATCTCCAATTAATTCCTCTAATGCTGATAAACCATTGTCTCGTGGCCTTAGAAATGTCTCAACTCTACCAACTTGACCTGACCAACTTCTATTAAACCACTCTTGTGGTCTACTGATTGCTGCTCTATATTTGAAATTCCATTTATCCTTGCCTTTGTCAATACTTTCATTCTCTAAACCTGTTAGCAGATCTTTGTAACTTAATTCATCAACATAACTTGCACCATGCAAAATTATAATTTCTCTTTTATCATTTGTATCATGCAAATGCTGTGCAAAGCTTACAAATGGTGCTAATCCAGTTCCGCCACCAATACAAATCATTCTTCTAGTATCCTTTTCACCCTTTGGTAATACCTCACTAATTCCTAATGCTCTACCCGTAGGTTTTAACCAAAGTATTTCATCTCCTTCTTTTGCACTAAATAATTGAGTAGTTAATCTTCCAGGAAGTGGTTTTCTAACCCATCTAATTACAAATTCAATATACTCTTTATTTTCTGGATGTGATGCAATTGAATATGCACGTCGAACAATTTTTCCATTATCTAATGGATTGGGTAGTCCTAATGTTAGAAATTGACCTGCTTCAAAATCTGGAACTGGACCTTCGTTTGGAACAATTCTCATTATGAGAAGATCTTCTTTTAATAATTGGACATATGTGACAGTTGCTTTATTATCCACTACCATAACAATTGGATCAACATATTGAAGTTTAAATATATTGTGATAACTTTAACAATCTACAAATTAAAATCGCTAAACGTTAATAACCAATTTAGAAAGTATTATTCAATCAGTATTTGATTATTGGGCCGGTCGTCTAGCCTGGTAGGATAGGTGCATGGCATGCATCGGATCAAGGGTTCAAATCCCTTCCGGTCCACTTATTTTTTTAATTTTGTTAATAGATTTTTTATTTGATTATCATTATTTGTAATTTCATTAATTTTTTCTTTTGAAACAAAAATATTTGTTTGAATTGCTGCTAATAATGCACTTTTTTGTACATCTAAATTAGAATCTGAAAATGCATTTATAATAACTTCTTCAATTTTACCTGCCTTTAGATATCCTAGAGCTCCAATTGCACAGGATCTTACCATTCCATGTTCATTATTTACAATCTTTATTATTTCTGGAATTGCATTTTTTTCATTTCTGTTTGCTAATACAAGTGCTGTAAAACCTTTGATATTTTTATTTGGAGAACTAAGATTGTCAATTAAAATTTTTGAAATTTTGTTTTGATTCAATAAAAGTGCATTAAACGCTTCTCCTCTAACTTGTACACTATCATCATTTAATCTTAAAATAATTTCTTGTAATATTTTTAAATCCTTTGTGTTATGTAGTTTTTCTAAAATTCTAATTTTTTCTTGAACATTTTCTGATTCTAAGATTTTTATAATATCATCCAAACTATTTTTAAATTATATTTTTAACTTAATAATCTTAAATTTTCTTCAATTTTTTATAACATTTATCAAAAATTTATTTTAACTTTAAATTATCGATAATACTAAGCCAATTATGTCCACTGAATCTAGAGACACCATATTCATTGGTAAAAAACCATTGATGGCATATGTGACATCGACGCTTATTCAATTAGCTAATGTACCATCCGTCAACATCAAAGCAAGGGGACTCAGCATAGGTCGTGCTGTAGATGTTGCTCAAATTGTTGCACGAAAAACTGAAAATGCAGGATATTCTATTGGTAATATCAAAATTGATTCAGAATCTTTAAAATCTGAAGATGGTAGAACACGTAATGTTTCAACAATAGAAATTGAAGTAAAGAGAAATTAGAAATTTTAGCTTTACTTGTAATTTTTTATTTTCTTTTTGAAAACTTATACTTTGTTTCCATTTTTTTGAATTTATCTAATTCTACTAAACTATTGAATTGATCAAAATTTACTACTTTTTGTTTAAATTTTGAAGTAGTTCCTGTATTTTTTAATTCTTGTAAAATATTCATTGTTGCAAAAGTATTAGCAAATAATACTGATAACGGATATAGAATTATGTTAAATCCAATTTCGTTTAATATTTTTGCTGAATTCATTGGAGTTGCTCCCCCTTCAATCATGTTTGCAACTAGAGGTGACTTAATTTCTTTTCCAATTTTTTTCATTTCATCTAATGTTCTAGGAGCTTCAATGAATATTGCATCAGCACCTGTTTTTTTATTTTCTAATCCTCTTTCAATTGCTTTGTCTAATCCTTCTGTTGCTCTTGCATCTGTTCTTGCAACAACTATGAAATCCTTATTTTCACGTGCATCAAGTGCAGCACCAAGTTTTTCTGTGTATTCTTCTTGTGGTATTACTTCTTTTCCTTGCATATGTCCACATCTTTTAGGCCATTTTTGATCTTCTAGAAATATGCCTGCAGCACCTACAGATTCTAATTCTTTAACTAATTTCCATACACTTAATGCATTACCATAACCTGTATCTGAATCAACAATAAGTGGAACTGAAATTGCATTTGATATTCTTCTTGCATTATCAATTGTTTCAGTTGCACCGATAAATCCATAATCTGGCATTCCAAGCAATGTCGCTGATGTTCCATAACCTGTTTGAAACATTGCTTCAAATCCAATTTTTTCTGCAATTTTTGCTCCAATTGCATCATATACTCCTGGTATGACTAGAGATTTTTTTGATTTTATTATATTAGATAATTTTTTCATAGATTTCTATTTTTTTTGAATTATTTATGATTTTAAATTAAATTGGTTTAGAATTATATTTTGTTATTCTATTTTTATTTTTTTACCTGTTTTTTCTACTTTTACCCCATTCACTTTATCTAATTCATCTTGAAGAAATTTTTTATATTTTTGAGTTTCTTCCTCTGTCATGTTTGTTATATTTGAACTTAAAATAGATCCCATTGAAGAAATTTTTTCAAGTAAATCTAATGCAACAAATCTTCCTACATTTCCTAGTCTGAATAAAACTTCTAATTGATTTTTTACAATATCATTAATTTTATCCACATCTTGTGCTGTTTCTGTACCTTTTTTTGTTAATTGATACCTACCATCTTTTGTCTCTTCAATTAAATTCTCATCTAATAGCCGACCTAATAATGGATAAATTAATCCAGGAGATGGTTTCCAAATTCCATTACTTTGTTCAACTGCATAATCGATAATTTCTTTTCCAGTGTATGTTTTCTCTTTTAATAATTCTAAAATGAAATATCTTGAAAATCCTCTTGGAATTGAACTACCTACTCTCTGAAACCATTCAGAAATCATCACTAGCGATATCACTAGTGATATATTTTAATATTTATGAATATTGACGACAATGCTTCATATTTAACCCAAAAATACTGATTTTGTATTAATATGGTTAATTCTATTGAATTTGATCTAATTATTTGTGGTTCAGGTCTTGCTGGATTACGAGCTGCAATAGCAGCTGCAAAAAAGGGTCCCCATCTAAAGATTGGAGTTGTTTCTAAAGTACAAGTTATGCGTTCTCATTCTGTTTCTGCAGAGGGTGGAACTGCTGCAGTACTTTTTGAAGATGAGGGTGATACAATTGAATCTCATATTTATGATACTGTGAAGGGTAGTGATTTTCTAGCAGACCAAGATGCGGCTGAAAGATTATGTGTTGAAATGCCACAACAAATTCGTCAACTAGATCATTGGGGAATGCCTTGGTCTAGAAGAGATGACGGAAGAATTGATCAAAGAAATTTTGGTGGATATAGTTTTCCTAGAGCAACATATGCATCTGATAAAGTTGGTTTCTATGAAATGCAAACTTTGTATGATACATGTCAGAAACATGATAATATTGAATATCTTAACGAATGGTTTGTAACATCAATCATTCATGATGGTAAATCATTCATGGGAGTTACTGCAATTGAATTATCTTCTGGTACATTTTATACAATTAAAGGAAAAGCTCTAATCATTGCAACTGGTGGTGCCGGACGTTTGTATAGTTTTTCAACTTATTCTTTATCTTCAACTCCTGATGGATTAGATATGGGATTTCGTGCTGGCATGGCACTAAAGGATATGGAATTTGTTCAATTCCATCCAACTGGAATTTTACCTTCAGGAATATTGATCACTGAAGGTGCAAGAGGTGAAGGTGGATATCTACTCAATAACAAAGGAGAACGATTTATGAAAAATTATGCTGCTGGAAACATGGAATTAGCTCCACGTGATATTGTTTCAAGATCTATGATGACTGAAATTGAAAAAGGCAATGGATTCAAACATGAAACTGGTGTTGATTGCATGAAACTTGACATTAGACATCTTGGTGATGAGAAAATTAAAGCAAAATTAGGTGGAATTAGAGAAATTTCTATTAAATTTTCTGGAATTGATCCAGCTAAAGATTTACTTGACATTAGACCAGTTTGTCATTATATGATGGGTGGATTACATACTGACATTGATGGTGCAACTGAAATTCAAGGTGTTTGGGCTGCAGGTGAAGTTGCATGTAACAGTGTTCACGGTTCAAATCGTTTAGGTGCAAATTCAACTTCAGAGTGTATTGTATGGGGTAAAATTACAGGTGAATTGGCAATTGAATACATTCAAAATAAAACAACATCCAATCCATGGCCTCATCATTTAGTTGCTTTGGAAGAAAAAAGAATCTATGATGGAATATTCAGAGGAACTGGTGAAGTAAATCCATATGAGATTAGGCAACAACTTACTGATACTTTAAATGATAAGGCTTATGTTTACAGAAATGAAGCCGATCTTGTTGAAGGTCTAAAAAAAGTTCGTGAATTAAAAAAACAAGCTTGGAAACATGTAGACGATAAAGCAAAAGAGTATAATACTAATTTTTCAAATGTGATGGAGCTTGATTCTATGTTTAGGGTTGCCGAAGTAATTTTAGTTGGAGCAATTAATAGAAAGGAATCTCGTGGCGCACACGCAAGAATTGATTATCCTAAACGTGATGATGTCAATTTCTTACATCATACACTTGCGTATTACGATACAAATGAACCAATTATGAAAACACATCCTGTAACAATTACTAAATATCAACCAGTGGAGAGAAAATATTAGATGACTAAAGATGAAAATCGGGGGGGCATAAAAGGAATGGTTAATCCTAGACGTTATGGAATTGAACGTATTGCATACTTGTTAATGCGATTTAGTGGATTGGGATTGTTAGGTTACTTTATTGCACATGTTTATGAAACAAGTAATATTTTACGAGGTCGAATGGGATGGGATGAATTTCTTGCATTAACTCAAACCACCGAAGGTCATATTTTTTTAGCACTTGTAATTGGAATGTGTGTTTTTCATACTGGAAATGGAATCAGAATTATGTTGGGTCATGGTGGTGTTGGTGTAGGAAAACCTGCTAGACCAGATTATCCTTATGATCCAGCTTCTCAAAATTATAGACATAAAATAGGAATCTACTCTTCCATTCTTCTTGCAGCTGTGGCAATGATGTATGGATTAGCAGTAATGTTTGGTGAATGATATGAAAGAAAGTACAATAATGAAAATTCATTATGGAACTGCTTTAGCATCAGTTGGTTTAGTTGCTGTTCATATTTTGATGCGCCTTACTACAGGATTTGCGGATTCTTTAGAATATGAAAACGTTATAGCCAATTATAGATCTGTTCCATATGTTATAATGCTTGAATTAATTTTGATACTACTTTCAGTACATGGATTTAATGGATTAAGAGTTATCATGTTAGAATTAAAACAAGGTAGGGTATATGAGAAAGCCGTATCATACGGCTGTGTGGTTGCAATGATTGGTTTGATCGGATATGGTTCAAGAACAATTATTATTACAAATATGGGAATGGTATAGAAGATGGCTCAAGTATCTAGTATTCCAGAGGAACAAGCATCATTACCATTATCTGCATCAAAATCTATTCTTTTAAGAATTTCAAAATTTAATCCAGAATATGACAAATCAAGTAAATTTATGGAATTTACAATTACTTATAAAAAATGGACTACTGTATTAGAAGCAATACTTGATGTCAAAAAACATTTTGATCATTCAGTAGCTGTTCGTTATTCTTGTAGACAAGCCTCATGTGGTTCTTGTGGTATGTTGATTAATGGAAAACCTAGATTAGCATGCTTTACTAAAATTAGTGAATTAGATTCTGATGTTGTTACTGTTGAACCTATGAATAATTTTCCCATAATTCGTGATTTAACCGTTAGATTTGAAAAATTATTTGAGTCACATCAAAAAATTAAACCCTATTTGATTCGTAATGACACTGAACTAGAATCTGATGAAAGAGAATTTTTACAATCTCCTAAAGAATTAGAACAATACATACAATTTGCAAATTGTATTAAATGTGGTTTATGTAATTCTGCATGTCCAACTATGGCTACTGATTCCTCGTTTGTAGGACCTCAGGCATTAGCACAGGCATATCGCTATGTTGCAGATAGTAGAGATAAAGGAAAAGATACTAGACTAAACATAGTTGATGATTCTCACGGTATTTGGAGATGTCATTTTGCTGGTTCATGCAGTCAGGTATGTCCAAAAGGAGTTGATCCTGCTATGGGAATTCAATTCCTTAGAGGATATTTGTTAGGATTTAGAAGTTAATCCGTTTTTTTTGGGAGTTGACTTATTTTTTTAGGATTTGGACTTTTGTTAACTTGATTGTTAATTTGTTCTGCCATAAAATGATTTGATACATTTACTTTGACATCATCTACACCATCCACTTTTAAAAGATTATCATGTACATCTTGACAAATTTTGAAACCAAATACCGCTGGACAAAAAGGACTAGTTAGATGCAAATCTACCTTGACATTACTATCATTAATGTCAACTTCATCAATTAACTCCAATTCCACAATTGATGTATTGATTTCAGGATCTACTATCTTTGATAATTCATCAAAAATTTTGACCCTAAGTAATTTGATATCTTGACTCATGTCGAAAAATCATTTATGCTATATATAACCATTTTAGAATTATAGGTGATGTATCGTTCACGACTTGGTAATGATTTAAACAATATCACTTTGGATTATATTTCATCAATAGATGATGATTCTGAAATTGCTTTGTATGATATCATAGGAAGTCAGGCTCATACAGTAATGTTACTTGAAAATAAAATTATAAATAGAAATGATGCAAAAAAAATTCTATCCTCTTTAGAAAGTCTAAAAAATGAAAAATTTAATTCTTCATCTGGAGCAGAAGATATTCATGAATTAATTGAATCACTTGTAATTAAAAAATCTGGTATGACAAGTGGTGGAAAAATGCACACCGCAAGATCTCGAAATGATCAAGTTGTTTTAGATATGAGAATGAAAATTAGAGATGACATTAATATTATTTGTAATTGTCTTTTAGATACCATTGAATCATTTGTATCTGTTTCAAAAAATCATCAAAAAACAATAATGCCCTTTTACACTCATCTTCAACAAGCTCAAGCCGGTTTGTTTTCTCATTATCTTTTAGCTCAAGCCGATACCCTGTCTAGAGACTTTCAACGCTTGTTTGATACTTTTAAAAGAATTAACTTAAGCCCTCTTGGAGCTGGACCTGTTGGAGGAACAAGTATCTCTATTGATAGACATAGTACTGCAAAAATGTTGGGCTTTGATGGACTTGTTGAAAATTCTCTTGATGCAACAAGTACACGTGATTTTGTCGCAGAATATGTTGCAATGATTTCAATTTTAATGACAAATCTAAGTAGAATTTCTGAAGATTTTATAATTTGGTCTACATCTGAATTTTCTTTTATTGAATTATCGGATGAATTTACATCACCATCAAGTGTAATGCCTCAAAAAAAGAATCCGGATATTTTAGAATTAACTAGAGGTAAAACTGCAGAAATCATTGGCAATCTAACTGCAATTTTAACTACTATCAAAGGATTGGCTTCAGGTTACGGCCGTGATTTGCAACAAATTAAATCATCTATTTGGTCAACATCAAAAATATCTATCAGTGCATTATTAATTATAAAATCAATTGTTCTAACTATGAAAGTAAATGAAAAACAAATGAAAAAAATAACTGAATCCAGTAATCTAATTGCATTGGATATTGCCGAGAAATTAGTAAAAGAAGAAATTCCATTTCGAGTGACTCACAAAATTGCAGGAGTTTTAGTTCAATTAGCACATAATTCTAAAAAACCAATTTCCAAACTCACTGCTTTGGAAATCAAAAAATCTGTAGTTGGAACTAATGTGGATCCTAAAATTGTCTCAAAAATTATCTCTACTACTAGTATTATTTCATCTCTTGAGGATAGAAAATCATTTGGTTCTTCTGGATATGCTGAACAAAAAAGAATGATATCTGATAGAATTCAAAAAATCAATACTTGGAGATCTGATATGTCTCAAAGAGAAAATCAAATCAAATCATCTCTTAATGAACTCCAGAAAACAGTTAATCAGATTATCTGACTAATACAAAAGTGGCGGGTCTAGAGGGATTCGAACCCTCGACAACCGGATTAAAAGTCCGGTGCGCTACCTGGCTGCGCCATAGACCCACAAAAAAAATTATTCTCGTGTATAATTTAGTCTTTTACAAATTCATATTTTATGTCAGAAACTTTTAATCTAGGATTTTGATTCATAGTACTAGTGCCCTTGTAGTATAGTCCGGTCTAGAATTCGACCCTGTCACGGTTGAGACGCGTGTTCAAATCCCGCCGAGGGCGCCATTATTTCTAATTATTTTAGTAGATCATATTTATTTGAATTTTAAATTATTTTTAAGATATTTCTTACACGAATATTAAAATTCAGGGAATTTTAGATAAATTTATTGTCTAAAGAGGAAAAAGAATATGAAATAGACGCAAAAACTATAGAAGAAACTAAATCTGAAGAACCATCAACTGAAGAAATTAAAAAAGTTGATCAAGTAAAAATTGAAGCAGAATCAAAATCTGCTCAAGAAGCAGCAGCTAAAGTAGAGATGAATCTAAAAGCAGTTGCTGAGGCAGAAGCTGCGCTAAAACTTGCCCTTGAAAAAGCAAATGCAGCAAGAGCAGAATTAGAGAAAGCAGCAGAACAGGAATACAAAATAATTGCTGCTGAAGTTAAAGCAGATACTGCAAAAAAAGCAGATTTTACATTCAACCGAGGGGGTGAAGAAATTTTTAGAAGAGATATGAGTGAGCCTGAATTTTGGTTAGATAAGAAAGATAGATTCCCAAGACCTATACTTTCAGCAGAAGAACAAGAATTTATTACAAGAAAAGCTGAGACGCCTCAGGATCAAACTCCACAATATAATCCACAACATGTTCTTAGTCCAGAATATGGGGGTGTTTCAAATTATGAACGTGGTGTAGATTCTTTCTTAGATGAATTAAAAGATAAACTTGCTAAATTAAAAAAAGATCCTGAATCAACTAAAAAGCAAATACATGCAATAGAAAATGAAATTACTTATTTGGAATCGATACATGAAAATTATTATATTGGAATGAATGTTTTTCGAACTGCAAAAGGCGGAAGGAATAAAATTAATGCATAGGTTTGGTATGATTAAATGAATCATGTAATTTTTGATGTAATGAATGCTAGAGTAACTTACAAAAACGTTCCAATTCATGAATTATCTAAATTTGCTTTCAAAAATGTTGAAGAAGCAGCCAAGACATTTAAAAAAATTCCTGGTGTTGATGAATGTATAATTATTCAAACTGCAAGTAGAGTTGAAATTTTTACTGTTAGTAATACTGAAACTATTGATTCTCCTGATGCAAGAAGAATTGAAGGTAAAACTCTCATTTTAAATCAAGTTAAAAATACTTGGATTTCTTTAACTGGATTAAAACAAATTGATATTGATCACTTTGATCAAACGATTGAAGTTTACAAAAGTGATGATGTTTATCTTAATCTTTTAAGATTAGGGTCTGGCATTGATTCATTTGTTATTGGTAAACCTGAAGTATTTGATGAAATTGTTCAATCATTATCTCATGCAAAATCCGTAGGTACATCAGGTACAGTTCTCAATAAATTATTTGAAAACGTAATTCGATTATCTACTATAATGAGAGATACTACTGGAATTGCAAAAAATATTGTATCTCTTGGTGATACTGCAGTAAAATTAGTTGAAGAAAAAGCAGGTTTGGATCCAAAGAAAAAAGTATTGTTAATTGGTACTGGTAATCCTGCTGCTTTAGTTGCCAAATCTCTAAACAAAAAAGGAATCTTTTATGATGTAGCAAGTAGAAGTATTGAGCGTGCAACAGGATTCACTGTTATTGTAGGTGGAACTCCTGTATCTTTTGATGATGTATTGTCGACATTTGATAAATATGATATAATTTTTGTCGCAACAACATCTGATTATTTTTTAATTACATTTGATAGAATTAGAATCGTAATGGAAGAAAAGAAAAAAGGTACATTGATTTTAGATTTATCTGATCCTAGAACTGTAGATGAGAGTATAACTGCTCTTCCTGGAATCAAATTACTATTTAGAGATCAAATTACTGAAATTTATGAAGAAAGTGTAAAAGATAGATCTACTATTGTTCCTGCAATAGAAAAAATTATTGAAAAAGAATTACCTATATTATCTGCTAGAATGAGAAGATTAGATGCTTAGTATTTTATTTTTGTTTTCTTATTAGAAACTGAATTAACGCTTCTTTTGAATAATCAATTCCGTGAACTTCTTCAGTATGAATTCTAAAATCTTGTATCACTTTTTCTTGTTCCCCCTCTGCTTTAAAATTACACTCAAAACCATAATCATTGCACTTTAGTATCGGCATATTTTTGTGAAAATTATATCCGTATAAAAATTAAGATATTTTTAATTTTATGATACTATTATAAAAAAAATAAATTTTATCCGTAAGATTCGTATTTAATTCCAAAACTACCGTCAGATTTCTTTTCATGTTCTGTGACAAAACCTTGCGGACCTAAATGATCAATTACGCCGTCAATTGTACCTTGATAGCCACAAATGTAGATAATTGTATTTTCTGGAGTCAATTTCTCGCCAACCATCTCTTCAATTGGTGATAAGCCTGTTTTTTTATCTGGTTTAAAAAATGATTCAACTCTACCTACATGACCGTTCCAAGATCTGTTAAAGAATTCTTTTGGTCTACTTATTGCTGCCCTATATCTAAAATTCCATTTATCTTTTCCTTTTTTCTCACTTTCTAATTCCATATCTGTTAAGAGACGTTTGTAGCTTAATTCATCAATATAACTTGCACCATGCAAAATTATAATTTCTCTGGTATCATTAGTATCGTGGAAATGTTTTGCAAATGCAATAAATGGCGCTAAACCAGTTCCTCCACCTACACAAATTACTCTTCTATTATCTTTTTGACCGTTATGTAATTTATCGCTAATCAGTAATGCTGCTCCTGTTGGATCCCCCAGCATAACCTCATCACCAACACTTAGATAAAATAATTCAGTTGTTACTCGTCCAGGAAGTGGTTTTCTAACCCATCGAATTACAAATTCAAAATAATCTCTATTTTCAGCATGTG
The DNA here is from genome assembly GCA_022117465.1 of Candidatus Nitrosopumilus limneticus. Taxonomy (GTDB): domain Archaea; phylum Thermoproteota; class Nitrososphaeria; order Nitrososphaerales; family Nitrosopumilaceae; genus Nitrosopumilus; species Nitrosopumilus limneticus. Next base: position 85,867 of record JAHCGZ010000004.1, read on the forward strand.
ATGCAATTGAATATGCTCTTCTAACTATTTTTTTTTCTGCTGGAATTGGAAGACCAATTGTTAAAAATTGCCCAGTTCTGTATTCTGGCATTCCATTTTCTGGAACCAATCGTATAATAACAAGATCCTCTTTTATTAATTCTCTGTAGACAACCTTTGCCTTCATTTCAGTAACCATACAACGATGTTTCCCGTTACTTTGGTTAAATATATTTCTCTTATAAAATAATCCTAATATTGATTTAATTACTAAAATTCTAATTAATTTGAGACATTATTTCATCAAGAATTTTTTGATTTGCTGCAGCAATGAATGAAACTCTTGTTTCATAACTTAAATCTGCATCTAGTTGATTCAAATTTGCATCTAATAGTAAGCCTCCTGCCTCTTTCACAATGATACATCCTGCGGCAATATCTTGAATTCTAATTTTATCTCTAAAGTCAATAAAAACATCCATTAAACCTCTTGCAAACAACGCCATTTCTAATGCATTAGCTCCAAAATGTCTTGTATGATTATGATTTTGAAATATTCGAGTCATTCTTTGCATTAATTCATTAGATGCACCAGATGTGTTTATCCCAATGATTTTGTAGATTGGTTCTTTTTGTTGAACTTTAATTTGTTTTTTATTTAAAAATGCACCTTTGTTTTTTGAAGCCCAGTACATATCTCCATTTGTTAAATCTGTTATTACACCATCTGTAATTGAACTAAGTTTATTTTCTGTTGCAAATGCCAATGAACTACAAAAAAATGGTACTCCACGTACTGCATTAGCAGAACCATCAATTGCATCCATTATGATGTATCCTTTCGGGTTATCTGATAATTCAACTCTACCACATTCTTCACCTAACACAACACATTGAAAATTAATTTCTTTTAGATAATCTAAAACAGTTTTTTCAGCAATTATGTCGATATTTCTTGAGATATCTCCTCCTGCACCTCTTCCAAAATCTCCTGCAGCATCATCTGTTCCTGCAAGATCTTTTACATTTTTATAAATTTGATTTGAAGCTTCACGAAGAATTTCTATAATTTCCATAAAAAAATAATTTTTCTTTCGTAATTTAAGTGAAGAAACTTTTTATTTTGAAAGCATAAATAACAACAAATTGGATTGTGTTCATGAGTGGAAAGGATGAATCAATTTTTAGTAAAAGTGCATTAATGGGAACTAAACCTGGAAAACAAATCATAAAACAAGGTTTGTTTAAATCAAAAGGTTTCCAACAATTTAATCATTATAAACAGGAAGCAGAAGATGAATTTCCTGCATTTGCTCAAAGATTTGCAAAAAATCTTTTTGATCAAATTAATTCAGATGATTCTCCAAATACAACTCAACAACAATTTGCAGAAGAAGTTGGTTCTGCAGAAATTATTTTAAATTCTTCTGAAATTGAGCCTATAAAATCTAAATTGCAAGACTTTGACACTTTACATGATAGGGTTCTTAGAATTTTAAATTCAAATTTTGTCAAAATGACATTTCCTGTATTTAATGGTCTTTTTGATGCATCCACAGATTATTTTAATGATGACAAAAATACTACAATGAGACAAGATATTGTTGATGGTCATATTATTGCAATTGATCTTAGTGAACCAATGGATAGAATTGTAGACAAAGATGAAGATTTAGAATATTTGGATGATTACAAATTGATGAATCCATATATTTTGAAACTTGCTAGAGAAAAAATCTCAAAGGGTGGAGATGATGTCCTTAAACAATTTGAAGAAGGTTTCAAGCAAGCAAGAATTGGACAATATCTTGATACAAAATTAAAGGATAAACCTACAGAAATTACAAAAGAAGAATTAGTTGAAAGTTACAAAAAATATCGTTCGGTAATGGGTACTGCTGGTAGAAATATGGCATTGAATCGTGCACCACTAGCTGATATTTTTTACACTGGAATGGCAAAAGCAGCTGAATCTGTTGGATGTGGAAATGAAATTGAAGATAGTATTAGAGATAGAGCAGCAAAAATTCCTTCTTGGCCATTATTTTATTCATTAAAAATGAATGATGTAAAAAGTGGATTTGAAGAAACAATGCATCACAGTCAATCATATTTACGTGAAGCAAGAGATGCTCTTGAGAAACTACCTGAAAAATTTTCACATACAAAGTTCTTAGAATTTTTATTTCTAACCGTTGAACATTATAATGAATTTTGGTATAAAAAATTACAAGAAAAAAACATCTGGTCAGATTTGAACAAAAATCTTCCAACTAAGTGATAAAATTGATGTGGTCTGAAAAATATCGACCTCAGAAGATTTCTGATATGTTGGGTAATGAGGAACCACGGGAAACAATTATCCAATGGTTTGCAAAATGGAAAAAAGGAACAAAACCTCTTTTGATTGTTGGACCTCCTGGGATTGGGAAAACTACTATTGCATATCTTTTAGCAAAACAATTTGGTTATGACATGATTGGACTTAATGCCAGTGATGTCAGAAGTAAATCTAGAATTAATGAAATTCTTACACCTGTTTTAGGAAATGTCAGTGTTCTAGGAACTCCTATGATCTTTATTGATGAAGTTGATGGAATCCATGGTCGGGGAGATTATGGTGGTGCATCCGCACTTGTTGATATTTTAAACAAACCTAATGTGCCTATTTTACTTGCAGCTAATTATGATGATTCAGATAAAATGCAAAGTATCAAAAAAGCAGTAACAACAATATCATTTAAAAAAATTCCACCAAGATTATTGCGTGTTTATTTAGATAATATATTAAAAAAAGAAAATGAAAAACTTAGTCCTGGTTCTTTAATCAAAGTAATTGATAAATCAAGAGGAGATATTCGTTCTATGATCAATCTCACTCAATCTCTGATAACAGGATTTAATCCTCAAACAGAAAATTTGTTTGAGATTCTAAATATTGAAAATGGAGTTAATGCATTTTTCAAAGCAAACTCCATTGAGGAAGCTAGAGGTGTTTTATATTCAATACAAATTGATCCTAGAGAAAAAATTAATGCGTTTTATTCTAGTATCGTGACTAGTGATTTAGATAATGTTTCACTTGCAAAATATTTAGAAATTATTTCTAATGCCGATATGTTATTTGGAAAAATTATGAAAACACAAAATTGGAGATTGTTGCGCTATCTTAATGATATTTTAATTAATTTATATCAAAAGGATGATAGAGTACGATATTCTAAATATAATTTGTCATGGCATTTACTTAATAGAATTCGTTGGGACAGTGCAAAAATTCAATTATTATCTTCTCTAATGGCAAAAAAATTACATCAATCTTCAAGCTCATTTGTAACATTATGTATGCCATATCTTTTATTTTGTATTAAAAATAAAACTTTGGAATTAGAATTAGAAGAAACATTTGGTGATATTATTGATAAGGAAATTGAATTGATACAATGAGCTGGATAAAAATTCCAATGAAGTTTACTGGAATTTGTATTGTTTGTAATGATAAAATTGAAATCAATGAAATTGGATTATGGTCAAAAGGTATTGGTGTAAAACATGAAAAATGCGCTCAAATCAATGAATTGCAATGTATTGTGTGTGGTTCTCCAGCTGGATGTTCCCAATGTGAATTTCAAGATATTTGTGATATACCAAATGTATCTCAATTATGTATGTGCAAGAAATGTAGTGATGAGAAGGATTCTTTTAATTCATATCAAAATTCATCTAATAAGAAATTTCCTATTTTAAATTCATAATTTTGCTAAAATTAGTATTTTTTAATTTATCTCATTATCTGAAATTAAATTTATTCAATCTAGATTAATATATGAAATCTAATTTGGTTAGATCACATTATGCATTATGAAAAGATTGATAAATATACTAAAAATAATGATATCGCATTACAAGGCGGTGGCCAGGATAAAATTGCTGACCAACACGAGAAAGGTAAACTAACTGCCCGTGAAAGAATAGATCTTTTACTTGATGAGGGTACATTTGTAGAAATTGATCCATTAACGACTCATCATTATTATGAATATGATATGCAAAAAAAGAAATTTTTTACTGATGGTGTAGTTGGTGGATATGGTAATGTCTCAGGACGTCAAATTTTTATTTTTGCATATGATTTCACTGTACTAGGTGGAACTCTTAGTCATATGGGAGCTAAAAAAATTACCAAATTAATGGATCATGCATTAAAAACAGGATGTCCGATAATTGGAATTATGGATTCTGGTGGTGCTAGAATTCAAGAAGGAATTATGAGCTTAGATGGATTTGCTGACATTTTTTATCACAATCAACTAGCTTCTGGCGTAATTCCACAAATTACTGCTAGTGTTGGTCCTTCTGCAGGCGGTTCTGTATATTCACCTGCTATGACTGATTTTGTCATAATGGTTGAAAAAATTGGAAGTATGTTTGTAACCGGACCTGATGTTGTTAAAACTGTTTTAGGTGAAGAAATTTCATTTGAAGAACTTGGTGGAGCAAATACACACGGTTCAAAAAGTGGTGTTGCACATTTTGTTGCTGAAAATGAATACCAATGTATGGATTATATTAAAAAATTAATTTCATTCTTACCTCAAAATAATACTGAACAACCACCTAAACTTACAACTGATGATGATCCAAATAGATTAGATCATAATTTAATTAACATAATGCCAGAAAATCCTTTGCAACCATATGATATTAAAGAAATTATAAATTCAATTGTTGATAATCATGAATTCTTTGAAGTACATGAATTATTTGCACCAAATATTGTAATTGGATATGCCAGGTTAAATGGTAATGTTGTTGGAATTGTAGCCAATCAACCAATGCATCTTGCAGGTGCATTAGATATTGATTCATCAAACAAAGCATCACGTTTCATTAGATTCTGTGATTCATTTAATATTCCATTAATTACTTTAGTTGATACACCTGGTTACATGCCAGGTTCTAATCAGGAACATAACGGAATTATTCGACATGGAAGTAAATTGCTTTATGCATATTGTGAAGCCACTGTTCCAAGAATTACTTTAGTTATTGGTAAGGCATATGGTGGTGCATACATTGCAATGGGAAGTAAAAATCTTAGAACTGATATTAATTATGCATGGCCAACTGCAAAATGTGCTGTTTTAGGTGGCGAAGCAGCTGTAAAAATAATGAATAAAAAAGAACTTAATGCTTCGAAAGATCCTGAATCTCTTAAAAAACAACTCATAGATGAATTTGCAGAAAAATTTGAAAATCCATATGTTGCTGCATCTCATGGAAGTATTGATAATGTAATTGATCCTGCTGAAACAAGACCTATGTTGATTAAAGCATTAGAAATGCTTGCAAATAAACGAGAAAAACAATTACCTCGAAAACATGGAAATATCAATTTGTGATTAAAGATGATTGAGAAAGTACTTATCGCTAATCGGGGAGAAATTGCTTTACGTGTAATTAGAACTTGTAAAGCACTTGGAATTAAAACAGTTGCAGTATATTCTGATGAAGATACAAATTCAATGCATGTAAAACAAGCAACTGAAGCATATCATATAGGTAAGGCAACTCCTGCAGAATCATATCTTAATCAGGAAAAAATTTTAGATGTAATGTTATCATCTGGTTCAGATTCAGTTCATCCAGGTTATGGTTTTCTTTCTGAAAATGATGATTTTGCAGCACTCTGTGAAAAAAATAAAATTATTTTTATTGGTCCTTCTGCAGATTCTATGAATCTTTGTGGTGATAAAATGAAATGTAAAGATGCAATGTTAAAAGCTAAAGTTCCAACTGTACCTGGAAGTCCAGGTTTAGTCAAAGATGTAAATGATGCAGAAAAAATTGCCAATAAAATTGGTTATCCTGTAATGTTAAAATCTGTTTTTGGTGGAGGCGGTCGTGGAATTAGAATTGTAACTAATGATAAAGAATTACGTACTGGTTATGAATCTGTAACTGGTGAATCTATTGCGGCAGTAGGTAAATCTGCAATCTTAGTTGAAAAATTCTTAGAAAAAACAAGACATATTGAATATCAATTTGCTAGAGATACACAAGGTAATGCTGTTCACATTTTTGAAAGAGAATGTTCTATTCAAAGACGAAATCAAAAATTAATTGAACAAACTCCATCTCCAATTGTTGATGAAGAAACTAGATCACGTATCGGTCAATTAGTTGTTAATGCTGCACATGCAGTTGGTTATACTAATTTAGGTACTGCTGAATTCTTAAGAGCAGATAATGGTGAATTTTATTTTATAGAAATTAATGCTAGATTACAAGTTGAACATCCAATAACTGAATTTGTATCTGGCTTAGACTTAGTAAAATTACAATTAGACATAGCAAATGGGGAACCAATTCCATTCAAACAAAGTGATCTAAAAATGAATGGATATGCAATAGAATGTAGAATAAATGCTGAAGATACATTCATGGATTTTGCTCCTTCCACTGGACCTGTTCCAGATGTAACTATTCCTGCAGGACCAAGTGTTAGGTGTGACACTTATCTTTATCCTGGATGCACAGTTTCACCCTATTATGATTCACTTATGGCAAAACTTGTGACGTGGGGTCAAACATTTGAAGAATCTAGGACTAGAATGATTTCTGCATTAAATGACTTTTACATTCAAGGTGTCGAAACATCAATTCCTTTGTATAAAACAATCTTAAATTCTGACGAATACAAAAATGGTGAACTATCTACTGATTTCTTAAAACGTCATGATATGATTAATAGATTAAAAAAAGATCTTCAAACTGAAAAAGAAAATAAAACTGATGCAGCTTTGGCTGCTGCAATAATTCATTCTGAATATTTTAAGAGTCGTATACAAAATACTAATACTCATAATTCTCACTGGAAAAATAAATTGGATTGATAATATGGCAAATTATAAAATAAAAGATATTAAAAAATTATTTAATGGAAAAATTATACAAAAACTTGGAAATAATGATTATCTAATTAAAATTAATGATAATGAGCATAAATTAAAAATAATTAGTATGAATTCAAATGAGATTGAATTTATTTTAGATCAACAATATCATAAAGCAAAATATCTTGAACAATCAACAAATGAAATGAATATTGTAATTGATAATGTTCCAATTACTATCAATTTACATACTCATTATGATGAAATTGTTTACAAAAATTCTGGTGGCGGTGGTTCTGGCATAATACAAAAATCACTAAAAAGTCAAATTCCTGGAAAAGTAGTTTCAATTTCGGTTGCACATGGAGATTCTGTTAAGAAAGGTGATGTTGTTTGCACTTTAGAATCTATGAAAATGCAAGTTACGGTTAAAGCACACAAAGATGGAATTGTAAAAAATATCAAAGCTAAAGAAACAGGAACTGTTGCTAAAGGCGATATAATTGCTGATATAGAATAAAAAAAATTATTTATTTTAAAAAGTTTTTAATTTCATCATAATTTGGTTCTTTTAATGGATTCTCTGATACCCATTTGTAACCAATTTTTCCATCTTCCATAATTATGAATACAGAACGTTTTGCTGCATTGTAATCTTTGATGTGTAATAGATCTTTTAACAGAATATCATATTCTTTGATAGTTTTACTTGTATAATCACCTAATAGTGGAAAATTGAAGTTATTTTTTTCTGCAAATGCTTTGTTTGCAAAAGGACCATCATTGCTAATTGCAATTATTTGTGCCCCCATATCTGAAATTTCTTTCCATGAATCTCTAAAAGTACATAATTCTGCTTCACATACTGGCGAACTGGCTGCAACTATGAAAGATAATACAATTTTTTTACCCTTAAATTCATCTAAAGTTCTCATTTTTAATTCTGTGTCAGGAAGTTCAAAATTTGGTGCAAAATCGCCTACATTTATTGTCATAATCTGTGCTGTACAATTATCCTATTAATTACTTTACAACAATTATTTTTAAAAACACTTGATCGAAAAAACGAGGTAACCTTATTATACAAAACTTAGGGATCAAAGCTAAATTGGTCGGAGAAATAGCGGGCAATTACAGTACCGTAGTATTGATGTTTGGATTTGCAGTAGCTGCAATGGCACCCACATTATTAATTTCACGAATGATATCACCTCGTAAAAAAAGTAATCCTGTAAAATTTTTGCCAATGGAATGTGGACAAGTACCAAGCGGTGAAGGAAGAACTCATTTTATGATGCAGTATTATCCGTATATTTTGATGTTTGTCATTTTTGATGTTGTAGCAATTTTCTTATATGCTTGGGGCAGTTCTCTTTTGGAACTTCCAAAAAATGCAACTTTGCCAATGATGGGATTTTTGGGAATTATATTTGGAGCAATGTCATTTGCACTGTATCAATCAGGGAGACGAAGAATATGGTAGTTATTTATAGAATTAATGTTAATGGTGGATGGGAATAAAATTGCTTAAAGATTTAGTAACACCAGAAAATGCAAATGTCTTCATAGGAAAACTGGGTGATATTTTAGAAAAAGCAATTGACAAACCATTGGGCTATGCTATCAATTGGGGTAGAATTTGGTCACTTTGGCCTGTGCATATTGAAACAGCTTGTTGTAGTGTTGAGTTTGGAGCAGCATCTAGTCCTAGATATGATGTTGAAAGATTTGGTATCATTGAAGCATTTGGTTCACTTAGACAATGTGATCTAATTGTTGTTCAAGGAACTATCACACGAAAAATGGCTCCACGTCTTAGATTAGTTTATGATCAAATGCCAGAACCAAAATATGTGATTGCTATGGGTGCTTGCGCAATTACTGGAGGATTGTATTTTGATTCATACAATGTACTTCCAGGAATTGATGGAGTTCTTCCAGTTGATGTTTATGTTCCAGGTTGTCCGCCTAGACCTGAAACTCTTATCCAAGGTTGTATTTTGTTACAAGAAAAAATTAAGAGAATGAAGGCTAGGAAGTTTGTATAATGAGTACTGATGCAGAGCAAATTACTACTGAAGAAAAATCAGCCGATGAAAAACCAGTAGCAAAACCAGTGGTAAAATCTGTACAAGTTCCTGCATTTGAAAAGAGTATTTCTGATAAAGTGGTTGAAAAATTTGGTGATAAAATTAAAGTTGAATTTATTAAAGAAAATAGAGTTGGAATTAAAGTTAGCAGAGAAGACGTTCATGATGTAGCTGAATTTATTCGAGATGGGCTGAATTATGATCACGTAGAATCTGTTTCTGGTGTAGATTATCCACAGGATAAAGAAATTGAAGTTGTTTATCATATTGGTTCTTATTCAGATTCATCTTTGGCTAAGCAAATTCTTGTTTTAGCAACTAGAGCACAAAGAGAAGAAAACCCAATTCCTGGAAAAGATGCAACAAAATTGCCATCTCTTAGAGATATATTCTACAGTGTAGAATTCCATGAAAGAGAAGTTTTTGAAATGTTTGGAGTTTACTTTACTGGTCATCCTGATAATAGACGATTACTTTTGCCAGAAGATTGGGCAGATTTACCACCTCTCAGAAAAGACTTTGCAATAAAAGGGCGATAGATATGACAGTAGAATTACCTCCTGGATTAGCACTCCAAAAAGTTGACGAGAGAATTATGACTCTTAATGTAGGACCTCAACATCCTGGTTCCGGACATATGAGAATCATTGTACAAATTGATGGCGATTACATTGTTGCATGTGATCCTGATCCAGGTTATGTACATCGTGGAGAAGAAAAAATGGCTGAATATAGAAATTATATAACAAACATTCCTCATTTAGAAAGACCTGTAATTCACGATTCTTGTAATGCTCTTTATCCTTATGTCTTGGGTGTTGAGGATCTACTTGGTATTGAAGTTACTGAACGTGCAAAATATGTTCGAGTAATTTGTTCTGAACTAAATCGTTGTATCTATACAATGTACTGGCTTGCTATCTATGGAATATTCTTAGGTCATTCTACAATGTTTATGTGGCCCGCAGGTGATCGTGAACTCTTAATTGATCTTATGGAAAAAATTAGTGGTGCAAGAGTAACACATTCACATTTTGTTCCAGGTGGAGTTAGAAATGATTTACCTCCAAACTTTGAAGAAGTATGTTTACGTCAAGTAAATTATTTTGAAAAACGTATCAAAGAATATGCTGCAGTATTTTATGATAACCCAATTTTAATTTCAAGAACTCAAGATACTGGTGTACTTTCTCGTGAAGATGCAATTAGACTTGGAACAACTGGTTCCGTATTGCGTGCAAGTGGAGTTGATTATGATCTTAGACAAAAAGAACCATATGATGTTTATGAAGAATTGGATGTTCACACTAATGTAATGAAAGAAGGTGACTCTTATGCAAGATCTAAAGTTCCATGGCTTGATATGATGGAGAGTTGCAATATAATTCGACAAGCATTACAAAAAATGCCAAAATCAGGTTCTGTTAGAGTTAAACTAAAGCCAAACCCAAAAGGTAAAGGACTTGACTCCGTATACAAGCGTGTAGAATCCGGTAGAGGTTCTTTAGGATGCTATATTGTTTCTGATGGAAAAGTTGAACCATATAGACTAAAACTTAGTGTTGGTTCATTTAGAAATCTAATTGCATTACCATATCTTCTAAAAGGTGAAAAACTAGGTAACATGCCATCTGTTTATTGGAGTCTTAATTATTGGCCAGTAGAGGCAGACCGATAAATGTCTGTTATTGCACCAAATTTCAAACTTAGTGGATTTATCAAGGCTATAATTAATGATGCCGTATGGTTCCTTTTGATATTTTCATTAATTGGTTTTCCACTTGTTATGATGGTTTTATTTGTAATTCCAATGCCAGTTATTGATGGAGAATTGCTTACACCATTTCTTGCATTTACTTACTTGGCGGATCCATCACGTACTCTTCCAATTGTTCAAGCCTTTATGACAACTGACATGTTTAAAATAATGGCATTTCCGGGATTTGGTTTTGCTGCATTGTTAGCTGCTGGAACAATTTTCCTTGAAAGAAAACTGCTTGCAAAATTACAACTAAGAGTCGGTCCTTTTTACTGTGGAAAAGTTGAAGGTATTTTACAATTATTGGGTGATGGTCTAAAATTAATTTCTAAAGAAATTATTATTCCTGCAAAAGCTGACAAGCCTATTTTCTGGGCAGCACCTGTTCTATTTGTTGCATCTGCAGCAGCGTTTGTTGCATTAATTCCAGTTGCACCAGGTTGGGTTGTCGCAGATGTAGATATGGGATTACTTGCTGTCTTTGCAGTAATTGGATTTTTCCCAATTGTAACAATTCTTTCTGCATGGTCTGCAAACAGTAAATTTCCATTCATTGGAGGAATTCGTGCTCTATTTCAAATGGTTTCATTTGAAATTCCATTAATTCTATCTCTGTTGGGAGTTGTAATGGTTACTGGTACTCTTAATTTATCTGAAATTGCTGCTAGTCAATCTAGTTTCCCTTGGATTCTCTTTTTACCCGTTGGTGCAATTGTATTTTTTATTACGATGTTAGCTGAATTAGAAAGAATTCCATTTGATTTACCCGAGGCAGAGAGTGAAATTGTAGCTGGATGGTTAACTGAATTATCTGGAATGATGTATGGACTTGTTCAATTGGGAACATATCTCAAACTTTATGCATTTGCAGCATTGTTTGTTGTTTTATTCCTTGGTGGATGGAATGGCCCAATGGTTGTACCACCATTCCCTATGGAGATTGCTACTGAAGGAATAGAAATTGGTCCTATAACTGCAAAGATTGCTGGATTACCATTATTTGATCAAGAAATGCTTAATGGAATATTTTGGTTTGTTTTAAAGACTGTAGCTGTTATAATTTTCATATTATTGCCAAGAGGTGTTTTCCCAAGAGTTAGAGTTGATATATTACTAAATCTTGGTTGGACTAAATTGATCGGTCTTGCATTTGTTAACATCTTTATTGCACTAGCTTTGGTTTACGCTGGAGTGCTAGGACCAGGAGGCTTACAATGACAAATACTGCTACAGGCATAATTCGTGCATTAAATTCTGGAATTAAACATATTGCGACAAAAAGATTTACTCTTCGTTATCCTGAAGAAAAACTAAAGTTTGTAGGCGATGGTTATCAATTTGATCCTTCTACTGGTGTTGGTATTGCTGGATTAAAGGGTCGTCATATGTTATTTCATGATCACTGTACTGGATGTCAATTATGTTCTATTGCATGTGAAGGAGTTGCTGAAGCAATTGCTATGGTTAAAGTTCCAGATCAACAACAACAAAATAAAAAATCCATCATGCCACAAATTGATTATGGCAAATGTGTTTTTTGTGGTTTATGTGTTGACGCATGTCCATTTTATGCACTTTACATGACTAATGATTATGAATTATCTTCATTTAGTAAAGAAGGTTTGATCTATACACCTGCACAACTTGCAGTTAAACCATATGTTGAACAAGATAGTGAAATTATAATTACAAAGTGGGGAGCAACTCATGGCTGATGCTGCATTTCTTGCATTAACTGTAATTACAATTGGTTCTTCAATTGCAGCACTTGAAATGAGATCATTAATTTATGGTTCAATTGCATTAATGGGAACTCTTGGAGGTATTGCTGGATTCTTCTTTTTGCTTGATGCACCATTTGTTGCATTGTTTCAATTAGCAGTTTATGTTGGTTCAATTGCTGTCTTAATTCTATTTACTGTTATGCTTGTAAAGAGAGAACTCATCTTTAAAAAAATTGAAGATAAAAGAAGAAAATTTGCAGGAATTGGTTTAATGTTAGTTATCATGGTATCACTTGGTGCTGTATTCTTAGATTCTGGAATTAAAACAATAACTACTGATGAATCTCCAGTTGATTTTAGAGATATTGGTATAGACTTTGTAACATATTATTGGCCAGCATTAATTTTGATGGGTTTAATTTTAGCAGGCTCCGTAACTGGTGCATTAATTTTAGCAAGAAGAGAGGATGTAGAAAATGACCAACGAATTAGTTGATTTTACATTAGTTTCTGTTGCTTTATTGGCAATAGGAATTTACGGCCTTGCAGTAAAACGTAATTTCATTAGAATGTTATTTGCAGTTGAAATTATTATTAATGCAGCAAATCTTAATCTTGTAGCATTTGGTAGATTTCTACCTCATAGTGGAGGTCAAACTTTAGCTCTATTTTCTATAGCAATTGCAGCAGCCGAAGTAGCTGTAGGACTATCCTTGATTATTGTAGCATACCGTATGTATCAAAATGTTGATATCGCTGACTTCAGGAGTTTGAGAGGATAATGGAATATGCATTATTACAGGCAGTTTTCTTGCCCTTACTATTATCTCCAGTAGCATACATTCTTGGAAAAAAAGTTGGTCCTACTCCTGCAATGTGGTTTACATTTGCAATTTTACTATACACCACACTTCTAGTAATTAACGCAGCACTTTCTGGAACTGTTGAAGAACATTATCCATGGACAGAACAATTTGGAGAATTTGGTTTCTTGTTAGATGGACTTGCATCACCATTTGCAATTATGATTTATGTTTTGTCTACAATACTGGCAATTTACTCTAAACCATACATGATTCATAAATTCCATGAACAATTTGAAGAAGAACAAAAAATTAACACATCTGAAAGCGGTCAAACATCTATTGTTGAATCAACTGCTCTTTCAAATTATGTAAATGCAAAATCTGGTCTTTACTTTGCACTTTATCTTGTATTTGCAATGGGAATGCTTGGAACAGTTCTATCAACTAATTTGATTGAATTTTATATTTTCTTTGAGGTAATGTTGATTCCGGGTTTCTTTTTAGTTGCCATATGGGGTGATGGACCAAGAAGAAAAATTGGTTTAATGTTCTTTTTTTGGACTCATGCAGGTGCCGTTGTTTTACTATTGGGATTTTTGATGATAGGACTTACTCTTGGCAGCTTTGACTTTGCAGATATTAAAGAATCTGAACTTCCTGCAGATATTGCAATGTATTCTGCTGTTGCAATTTCTATAGGTCTTGGTGTTAAATTAGCAGTTTTCATGTATCACATTTGGCTACCATATGTTCACGGTGCAGCACCTACACCAATTAGTGCATTATTGTCTCCAGCAATGATTGGAATTGGAGCTTATGGTCTCTTTAGATTAGTTGTTGAATTCTTACCTGTAACATATTCAGAACTTGCAATTTGGTTCCACATTTGGGGCCTTGTCACTATGATCTATGGCGGTGCAATGGCATTAATGCAAGATGACTTGAAACGTTTCCTTGCTTATTCTAGTATTAGTCAGATGGGATATCTGTTATTTGGTATAGGATCAATGTCTGCATACGGTCTTGCAGGTGCTGAAATGATGTATGTTACTCACGCTATTGGTAAAGGCATTCTCTTCATGATGGCTGGAATTATTATTGTTAAAGTTGGAACTAGAAGCTTCTCTAAACTTGGAGGACTTGCAGGTAAGATGCCAATCACTTCAGTATGTGCAGTTATTGGTGCCTTAACAATAATGGGCGTACCACCAACCAGTGGATTTATGGGTGAATGGATTTTGTTTTATGGTGCATTAGAAACTGCAATTACAGAAGGTTCTACAATTAGAGCAGTAGCATTTGGATTAGGTCTTGTTGCAACAGCACTTACAATGTCTTACATGCTTTGGATGTTAAAACGTGTATTCTTTGGAAAACTCCCTGAAAATCTACAACATGTCAAAGAAGGAAGTTGGTACATGACAATACCAATGATGATTCTTGCAGGATTCTCAATTGTAGTTGGAATTTATCCTGACATTTTCTTAAAAACAATTATTCCATACATGAACGGAGTGATGGGGATTTAGATTATGGCAACTGAAGTTTTAGAACCAACATTTGAAGTAACAAGTGCATGGCTAATCTGGATGCTTCCATTTGCTGCAGCATTAATTATGCCAGGAATTGGAAAATTATCTAAAAAATCAACTGGTTACGTTGCAGTTGGATTTGCTTTAATGAGTGCATTATCTGCAGCATCCTTAATTCCTCTTGCATTAGAAGCAGGTGAAGTTCATAATCAAATAATGTGGATTGAATCTCTTGGTCTTAAAGCCGGTGTACTAGCAGATCCACTTTCAATAATTATGGCAAATGTTGTTGGTTGGATTTCATTCTTGATTATGATTTACAGTACAGGATACATGAAAGGTGATAAAGATATTACAAGATTTTGGTTCTGGATGTTGTTCTTCATTGGTTCAATGCAGTTAATTGTATTATCTGATAATTTACTTCAAGTATTCTTTGGTTGGGAAGGTGTAGGACTCGCATCATATGCATTAATCAGCTTTTGGTATCGTGATAAAAAGAAAGATCATGTTGGTGTTGAAGGACGTACTGTTCTTGGAATGTTAGATTACTATTCACCAACACACGCTGGTATGAAGGCATTCATCATGACAAAAGTTGGTGATGTAATGATGATTGCTGGCATGCTTCTGATATTCTTGTTTGCAGGTACTTTTGGATTTAGAGAATTAATGGGTAATACTGATTGGGCAACTTCTATGGCAGCTCAAGGATTACTAGTTCCTGCATTTGTTTTACTATTTGGTGGTGCAATGGGTAAATCTGCACAATTCCCATTAAACGAATGGTTGTTAGAAGCAATGACTGGACCAACTGCAGTATCTGCATTAATTCATGCAGCAACAATGGTCAAAGCAGGTGTGTTTTTGGTAGCAAGAATTGGTCCACTTGTATTTGCATTAGGCGCAGCAGGAATTTTAGCTGATCAATTCTTTGAAATTGTTGCTTGGACAGGTGCAATTACTGCGTTATTACTTGCAACACAAGGTATGGTTAATCCTGAAATTAAGAAAGTTTTAGCATATTCTACTGGTTCTCAAATTGGTTATATGATGATGGCATTAGGTGTTGCAGGATTATCTCAACAATATGTTGATGGTTATACTGCAGGATTTTTCCACTTAATTTCTCACGCAATGTTTAAAGCTTCATTATTCATGGCAGCAGGATCACTATTGCATATTGTTGGTTCTCGATTTATGACCGATATGGGAGGTCTGAGAAAACATATGAAAAAAACTTATGCTTTCATGTGGGCTGCCGGTCTTGGTTTAATGGGAGCACCATTTATCACAACAGGTTTCTGGAGTAAAGATGCAATCTTTGCTTCAGTATATGAATCTGGAAATGAATGGGCATTACCGTTATTCCTTATCGCTGTTTTGACTGCTATAATTACTGCATTCTATACCACAAGAATGATTGGTATGGTATTCTTTGGAAAGAAAAGTAAGCATATAGAAAAAATGGAAGAAGAAGGACATCACATTCATGAAGCATCAGCATCAATGTGGATTCCATATGGAATACTTGCAGTACTTACAATTGGTATTGGTATAATTGGATTATCTGCTGAAGAAGGAATTCATCATTTGTTTACTGAATATCTTGAACACTCATTTGGTATTCATAGTGAATATGTTACAGCAGAAACATCCATCCTACCTGAATTCTTACAAGGACTTAATCCAGTTGCACTTGGTTCATCATTAGTGGCATTTGCTACAGGTATTGGATTAGGATACATATTTTACATTGGTAGATGGGTTGATCCTATTAAGTTTGTAAATTCAAATATTCTCTTTTACTCAATTCACAAACTTTTCTTAAACAGATGGTATCTTAACGCCTTGGTATACTGGTGTTTTGTTACAACACCCTTATGGTTAGCAAGAGGTGTTTCTAGATACTTTGAGAAGACAGTAATTGATTATGGTATGAATAATGGAGTTCAAAAAGCCGTTAGTTGGAGTGCTAAAGTAATTCAAGGAACTCAAACTGGTGTCTCACAATCTTATCTATTTGTATTTGGAGCAGGATTATTATTTGTAGTTCTGATATTATTGTTGTAGGAGTTATGAAAGCATGTTAGAAATTACTTCAACTCCTTTGGTGATAATTGCAATATTGGGCACTGTTGGTGTACTTCTTCCAATCATTAGTATTGCAAGAAAAGAAAAGGGTTCAAATTCATTTTATGCTATAATTGCATTTTCTGCATTAATCGTATCTATGGGATATGTTGTATACCAATTCATTGGAGATAATATTTCTCCATCTGCATTATTTTCTGAAGATGTTGTAGTAGACGATGCATTTGGTGGGTTCTTTGCAATAGCAATGTTAATTGTTGCTTTGTTCACAACTGTTGGTTCTTTTAATTATATGAGAAAACATAATTCTCCTGCTGTTTACTATTCTCTAATTCTACTTGCAACTATTGGAATGATACTAGTTGCATATTCTACTGATCTTGTAATGCTATTTGTTGCATGGGAACTCATGAGTATTCCAACGTACGTTTTAGTAGGCTTTATGAAAAAGAATCCAAGCTCAAATGAAGCAGCTTTAAAATATTTCTTGTTTGGCGCATTATCTTCAGCAATTATTGTTTATGGTATTTCACTTTCATACGGATTAACTGGTTCTACAAATATTGGTGAAGTAATTCAAGGTTATTCTACACTTGATCCATCTTTGCTTCCACTTGCACTGCTATCTGTTGGATTATTTATAGCAGGATTCGGATTTAAGATGGGACTTGTTCCATTTCATCAATGGCTTCCTGATACCTATGAAGGTGCTCCTACACCAATCACTGCTCTTCTTGCAGCTGCAACTAAAAAAGCTGGATTCGCTGCAACGATTAGAATTGTAGTTTTAGGAATGGTAGTATTACATCTTGATTGGACTCTGGCTCTTGGTATTATTGCAGTAATGACAATGACTATTGGAAATATTGCAGCAATTATGCAAAAAAATATTTCTAGAATGTTAGCTTATTCTAGTATTGCACATGCAGGCTACATACTAATTGGAGTTGCAGTTGCACCATACAGTTCTCTAGGTTTACAAGGTTCTTTGTATCAAATTATGAATCACGCAGTAATGAAAGGTGCTGCATTTATTGCAATTGCAGGAATTGTAACCACTCTTGCAGTAACTCATATTGATAAATTAAAGGGACTTGGAAGACGAATGCCTGTCACTGCTCTAGGTTTGGTAATAGCATTGTTTGCATTAGCTGGTATTCCACCACTTTCTGGATTCTGGAGTAAATTGATGTTATTTGGAGGTGCATTAGATGCAGGTTCTACATTATGGTGGGCTCCATGGCTTGCAATTGCCGGCGTATTAAACAGTGCATTATCTCTTGCTTATTATGGTTGGTTAACTAGAAAGATGTACTTTGAAGGTGAAACTGAAAAGAGAGTTATCGAACCAAAATCTGTAATGGCAATTATGATATTTTCAACAATCTTCTTGGTAGGATTTGGTGTTTATCCAGAACCATTGATTAAATTTGTAGAACTTGCAGCTCCAGTAATCAGTTTAACTACTATGCCTTAAACGAAGTAAATTTTATTAATTTTTCTAAGTTTATTTTTGCATCGTTATCTGGAATTTTTCTCAAAAATGATCTTGCTTTCTCAGAATATTCTTTTAGCAATTCTTCCATTTTATTAAAGCCATCCCTAGGATCTATACTTTTCTTAATTAGTAAATTAAATAATTTTCCTTCATTTTTCCAATCTAACAAATCATCTCTGATTTGATATGCAATTCCAAGATTTTTTCCATATCCTGTTAATGCTTCAATTTGTTCTTCTGTCCCATTTGCAATAATTCCTCCAGTTCTAGCTGCAACTTCAAATGCAATTGCAGTTTTATATTCAATAACTTTTAGGTAGTCATCAAATGTAATGTCTCCACTATCTTCTAACCTTCCTTCAATCATTTCTCCCTCACTCATTAGCATTGCAGTTGTAGCCAAATCTTTTGTAATTCTAGCATTATCTAATCTTGATGATATTGCAAGGATTAATCCTAAAACAAAATCTCCTGTTAGAACACTAGTATTATATCCATATTTTACATGAAATGGATCCTTTTGTCTTCTCATAGTTTCCTTATCAATAATATCATCATGGATGATTGATTCCATATGTAAAAACTCAACAGCACACGAAGCTGACAAGACATTATCATCTATCTTTCCAATACTTTCTGCAGCTAAACTCAAAATAATTGGTCTAATTCTTTTTCCACCTTCTAATGAATATTTTAGTGGTTCAATAAATTCTGATTCTGAATATAATGCAAGTTCTTTTTCTAATGCACGATCAATTTTTTTGATATATTCCCCATATGTCTCAAGTAAGGGATTAATTTCGATATTTTTCCTATTCAAGATTATTGATCAAAAACCTTCACCATTAGTAATTAAATCTTGGTGCTCCAGCCGGGATTTGAACCCGGGATCACTGCCTTGAAAGGGCAGTATGCTTGACCGGTCTACACCACTGGAACCCATGAAAATTTCACTTTTAGATCATAAAATCTTTTGCTACACAACAAAGATTTTTGTATTGGGAAATTTAGAGATGAATAATGAATTATATTCAAAAAATTGATCAAATAATTGAAGAACGAAGCTTATTGAAACACCCATTTTATCAAATGTGGTCAGATGGAAAATTAACTCAGGAGTCTTTAGCTGGATATTCAAAAGAATATTTTCAACTTGTAAAAACAGTTCCTGAATTTATGACACCAATTATTCAACAAGCACCTAATTCTGTAATTACTGAATTAGTTGAAAATCAACAAGAAGAATCTGAACATATTAAACCTTGGATCAACTTTGCAGGTGAACTTGGTATTTCTGAGGATGAATTAATTCGATATTCTGGATTAGATAAAACACAAAAAGCAGTTTCTGATTTGTTTGAATTGATGAATACTTTTGATGGTGGTGCATGCGCAATGTATGCATTTGAAAAAGAAATCCCAAAAATTAGCCAAACAAAATTAGATGGACTATCTGAATTTTATCAAATAACAAATGATAAGGCAACACAATACTTTAAGCTCCATACTGAAGCTGATATTAGGCATACAGCATCTTGGAGAAATATATTGGAAAAATCAAATGCTGATACAAATGACTTGATTCAAATTGCTGAGAAATCTATTTCAGCACAAAATTTGTTACTTGATAGTTGTTATGATGAATACTGTTAATCTCATAACATTTTATACCTTAGAAAATTTTTACTATTTTAGGGCCCGTAACTCAGCCTGGTAGAGTAACCGGCTCATAACCGGTGAGCCAAGGGATCGAAGCCCTTCGGGCCCATTATTTTCAATTAGTTTTAAAATGAGTCTATGCAAAAATTACTGGCTGCAATGAAGAATCAGAGTTATATCTGAAATTAATGATTGGAAGGCATTTGTCTGAGCTGCCAGACTTTAGTTACTGATTTGTTTTTTTACTTTATCTAGAATTACTACGTCAATCATTTTTTGTTCATACAATATTTCTGTAATCTGTAATATGTTTAGAATTGAATGCAATTTTACTCCAAGTTCTGCAAGAGATTCATCTGCACCCTCCATTCTATCTACTATTACATATGCATCTTTTACTTTAACATTAACTTCTGTCAGTGATTTTATTGCATTAACAATTGAACCACCAGTAGTTGCTACATCATCTATCATTACAACTTTCATTCCATTGTGAATTTTTCCTTCAACTGATTTTGAAGTTCCATAATCCTTTGGTTTACTTCTAACATAGACTAGAGGTTTTATTACTTCAAATGCTAATGCTGATGCAATTACTAATCCTCCTGTTGGAACTGATACAATACTTTCAAAATTTTCTAATCCAATATCTTTAGTAATTTGATTTTCTAGATATTTTACCATCATTCTAAATTCATGAGGATAACTTGGAACTAATCTTAAATCTACATAATATGAACTACTTTTTCCACTGGCTAGTGTAAAATCTCCAAATTTTATTATCTCTTTTTGATGTAAAAAGGTCACAAATTCTTTCACAAACTCCATGTCAATATTAACAACATTGGATTTATTTTGGTTTGTATTTACAATCTATTATGCCTGAAATTTGGTTAAATTATGGAATTACCGATGTAGTTTTGGATATCAAAGCCGAAAATTTAGAACAAAAAATTGATTCTGATGGTAAAATTATGGATGATTCTGAAATTACTGAAAAACTCAATACTCTTGATTTATCTAAACCTATGGAACTAGTTGTATTACACAATTCTAAGTATATTCTTAAAATTATTACTTCTTTATTCACATTATGTGAGCAAAAATCAAAACCATTTCCAAAAATACTAGCGGAGAAAAAAATACTCAATTTGGTTAAATCAGGTTTGCCTGAAGGTAGCTCCATTAATGAATTTGATGATGTTGATATTTCTAATTCAAATCTTATATTTATGGGCGAGATGGGCTTTGATGGTTTATTTGGTTATGAGACTATTGCAACTCGTCTTATCAAAAAATTTGGTTCTGAATCCATGCTTTCTGCATATGCAAAAAGACAAAGTAATCTTCCAGCACCTGGACAATATCCTGAAAGTTTAACTGAAGCAAAAAAGTTTGCTGATAATTTTGAAATTCAAGCAATTGAAATAATTGCAAATTCTACAGGAATACTTGATTTTACAATTGGCCATCCTTCACAAACACTTTCTACAACTAAAATTTTAGAATCTAATTCGATTAAAGATGTTGGTGCACATAGAACTATGATTATGAGTACTGGTAAGGATTCAAGTAATGATACTTTGGGAAATTCCTTATCTTCACTTTGGAATTGTTCAAATGCTATCAAAAAAGATGGTCTTGGAATTTTAATTGCTGAATGCAAAAATGGCTTAGGTTCTGATGCAATTCAACAATATATTGAAGACAGATTAACTTTAGAACAATTACTAAATCCTACAAAATATATTAATGGTATGGAAGACTTGTTATTTCTTTCAGAAATACAAAAAAATTTTCAAATTGGGTTGGTATCTATTTTACCAGAATTTTATGCAAAAAAACTTGGCATGATTTCATTACCTGGAATAAAATATTCTATGGATTATATTTTAAAAACACAGGGTGCTAGACAAAAAGTTGTAGTCATAACTGATGGTGCAAGACTTTTTCTAAGGTAAAATTCCTGAAAATAATCCTGATGGAAATGGTGCACACAAAACTGCTAATATTACAATTCCAATATATCTCAATTTTCTAGTTCTTGTAAGTGGAGATATGTCATCAAGTGGAACTGCACTTGGATTCTTGGTTGACATTAATAAAATTAAGATTGCCATTAGCCAGTAATTTAGTAAAACCAGAACTAACATGCTTCCATACGTTGCATATTTATGGATTTTTTGACCCAAAACTGCTCTTACCATATGGCCACCATCAAGTTGCCATGCTGGAAGTAAATTCAAAAATGTAATCAAAAATCCAATCCACGCTGCAAACATTACTGGTGTCATTATTACTTCATGACCTGGTCCACCTTTACCAAATACTGCTAAACTTGCAGTCATTAGTATTGGCTCTCCTTGTTCCCATTCTACTAGTACTCGATCTGCAAATAATTTTTCAGCTATTCCTTGATCTAAAATTGGTGCAGTGTATGCCGCATAAAGTGAAACTATTATTGTTATTACAAGTCCTGCAATAGGCCCTGCAATAGCTACATCAAATAAAATACGGCGATTAATTGTTAATCCTTTTGATTGAATGAATGCACCAAATGTTGGAATTCCAAGTATTGGTAAACCTGGAATAAAGTAAGGCCAACTTGTTTTAAG
Organism: Candidatus Nitrosopumilus limneticus; assembly: GCA_022117465.1. Classification (GTDB taxonomy): domain Archaea; phylum Thermoproteota; class Nitrososphaeria; order Nitrososphaerales; family Nitrosopumilaceae; genus Nitrosopumilus; species Nitrosopumilus limneticus. Next base: position 108,519 of record JAHCGZ010000004.1, read on the forward strand.
TCTATGTGCCTTTGCTGCAATAATATGTCCAAGTTCATGCGTTCCTAAAATTCCTAGAAGAGCAAGTGTATAAACAATTGCCATTTGAAACGGATTTCCAATTTCAACAATAGCATTTGTTCCAGATGTTCTATAGTATCCATCAATCATTACAAATGAAATTACAATTATAAACAACAACCTTGGTGTCCATGTTGCATTTAGAAATCTTCTAGATTTTTTTATTGTAAATTTTTGAATTTCAATGTAAATATCATCGTCTTTTTTTAATAATTTACAAGCATAACTCAAGGTTTCTAATTCTCTTGCTAAATCTTCAAATTTTGTTTGAAATTCTAGATCCTTAATTTTAAATTCTAATGTAAATTCTGTTTTTGTAAATTCTCCTACATTAAAAATTGAATTAACTAATGAAATAATGCTTTCTTGAGAATCTTCCTGCATTTAATTCATAATTTTTTATTCCATTAATGATCCTTTTGTTTAAAATTAAATATTGATTGTTTTAACTTATAGTCATGCAAGTGATTTTAAGACAATTAGGTAATTGTAGTATACGTAGAGCAGATCAAAGCGATCTAATCTCAGTTATGGAAATTAACCTCAAAACCTTACCTGAACATTATTCGGATTATTTCTATGAGTCCCTATTGCAGGAATTACCTGAAGCATTTTTGGTTGCAGAAATAGATGGTAAAATAGTTGGATATGAAATGTGTAAAACTGAATTTGGATTTTCAAATTTTAAAAAATTAGGTTTTGTAAAAAAAGGACATGTAGTTTCTATTGCTGTTCTTGATGAACACAGAAAAAAAGGAATTGGTAAAGCACTTGTTGAAGAATCTGTAATTGGTGTAAGGGGTAGGAATTGTGATGAATTTCACTTGGAAGTTAGATGTAGTAATACTGATGCTGTTAGTCTTTATGAAAAACTTGGATTTATAATTAAACAAGAACTTAATGCATATTACCGTGATGGAGAATCTGCATACTTAATGGCAATTGAATTAAATTGAAAGTTGTAATAATTACTCTAATTGCAGTTATCATAATAATTGGTTCATCAGCAAATATTTTTGGTACTGTTCTTGTATTTTTAGACAAGGATGTTTATGAAATCCCTACTCCTGAAAAACCATTAACCATTTTTATTGATTCTCCTGGTAAGGTTACAATTTCTGTAAGTAATGGTGAAATTGCAACAGTTTTAGGTGAAACAACTTCTGGCGAATTTACAATTTATCATGATGATTATAATTTTATTGAAGGTACAATGTTAATTGCAAATCACATTAATGATTACACTCTAAAAGAATGGACAGATGTTTCAACTTTTTCTAAAAATGCATCAACTGAATTTGCAAAAGAAATAACTAATGTAAAATCAGGTAATGGTGGAGGTTGTTTAATTGCAACAGCAACTTATGGTAGTGAGTTAGCTCCACAAGTACAACTGTTACGAGAAATTAGAGATAATCAATTACTAAACACCGAATCAGGTTCTGCATTTATGCAAACATTTAACGATATTTACTATACATTTAGTCCAACAATAGCTGATTACGAAAGAGAAAATCCATATCTCAAAGAAGCAGTAAAGATTGCAATCACTCCAATGATTTCCACATTATCTCTAATGGAAAATGCAAATTCAGAGTCTGAAGTTTTAGGAATTGGAATTTCTGTAATTGCATTAAATCTTGGAATGTATATTGGAATTCCAGCTATAGTTTTAATCAGTATTAAAAAGAAATTTTGAAAAGATAAACGATAAATAACTCACAAAAAGTTTTTTGACATGGACAAGCGTAAAGGTATGGGAACTTTAATTTTCATACTTTGTATTGGTGGATTCTTTGTTTATGCATACTTACTCATGTTATCTGAGTGGTCTCCAATTGTTTTACAACTATCTGTATTGATGGCAGTCGGAGGTATTCTTGGAATTATTGCATGGATTGGATATGTAATGGCGACAACAAAACCCACATCCTCAACAATAACATCAGATGATGATTCATCTACTTAGTAATTTTAACATCTACAACTGTTTGATAATATCTAGGACCTACTGCTCTTACAATTTTTGAACTAAGAATTTCTGATTTGACTGTTGTAATTTTTTTATAATGTTCTTCAGTTAATTTTCCAGCTTGTAATTTTTTATCCGCATGAATGTGAGAATAATAATGAATTATTCCACCACTCTTTGTTGTATTTATTGCAGAATCTAAAAATTCATCTGATCTTTCTGGTAATAGTGTCAATGTTCTATCTGATTTATTAATTAATTGTTCTTGAATAATTTTTGTTGCATCGCCATTAATTGAAATTACTTTTCCTGCTAATTTGTTTAATGCAATATTTCTTTCACAAAGTTTTGATGCTACTGGATTTAAATCAAGACTATAAACAGTGCATTTTTTCTTTTTTGCAGCCATTATTGAAAACATTCCTACACCAGCAAACATGTTTACCATTGTTTCTCCATCTTGAGTTAATGTTGCAATTCTTTCTCTTTCTGTTGAAAGACGTGGTGAAAAAAATGCATTTGCAACGTCTACTATAAATTTACAGTTAAATTCTTTGTATTCTGTTTCAGTATTATCTTCGCCTGCAAGAATCTCAAGATTTCTTGTGCGAAAATCACCTTCTACAGGTGATGATTGATAAAATACACTTCTGACAATTTTAACTTCATTTAGTAATGTTTCACCAATAATTTTTTTCTTGGATAACAATGAATCTGGTATTCTAACAATAATGATACTTCCTATTTGATCAAATGCTGAAAACAATTGATCACTTTCTTTTGATGTTAATACATTTTCTAGTGATTTTTTTAACATTCGGGTCAATGCTTGTAGTAAAAGTTTCCTGATGCTTTTTGATCCTTATCTAATCTACTCTCTATTTTGTTTACTCTTGGTCTTAGACTTTTTTCATCTCTTCTAAATGACATGTCTAATGATTTTAGAAATCTATTCATTGCTTGTGATTTTGGCATAGGTGATGTAGCAGTTCCTGCTTTTCCTGATTCTCCTTCAAATATCATCATTGAATCTGACACCAAATCCATTAATTGTAAATCATGATCAATTATTATTGCTGATTTGCCAAACGAACGAACAAATCTCTGTAAAAATTTTGCAACTGCAATTCTTTCCTCGATATCTAAAAATGCTGAAGGTTCATCTAATGCATATAAATCCACTTTTTGAATTAAACATGAAGCAACGGCAATTTTTTGCAGTTCACCTCCTGAAAGATTTTTTACAGATTTATTGTATAGTTTTCTAATTTTTAGCGGTTCTAGAATTTGTTCTTCTTCTTGACTTCCTTCAATAGGTCCACCGTTTGCTTTTTCTAAAAGTGCTATTACTTCTAAATCAATATCATTTTCTAGATATTGTGGTTTGTATGCTATTTTGATTTTTTTATCAATTGAACCAACATCTGGTTTTTGAATACCTGCAATCATTTTCATCATTGTAGTTTTTCCTAAAGCATTAGCTCCCATTATGCCTAAAACTTCTCCTTTTCTTATTTTTCCAGGCTCAATTGTTAATGTAAAAGAATCAAATTTCTTTTCTAGTTTTGGATAATTTACAATATCTGTACCTTCTTGGAAGATATCTGTAGATGATGACGATACATCCATGGAAAACTTTTTCTCCCTAAATCTGACATTTTCATTTGGTAGATATCCATCAAGAAATACATTGATTCCAATTTTAGTTGATAAAATATTTGAAACAATTCCATATGCTGTTGATTCACCATATAATACTTCAATATAGTCACTAAGAAAATCAAGTAATGTTAGATCATGTTCTACAACCATCACACTTTTTCCAATTTTTGCTAATCCTTGAATTACTCTTGCAACACCTATTCTTTGAAATACATCATTATATGAAGAGGGTTCATCAAAAAAGTAAAACTCTGTATCTTTTGATGCAGTTGCAGCTACTGCAATTCTTTGTAATTCTCCTCCACTAAGTTCTTTCAAATTTTGCTCCATGGAATTTTGTAATCCTAATTCTCTAACTAATTCTCGAGTCATACCTCTTTCATCATATTTATCAAGTAATTCATTACCTGTACCGTCAAATGCTTCTGCAAGATGATGAATTTGTTGTGGTTTTATTGATGCACGTATTTGATTTTGTTCAATTTTTTGAAAATGTTGTTTTAATTCTGTTCCACTATAATGTTTAAAAATTTCGTCCCATTCTGGTGGATTTTCATATCTACCGAGATTTGGTTTAAGTTTTCCTGACAATATATTGACTACGGTACTTTTCCCCATTCCATTTCTTCCAAGTAATCCCACAACCTCTCCTTTTCTTGGAGTTGGTAATTTGTATAATCTAAAAGAGTTAATTCCATATTGATGAATTTTGTCAGTGGCTAATTCACTTGCTAAATTTACAATTGTAATAGCATCAAAAGGACATACTTTAACACATATTCCACATCCATTACAAACATTCTCATCAATTTGGGCTTTTTTTGACTCTTCATTAATTGTAACACATTCTGCACCTGATTTGTTAACTGGACAATATTTTATACACTCTAATCCGCATTTTTGTGGCTGACATAGATCTTGATCCAATACCGCAACTCTATGTGTCATAGAGTTAATCGATAGTTTCTTTGCTTTATACCTATTTTGAGAAGATTTTCAATCTGTCGTTACGTTAATACATTAGAATTATGGAATGATTTACAAGCCGGCCATAGCGTCAGGGTGCGACCTAATCCCATTCCGAACTTAGAAGTCAAACCTGATGTCGCTGTTGTGGTACTAAGATGCGAGAGCTCTTGGGAAGCAACAGTGCTGGCATTTTAAATTTTAAAAAAATCTTTTAATACCTATTTTATTTGATTGAATTGATTTTAATGCCAAATTGTAGTGTTTGTGGAGAAAAATGTGACAATGATATTAGATTGCTAAATCACATGATGGAAAAACATGGATGGAGAAATCCAAATGTTGGAACACCTGATAGAAATAGCAGGGGTTACTAATTTTATAATTTTTGTAAATAATCTAAAATTAATCTTACACCAAAACCTGTAGCACCATTTGGATTGTATGGTTTTGTTTTTGTTGCTGCTCCTTGAGTCCATGCAACACCTGCGATATCTAGATGTGCCCATGGTGTATCTTCTATTGCACTTTTCAAAAATGCAGCAGCTGTTATAGTTCCTGCTGCTTTTCCAATACCTACATTTTTGATATCTGCAACATCTGATTTTATCATATCCATATAGTCTTGTGTTAATGGTAATTCCCAAATTTCTTCTGTTGTTGTTTTGGAAGAGTCTATAATTTTTTTTGTTAACTGCTGATTGTTTGATATAATTGCAGCTACATTGTTTCCTAATGCAACAATACATGCTCCTGTTAAAGTTGCAAAATCAATAATTGCTTTTGGTGAATATTGTTTTTCACCATATGCTAAAGCATCTGCTAAAATGAGCCTACCTTCAGCATCCGTATTTAGAATTTCTGCAGTTTTTCCGTTGTATAATTTTATAATATCTCCTGGCCTATATGCTTCTCCTCCTGGCATGTTTTCTACTGATGGAATGATTCCAACTATGTTAATTGGTAATTTTAATTCTGAAACTGATTTCATTATTCCTAACACTGTACATCCACCACATTTATCAAATTTCATTTCATCCATACTTTGTCCTGGTTTTAATGAAATTCCACCAGTGTCAAACGTAACTGCTTTTCCAACTAAAACAATTGGTTTTTGATTTTTGGGTCCATGATTATGTTCTATTACAATCAATTTTGGTTCGTTTTTACTTCCCTTACCTACCGATGTAATTCCTCCAAAGCCTTTTTTCATTAATTCTGGTTGTGAAATTATAATACATTTCATTTTATTCTTTTTAGAAATGTCTTTAGCAAAATTTGCTAATGTTGTAGGTGTGCATTCATTTGGAGGTAAATTTGAAATACTTTTAGTAAATATTGCACCTTCTGCAACTATTTCAGCAATTTTTATTGCTTTAGAAATTTTATTTGATTTAGAAACTATAATTGTCATGTCTGGTGATTTGTTTGCTTTTTCTGTTTTGAATTTATCAAATTTGTATAATGACATCTTTACACCTTCTATAATTTGAGAAACTGATGAGATTGGATCATTTACAAAAGTGGGTGGTACTATAATTGAAAATTCTTTTAATTTTAATTCTCTTGCTTTCTGTGCAATTTTACCTGAAACAAATCTTATAGTATCTTGTGTTAAATTTTCTTTTTTACCAATACCGGCAACTAGTATTCTTTGAGCCTGCTTTTTATCTGGCATTGGAATAATTGTTAATACTCCTAACTTACCATCCATGTCTTTTACAGATTGATTAATTAAATATGATATTTTTGTATCAAATTTTGGTAATCCAAAAACTTTGTTAGAATTTTCAAATACAAATCCACATAAAAGTTCCGTTTTTATTTTAATAGAATTTTCAGTTTTAATCTTCATGATAAAATCTTGTTTTTTAAAGTATTATTTAGATTTTCTATAAGTCAATTTTTTTACTATTTGTAATGAGTGAAAATGATCTAACAAATACTGCTTTGGCACTCTTACAATCATTACTACAAATATTATCCATTTGAGTAAATTTTCTCTTTCTTGATTTTGTTGAAAAAATTACTTTGATTACTGGAAATAACGCTGCTCTTCCTCCACTTGCTGTTTTTTCATTAATAAACCAAAACATCTCTAATGCTGATTCATCCAAAATTTCATTTCTAATTTTTATTCCAAAATTTGAATAGTGTCCAACCATTGTAATTCTACCTTTTGCTAAAAAATTTACAATTTTTGCAAATTTTATACAAACATAACATTGATCATCAAAAAGTACAATTGGAATTTCATCCTTAATTTCCATAATTATGTGTGATTGGGATCAAATTAAAATTTTACAGAAGTAGATTTTTATTCGATTTATGGTAATACGTCACAGATGGGTCTAAATTATTATCAAATTAAAAAAAATATTCTAAGGGCTCGTAAATTAGTAATCAAGGCAACTAATACCGCCGGTTCTGGTCATCCTGGTGGCTCTTTTTCGATGGCTGAAATTTTAGGGTGTTTATTTAACAAACATTTGAAATTTGATGCCCAAAACCCACAATGGGAAGATAGAGATCGTTTGGTGTTATCAAAAGGCCATGCTGCTCCTGGATTATTTTCTAACATGGCAGTTGCAGGATATTTTCCAGAATCTGAAATTGAAACTTTAAGAAAATTTGGCAGTAGGTTGCAGGGACACCCTGATTTAAAATGTCCTGGAGTTGAATTTTGTGGAGGCTCATTAGGTACTGGTTTATCTTATTCTGTTGGAATTGCACTAGCTGCAAAAATTGATTCTAAAGATCATCATGTCTATACAATTATTGGAGATGGTGAAACAGACGAGGGTCAAGTATGGGAAGCTGCTATGACAGCTTCAAAATACAAAGTTGATAATCTAACAGTTTTTCTTGATAGGAATTTTATTCAACAGGATTCTTACACTGAAAAAATAATGCCTCTAGATAAAAAATTAGAAGGTGATGATATTAGCGAAATGTGGAAGGATGCTTCAAGATGGAAAACTGGAGATAAATGGAGATCGTTTGGTTGGAATGTTCTTGACATTGATGGACACAGAATTGAACAAATTGATGCAGCAATAAGCAAAGCTAATGTTACTAAAGGAGTTCCTACAATAATTATTTCAAGAACAATCAAAGGTAAGTCTTTGGAACATATGGAAGATAATCCTGAGTGGCATGGCAAGGCACCTGATTCTGATATTTTACCTATCATTAATTTTGAATTAGATTCTCAATTTTTGATTGCCCCATCTATTATTGCAGGTAATATGTCTAATTTAGAAAATGAAGTTAAACGATGCGCAACTGGCAGATCTGATTTAATTCATCTTGATGTAATGGATGGTCAATTTGTTCCAACTAAAACTTTTGATCACAATAAAATCAAAGAACTAAGACCACTTACTGTTATTCCATTTGATACTCATCTTATGATTAATGAACCTGAGAAACATGTTAAAGATTACATCGATGCAGGAAGTGATATTGTAACAGTTCATGCTGAAGTAACTAATGAATCTAGTTTTGGAGAAATTCATGATATTTTAAAACAACATCAAGTAGGAATTGGATTTGCAGTTAATCCTGATACTGAATTACCTGAATGGTCTTACAAATTTTTGTCTACATTAGATCAGCTAATAGTAATGTCTGTAGTTCCTGGAAAATCTGGTCAGAAATACATTGAAGAAACTCATGCTAAAATGGTTAGACTCAATTCTATTCTTAGCGAACATAATTTTTCAGGATGTATTGAGGCTGATGGAGGTATAAATATTGAAAATATTGGATCTGTTTTTGCAGACGGTGCGCGTGTCTTTGTTGGAGGTGGAGCTATTGTTGGACAACAAGATGTTAGAGGAGCAATCAAAGATTTTAGAAACGCAGTTTTAAAATCAAGAAGACATATGTTGCTTGATAAAGCAAATCAATTGGGAGGTTCTGATTTAGTCAATAAATGGATTGGATTGCATATTATTGGTGAAAAACAAGAAGAAATTAAAAAAATCGCACAGGAGGCAGGATATCTTTGAATGAACCAATCATGACCGACATGCGTTCAGAATATTCAAAGACATTAATTCAAGTTGGACTTGATAATCCTAACGTTGTAGTTTTAGGTGCTGATACAACTGATTCATTAAAGACTTCTGAATTTGGTAAAAAATTTCCTGACAGATTTTTCAATGTAGGTATAGCTGAGGCAAATCTTGTAACTATTTCTGCTGGATTAGCTGCATCTGGAAAAATTTCTTTTGCAAGTACTTATGCGATATTTTTACCTGGAAGAGCAGTTGATCAAATTCGAAACAACATTGCATATCCTTCACCTCCTGGAAAAAAAGGACTAAATGTAAAATTGGTTACATCGCATGGCGGATTATCTGTTGGACCTGATGGTGGTTCACATCAACAAATTGAAGACATTGCAATTATGAGGGTAATTCCAAATTTCCGAGTTTTTATTCCCGCTGATACTATTTCTGTTTCAAAATTAACCCATTTGATGGCATCTGAATATGGACCATTTTACATGAGAATGGCAAGATCAAAAACACCTATTGTACATTCAGAATCTCAAGAATTTAAAATTGGTAAAGGAATTACCTTAAGAGATGGTTCTGATTGTACTATTGCTGCATGTGGAATTACAGTTAGAATGGCATTAGAGGCAGCAGAGATGTTGCAACAAGATGGTATTTCTTGTAGAGTTTTAGATATATTTTCAATCAAACCTATTGATAATGAAATTTTAGAAAAGGCTGCACGAGAAACTGGTTGTATTGTTACCACTGAGGAGCATAATATTCTTGGAGGTATGGGCTCAGCAGTAGCAGAATCTGTATCTGAATCATATCCTGTACCTATCAATAGAATTGGAGCCCAAGATATGTTTGGAGAATCTGCACGAGATTCTGAAATTCCTTTACTTTTAGAGAAGCACGGAATTACATCTTTTAATATGGCAAAACAAGCAAAAGAATTAAGGAGTAAAAAATTATGAAAATTTTTCTTGATACTGCTAATTTAGAATCTATAAAAAAATTTAATGATATGGGTTTGTTAGATGGTATTACAACAAATCCTTCTTTGTTGTCAAAAGAAGGTGGTGATCCAAAAAATGCCATGAAAGAAATTACAAAAATTATTCACGGTGATGTAAGTTTAGAAGTTGTTAGTACTGAATATTCTGGAATGATGGAAGAAGGTAAGCGTCTTCGTGCATATGGTGAGAACGTTGTTGTTAAAGTTCCAATGACTCCTGACGGTCTTAAAGCATGTAAATCTTTTTCATCTCAGGGAATTCCTGTAAATGTTACTTTGATATTTTCTGCAAATCAAGCTTTACTTGCTGCAAAATCTGGAGCAAAATATGTTAGTCCATTTATTGGAAGATTAGATGATATTGGTCAAGATGGAATGAATTTGATTAAAGAAATTAAAGAAATTTTTTCAAATTATGCTTTTAAAACTCAAATTCTTGTTGCAAGTGTTCGTCATCCGTTACATGTAATTGATGCAGCAAAGATTGGTGCTGATGTAGTTACATTACCTCCAGACGTTTTAGATAAAATGCTTCAACATCCTTTGACAAAAATTGGGTTAGATAATTTTCTTGCAGATTGGGAAAAACTAAAACAAAAAAATCTTGATACTAAGATATAACGAATGTTATAAAAATATAAGAAAAATAAAATCCAAAAAGGAGTTTATTAAGATGATTTTCTTGAACCGGTACCTCTACCAGTAGATGTCGTTGAACCTTTTGTTGAAGGTCTTTCCTTAGGTTCTGGTATATCTGAAATTTTTACTCTACCTGTTCCTCTACCTGTTGAAACCATTCGATTGCCTGCGGCTTTTTTCCTTTCAGCTTGAATTTTTTTGAATTCATCACCTGAGAATTTGAGATCGTCTACATCAACTTCTATACTACCTGTTCCTCTACCTGTTCTAATTTTTACTTTAACCATGTTTTTACTAAAATCATCAACGTCCTTTTATAAGATATGTCTATAATTTTCTTCTAAAAACAAAGTATCCTAATTTCAATTTTTTGTGATACTATTCAAGTTATAATTATTTTGATATATTCCATTAACATCAAATTACAAAATTCATTAAATGACGTCAGTCTCATATTCCCCAAAAACCTGATTTTCAGGATGGTCTACGTATTCAGGAATTAATCCAAATAATAAGAAATTCAAATGTAGATAAATTTTAAAATTTATTTTATTATTTACTAATCCAGCCTAATTTTTTGAAATAAATAAGCATAATAATTGCTGGAATTGCCGATGTAATAATTATGACTACAAATGTGGTAAATGGACCTAAAATCATTGGATTCTCTTCAATTCCTCCTGGCAGATTTACATTCATTCCATAAAATGTTCCAATTATTGTTGATGGTATGGCTAATGTAAAAATCATAGTTAGAACAGCTAATACTTTATTTGTTTTCTCAGTACTTAATACAAAATCTGTATCTTTGTAAATTTCCATAGTCTCTTTTGATTCATCTAATGTTTCAATAACCTTGTCAATATGATCAATTACATCATCAAAGTATAGACCGAGATCATCATCTGAATTACCTGAAATTTTTTTAACATCTTTTGCAATTTCTAATACAAATTTCTTTAATGGTATTGATATTCTTCTTAATCTGTTAATTTCTCTTCTAAGTAATGCAATACTTTTAGCAGTATTTTTTGATTCATCAAAAACATTGTCTTCCATTTCATCTAAATTTGCAATAATTTTTCTTGATGTATGTAAAAGGTCATCCACTAAGGTATCAACAATTTCATGAAGTAAATCTCCGGATGATTCTCCTAGTAATTTCTTTTTTGATTTATCATTTAATTCTAGGATACATGCTTGTATTAATTGAACTAATGACTCAAGTTCTCCTTGATGAACTGTGACTAGAAAATTTTTTCCCATAAATATTGATAATTGACTATTTTTTAATATTCCAACCTTTTGTGTAGGTGGTGGAAAATGTAAAATTACAAAGAAATGATCATCATAACTATCTAATTTTGGAAGTTCAAATTTTGTCATACAATCCTCTACATTTAATTCATTGAAATTGTATTTTTCAGCTAATTTTTCAACATCATTTCTATCTGGATTTTGTAAATCTATCCATTGAAAATTATTACCGTCAATAGTTTGAATTTTTCTCTCAAGGGGTACATTTGACAATTTCTTTCCTCCGTGTAACCTGTTGCTAATGAATCCTCGTTTCATGTTCAAAAATACCCGAGTTAACAAATTTAAAGCGATCGTTATTGATTTATTGAAATTATTCAGAAGAAAAATTGTCTTTTATTCATGATTTGAGGCTAATTGATTTAATTATTTTTTTAAACAATTATAGAATCTTAAAGATTATTACTGGAAAAAAATTTAATTTCTTTGTGGCCTTCGTAGTACAGTGGTTAGTATAGAGGATTGTGGATCCTCGGACAGGAGTTCGATTCCCCTCGAGGGCCCTCTATTTTTAAAATATTCCAAATTTACTTGATTCCATCTCTTCCTTTATGGCAATTTTAAATCTTGGCGATTTTTTTTCCACCTTGTTTGTTAACCATGTAAGAAATTTTTTGTCAGTTGATTTTCCTTTTAATTTTTGAAAATCTTCACCCATCATTGATTCCAATTTTTGAATTAATGTTCTATTAACACTTAACACAAAAAAATGCCATCCAAAAGCGAATTCCGAGTCTGTCATAACAAAATCATTTTGACCATGTACCATTTCTTCTAAAAATCTTAGTTGTACTGAAAATGCTTTACTCGTTTTATCATAATCTATGGCAGACACATTAATGTTTAATCTACTTTCCATGACCTCTTAACGCATATACAAAATAAAAGGATTACACCTATTATTTTAACAAATATTCGAAATCAATATCAAAATGCATTTTCATTATGCTAATGTATGTTTTAATTGATTCTGGAATTTCTTCTGTGCATACTACCCCCAATTTTTTTGCATTAATCCAAATAATCAATGTCTGAATGATTGTAAGAAATCTATCATTTTTGACTTCCGATCCTGAAATCGATTTTGTATATCTTTCTGCAAATTCCCATGCTGTAACAAAATCTATACATTTTACTCCAAAAACTGATAATAACTGCGCTTGTAAATTTTCTGCTTTTTTAAATGGTACTTTGTTAATAATATATGGGAAATTTACTTTATCTGGTAAACAATTTGGGAGCGGACCCCATATTGTAATTATTTTTGTTTCTGGTTTTAAATTCTCAAATTTTTCCATCATAGTATCAATGATGTTTTCATCTGTAAACCAAAATAAGATTATTGTTGCATCTGATATATCTGATTTTTCTATATTCTGATGAATAAATTTTGCATTGATATTTTTCCCTTCCATATTTTTTTGTGCATTTTGAATTTTTTCTAAATTATTATCGATTCCTATTGCTTTTTGTACTTTAAATTCATTAATTGCAATTTCTATTCCTTTTTCATTATTACATCCTAGATGAAAAAATATATCATCTTTTCCTAAATTTGAAAATTTGAAAATTTCTCTAAGTGATTTTTCAGATAATTGTACGTCTTCACCACTAAGCAAATTTTTTGGGAGTGTATCTAAAAATTCTTCAAATTTCAATAATCATATTATTTTAAGCAAGAATTTATTCTCTTATGCTTTCTAATTTTGATACTGCTTGCCATAATTGAGTTCTGACATATGATGGCATGTTTGCATCCTGTGTTATATCGTCTAGTAGACTAATTGTATTTGCTGCTCTAACAGATAGCGAGTATTCTTCTTTAATTAAATCTGTAACAAGATCATTTACTGTTTTTCTAACTGGCTTTGGAGTTGAATTTGTAGATGCAATTTGGTTTAGTGTGTCAATTGCTTCCTTCATTGCTTGTTTGTTTTGAGAATCGTCTGCCATGATTACATGTTTTGTTAAAAATCAGCACTATATAGTTACATCTCTACAAAAACATTATCTGATTCAACTGTTACATTGTATGATGTTAAATCCCTTAATTTAATTGGAAATTTTAAAAATTTTCCTGTTTCACAATCAAATTCTGCTGCATGCCATCCACAGGTAATTGTACATCCATCTAATTTACCTTCAGATAAACTTGAACCTGAATGAGTACATGAATCATCTATTGCACTGTATTTTCCATCTATATTTGCAACTAGAATATCTCTTCCATCAATTGAAACTTTGATCATTTTTCCAGGAGGAATTTCTGCTGTTTTTCCTGCTATTATTTTTCCCATAACAATTCTTATTTGTTAATTATTATTATTTTTTTGCATATGGAAATTAGAGAAGCAACCTCTTTTGATAAAAATTTGGTTATGGAGTTTTGTAAACATACGTTTTCTTGGGGAGATTATATCGATAAAGTTTGGTCTTCGTGGCTAAATGAGGGAAATTTATTTTTATTTGAAAAAGAACTCCCTGTTGGACTTTGTCACGCATTTTATTTTGAAAATCAAATATGGATAGAGGGTGTACGTGTTGATCCAAACTTTCGTAGACAACAGGTAGCATCAAAACTTGTAATGCATGCTGAATTAATTGGGAAAAATAATAATGCCTTATTTTCTTACATGTTGATAGATACTGAAAATAAAAATTCAATTTCTATGGCAAATTCTTTAAATTATGAGATATTTCAAAAATGGAATTATTATTCATTAATACCTACAAAAAATTAAATTTTAAAATTGAATTTGAGAAATCAATTGATTCTGATATTTTTCCTTTTTTTGTAGATTCATGGAGATGGATTAAAACTACAAAGAATATTTTACTTAATTTATCCGCACAAAATAAAATTATAAAATCTAATTTGAACCACAAACCTCTTTTGCCATAATTGGTGATTACAAACATCTTGCTAAAACATTAATTGTTACCTTATTTTCAGATTCATTTGATACATTATCTGAAATTCTATCTTATTTACAAAATTATGCATTCGAAAAAAATTATGATCGAATTCAAATTTTTACTAAAAATGAATTACAAGAGTTTAATTCTTTAGAATATAAAATTTCATTTAATTTAATGAAAAAATCTTTAATTTGATTTAACAACTTTTATTGTATTCTTTAATATTCCTAAACCTTCAATTTCCATTTCTATTTCATCTCCATCTTTAAGAAATACTGCATTTGGTTTGTTTAACATTACACCTGCAGGTGTTCCAGTTGAAATTATGTCTCCTTTCTCTAATGTCATTACTTTTGTAATTTTTGATACTATTTCTGGAATTTTAATAAACATATTACTGGTTGAGGAATTTTGTCTTATCTCTCCGTTAACTTTTGTTGTCATTTTTAGATTCTGAGGATTTTGTATTTCATCTATTGTTGTTATCCACGGTCCACATGGTGCAAATGAATCAAATCCTTTTCCTCTAGTGAATTGTTTATCTTTATTTTGTACATCTCTTGCAGAAACATCATTAAAAATCATATATCCAAAAATCATTTCTGATGCTTTCTCTACACTAACATTTTTACAATCTTTGCCAATTATTAAGGCCAATTCAATTTCATAATCTAATTGTGTAACAAAATCTGGACATACAATATCTGATTTTGTATGATTTAGTGCTGTTCTTGGTTTCATTACTAATGCTGGTTCATCAGGTGCTTCTAATCCTTGTTCTTTAGCATGATCTATGTAGTTAAATGCAAGACAGATTATTTTATTTGGATTTGGAATCGGTGCTAATAATTTATATTTTGAAATATCTTCTCTGTACTCTAATTCATGTGTTTTATTTTTTATTTCATTGTACCACCCATCAAACAAAAAATCTTTAATATTGATGGGAATTGGTACGCCTGTTAATTCTGTAATCTCACTTTTTATGGCAATTTTGTTGTCTTTAAGAAAACCATATGTTTCACTAATGCCGTCTGTTATTCTAACTATTTTCATATTTCATCACTTATGTGTAAAAATTGCTTGATTTTGTGAATCCTTTCTACAATATCCAAATCTAACAAATTGTATTTCATCTCCTTCTTTTATTTGTAAGTAATGCGGTTCACAATAAACATCTAACTCCTCTAAGCTATCTTCATTAAATTTTTCATCAATAAATAATATTTTTGGAATAATAATTTTAATTTTATGTGCTGTTGTTTGTGAAACCCATTGTATCTTTGGAATATTTTTAATATTTCCGTCTTTTACATATTCTCCTTCTAATTCTTCCCCATTCTTTGTAATCAAAATATTTCCTAATTCTAAAAGTCTAATTTGTTCCCCCTTTTTGATATATTGTGCATCATCTCCAGAAATATAGAAACTTCCATTAACATCAATTTTTCTTTTACCCATATTATTTACTGGATGATTTGAAACCTCTATTGATTTTATTAGTAAATTTTTTACTAAAAGTTTTTTTGGATTATTCACCATATACAATCGAATACTACTTTCATCAACAAATTTTCTGTTAAATGCTTCAAGAGATTCAAAAGGTGCAAGAGTATTTGCTTTCGTTAAACCCAATGACATGATGAATTTTCTTATTGCTTCTGGCTTGATTCCTCGCTTTTTTAATGCCTCTAAAGTTGGTAATCTAGGATCATCATACCATGAAACTTTACGTTCTTCAATTAGTGGTTTGATTATTCTTTTTGAAATTGGCATTCCCTTGAATTCTAATCTTGAGAAAAAACCTTGTTGTGGTTTTCTCATATTTAACGAATCTAAAATTGCCTCAATCAACTCTTCTCTTAATTCAAATTCTTTTGAACGAAAAGCATGTGTAACTCCATCAATACTATCCTCAATTGCAACTGCAAAATCATAACTTGGCCAAATTCTATATTTATCAGCTAATGTGTAGTGTTTTTCTTCTATTATTCTGAATAATACTGGATCTCTCATTACTGCATTATCTGCTTTCATATCTCCACGAAATCTAACGATTGCCTCACCTGGCTTGAATTTGGTTTGCATTTTTTCCCAATTATTGATATTTTTATCCAGATTTTCATTACTACATTTGCATGCTTTTCTTTCTCGTCTATTTTTACTAATGTCGTCTCTTTTACATTTACAAATGTAGGCTTTTCCAGATTTAATTAACTCCATTCCTTTTTCATAAAATACTTCCATGTCATCTGAAGTATTTTTTACTATGTCAAATTCTATGCCTAGCCATTCTAATCCAACTTTTATTGCTGCATGATACTCCATTCTTTCAGCTTCCGGATTTGTATCATCCATTCTTAGAATAAATTTTCCTCCATACATTTTTGCATATTCTGAATTAATGATAGCTGCCTTAGCATGTCCTATATGGGGATACCCATTAGGTTCTGGTGGGAATCTTGTAACAACATTTCCTTGTTGCGCATTTTTTAATTCAGGTAATCCTTCTCTTTCTTTTATTTTTTCTTTAGGTGTTAAAATCTCTGGATAGTTTTCATCAATTTCTTTTTTTTGTTCATCAATTGATAATTGATTTACACTAGATACAATTTTAGATATTTCAATTGAAATTTCTTTCACTTTGGTTCTAAATTCTGGTTTAGTTCCAAGAATCTTTCCTAGAATTATTTTATCTCGAGTTTCTCCCTCATGTTCAAATGCATTTTGAAGAGTCATTTTTCTAATTTCTTTTATAATTTCTTCATTCATGATAGTTCCTTTTATTGTAATTACACACTTCGCTTAACTACGAAATCTAATAATGCTATTAATTCTACTTTAGGAGTGCCTTTGTATTTTATCAATGATTTTTCAGATTTTTCAGCATATTTTAGAGCCTGATTTCTAACTTTCTCCTCAATACCTAAGGAACGAATTATTTCTACAGCCTTGTTTAGATCGTTTTTTGAAACTTTAGTATTTCCAAATGCTTTTAAAATTATTTTTTTCTCATTACCTTTTGCTAATTTTATTGACATTAAAATTGGAAGAGATTTCTTACCTTCTCTTAAATCATTTCCTACTGGTTTTTTCGTAACTTTGGGATCTCCCATAACGCCTATCAAGTCATCTGTAATTTGAAACGCAATTCCTAAATTTCTTCCAAATGCTGAAAGATTTGAAATATCTTTAGGTTTGTTTGTTGCACAAATTGCTCCCATTGCACAAGATACATCAAATAACGCTGCTGTCTTTTTACCTATCATTGTAATGTATTCCGCTTCAGTTGGAATTCTTTTTTCATCCGCCATTTTAATATCCAATAGTTGACCTTCACAAACATCTACACAAGCTTTTGCAAGTCTTGATATTAGATGTGCAGTTGAATTAGGTGATAATTTTGATTCTGAAATAATTTGAAATGCTTTTGAAAATAATACATCCCCTGCCAGAATTGCAACTGGCATACCAAATTTTTTGTGTACTGTTGGAACACCATGACGCATTTCATCATTGTCCATTATGTCATCGTGTACCAGAGTAAAGTTATGTACCATTTCTACAGCACTTGCAGATATCATTGCATTAGATGACTTACCGCCTAAAATTTGACAACTTTTAATTACCATGTATGGTCTAAGTCTTTTTCCACCGTTAACAATAAGGTGTCCTGCTGCATCATAAAGTTTTTTTGGATTTCCTTTCAATTTTGAATTAAGAAACTTGTTTACAATTTTAGCATTATTTTCAATCTGTTTAGTTTTTTTCATTTAATAATCTCCATTCCCCTGTTGGAATATGTATCTTAATTGCTTCTTGTAATACCATATGAATTTCAGTACTCATCCATGTGGATAATACATTTTCATGTTTTTTGAGCACAGTTTCTTCTGATTTATCAAGTAATTCTAGTGCAATTAACATCCATGGACAATAAATCTCAGGATTTATTTTTATTTCAGTAATCAATTCTTTAGCTGAAATCCATTTAATTTCTTCAATTTCTCCTTCGATTTCTTTTAATTCTATATTTTTATCAATTATTCCTACTAAAGTTCCACAAATTTCATTTTCAGAACCTATGTCCTTGTATGGTACATGATATTCAAATTTATGAAAATAATCTAGTTTTCCTGAAATTCCTAATTCTTCAGGCATTCTTCTTTCACCTGATGAAACATATCCTTCTGATTTCCTTGGATGACTTGCAAATGTTCCATCCCAGTCTCCTGGCCATAACATTTTCTCTTTTGCTCGTTTTGTTAGTACCAATCTTCCATCAATATCAAACAACAGTGCAGTAAATGCCCTATGCAACTTTCCATTTGGTAAATGACATTTTACTTTCTCTTCTTTTCCAATTGGATTATCATTTTTATCTACTAAAATTAAAAATTCTTCAGGCATTTCTTTTTCCCCTAAACATGGTTCCTTTAAATTCTCCATTTTTAATGGACGCTACAATTCTCTCGGGTTTTTTTCCATTAACAAAAAATACATTCATACCCATTTTGGAAATTTTAATTGCTTCTTCCACTTTTCTTGTCATTCCTCCTGTTACATCCATTTTATTTTCTGACATTAATGGAATATTTCCTTCTAATTCAGAAATCAATTTTTTTGATTTAAGATCTGAATATAGTCCATCTTCATTTAATGCAAAAATACACAATCTTGGTTTTAGAACTTTTGCAAAATAAGTCATTATTTTATCTCCTGATAGAATGTATGTTTTATTTTGACCAAACCATAATGCATCTCCATATGTCACTGGAATTAAGCCTGATTTTGCTATTTTTTCAACTTCCTTAATTTTATTTACAATTGGTCTATTGCCTGACATAAAATCAGTTGGGGGTAAAGCGTATGGATTTAGATTATTTTTTAATAGTGAATCTAAAATAATTTTGTTTAATTCAATCATTGAGTTTTTAATAATTGAAACCCCTCTAATGTCATATTTTCTTTCTTGTGTATGCATGTCGTATTTTACCGACCAATAATGTCCATACGATCCTCCACCGTGAACAATTATTATTGGTTCTTTAATTTTTTTCAAACTTTTTGTAATATTATTTATTGTGCTTCTCCTTGCTGATAATGGTTTTTCTTTATCTGTAATAATTGATCCGCCTAATTTTATCAGAATCATGTTGTACCAAACTATTTAGTTAATTAAAAAGTATTTACTCCTTGAAAATCAATTTTAGTTGAAAAACATTCGTAATTACTATCTTTGAATTCTTTTAGTATATTTTGTAAATTTGATTCATTTGTTAACAGAAAAATACATCCTCCTCCACCTGAACCTGTAATTTTAGCTCCAAAAGATGATTTTTGCCCTATTTTTATCATCTTTGTTAATTCATTATTGGAAATTCCTAAAGTTTCTAAATATTTTTGATTTTGATTAATTTTTTCTCCTATTTCTTTTGTTTTCTTTTCTTTAACTAATTTCAACACTTCTTCTACTAATTTTGATTCTAAATTTGCTAATTTAGAAAATTCTTCTTTATTTTCATTTTTAAATTGTTGGACTTTTGAAACCATGGATTGAGTGGAATGCTGTATGTTTGAGTTTACAATTACTAATTGAAAATTGGGTTCATCTTCAATTTTTTTAAAACCATTAATCTTATCATATTCCATTATTCCTCCATACGTACAAACTGTACAATCTGCACCTGATGTATTTTCAAAAATTGTTTTTTCAGCTTCTATTGCTAATTCTAGTATTTTTTCTTTAGATATTTCTCCAAATAATTTAAAAATTGCTGCTGCTCCTGCCACACAACACGCTGATGATGAACCTAATCCTGCTCCTAATGGAATTTCTGAATCAATTTCAATATGTAATCCTATATCCTTATTTTTTATTGCTTTATTTGCTAAATAATAAAATGGCTTTAATGGCGAATCAATTTCTGCAATTGATTTATCCGGCTCTAAAACTAATTTTCCTATTTTAGAATTTATAAAAATTTTTCTTTCACTAGTTTTTTCTACAGTTACTGTAACTCTTTTATTAATAGAACATAAAATTGCTTTAACACCGTATACCACAAAATGTTCTCCAAAAAGAATAACTTTTGCTGGAGCTGATGCTTTAGATTTCAATTAAGCACTAGAAATTATTTATTCGATTTCCTCTTCGGTTATCTTTGATTCAAAGTCCTCAATTTCATACTTCATTGATTCGTTTTCTTTTAATTCTCCATTTTCAATGAGAATTTGTCTAGATAGTAACCAGTAAATTGTTGCAAGTGCTCTTCTTCCTCTATTATTTGCTGGAATAATAATATCTAATTTTGATGTAATATTATCTGTATTTGCTAGTCCGATTACTGGAACTCCTGCATTAGTTGCTTCAATTAATGCTTGTCCATCTATGTCTGGATCTGAAATAAAAACTATTTTTGGTTCAATGTAATATGGCAATGATGGATTTGTTAATGTTCCTGGCATGAATCTTCCAAGAAGTGGTTTAGACCCTGTTATCTCACAGAATTTTTCAATTGGCATTTCTGCATATCGTCTACTTGAACATACTATGATATTTTTTGCTCCTATTCTGTTGATAAATTTAGCAGATGTTTTGATTTTTTCTATTGTCATATCTCCATCTAGCATGTAAAGTCCTTCATCAGTTGTTTTTGTGATAAATGATCTCATGAATTTTGTTTTGACATTAGTTCCTACTCTAATTCCTGATCTTTCTACTAACTTACTCATATCTAATGTTTCAGTTTGTTCACTCATGTCGATTTTAAATCTCCGCCATGCCACATATAAAATCATGCCCCGATAAACGTAATAATTCATTTAATTTTGCCACTCTTTCACCTCCTACCACACCTACTTTGAGCATTTTTGATTTGGTTGCTATACCTATGTGTGAAATATGAGAATCTGTAGATTCACCAGATCGATGTGATGTAATTAATTTAATATTGTTTTGATTTGCAACATTTGCAAATTCAAGAGCATCATACAGACTACCTGCTTGATTGACTTTCAAAATTGCTGCATTACATGCTTTTACATTAATTGCTTTTGTTAGAATATCTTTACTTGTGACCGTTAAATCATCTCCTGTAATCAGTGTATTTGGAAATTTCGCTGTTAACTCTGCCATGTCTTCAAATGCTTCTTCATGAACTGCATCTTCAGCATAAATTAATTTAAATTTATCAATAATATCTGCTACAAAATCAATTTGTTCTCCTCTTGAATTCTCAAATCCAGCTCTGTCATACAGATACTTTTCTTTTTTCTCATTCCATTGAGTTGACGATGCAAAGTCTACTCCTAATGAAACTTCTTTACCTAAAGTAAATCCTAAATTTTCACAGGCTTTTGCTGAAACTTCTAATGCCTTTTGATTTTCCATTTTTGGTGCCCATCCGCCTTCATCTCCTCTTCCGTTTGTAAAGTTAGAATCCTCCTTTTCTAAAACTTTACGCAATTCTTTATGAACTGCTAAATTTGTTTCAATTGCATTCTCGATAGTTTTTGAACCTGTTGCACAAATTAAAATTTCTTGAATATCTGGAGTACCAGGACCTGCATGTGCGCCACCACCTAAAATATTTCCTAGTGGATATGGACATTTCACATCTGAGTCTTGTGATAATGTTTTAAACAATGGTTGCTCTAATGATTTTGATGCTGATTCCATTGATGCAATTGTCACTGCAAATGCAAGTGCACCGCCAATAACTGAATAATTATTTGTATTATCCAAACTTTTCAATGTATCGTGAATTATTTTTAAATTTGATGAATCTAGACCAATAAATTTTTCAGAGTTTTGTATTAAAATTTTGAGACTTTCTTCTGGACCTCCATTTGGAAAACTAATTGCTTCATATTTTCCTACACTTGCACCTGATGGCGCACAAACTCTTCCAAGAAATTTTTTATCTGATTTTATGTCAACCTCAATTGTTTTACTACCTCGACTATTGAATAATACACGACCTTCAATTGAAGTGATTTTAGGCAAGCTAATCTAATTCAGCTTGAACTTCTTGTTTTCTTTTATTAATTGACTCATAGAATGGAATTATTTGTTGAATTGTTTCAGAAGCAGTCAAAAGCATTCTTCTACAACAATATCTGTTGATTTGTAATTCATTTAGAACCTTTTCAGCATTTTCTCCTGTCTTGAGTTTATTTTTATAATCCTCATATTTGTCGCCAATTAAATTTCCACAGGTAAAACATCTAACTGGAATTAACACGATGAAAAAAGTCGTCAAGGATTATAAAAACCATACAAGACTCTTTTGTTGCGGATGTCGCCCAGCCCGGTCAAAGGCGCTAGCTTGAGGGGTTAGTCTCTTAGGAGTTCGTGGGTTCAAATCCCATCATCCGCACCATTTTCCTAAAATTATTTTTCTAGTTTTTTTAATGCTTTAATTAATTCTGTTCGTCTTTTTTCTTCTGTAATTGCAGATCTAACATCCTCTACTAATATTCTATTTACATCAATTTTCCTTCTTGCTTCTTTTACAACTTTATCATATAATGAGAAAGTATATAGCTGAAGATATAGGGCTTCCATAATTTCAAAAAATCTTACTGCCTCCTCAATATTGCCTACTCTCATTTCATCAAAAACTCTTCTTTTCAATTCTCCTATACAATCTAATAATCCCAAAATATATGATTCGGGCATCACTGCTAATTTTTTATCTGATGGAATATTTTTTTTTTCAACAATTGCAATTAGACATGCTGCCTCAACAAATTCTTGTTCTGGTGTAATGAGGTAGTTTCTTAATTGTCCTGTTGCTTTTTTCTTGTATTTTTTTAGTAATGTGTCTGCCTGTTTTAAATTATTTTTTGCTATTGTTAATTCTCCTTTATGAACTGCAATGATGGATTCACTACACAGAATAATAATTTCTCTAGTATTTTTTAGTAAAAATTCTCTTGAATCTTGAGTTGCTGACAAAGTTTTTGTAATTTTATCTAATGATAGTTTAACATTTTTTAAGGTCATGTTAGACAATATTTGAAAACTAGGATAAAGCCGTTTGCCAAACTCTTATTTTGGTAATCATTTTCATGATTAGTATGGAGATTACTGTCGATCAAATGTATCAAATTGAAAACAAAGGCCATGATATGGGTTTTTTAAAAAAATTTATGATGGAAAATGCTGGTGCTGCAGCAGTTAGGCGGTTACTAACAAAATTTGAAAATATATCTTCAAAAAATATTTTAATTTTTGTAGGTTTGGGAAATAATGGTGGTGATGGATTGGTGATGGCTAGACATTTAGCTGGATATGGCTCAAAAGTTACAGTTATGCTTCTTGGAGATCCTCAAAAAATTAAAACTGAAGAAAGTAATTGGAATTGGTCAATTTTACAAAAAATGCCTTCTGTAAAGTTGATGTCTGGAAATTCTTTGGATTTTAATTTCAAACCTGATATTATTATTGATGGCATTTTAGGTACTGGAATTTCTGGTGAAATTCGTGAACCATATGCCTCTGCAATTAATTATATCAATTCAATTGATTGTTACAAATTTGCGGTGGATGTTCCTTCTGGATTAGATCCTCAAACTGGAAATACTGCAAATATTTTTACTAAATGTGATATGACTGTCACATTTCATAAAATGAAACAGGGTATTCCAAAAAGAAAGGATTTGACTGGTGAACTCTATGCAGAAAAAATCGGGATACCTGTTGAAGCTGAGGATGGAATTCTATGATTGTACATCAAATACCCGTTGGTCCAATGCAAAATTTTTCTTACATTGTAGTCGATAAAGATACTAATCAATCTATAATTATTGATCCTTCATGGAATCTAATGGAATTAGAATTAATAATTAAAAATAATAATTTAAAAATAAAATACATTGTAAACACACATTATCATGATGATCATACACGTGGAAATCAAGAAATGGTTGAATCTACAAAAGCTCCCATTATCCAGCATGAGTTTTCAACATTGAAAAATGATATTACTGTAAAAGATGGTGATTTTATTGAATTTGGTAATTCAAAATTAAAAGTTATTCATACACCTGGACATTCTAATGATAGTATCTGTTTGGTAGGTGATGGAAATATTTTTTCAGGCGATACATTATTTGTTGGTAATTGTGGAAGGATTGATTTACCTGGAGGTAGCGCATCTAAACTATATCATAGTATTTTTGATGTACTTTACACTTTAGATGATGATTTAGTATTGTATTCTGGTCATAACTATGGTCAAACTGTAGTATCGACTCTAGGAAAAGAAAAAATCACCAATATGATAATGCAAAAACGAACTGAACAGCAGTTTTTAGATATGATGAATTAGTGATATCTTTGGAACAATTTGAATTATTTGGTAATGTAAAAAAGGCTCAAAATTATCTTGAATCTGTAAAATCTGGAAGATTTCTTTTTTCTTTTGTAATATCTTATACTGAAACTTGTGAAATTCCTGGAATTACTATTGCAGGTGCTGATATCAACTCTATGAAATATACTCCACCAGCTGATGCAGAATATCTTCACTATGGATATTGTAAAACAATTGATGGTATTCCAATGACCCCTGATGGAAAACCCACTCCAGCTCTATTAACTAAAACTGCTTTAGAATCTGCAAGTATTTCTCATTTAACAATTAATGCTGGAAGTAAAATTACTCCACAATTACCTTTTATTGAAACCGGTTTATCTTTTGGAAAAAATATTTCTATTGAATCTGCAATGACTGATTCACAAGTTTTTTCTGCCGTTGAATTTGGTAGAATTGTTGGAAGAAATATGGCTTCACTAACTGATTGTTTAGTAATTGGTGAAAGTATTCCTGCTGGGACAACAACTGCTTTAGCTGTATTACGAGCTTTTGATTATGATGCGAAAGTTAGTTCTAGTATTCCTATAAATCCTATAAAACTAAAAAATGAAGTTGTTGATTCTGCACTTCAACGAATTGATTCTGATCATCCGTATAGCATACTTGCAAAAGTTGGTGATCCTATGATTGCTTTTGTTGCAGGGATGCTAAGTTCAGCATCATCTTTTTCTAAAATAATGTTGGCTGGTGGAACTCAAATGGCTGCTGTATTGGCATTTGCATCTAAAATTGGATTTAATGAAGAAAATACTGCAATTGGAACTACCTCATACATTACAAATGATCAAAACGCCAATTTCGTAAATCTTATTGAACAGATTGTAGACATACCTATAATTTCTGTAAACCCTGGATTACATGATTCAAAATATCCTGGATTAAAGGCATTTTCTCAAGGATTTGGAAAAGAAGGTGCAGGTGCGGGAGGTACTATTATTTCATCTATGGTTAAAACTGGTAATGATTCTGCAAAATTTTTGAATCTTGCAGAACAAGAATATGATAGATTATCTACTTTACAGTAACTGATTTTGCTAAATTTCTAGGATAATCCGGATCTGTATCTTTTTCAAGTGCAGAATAATATGCTAGTAATTGTATTGGAATAATTTCTGAAATTGGATATAATATTTGATTAATTTTTGGAATTTCTATCCAATAATCATAAACATCACTTTCAATATCTGATACTCCAATTATTTTTGCTCCACGGGCTTTAATTTCTCGTGCACTTGTTATGGTATCAGTATATGTTGAATCATTTGGATTGATAATAATTACAAAAGTATCTGTATCCATTAATGCAAGCGGACCATGTTTCAACTCTCCTCCTGGAATTCCTTCTGCATGAATGTATGTTAATTCTTTTAATTTTAATGCTGATTCTATTGCAATTGGATAATTAATCCCTCTTCCCAAAATGTAGATGTCTGAAATATTCTTCAATTCTTTTGCAATTTTTTTAATTTTAATTGGACTTTCTATCATTTTTGAAATCGATTGTGAAAATTGTTCAAAATCAATAGTAATAGTTTCATTTAATTTTTGTATAATTTTATACAATATTATTAATTGTGCAGTAAAGCTTTTTGTTGCAGCAACTCCTATTTCTGGTCCGCAATTCATTCCTAATACAATATCTGATTTACGTGTAAGTGATGATGTTAATGAATTAACAATAGAAATAATTTTACAATTTAATTTTTTTGCAATTCGTACTGCTTCTAAAACATCTGCACTTTCACCACTTTGAGAAATTGCAATAAATACTGAATTTTCTTCAATAGTGTCTGGTGCAAATTGTAACTCACTTGCTATGATTGGCTCTGATTTGATTTTAACATATTTTGATAAAATTTGCTTTGCAATAAGTGCAGAATTGTAACTAGTTCCACTACCTGTAATGTAGATATTTTTTGCATTTTTAATATATTCTACTGCTTTTTCTATTCCTTCTACTAATATTTCTCCTGATTTAAATATCACATCCGGTTGTTCATAAATTTCTTTTAATGTAAAATGTGCATAATCACCTTTGTATGCATCCCCAAATTCTTTTGAAACTTTTGTAATCTCATATTTGATCTCTTTGCCATTAAAATCTAAAATTTCAAATTCTTTATTATTTAAAATAATCACACTTTGACTTTCCATGTATATTGCATTATCTGTATATTCAATGAATCCTAAAACATCACTTGATAAGAAAACATTATCTTCTCCAACTCCAACAATTAGCGGTTCATGAAATCTAGCTGCTGCAAGTTGACCATTTTCAAACATTGCAACAAATGCATAATGACCTCTAATCTCTGAAACTGTTTTCATAATTGTCTTTTTTACATCTTTTGTAATTTCATAATTTTTTTGAAGTAGATTTGCAATTATTTCACTATCTGTTTCACTTTTGAAATTATACCCGTCATCTTCTAATTGTTTTTTTAGTTCTTCAAAATTTTCCACTATTCCATTGTGCACAATTGCAATCTTTCCAGAATTACTTGGATGTGGGTGGGCATTAGATTCTGTAACTTTTCCATGTGTTGCCCATCTTGTATGACCTATTCCTATTTTACCTGGTAAACTATCTAGTTGAATTTTTGAATTTACTTCATTCACTTTACCAACTCCTTTTTTTAATTCAATTTTATTATCTGATTCTGTTGCTACTCCTACACTATCATATCCCCGATACTCCATTCGCTTTAATCCTTTTACAATAATTGGAGATGCATTTTCATTTCCTATGTAGCCAATAATTGAACACATTGTTATTTTACTTGATAATTAGGGGTATTTACTGATAATGATACTAAGATAAGTCTGCAGCCGGTTTGTCTTCTTTTACTTCTTCAGTATCTGCTTTAACTTTAGATAATTTTGCTTTGGTTTTTTCTAAGATTTCAGGAATTTTTGATTTAGGACTAAAATGTACACTATTTTCTTCTGCTACTGTAACTGTGTATGATGGAATGTCGACTTTTCTATCTCCAATCATTATGTGACCATGAATTACTGCTTGTCTTGCTTGATATGGTGTTTTAAATCCTAATTTATTTGAAACAATAGTTTGTAATCTTCTTGCAAGTAAATCAGTTGGTTTTAAATTAAGTACGTCATCTAATGTTGCATTACTTGCTATTAGACCAATTCTTACAAGTGATTTTAATAATATTGGTTCTTTTTTATCTCTAACTTTTCCTGTTAATGCTAATAATGATCTTGCTTGTTGTCTTACACGAGATAATTCTGTGTGGGCTTTCCATAATTCTCTTTTAGTTCTTAATCCAAACGTACCAAGAGTTTGTAATTCATCCATTTTTAATTCATAATTAAGTGGTCGTTTTGGTTTTCGCCAAACTTTACGTGGATATTTTGGATCTCCCATTCAAAACACCTATTTTTTTTTCTCCGCTGCTGCTGGTGCTGCTGCTGCTGGTGCTGCTGCTGGTGCTGCTGCACCTGAACTTGATTTTTTTACAGGGGCTACCATTCCAGCTTTTGCAACTCCTACTGCTCCACCTCTTCTACCAGATGTTCTAGTTCTTTGTCCTCTAACTTTAAGACCACTTAGATGACGATAACCTCTCCAACTGACAGTAACTCTTTCTCGTTCAATATCATTTCTTAATGTAAATGGAATATCTGATGTTATCAAATGTAAATTTTTTCCAGTTTCAATATCTCTTTGTCTGTTAATAAACCATAATGGAAATTTTCCTTCAATTGGATTTAAAATTAATTTCTCAATTGCCTGAACATTTGCATCTGTAAGATGACCAATGTTAGAGTTTGAATTAATCTTTAAAGTTGCTGCAATCGAATTTGCAAAATTATATCCTATACCTTTGATTTGAGTTAATCCTACGATAAGTTTTCTCTCTCCTGGAATGTCGTTTCCTACGATTCTTACAATGTATCTAAATTCTTGGCTACTCAAGTATTCAAAAATTCTAGGAAACCCCGATAAAAACCATTGCTAGGCACCAATTTTTTTGGACTGCTGATGCAGTTTTTGAGAGATCAGAACTAACATATGCTTAATTTTGTACTTTTTTGGTTGATTTTATCTAAAGTCTTCATCCTTTGTCCAATCGTTTCCTTGAACATTCCACTGGTTACATCTGCAGCATTTTTTCACTCCTCTTTGTATGTCTATATCTATACAAAAACAATGTACGCCTTTACCTGATGGATCTTTACTACAGAGTTTTTGCATGTATTAGAGCAGTTTTATTTCTTAATTATTCTATTGTCTTGAATTATTCAAAAAGTTATTACTTTCTAATTTATTGCATTTAGATATGACTAAATCCTTTGATAGAGAGAAAGTTATTGATTGTATGTTTGATCCTATAACATCAGAGATATTGGCAGAATTAGAAGATGGAAAAAAAGAATGCTCTTTTTTATCTAAACAATTTTCTATGTCTGAATCCGATCTTTTGAAAAGACTTAGTTATTTGATAGAATGTGAATTTCTAATTAAAACAATTGAGAATGATCAATGTTCTATATCTGCAAATACTGAAAAACTTGGTTCCTTACTTGAAGATAGTGATGCTTTTGATGGTGCAATAAACGGTTTAGAAAAAATGGATAGTTATCTAAACTGATTTTCTTTTATTTCTAATTTCATATATTGCCAATATTACTAATCCTCCCATTCCTATAATTATACAGAATGAAGAAATAGTTGAAATAATCAATTTTTTATTTCCATCTGGTAGTGGACCAATTGCACCAGCTACATAACTTTCTTTATCATCTGAACTTTTAATAATTAATTCATAATTTCCAGAATCAAATACTTTGAATTCTTGTTCTATAGTATCCTCATTAATTTTTTCTGAAATTATTTCAATACCTAAAGGATCTAAAATTTTTGCAGAAAATGTATTTTCTTTAAACTCCATTACTTGTACTGCAAAAATTCCAACAGGCGTCTCATTTTTGTCTAAATTAACTGATATTGAAACTATTTGTTCTGAATTCACTTTTCCGTTTCCTTGACTAATTCCTTCTAACGTAACTTGATTTTCAACTACAGATGTACCAATACCTACAACTATCAATAATCCAAAAATTACTATTATCAATCCTGTTTTTTGCACATGGTTTGTTTTATTTTCTTTATTTTAAACCTAATTTTTGATTTTAAATTTTATATAAAAAATTAGACTGGGGTAAAAAAGTTAGCTTAGGGTAAATTTAAATACAGAAATTCCCTTTTTTTAAAAGTATGAAAGTCACACATTCCATTCTTATGATCCTATTACTTTCAATAACGATTGGAGTTTCAGCTATTGTAGCATTTCCAAATTTTTCTGAAGCTGAGTCTGAACTGAAGACATTTGTTACTCACTCAGGAAAAGTCATTAGAACAACTGGAGAAGTTATTGATCCACTTTACGCAGTATCTAGTGTAGAATTTGATCCTATGGTATATTTACGTGAATTCAATTATGGAAATGTTTCAAAATTATCTGATGGAACAACTGTTAGAGAATACACAATTATTGCTGAGGATGATAAAGTAATGGAAGTTTCACCTGGAGTTTTTTATAATGTTTGGACTTACAATGGAACAGTACCTGGACCTACAATTAGAGCTACTGAAGGGGATTTACTTAAAATTAATTTTATCAATAATGGTTCAAAAGAACATACTATCCATTTTCATGGAATTCATCCAGCTGAAATGGATGGAGTTTTTGAAGCGATAGGTCCTAGTGGCGGAAAATTTGTGTACGAGTTTACAGCTGGACCAGTTGGAGTTCATCCTTATCATTGCCATGTTATGCCACTTGAAGAACACATAATTCATGGTCTTTATGGTGTTTTCATAGTTGATCCTAAAGAAGGACGTGAACCAGCTGATGAAATGGTGATGGTCTTAAACGGATTCGATACTGACTTTGATACTGAAAATAATTTTTATGCTGCAAATACAATACCATTTTACTATCAACATCATCCAATTCAAATTAATTCCAATGAATTAATTCGAGTTTATGTTGTCAATATGGTCGAATTTGATCCAATAAACAACTTTCATCTTCATGGTAATTTATACAACTATTATCCAACAGGTACTGATTTGGTACCTTCTTTTTACACTGACATGATTACTTTATCTCAAACTGAGCGTGGAATTATGGAATTTGAGTATACGTATCCTGGAAACTATCTTTTCCATGCACATAAAGTGGAATTTTCCGAAAAAGGTTGGGTTGGAATATTTCTTGTAAATGATAATTCTGAATCTAATGAAAGTGGTAAGGATTATGATAGTTAGTAATACTTCAAAATTTAAAATCATAGCAAGTGGTGTTATCCCATTTATTTTTGTTGTAATAATGATGATGTATATTTTTGGTCCTGGTGGCGATTTGTTAAATTTTGGAGTTGCTCTTCCTGAAGTGACAATTGAAAAAGTAGATTTCATTGATTCAGAAATTCAAGCTACTGTAAGAAACACTGGTTCAATACCTGTTCAAGTTGTGATGGCTGATGTAAATGATAGAATTCAACCAGCTGCTGTAGAGCCAGATGGATTTTTAGAACGATATGAAACAACTTTGGTTAGAATTCCGTTTGAATGGAATGAATCTGAACCATATAGAATTGGTATTACAATTGATGATGGAACTCGTTTTGAAAAAGAAATTGAATCTGCTACTTTTAAACTAGAATTTACACCAAATCTTGCAATATTTTTTGCAATTATTGGAACATATGTTGGTATTATTCCTGTAATGATTGGACTGCTATGGCTTCCATTCATTAAAAAAATTAGCAAACAGAAATATCATTTCTTTTTGGCATTAACTGCTGGATTATTGTTATTTTTAGCAATTGATTCCATTGAAGAATCTATTGAAGTTTCTAATAACAATTTGGCTAATACTTTCAACGGAACATTACTTGTTGTTACTGTTACTGTGTTGTCTTTTCTAGCATTATACTATCTTGGAAATAAAATTGTTGCAAAAGCTGATTCACTAAATTTCTCAAAACCTGTTGCAATTGGATTAATGATTTCTATTGGAATTGGATTACATAATTTTGGTGAAGGTCTAGCTATTGGTGCAGCAGTTGGAATTGGCTCCATGGCATTTAGTACATTTTTGATTGTTGGATTTGCTTTACATAATACTACTGAAGGCATTGCCATCGCAGCACCTATGTCTAGAGGAAAATTAATGCTTGGAAAATTAGCTATTATGGGTATGATTGCAGGCACACCTGCCATCTTTGGTGCCTGGATTGGAGGCTTTGCATATTCTCCATTTACTTCTGTAATTTTCTTGGCTATTGGAGCAGGTGCTATTTTTCAAGTAATTTTGGTATTGATGAAATGGATTCAAAAAGAAAATGATGGAAATCTATCTAACTTATCTGTTGTATCTGGATTTGCATTAGGAATGTTAGTGATGTATATTACTAGCATTTTGGTTTAGTTCGGTTCAGGATGTATTGTAATTACTGAATTTTTAATTTCTAATCTAATCGCATGTTCTATTTCTGATGTGACATCATGTACTTTTTCAATTGATAGTTCTTTATCAAAAGAACAATCAATATCAATTTTGAGAATATTTTCAAATTTTAATGATAAAATCCTACCAACTTTTTTTACATCTGGGTAGCTTTCAACAATTTTTTTAATTTTTTCTTCAGTAACTGTATCTTCCACATTAAAATTCTTTGGAACTTTTAGAAATGGTTCTAAATGAATTGTAGCATGAGTAATTTCAGGTATTTCTTTTTGTATTTTATTTTCTATAATTTCAGAAATTTTATGTGCCGAAATTAAATTGATTTCTCTGTCTACCATTACATGTAAATTACAATATAATTTGTCTTTGGTCTTATGTGTAATTACATTATGCACTCCTTTGACCCCTTCTACATTTTTTGCAATTTCTAAAATTTTTGCATCTAGTGGAACATTTTTCCAATTTGGTTCAAAATGAATTGTAATTCCTGAATTAGGAATTTTATTTTTAATATTTTTTTCAACACTATTGCTAATTTCATGTGCCTTTTCAAAACTTGTATCTCCTCTTAATGATATTGTTACATCGGCAAAAATTGTATCTCCTGATCTTCTCATTAGAATTGAACCTGTTTCCATAACTCCATTTGTTGAATTTGAAATCTCTCTAACATTTTTGACAAGTTCTGGAGATATTACATCTATCAAATCTAGTGCAGTTTTGGATATCAATTTTATACTAAGAATTGCTAACAATCCTCCTAGAATTAATGCTGCAACAAAATCCCCAAAATAAATTCCATATGTGACAAGAATTATTCCTATGATTGCAACTAAGGTAGAACCGAGATCCATAAGTGCATGATAGAAATCTGCTTTGAGAGTTGTACCTCCAATTGCTTTGATACTTTTTCTAAGTAAGATTATTCTAAAAAAATCAATTCCTATTGTGTATAGTCCTCCAATTATTGCAAATAATCCTGGCAAAAGATTTGGTGGTGGACTTTGTAATCTATCAATTGATTCATAAATGAAAAAGCAAGCAATTAGAAAAATTACTATTCCTCCAATTAATCCTCCTAATGATTCAATTTTTCCATATCCGTAGGTATGTTCGGCATCTGCTGGCTTCATTGCCCATCTTGCTGCTAAAAGTAAAACTAGTGTTACTACTGCATCTAATAGTGCATGAATACTGTCTGTAATTAGAGCAAGACTATTAGAAATTAAACCAAAAATTAATTCTACTACAAAAGCCGAAAGAATAGCAAATAAGGAAATTTGCAAAACTTTAGTTCTTTGAGTAAATATTTCCATTATATTCTATTATTTTATGATGTATTACATGTTTTTCAAATAACTAATAATTTGATAGTAATTCTAATTAATTGATTTTTAAATGGACCTGAATACTGTACTAGAAAAGCAACAATTAGACCATAAATTAGTCAAATTTTATTTGATTTAAAATATAAATACCATAAGAAACGACTGAAAATGAAAATGAAAGTATCTGGATTGCTAGCGTTTGCATTATTATCTATTTCAATTATGTCCTATGGTATGGGTGCTGTTGCTTTTGCAACTAGTGACCCTAATCCTGCATTATCGATTTCTAGTAATGCTGAAATTTATACAAATGGTGCACCTGTAACTATTTCTGGAACTATTGGCAAGTATGATCCTTTATCACTATCTGCCAGTGCAGTTACTTATCTTGTAAAATCTCCAGACAACAGTATTGTAAGTATCGGACAAGTAATGCCAAAATCTGATGGCTCTTTTACATTTTCATTTCTTGCTTCTGGACCACTTTGGAAAAATAGTGGTGATTACACTATTAATGTAAAATACGGTGCAGATAAATCTGATGTTTCAATAAATTATGCCGGTGGAGAACCAATAATTTCTACACCAACACCAACTGAACCAACCACTGAACCAACCACTGAACCAACCACTGAACCAACCACTGAACCAACCACTGAACCAACCACTGAAGTAGTTGAAGAAATGGTAGACTGTGGACCTGGAACTGAATCAGTAAATGGTGTATGTCAAGTAGTACAAACTACTACTGAAGAGAATGGCGGCGGTTGTCTAATTGCTACAGCCACATATGGTAGTGAGTTAGCTCCACAAGTACAATTGCTTAGAGAAATTAGAGATAACCAATTACTAAACACAGAATCAGGTTCTGCATTTATGGGAACCTTCAATGACATTTACTATTCCTTCTCACCAACAATTGCAGATATGGAACGTCAAAGTCCAATCTTTAAAGAAATTGTAAAAGCTGGTTTAACTCCAATGCTCTCAACACTATCAATTATGGAAAATGCAAATTCAGAGTCTGAAGTATTGGGTTTGGGACTATCAGTTATTGCATT
>JAHCGZ010000005.1 GCA_022117465.1 Candidatus Nitrosopumilus limneticus
ATTGGTCTCTTTCACTAGTTAGTGCTACAACTTGTGCTTCAAAGTTAGCAATTTTGCTATCTAAAACACTTGTATCACTAGTTAGTGTGTCTATTTTTGCATCAAGGTTTTCTTTTTCTAATTGCAGAGAAGAAACAGTTTGTTCTAATGTCAAAACTGATGTTGCTGTTGTGTTAAGACTTGCAAGTTGTGTTGTTAGTAATTGTATTTCACTGTCATGATCTTCTATTGCAATTTTTTGTTCTGCAAGTTTTGTAATAGAGTCATTAAACTGTGATGTCACATCTGCAAGTTTTGTTTGCAACTTTATCATGTCCATGTTTTCGTTGTATTCCTCTACGTTGTAGATTCCTTCATCAACTGTTATTCCAGGCGTGGATTTTGAGTTGAGAATCACTACAATGTCTTCTTGAATACCTACATCCTCCACTATACCTTGTGTTACACCTGTTTTGGCTGCATCTTTTATTGCATCAACACTACCTTTCCATTTTTCAACTGTAATTGTGCCTTTTTTACCAGTAACTGTATCCTCAAAAGAGTATACACCTGCTGGGTACGTGGTACTACCAGTGATTGGAAAATTTATTGTTTGTTTAGACATTGCAGGAACTACTTTGTAAAAAGTTCCACCTTTTTCAGTTCCAGTTGTACCAGTGTGTGAAACATTGTGTGCTATTGTATCACCATTATGTACAGTTACACTGCCATTTTCTGTAATTTTTACATCAAATGGTATTGTATAGACATCGACAGTAATTATTCCATCTTTTGATGTTTGATATACTGGACCACTTGCAGTTTTTTGTTCTGCACTATTGTTACATTGTACAATAATTGGTTTTACAGCAAAGAATCTGTCATGAAATTCATACGTCTTGCAATCTTTAATTGTGTATGTATGTGAAGGACCTGAATTATCCAATATCCAATAAGTGAGTACCGTGTATGGTACTGCAAAAGGATCACTAATTGCATGAGGCTCTAAATTACCATTTGATTTGACATGTGTATTTACAAATGTAACAGAATCTCCTTTATTGACACTCAAACTGTTTGTGCTGAATCCATTTATTGTCATTTCAACAGTAAAGGTTTGTGGCTCAATTGCGTAAGCATTGTTTATGCCAACAGTTGCAATTAGGCTTAAGACCATTAATGCGGTTGTTGCTCTAATCATTACTTTTTTAATGAATTACGAAAATATTAATAACAAGTACATAGTATGTATACTGTACATACTATGAAATCTGATCTTATTAAAAAGCGTGTACATGTCGCCCCAGTTGGATTTGAAATAGACCGAGTAGTAAAACCAGCAGTAGTAATGGAGGCACACATGGTATACCTTATAGTTGATCAAAATGTATCTCGAGACAAATCCACCAAATTTCAGGATGAAATAATCAAACAACTAAAAAGAAAAATATTGATAGCAAAAAAATATACGCCGATAGATTACGACTCTTTGATAATATTCGTGTTGTTAAAGAAATAATTTTAGAACACAGGAAAGATGATGTTTATGTTAATGTTGCAAGCGGTTCCAAAATTCATGCAATTGCATGTATGATGGCATGTATGATTTTTGATGATAGAACAAATATCCATCCGTATTATCCAGAAGCAAAAGATTACCCTGCATATAATTTAGAAAAGCAACAAACAACAGGAATTGGAGAAATTCATAAACTACCAAAATATCAGTTGCGTACACCAAACAAGGAATTAATTGAAATTTTAAAAATTATTAGAGAAAACAAAGGACGGATTCAAAAAAAGGAACTTGCCGAAATTGCAGAAGAAAGAAATATACTCAACATTAATGCACGTGATGAAAATCACAGTCAAGCCAGATATGCAAGCTTGGATAAGAAATTTATTCAGCCTTTAAAACAAACCTGGAATTTTATTGAAGAAGAAAAAATAGGAAAAAATAGATGGGTTTCTTTTACTCATGATGGTCTTAAGGCATCTGAATTTTTGTTTTAATTAAAAAATTTACAAAATTCTTATTTTCTACAACCAATACACAATGCTATTTGGTCTATTCTCATCAATGCCATATGATTGCACTCGATGCATTTTCTTTGGACCATCCAATCCGGTCCTTGATCAAACATATTCATACAGTATATACGCAAACATGCCTAATATTCTATAATGTTTTAGTATGCATACTATTCATACTAAATTAATAATTAAATAAACCTGATATTATTTGGATTAAAAGTACAAATCGTGCCTAACAGTATCTAAAGTATGCATACTATGAACTTGTTTCATAATAATACTGATTACTTTTACTATATATGAAACACCAAAAATTGAAAAAAATCAAATTCTGATGGAACGTTTTTTCCAAGAATAATAAGAGAGTTTGAGGACGAAAGAGACGAGTCAATGTACTGGGTCAGGAAAGGCATGATGGTCTTATCATTTGTAAATCTCAAAGTCAGACTAGAAGAGTATCAAAATGAGGATGAACCAGTTTGAGAAATAAGGAACTAAATGTAGATGATTTACAAGCAATTCTTTATTGGTATAGTAAGGCATTCAATGATGGTAAAGATGAAGATCATGATACATATAAAAAAACATTGATCAAAATTCAAGCATTAGCAGTCTATGCACAAGAAGATGCAGAGTGGCATGATAAATTTTTTAAAAGGCTAAGATGAACTTTTTAAATTTTAAACACACAGAAGACAAATTTGGATTAATTATTGTAATACAGAAAATCATGATAATAATACAGTGCTTGAATTTAATTCAAAACCAAATACAAAAAAAATTGGAGAAAATAAAATGATTCAAACTCAAATTGAATTTATCTCTCAAAAACTGGAAACTTTAACTGATGTAAAATTTCAAAATATCATTTACTATTATTGGGATGGAAAAAAAATCAGTTAAACAAAATCAACATGTCCAAATTGACTTTTTGGGTGCAGTAAATAAAATGGATAATCTAGATTACAGATTTGAGTCCAACTTTATCGGTTTTCAAAATTGTTCTACTGGGCAATATCTTCAATTTATTAGATTGGGTAGTGATTCTTGGTATGCTGATGTTCCAATAAAGGACCAACACGACTGGGAAGGGTACTTTTGGGCAGGATATGGTAATACCAATCAATTACTGATATGCTAAAATTGTTTTTTTTCAAGAAGTGCCATGGTTTGATTCAATATCCTGGAAGATGAGGAGGTATGTTAAATGACTCTATGTCCTGAATGCGGTAAATCCTCTATTGCAACAATTTTTTGGGGCTATCCAGGAAATATGTACTGGTATCTGCAGGCAATTAAAGACAAGGAAATTGTTGGTGGTGGATGCATAATTGGAAATAATGATCCAAAATGGGAATGCAATGACTGTTTTTACAGATGGGGTACAAGAGAGGAAGATGAAGATGAAGATGAATGAGTATGATGTTATGAAGGAAATGAAATAATGTCAAATGAATTAATTGACGGGAAAAAGAAAAGCGCATCTGAAGCACTAGTTAATTCAATTGGTGGTTTTCCAGTCGGTTATGGATTGGGAATAATCATACTTCCATTATCTACTGGATGGATTCAACAAGACCCATACATGGCAAACATTGCAATTACAGGTGCATACGCCATTACTTCATTTGTAAGGTCGTATATTTTGAGAAGAATATTTGAGAAAAATGGAATTGATGATAATTTTATCAGACTAGCAAAACGTGGAATTGTAAAATTAGTAAATCATACAAAATAATTGAATTTATTAAAATTATCTATATTCAGTCCTGAAAAGATATGACGTATCGACGTTCTTTACCTCCCCAAGACTTGCTTTATGTTACTTCAAAGCTCTATATTTAGATCGCGGTCTA
Source organism: Candidatus Nitrosopumilus limneticus (assembly GCA_022117465.1). Lineage (GTDB taxonomy): Archaea > Thermoproteota > Nitrososphaeria > Nitrososphaerales > Nitrosopumilaceae > Nitrosopumilus > Nitrosopumilus limneticus. The sequence continues at coordinate 3,870 of JAHCGZ010000005.1, forward strand.
ATGATTCTTTTACAATTTAGGCATGGTTTGTGCATAAAGTGCCATAAATTATGGTCTTTACTATACAAGATAATTGATCGTTTTTTTTAAAGTGATATTTGTGTATTTGATAATATTACTTTACATCTGAGAATCTATGAGCTGAGGTGACATACTTGAAAACCTCATCAATTAACTCAGCACTAAGTTGTGATTTAATCTCTAAAGGTATCACTTTGAGGATAAAATCATACATGCTGGTGTTTTTTGGCAACTCGTCTCGTTCTTGTAGTAGTGAAAATACTGCTATCCCATTTGAGATTATCGAAATTATTTTTTCTCTATCAGTTAATTCCATTAGATAATTATCAAAAAACCCATCTAATTAATCTAAAATTAACGTATGCCTCTATCTCAAAAACCCCCTTTTTAAATGAGAAAATTCAAGTATGAAAATAGTTTACGCTGTGATCAAATTTTTTAATCTCTGAAATTAACTATGAATTTTTAAAGAAAAAGGTATGAAAACATTTGAAGTTGATTTTATCGACTGGTATGATGATGATGACGAATTTGAGGATGTCGAGCTTGTATTTTGATTTAATTGAATGGTATTGGAAAAGCAACATCGCTAAAAATGACGGTGAAATTTACTCTGAAGAAGAAGTAATAGATTTTGAATAATTTTTTTTAAAATCTAAACTATTATAATTTCCAAAAATAATTTTTTATTTTAAATCATTTCCAGAAAAAGAGAAAGGCGTAAACCCCATAACTGCAGAACAATAAGAGATTTCCTCTTGTGGTCAAGCGTTTAAACGCATGATTGCCTTTTTCGTTCTGCGGGGCTACGCTGTCTATTTGTCAGATTGTATTACCAACAAAGCAATAGTATATAGGAATTACAACTATTTAAGATTATTTTATAATTATTATAATAAATCATTTTTATTTTCATGAATAATTAAAAATAAACTAGAAAAAAGTATAATTCTTATTCACAAATATCAAAAATCTCATATTTTCTAGTTTTTAGACATTTTTTTAAAAAAAACAAATTATCAGATAACACCAGGGTCTAAAATTAAGAAATGTTTTAAAATCTTTGAAAGTGCATCAAGAAAAATCTAATGAGATTATAAAATAACTAAAATTGAAAATGAAAATGTTACAACTAGAACAAAAAGAGTGATCAGTTTAAGGATATTTTCTTTGCTTCGTATTTTAGCCAAATCAGCTTCTGATTTTTTTAATTCCTTGTATTTTCTTGATGTTGTAATAAGAAAATAGGTTATTGATGCAGAAACAATACTCAAAAGTACAGTCTCAATAGAGATAGAGTTTGTTTGGATTGCAGACCCTGCAAATACAGGTAAAATTCCCCAGGATATTACAGTAGAGATATTGTTATGAAATTTTCCGCCAAAAAGCTCCATGTTATAGGCAAACAAGAAAAATCCCTCAACAATTCCTATAATAAACAATAGTGGAGAATCTAAAAATGCATAATACAGGCCCAAACTAAAAGCAATACATAGTGCAAATATTGCAATAGCTAAAATTTTCCTTTTTGGCAGCACACCCCATGGTTTAGTTTTTCCACATACTGCATCAAGGCAATGAGCAGAAATGCCAACTGCAAGAAAATAGATCACACATATTGCAAAAAGTCTATCTAAAACAAATGGACCACCTAATGAGCCCCATGCAGCAAAACAGGTTACAATGCAAGTGTAAGGTAAAAACAACATTCCGACACCAATTCTAAAGTTTCTGGATCCAATTTTTGGAACAAACCATTCAGAAGTTCTGTCTTGCACGAATTTTATTAAAAATTGTTGTTTATATGAACAATGTATAAGAGCTGTTTTATACCAAAAATTATAATTTTCTAATATGCAAAAATACAAAAAATACATTACAAAAGGAATAAACGAATCACTATCAAAAGTTCCATTTCATAAAAAAGCTCCAATTAAACGAATTTCTATGTTAAGTAAAAAAACTATATCTGAATCAAAGATTCACGCAGCTGTTCACTTTGTTGATGTAAATAATAAAAAAATATCAAAATATAGCATATTGCATAAACATGACGTAGATGAAATTAACATGATTCTTTCACATGACGATAAGCTAGTGTATGAAATTCAGCTTGGTGATGAAATTTACAAAGTGAAATCACCTGCAACAATATTTATTCCAAAATCATTAAAACACAGAGCTGATGTAATTTCTGGAAGGGGAATCTTTGTGTGTTTGATAATGTCTAATAAATACAAGACATTCAAATCTTAAAACCAAATTGAGCATAAAATATCCAATATTAGTTAAATTCAACAAATCTACAAGACAGTTAATTGAATAAAAAAATCACTCAGGTTTTACGTTCTCTTGAGAAAAGAGCAGATTATGAGAAAAAAAACTATAGTAAAATTCATCATGATAAAAGAATGCTTGCAATAACTAAAGACACTGGAATTTTCTACAACCTGCTTCTAAGAATACACAAACCAAAAAAGATATTAGAAATTGGTACATCTTTTGGTTACTCTACATTATGGTTTGCAGATGCCATGAGTAAAAACTCAAAGATAATAACTATAGAAAAAAATCCAAAAAAAATCAAATTTGCAAAAGATAATTTTCATAAAGCAGGAGTAGCAAATAGAATAGAAATCAAAGAAGGCATAGCAAGAGATGTTTTGATTCAATTAAGTAAATCTAAATTAAAAACACACGAGCAGTTTGATTTTATATTTATCGATGCAGACAAAGAAGAATATCCGTTTTATTTTGATATTTGCTTGCCAATGTTAAAAAAAAATGGTATAATTGCAGCAGACAACATTATTTTTCCAAAGCGATTTAAAAAACACATAAAAAAATATCTAAACCACATTAGAGGGGTTAAAAGTGTCAAATCAATTACATTTCCTATTGGCAATGGACAAGAATTATCTTTTAAAATTTAGTAATAGGACTAAAACGGGTTTATGTCTAATTTGTAATATTATTTTAAAGAGTCTGCATTTTTTTTACAAGATGAACATAACAATGAAGTGGTGTCTCGTCCACAAGATATGCACTTTGATACCTTTCTAAAATTATTTGGTTTACCCATATTTCGAGTTAATTTTATTACAATAGTAATAACAATTGCTGAAACTGCGACTGCAATAATAATTCCAAGTACCATTCTCTATTCAGATTTTTAGCTTCTTTTAACACTTTTTAAATTTGCAGACATTAAGGCAAAAACTAGTGTATGGGCGTATTAATTCCTCAAATTAGGAATTTCCATTATTTAAAAAAAATCTAGCAGGCTTTATCGCATTCGCAATTTCTACTAGAAAACATTTTTTTAAGAAAATCTAACTTTGAGTGGGGAATTGAAGGTTTTTTGCCAACAAACTTGAATAAAGTTATCCCAGTAACAGAGCTAGTTCCTTTGATTGCCCAGTGACCATTTTTCATTAAATATGGTTTTGGGTTTTTCATGGTCACTTGTTTGTGTGCCTTTACATCGTATGCCTGTATTTCTGACATTACCCAGTATGGCAAAATCTGTATTACTTTGGTATAGTGAATTTTTTCGTATCAACAAGCTCGTAAATAGCACAATAGTCTAAAATTAGATAATTGCCTGTAATCTGCCTTGATTCTCAATTATTTCTAGTACTTGGGGGGTAGTTTCTAGGCTTATTGGCTCAATTGTAATGCTATGGCCTCCCATCTCTTCAGTAGCACTTTGAGATGTGTTATATCCAACAAATACTGCAACAATTAGAAACATTGCAATGACTAGTCCAATTAGGATATTTACCATGTTATTTTGAATTTTGATACTAGGTGAGTATAAACATTATGAAAACCAAAAATCTCAATTGATCATTTTGAAAAAATTAATTACACCACAAAATATGGAGATATTATAAAATCATGATTGAAACTGAACTTGGAACTTTACGCAGATCCCACTACTCTAATGAATTAAGTGCATCAATGGATGGAGATACAGTTACTGTAATGGGGTGGGTTTTGACAGTTAGAGGACATGGTAACATTAGCTTTGCAACTATAAGAGACAAAAATGGTGACCTTTCAGTTGTTGCAAAAAAAGGAGATTGCCCTGATGAGATACTTGAAAAAATATCTTCACTAAAGGCACATTCATCAATTGCAGTTATTGGAAAAATAAAAGCATCTGAAAAAGCACCAAGTGGATTTGAAATTATTCCAAATGAATTAAGAGTATTTTCAGAAGTTACAAAAATTCCTCCTTTTGAGCCAACTGCAAAAACTGTAAAAAACATTGATACGCGTTTAGAGGTAAGACCTATTGATTTAAGACGAAATGTATTACAACATGTTTTTAAAATTAGAAGTTTAGTTTTAAAAACAATAAGAGATTACTTTATAGAAGAAAATTTTATTGAAATTAATACTCCAAAAATGATTGCAACTGCAACAGAAGGTGGAGCTGCATTGTTTCCAATATTTTACTACAACAAGGAGGCATTTTTAGCTCAAAGCCCCCAATTATACAAAGAGCAACTAACAATGAGTTTTGAAAAAGTCTTTGAGATTGCTCCAATCTTTAGAGCAGAGCCATCAAGAACCAACAGACATTTGGCTGAAGCAATTTCAATAGACCTCGAAGAAGCCTTTGTTGATTACAATGATGTAATGAATCGAATTGAGGAGATAATCAAAGTTTCAGTAATTGCAGCAAATAATTATATTAAAAATAATCCAGATTCTGAATTTACCCAAATTATAGTACCAAATAGCATTCCAAGATACACCTATGATGATCTTGTTGATAAAATGCAAAAAGCAGGTGCAAAAACAGAGTGGGGAGATGACTTGTATCCTTCAAATCTTAAAAAAATTGGATTAGATGGATTTTACTTTATTACTGATTGGCCTTTAGGACCAAAGCCATTTTACGTAAAAGGAAGCAAAACAAATCCTAAACTTTCAGAGTCATTTGATTTAATGTTTGGAGATTTAGAATTATCTTCAGGAAGTACAAGAATTGAAAAACGTGAGGAGTTGGCTCAAAGAATGAGTAACAAAGGTATGAAAACAGACTCTTTTGAGTATCATCTTAACGCATTTGATTATGGTGTACCACCACACGCAGGTTTTGGTATTGGTCTTGAGCGATTAATTATGGTTTTAACTGGAACTGAAAATATTCGTGATACTACATTTTATCCAAGAGATGTTGATAGATTAACTCCATGAGTTTATTCTAAAATTTCTTTGTAATCTTGTATTTCCATCATTAAAGATAAATCATTTTGTAAAGGATTATGACAGTGTGCAAAATTAAGATTGTCTAAAAGTGAATCTATCAAAGAACATTTATTTTTTGTATATTGATAATACCTATCAAAAGCCATATCAAATGAATAACATTTTTCAATTTGATTCCAATACTCCCCCCTTATTGCAACATATTCTACTAAAAAATCATGTATGGGTGATTCAACAATAGGTGCCAGATTAAATCGTAAAAGTTTTATCAAAATTGTTTCAAACTCTTTATCCAGATTTGCATCATAGATTTGTGTGTAAATACTAGTCATACATTATCACGTAAATACCATGACTTCGTATTTTTCAAATTTTTCTTTTAATTTTTCTTTCTTTCTATCTTTTGTATTTTTCACGATTTATCGATGTGATAATGGAATTTAATGTAGATTGTATAAAATGTAAACAAATTTTTAGGATAATAAAAAAAACTACATAATTTCTGAACGTTTGTTAAAAATACGAGTTTAGAAAAAAGAAGAGTTTGGAAATTACTTCCAAGCATACCATAGACCAAGACTAGTACCAATTTGGTATTTTTCTTTTGCACATTGGTCTAGCATTTTATACATGCTTTTGCTATCAGTAAAGTCACCCATAATGAACACTTTGTAATTTGTGCCTTCGTATTGAGTGCCTATACATTTTACTTTGGTTGCTTGTGCATGATAACTTGCATAGCTTTCAGGAATTGCTACTGCAAAAATCATTAAACCAAACATTAGGGAGATTCCTAATATTGTTATTTTATTCATTATCTCAATTCTGTTTTTTATGACTTAAGCATTATTCACTAATGTGAGTTTAGAAGTTAATTATTATTTTTATTTTAATCTAACCCTTTTGCACCAGTAAGGTTTGCTCTTCTAAGGTCTGCATCACTAAGGTTTGCACCAGTAAGGTCTGCACCAGTAAGGTCTGCATCTCTAAGGTTTGCACCAGTAAGGTTTGCACCAGTAAGGTCTGCATAACCAAGATATGCACCACTAAGGTTTGCACCAATAAGGTCTGCATCTCTAAGGTTTGCACCAGTAAGGTCTGCACCAGTAAGGTCTGCATAACCAAGATTTGCACCACCAAGGTTTACATCTCTAAGGTTTACACCACCAAGGTTTACACCACCAAGGTTTACACCACCAAGGTTTACACCACCAAGGTCTGCACCTCTAAGTTTTACACCACCAAGGTCTGCACCTCTAAGGTCTGCACCACTAAGGTCTGCACCACTAAGGTTTACACCACTAAGGTTTGAATTTTGAAAGTTTGCACCACTAAGTTTTGCACCACTAAGGTCTTTTCCATGTAAATCCATTTCATGAAAATCACAATTTGTCAGTAATGCACCTTTATTCAAACTCGCACATTTGCCTGTAGGCTTTGTAGATTGTGTACTTTCTTTTGGTGTTGTAGATTGTGTACTAGAAGTTTTTAAATTAGTATTTTCCGTTTTTAATTTAGCATTTTCATTTTTTAATTTATAATTCTCTTTTTTTATTTTAGCACTTTCAGAAAGTAAATCCTTGATCTTTTTTTCAAGTGATTTGATTTTATCCATTAATTTTTGCTCAGATTCTGGACTTGCTGAAATTGAAGTAAAAGATACGCTTAGAAGAATAACTGATAGAATAGTAAATAATATGATTTTATTCAATAATTCTATAAATTTTGTATTAACTTAAGCATTATTCATTAATGTGAGTTTAGAATCTACTCTTTGTGCTTTGCATTATCTTTTAGCGTCTTATCTAGAGGCACAGTAATTGTTCTATCTGAGCCTTTACAATAATTTTTTCCTTTGAAATGCTTGTGGATTTTGACTTTAGCCATCATAACACTATCTATTCCATAGTTTCCATGATGATCTGTAATTTCTTGACTAACAATATGACAAGTTTCAAAAACATTACACCATTTACACATAATTTTTATTTTTTTCTCACTAGTCATAAAGTCTCTTTCAGAATTTGATCTTTCTGTTTTAGCAATATCATAATTAATTTTATGATAAATTTTGCTTAAAAGCCTAAGCATTTTTTACAATTATGAATTTAGAATCTCTTTCTAATTCCAACAATTACAACAGCTGGAATTCCAATATACATTGCCAAATTTAATGCAATAATTGAAAGTCCTAATCCTAAAACTTCAGACTCTGAATTTGCATTTTCCATAATTGATAGTGTTGTAATCATTGGTGTAATTGCAAACTTTACTGCTTCTTTGAAAATTGGTGATTCTCTTTCGTAATCAGCTATTGTTGGTGAAAATGTATAGTAAATGTCATTAAATGTTGCCATAAATGCAGAACCTGATTCTGTTTGCAATAATGAATTATCTCTAATTTCTCTAAGTAGTTGAACTTGTGGTGCAAGTTCAGAACCATATGTTGCTGTTGCAATTAGACAACCGCCGCCATTCTCTTCAGACTCTTGAGTAGCAACAACTGTTTCTTCTACAACTTGTTCCTCAACAACTGTTTCTTCTACAACTTGTTCTTCAACAACTGTTTCCTCTGCAACTTCACTATGAGTTTCCATTTTCTCATGAGTTTTTTCTGTTGCCTCTTGTACTATGATTGTTCCTTGCATCCAAGGATGAATCATATCAAAATAAGGAAATTCACCTACATTTTCTGGTATCCATTGAAAAGAACTACCTGGTTCAAGCATTCCAGAATTAAATTCTACACCAATAACATCATCTGAAGGTACACCTGATGAAAAAGTATGTGATACACTTTCAGTATTTGAAAATATTATAACACTGCCAACATAAACTGTTACAGGATTTGGACTGTAACATCCTTCTTCTGTAAGTTCACAACCTGAATCTGAACCTGAACCAGATATTGGAGTGATTGTAATCTCATGATGATCTGCAAAAGCATTAGGAGCAATTGAAATCATGGATATTGATATGGTAAATAATAGAAAGATTGAGCTTATTGCTTTAGTCTTCATTAATTCACTTGAAAATGCTATACATAAAAACGTCTCTAAAATAGTAAATTAATTTTTAATAACGGATTTGTGATATTTATGATTTGATCAAATGCGAGTTTAGAATCTCTTTTTAATTCCAACAATTACAACAGCTGGAACACCTAGATACATTCCAAGATTTAGTATGATTAATGAAATTCCAATACTCAATACTTCAGACTCTGAATTTGCATTTTCCATTAAAGATAATGTAGAAATCATTGGTGTAATTGCAAGCTTTACTGCCTCTTTGAATACAGGATTTTCTCTTTCGTAATCAGCTATTGTTGGTGAAAATGTATAGTAGAAATCATTGAATGTTTTCATGAATTGTATACCTGATTCTGTGTTTAGTAATTGGTTATCTCTAATTTCTCGAAGTAGTTGTACTTGTGGTGCTAATTCACTACCATAAGTTGCAGTTGCAATTAGACAACCACCTCCTTCTACAGATGTAGTAATTTCTGATTGTATCTCCTCAGACTCTGATGCAATAACCTCTGTCTCTAAAGATTTTTCAGCAGCAGCTATTGGTAAAATTCTATAAATTACACTTTCACCATGTGATACCAAGTAAAGAAATCCGTCTGGACCTCTTTCAATATCTGTAATACATCTAAAACCTGTTCCAAGCATAATTTCATCTGTAGAATCATTTTCATTAACTAAATTATCTTGCAAATCTGGATTTGAAAATACAAATCCATCTCTACTTTGATTTAATTGAAATTTATACAAATGTCCATTATTACAATCACCTACAAAAATAGAATTATCATAATCTCTAGTTTCTTTAAAATTTCCAAAACTTATTGCTGCAGGTGCAACAACCTCTTGCCAACTAAATTTTGGATCCGCATATTGGTAATCCTCGTATACTGGTAGACTGGCAATTTCTGATTGAGTTGCAGGTCCCATTATCATCTCCCATCCACTGTTAAATTTATCTTGAATTAAATTAATTTCATCAAAATCATCATCCCCATTTTCTGTATCCCATAAATTTCCATTAACTGGATCTATTGCAAGACCAAAACTATTTCTAATTCCCATTGCATGATATGGTCCTTCAGGGTCTACACGTAAAATTACACTAGTATCCATGTAATCTTTCGTTCCTGGTGGATAAAGCTTCTCAAGGGATTGATTTTGAAGTGGACCATATTTTCCAGTATCACCAACTACTGCATACACTTGTCCATCTAAACCAGTAACCATAGCTCCACTGTTATGATATTCATTAGATGGTAACTCTTTAATCAAAACAGGATTTACTAATTTTTCACCATTCCAATCATACTTGTAAATTCTATTACCTAATTGTTCTTTTTCTGAATTAATTTCTGTAAAATAAAGATAAACTGTAGACCCAACACTTGTAATACCTAGCAAACCACTTTCTCTAATTGGATTAACATCTATTTGTAAAACTGGGTCTGTTTGTATTACACCATCACGAATTAATTTAACATTGCCTAATTTTTCTACAAGTAAGATATCATCACCAACAAATGTCATTGTAGTGTATCCCCAACCAATTTCACCTGCATATACTTCAATAATCAAATTATCATCATACAATACAGGTTGAGCAAATGCACTTGGAAGCATAACTCCAAGAATTGCAACTATTGCAATGACAAATAGAGAATTCAATAATATGGTGAGTTTTTTACTATATTTAAAAAAAATTATCTTTAAAAAAATGATTAATTACTAAATACCCCACAAATTTAGATAACAGTATGGCAAATTCAGGTAATTTTCACATGTCAAAATCTAATGCTCCAAAGATATTTTGTGCATGGTGTCAGAAATGGAAAACTGGTCACATTGTTTTAAAATTTCCAAAAGGCGCAAACTGGCAAATTCATAAGCACTTTAATGGTGAAAAGCCGTGTAAAGGCTCAGATAAGGTGGTAATGAAGCCCCATTCTGATGAATCACCTAAAAAATAGATTATACAATTACAAACTTCCAATTTGATATCCGCAGTTTGTACAGCGATTAGCTTTTTTATCAAATCTTAATTCCTTACAAGAATTGCATCTAGTAAAAGCCATAGTTGTTTATTTGTAATCTGATTATAAGAGTAAATCTAATTTCTTTTATTAAAATAAAGTACAATTAATTTTCAAAGTGTATTTCAATATCTAAAATTAGCGCCATAAAATCAAAATTATATTGGATTTAGAGCATATTTGATTTTGTTTAAATTCATTTTATCTTAAAATTTTTATTGAAATCAAAATTCTAAGAATACATGCCATTTGTAAAAGAGGGGAACATAATGAATCCTGAGATTGCAGCATTGTATAAAGAAATTAATGATGAACTCCAAATTGGAAAAATTCCAAATATTTTAAAAACTACCTCAATTGATCCACAAATTGCAAAATGGTTTTGGGATGGAGTAAAAATTATTTTACTTCGTGAATCATCTATTCCAAGAATTTTAAAAGAATCTATTGCAGTTGTAGTATCCAATGCTAATTCATGTAAATATTGCACACAAGCTCATGGAATGTTACTGCAATTAATGGGATTTACTGATGAGAAAATTTTAGACCTTAAAAATAATTTTACTAGTTTTTCAGATAAAGAAAAAGCTGCACTAAACTATGCATTAAAAATTAATGATTCTGCAAACATGACAACAAATGATGATCATCAAATTTTAAAAAAACATGGATATGATGATAAACAAATTGTGGAGATAACATCTGTTGTTGCAGCATTTAATTGGGCAAATATTATTGCTGATGCATTAGGTACTGAACTGGAATCCTGACTAATAGTTTTAATGATAATTTTTTGATTTGATAATCAATTTTTTGATTGTTTTTTTATTTTATGAAAATTTAGAGATACAAGTCAAGCCAAGATTAGAAAGGATCATGAAAAGAAGGGGGATTTGAACCAAACTGGAATTCATGTTAATCTAGGCATAAATTTTGTATAAACCAAAATTACTGTAATTATCAATTTTTTTATTGTTTTTTTATTTTATGAAAATTTTTCAAATCAATACATTGCCATAGGTAATGCTGGGCTGCGATAATTCAACTAACGCATCTTTCCGAATTATCGCGCTACCTTGTGGCCAAATTCTAAAAATAATTACATGTAGTGCCTACATTTTATAGGAAGATTGATAGATTAACCAAATGTGAGTATAGAAAATGGTTACTGTTGAAGAAATTGAACATGTTTCAAAATTAATGAAAATAGATGTTGATGATAATGCAGAATATTTAGAAAAAGTTCAAACAATAATTAGTTATTTTGATATTTTAGATTCTGCAGGAGTAGAGTCTGAAGAAATCTCGATGCCAGAAATTTCAATTGAAGAATTAAGACGTGATGAATACATTCCCTTTGCTGAAAAGCTTATTGAAAAAATGAATCATTACAAAGGAACCTATGTACGAGCACCAAAGATGTAATGATGAATCTCAAAATTTCTGCCCTTGAATTTGTCCAAGAAGCTAAAAACGGTAATATTTCTGTTGAAGAATTTATTGGAAAAACACTTGAAAGAATTAATAAAGTTGAGGATAAACTTCATGCATTTTTATCAATTAATGATAAAGCACTTGATCAAGCTCGGTAACATTGATAAAAAAATTAAATCAGGTGAAAAACTTGGTGCATGTTTTGGAATGCCAATATCAATTAAAGATAACATATGCATAAAGGATAGTAAAACTACATGTGCATCAAAAATGCTTGAAAACTTTATTGCACCATATGATGCAACAGTAATTTCAAAATTAAAAAAACAAGATGCAATTTTTATTGGTAAAGTAAACATGGATGAATTTGCCATGGGACTATCAACTGAATTTAGTGCATTTGGTCCAAGCAAAAATCCCTGGAATACAGAATATGTGCCAGGTGGTTCATCAGGGGGAAGTGCAGTATCTGTAAGTTCCTATGAATGTGTTGCATCATTGGGTTCTGATACTGGGGGTTCTGTTAGAAATCCTGCTAGCTTTTGCTCTACTGTTGGCTACAAACCAACTTATGGTTTAATCAGCAGATATGGATTAATTTCATATGCAAATAGCATTGAACAGATAGGACCACTTGCTAGAACTGTAAAAGATACTGCATTTATGCTAAATCTGATTGCAGGAATTGATCCTAACGATAACACTACAGTAAACAACAACAATGAGGATTATTTGGCAAATATTGATGCAGGAATCAAGGGCAAAAGAATTGGAATAATTACTGAAATGATTGGTGAGGGCATAGATCCAGAGGTAATGACTGCTACAAAGGAGGCAATTTCAAAACTTGAGGGGCTAGGGGCAATTTGTGAAGAGGTATCATTGGGGATGGTAAAGTATTCTGTTGCTGCATATTATACAATTACTGCAACTGAGGCAGGAAGTAATTTAGCTAGATATGATAATTTAAGATATGGATATGAAATGCCAGTTGAAGGTTACGAGTTTAATTCATACATTTCAAAAACAAGAAAAAAATTTGGACCTGAGGTAACACGTAGAATGATAATTGGAGGATTTGTACCATCTGCAGGACATGCTGGAAAGTATTTTCTTAAAGCAATGAAAGTAAAAAGTAAATTAACTAAAGAAATCAATGAGGCATTTAAGAAATTTGATTTACTTATTTCACCAACAGTTCCAATATTGCCATTTAAAATTGGAGAAAAAATTAATGATCCTGTATCTCTATTTTTAGTTGACATTAATACAGTTACAGCAAATCTAACTGGAAAACCTGCAATTTCAATTCCATTTAAAATAGTAAATGGATTACCAATTGGAATTCAACTCTTAGCAAATTCAATGAATGATAAATTACTATTACAAGCAGCATATGCTTTAGAACAAACTGTTAAACTACCTGAGGTACCAATATGACAAAAATTGGTTTAGAGATTCACTGTCAATTAACAAATTTACAAAGTAAATTATTTTGTTCATGTAAGGCAAACTATCGTGAATTCAAACCAAATGAAAATATCTGTCCTGTATGTGCTGGAATGCCAGGAAGTTTACCAAGACTAAATCAGGAAGCAGTAAAAAAAGCAACAATGATTGCAATGGCGTTAAATTGTACTACTCCTGATAAAATTGCATTTTTTAGAAAAAATTATTTTTATCCTGATTTACCTAAAAATTTCCAAATTACTCAATTAAACATCTATGGAGATACAAGTGTCGGTGGTTCAGGAACAATCTTAGTTGGAGATAAAAAAATTAGAATTACTAGAATTCAGCTAGAAGAGGATCCTGGCAGAATTATCTATGAAGGAAGCTCCTCAAAGAATCAAATCACACTAGTTGATTACAATCGCGCAGGTACTCCTCTTGTAGAAATTGTTACAGAACCTGACTTTGAGACTCCAAAAGAGGTGCGTGATTTTCTTAACATACTATCAGATTTACTAAAAAATCTAGGGGTAGCAGACCCAAGCTTAGAAGGTGCAATGAGGGCAGATGCCAACGTATCTACACATGGAGGACATAAAGTTGAAATCAAAAACATTGGTTCCTTTCATGATTTAGAAAAAGCTGCACATTTTGAAATTACAAGACAAGAGAGTCTACATGATAGAAACATACCAGTTGTACAAGAAACACGTCATTGGGATGATAGACGAAAAATAACTGTATCATCACGTTCAAAGGAAGAAGATATGGATTATCGTTATTTTCTTGAAGGTGATATACCATGGGTAAAAATTAATCCTGAAATTAAAACTGAATTAAAATTAAAAATGCCTGAAAGTATTAGCTCAAAAAAAGATAGATACATTACAAAATATCAAATTCCAGAACAAGTTGCAGATGTTTTATCTTCAGATAAATTTTATTCAGATTTGTTTGAAAAATCACATTCACAATCAAATGCAAAAGAGATTGCAAATATTATAACAACTGAATTAATGGGATTAGAAGATACTAGAGAGAAACGTGAAGCCTCAAAACTTACTGCAACTCATTTAAGAGATTTAGCTGATGCAATTCAAACAGGTAAGGTATCTAGAAATTCTTCAAAAAATGCATTACATCAAATTTTAAAAACAGGAAAAAGTGTATCACAGATAATTTCTGAATTAGATTTAGGAAATGTATCTGATGAAACAGAATTACTAAAAATTATTGGTAAAATAATTGCTGATGAATCAGAAGCTGTAGTTCAAGCAAAATCTAACCCTCAAACTATCAACTATCTAGTAGGTAAGGTAATGCAAGCTACTAAAGGAAAAGCTGATCCTACATTAACATTGAATCTATTGAAAAAACAAATCGGCATATGACAGATTTATCACTAGAAGATATAGAATTTATTAAAATTCTTGCGCATTCTGATTCTACTATTTTACAAGCAGGAATGAATGATGCAACAAGAAAAAGATTAGATGAGCGAGTTGGGGTGATATTGAGGGAGTATTATCGTGAAAATACCCAAAATTTGGGTACAAAATATACAGAACAATTAATGAAATATGGAATTACAGAAGATGATGGAAAATCAGCAATTGCATGTGCAAGACGTCTTGGAATAGATATTTCATAAATAATTAAAATCTATTTTGATCTTTTTTTAATTTGTTGTAAAACCATTGGCAAAAATGCTCCAACATCAGATACAATGCCCAAAGCTTGCCATGTTCCTCTATCCATTAATTTAGTAACTGTTGGTTGACTAATGTCTACAACAATTACCTTTACGCTAGCTGGGAGCATATTTCCAGTTGCAATTGAATGAAGCATAGTTGAAATCATTATTACCATATCTGCACCTTTGAGAATTTTCTTGTACTCTCTTTGAGCGTCTGCAACATCAGTAATTACATCTGGTAATGGTCCATCATCACGAATAGAACCTGCTAAAACAAATGGAACATTATTTTTTACACATTCATACATTATTCCTTTAGTTAATTTTTTACTTTTAACCATGTTAGAAATTGATCCTGCCTTGAATACTGCATTAATCGTATCCATATGATTTCTATGACCATGATATGCTAATGTTGCATCTTTTACATTCATTCCCAATGATGTTCCAAGTGTTGCATATTCTATATCGTGAACTGCAAGTGCATTTCCTGCTAAAACTCCATCAACATAGCCTAATCTAATTAATTCAGCTACAGAATCATCAGCACCAGTGTGGACAATTGCAGGACCTCCAACGATTATAATTTTACCGCCCTTCTTTTTTGTATTAAAGATATCATAAGCAACTTGTTTTGCAATATGTTGAGTTGGTCTTTCACTTGAACTTGAACTTCCCATAAATTCAAATACATTTACCCCCTCTCTTGGACGCTCTGGTGGTGTAATTTTAACTCCATCATCACCTACAACAATTTGATCATCTTTTTTTACATCACGTACTGGAACACAGTATGCTTTGTTTCCTTTTAGAACAATACATTTATCCATCATCATATTTTCAACTGAAATCCACTTGCCATTAAGGAAAACTTGAGTGTGATTGTTTGTAGTGCTGTAAAAATTATCTGGCATTACAAAATTTTTTGGTGATTTTTTTAATTTAATTTCTTTTTGTATTTTTGATATTGCACCTTGACGATAAACTGTATTTAGAATTTCATCTAGGTGAGCTTGATTTTTTCCAGTAATTGTTAATCTTGCATAAGATTGGTCTTTTTTCTTTGATCCAACATTAATCTCATCGACATTAAACTCCCCTTTCAAATCCATAATTTTATCAAAAATCTTTGTTAGGATAGATGAATCAATCAAATGTCCACTAACTTCAATTTCTTGGGAAAATTTACTCATTTTGTTACTATTTGTATATGATAACTAAAGGTTTTCTTTGTATGATTTTATTAGATTTGACTTTATGCTCTAAAATCAGTGCCTAAATTATAGAAGTTAGATGATTGACCACAAATTGATGTTTAAACAAATACAGGTCTATTGCTTGTTGTTGAGATTTTTCTTTATTGACAATATTTTGTAATTTTTTAATTATTTTGCAATACATGTTTATGCATTTAGTATGATCCTCGTTTGCTAGAGAAATCATATTTTTTGGAATTTTATTAATTGATTTGTAATATGTGATAAGAAAAGATAATTGTTGAATACGGTCTAAAATTAAACTAATGTTATCTAAAATATCAATTCCTTTTTTATTTAGACTAGTTGTACCAGAATTATTTTCAAATAAAGTTGATTGCACTGATAAATTTCTATAACATAATGTCAATATCCCGTTAATGCCTTTTAAATAATTATTTACTTGCATGTGAATTGTATCATAATTTGTTGGTTCTAATGAATATCTGTGTGGAGTATTATCTTTGTTTACTAGAATAAATCCTAAAGGGTCTGATGCTGTTTTAGAATTCTTGCTAATAATATTTGTCAAATCTTTATCTGTACATTTGAATAGTTTTTTCATTTCATCATGTGTTGAAAATTTAACTTTAGTTAAATGTAAAAAGATTTTTTTCTCAAGTTCTGGTTTTGTCATATTATTGAAAATTTACTATCACTGAATTTAAGGGACACAAAAATTATTTATTAAAAATTTAAATTGGAAGTATAACTTTGCCTTCAAATTTTGCTATATTGTCTTTTTCAAATACTTTTTCTAGATTTTCTTTTTGTAATTGTGTAACTCCTTGAACTATTGTCTTTGAAGACCCAGAGTTATCAACTAATGCAAGGATATACCCGCTATTATCAGTTAAAATGAATCCTGCTGATTCATCAACAAATGCATAGAGATTTTCTTCACCTACTGGTGTCCATACGTTAGATTTTGTATCAATTAATGCAAGTGCAGGCATTGCTTTACCATTTGTTAATGTATTGAGATATTCTCTTGCTTGTGCAACACGTTTTTGACCTAATTTTAGTGCCTGAAAGTACTGCATATTGATTAAATTATCTAGTTGTTATAAAAACATCTCAAAAGATAGTTATACAAATCATCTCTAAAGGGTGGTATTGCCATTAACAAACCCAGTAATAATAAAATTAAATGAAATTACAACTTTTGTTCAAGATAAATCAAAACTTACTGAAATCGAAGTTGAAGAGATCAAAAAAATTTTCAGAGGTCTTATTGAAAAGGGTGAAAGATATGATGTTGATGAAATTGAATTTTGGTTTGAAAATGAGGGAAGCTGGAAAATAAAAGAACCACGAGTAAGAATTACAAATCTTTCAGGTTATGTTCAAGATAAATATCAACAAACAGCTCATCTAAGAATAATTCCTGATGATAACTGCGGTTGTTAAAATTAAGTTTCTAACTGCTCTAAGAGTCTTCCAACAATTTTAGAATTTTCTTTTCGCTCATCTAATATTGCTTGAATTCTTTTTGCATTTTTTGTTGAATCAGTAATTATTTTAAAATACTCTTCATCAAGATCATTATTTGTCTGTAATCTCTTTATGACTTCAAATAGTATACCAATAATTTGTTTTTGAGCATCAATTAATTCATCTTTTTCAGTTTCAGACATTTTTCTTATTTATCTTCAACTATCATTGTAAATATTTCTTTTAATTTAGGATGGGTAATGTCTATTTTTGCAGATTCTATAAATGGAGTAACATTTTCTTGAGATGACCCCTCTTTTTGGTATATTTTTGCTTGTAATACCATCTCCAATTTATCAATTTGATGTACAATATGTGATTCAGGTGAAGTGTTATTTTGATACTCGTTCCAGATTTCATTATATTGATGTTTTATGCTGTCAGGTAATTTTTTAGTTATTTCATAAAATGCATCATTTTCCATTTTTTCTTTTTTGATTTTACTTATTTGATCAGGTGTAAAATCCCCAATTTTTGATTCTGCTAAATCATGTAAGAGAACCATTTTCATAATTTTTTCAGAGTCATAATTTTCTAAATCAGATATCACCATGGCCATTATGGCCATTGAATAACTATGGTCTGCAACAGATTCTGGATGTTTTATAGATAATTTGTCAATCCATCCCTGTCTAGGTATGTTTTTTAAATTTGATGCATTTCTAAAAAATTCTAAAATTGTCATAAACTACTTGTATTATTTTCTACTAATGAATTTTGAGTTTAATTTTTCGAATTGTATAATAGTTGAGAGAAAACAACAAAGTTATGAAAATTTATACAAAAACTGGTGATGATGGAAATACTGGATTACAAGGAAATGTTAGAATTTCAAAATCACATTCAAGAATTATGGCATATGGCACAGTAGATGAAGCAAATGCTGCAATTGGTGTTGTTTTAACAAATGTATTAGATAAGGACATAATTGATGTTTTAAGTAAAATTCAAAATGATTTATTTATACTGGGTTCTGATTTATCCAATCAAAATCTCAATGATCTAAAAAATAGAATTTCTTTAGATATGATTGAAAAGATAGAGGGTATTATTGATAATTTTGAATTAGAATTGTCTCCAATAACAAATTTTATTTTACCGGGAGGGGATACTGCTGCTGCACAAATACATCAAGTTAGGACAATAATTCGCAGAGCTGAAACACTAGTAGTAAAATTAAGTGATAAAGATGAAATTAATTCTAATTGTATCATTTATCTCAATAGACTGTCTGATTTGATGTTTGTAATTGGTCGTTTAATCAATAAACGCAATGGTATTCAAGATATTATTTGGAAACCATAAAAAGACAAACTTTAATGCCCTCATCTAAAGTATTTTTTTTAGTGCCGAGGTAGCTCAGCCTGGAAGAGCACTCGGCTGAAGACCGGGCTGTCGCTTGTTCAAATCATGCCCTCGGCACCATTTAAGATTCCAGGCAATTTTATCATCATAATACAATTACCTCAGCTTTTAGGCTCAATATGGACAAGTTTATGATCTTATGATTTGTAATATTTTAGGTTGTAATACCGAATCGCATTTTAGAATATTATATTCACATTACAATAATTCCAAAAAACCATTTGCTAAAGAAATCATGAGAGTATGTGAAAATCATGCTAGAATGATTGCAGATGAGGATAGCAAGATATTCGCCCAGGTATTACATTGAGAAAAATAGAAATAAAATTACAGGACAAGGATTATTTTGATTTTCTGAGTATTAGTTTGGATAAAGAATTATCTGTAGAAGATAATTTAAAAAATATTATAAAATATCATCTTATAATTTATCGAAATAAAAATAAAATAAAAAATCAAAAATTATGTGGGTAGAAACATCTTGTTTATGCATCCACTAAATTAAAGAAGTTCTTTCCAGAGGTAGATTTTTCTAAAACACATTTTACATTAAGTGTTTCTTTACCTGAATTGATATCCTCTCTGAGTTTTTGATTGGAAAATTTTTTTACAATGGCTACACGAGTTGTATGAAATTTACTCATTTGATTTCCATCAATTGAAAATGATTCTTTCATAGTTAGTTTTACGCCTTTGGTAACCTCATCCCCTTGAGTATAGTTTGAATCCTCGATTTGGACTATTGTAAATGATTGACCATCAATTTTTGCCAATGATGCTGAATCTGTATGTATTTGATAATCTGCTAATTTTGCTATTTGCTTTCACCTCCCATCATAAAGTTAAATCTATAATTTTAGATAAGTTCATTGAAGAGTAAATTGTTGACACCAATGTAGGGCTTTTTCAATTATCTCAAAAATTATCTAGTATGAAATAAATCCAAGGTAAAAATCAAAAAATCATGATTGAAGATGAATCAGAAGAATGGATTACTCAATTTCATCCTACAGTTGAAAAGGAAGTTTTAGATGTATTACGCTCAAGAGCACAATACGCCATATTGGATCAGCTAAATTACATGGTTTCAAATCACATGGGAACACCAGATGAAGTTAAGAAAATGGTTTTAGATGAAATTACTAAAATCACATATGATCCAATTGATATGGATATGGATGAAAATTAAATAAAAAAGAGTCAAAAAAAGTGCAAAATACTTAAAAGCAACTCAATCACAAGATTTTCGATATTGATGGTTGAAAAAAAAGGTACCAAGACAAAACCTAAAAAAGTTACAAAAGAAAAGCCTAAAAAAGTTACAAAAGAAAAGCCTAAAAAAGTTACAAAAGACACTCCAAAAAAAGTCACTAAAGGTAATTCTAAGAGTAAAAAAATCAGAGAAGAGTCTAGTAATGATGGTGGAATTGTCATAGTTGATGATGACCTCATAATTGATCAAGAAAAGGTCAATGAAGAGCGTAGAGCATATCTTGAAGAAGCAAGATCCCAAGAAGCATCAGACTAGTAATGCTTATCAGATTCAGTAGCGTATCATTTGTGTGCAGGCATTATGTTTGATTACTGTCAAACCTGGAAAAGTTGATTCAGTTGTTGAGATATTAAAGAAAAAAAGGAAGGTACTCAAGCAAGTGATGATAGTTACAGGTAGAGCAGATATTAGCGTAATATTGCAAGGGGAAATTACACAAATTAATCAAATGGTAATTGATTTTAAAAATATTAGAGATATTGTCACAACAGAAACTCTAATTGAAGTGGAGGTTGATTTAGGATGGTAAGGGCTATAATTTTAGTAAAATCTCCAAAAAAATTAATTGCAGTAAAATTAAGAAAATTACCAAACATAAGTAATTCATTTCCAACTAGCGGTCAATTTGACGCAGTTGCAGTTATTGAGGTTAATCAATTATCTCAAATAAAAGAAGTTACAAACCAAATTCAAAAAATCAGTGGAGTTGAACGCACTGAGACCATGGTTGAAGTTGAATAAAAGCAGTTTTTATAATATCTATAATAAAAATGGCAATTGATTTAAACAACTTTGATCCATATTTGTTGTGAATATCAAGAAAGTTGGAAATGTAATCTTGGCAGTCAAAGATTTAGACAAATCCATTAAATTCTACAATGAAATTATTGGCTTACCAATCAAAGAACAAAGAAAATCCTGGGTAGATTTAGGTATAACTGGATCATTGTTGAGTTTACATCCTGCATCATCAACTGCACCACATACTGGTAGTTCAGTTGAAAATGGAATAAGTATAGGATTTCTAGTAGGAGATTTGAAATCTGCACTAGATGAACTAAAGGCTAAAGGTGTTACAATTCATCGTGACATGATTGAAAAGGATGCAGGAAAAAATGCAGTAATTTTAGATCCAGACCAATACATGATTTCATTGTTTGAACCAATTTTCAAAGACAAAGATCAACAAACAAGCGGATATTACGGATTTACACCAGCTTAGATTATTTTTTTTATTAATGAAACAATCTTATCTAAATTTTTTTCCTTTGAATTAATTGAAACATAAAAAGTTACATTGTTTTTTTGAAAAACAATAATGTTAACTTTTGAGTGTTTCAAAATAATATAATCTAATTTGCCTAAAGAAGTTTCATTATTTTTTCGTAATGAAAATAAAGTGGAAACTATGAAAAATTCATGTTTTACTTCTTCAGATTTTAAAAGGGGTTTGAGAGTAGGATTTATTATTCCAGTTAGTGTTCTACCGTAATTATTGATTACTCCAGAATATCTAATATTTTCAGATACCTTAAGAATTGACTGGCATTGTTGTCTGTATTTTAGTATAGTATTTTTCCATGCATCTGCAGCAGTTTTTACCATATTAAAAATTCAAAATAGATTGTAATAAGGCTTATCAAAATTTTAAAATTTTATTGTTTATGGATTATGTCTATCGTTAGGTCTTGAGTTTAATTTTTTCTTTAACTCAATATTTTCTTTAACTAATTTATCGTTTTGAGTTTTTAGAGTTTGAATAGAATTTCTACTAGTAAATAGAGGATGTCCTGATGGAACTACTGAAGTTTCAGGAGATAATAGCCCTGAAGCATAATCTTGATACATTCTTTGAAATCCCTGTAGTTTTTGATTAAGAGTTTCATTATGTTTGGATAATTGTGATTTCATCTGATTTTGGTAAACTGGTGATAATGGGTGATTGAATCCTGGAGGTAATCTTGGAAATTGAAATGCCATTGGAGGTATGTTTGGATTTAATCCATATAGGTCCTGTAGATGTCTCATTACCATATTATCCATGAACTTGTTTTAAATTTGCTATATTTGTGGCTTACTTTAGGCATTTGATATACAGGCTAGTCTAATTTCTGTCAGTTTTGCTCAATTAATTCAGATCGCAGATCCTTATACTCCACATATTTTGATCGCATGTATTCATGGATGAATTAAAAAAGTCTTGTTTACGTTGTAAAAAAGATATCAAAGCAGAGGATTTACACAAAATTGTAATGTATGTTGTTGGAGAAAAATTTACAGAGCATCATTATGAACATGTTGAATGTCCTGGTAAATTTACAATTTAATTTAAGATATTATTAATGAAATTATCCTTCAAATTCATATACTTTATAAATTTCTCCAGATAGTCTAGAGCGATATTTCCATTCATCGTTTTTCCATATAATTTGTTTATACTCTTTTTGGGAGTTTGGATGAAGTCTATCATAAACATCTGAACCAATCAAAATTTGATTAGGTTTTGCCATACTTTGAATTTTTGCAGAAATATTCATTACCGGTCCAATTAAATCTACATGAGAATTAACTTTGTCAGCACCATATCTGACAATAATATTTTGACCAAAATCAACACCGATTTTCACCTTTAAATCTGGATAATCATATTGGTTTAGAATTGGATTTATCCCTTTTTGAATAACAGAAATCATTGATTTTGCACAATTGACTGCATTAGCTGTAGTTAACAGCGAATCATTTTCAGCAACAAAATATCCAATAACTGCATCACCTACAAATTTCAAAACATATCCATGATGCTGTCTAATTACAGAACCCATCTCTTGTGAAAATGAACTAATTATAATTGCAATTTTTTCAGGAGGTAATTCTAAAGCCATAGTAGTAGAACCCACTAAATCTACATACAAAACTACCATATCTAATTTACAAAATACATGTTTTCGAAGATATGTATCAGATTCATTAACTACCCCAGAATACTCGTATCCTGTTTTTAAAGAACCCCAAACTCTTTTTTGAGTATCTAAAATCATAGAATCAAAATCAATAACTTCTTCAACATTTCTACTTAGTAACATATCAACTACATTATTTTCAGCAGAATCAATTTTTTCAGTCATTTTTCATTATTACTCCAATGGAAAATCAATTTTACAATTAATACATTTACCTCTAATTCCATGGTAAATTTTATCATAGTATTCAATTATTTTACCATTACAGTTGTAGCACATTATTTTTGATTCTTTCATGCCTGATATTAGTGATTTATCTATTTAGATATTGTATATTATTTTGAAATCTTCAAAAATAATTAAAATAAGATTTTGATTGTAAATGAAGGTTTAAGGATAAGAATTATGGGGTATTTTTGTGCGATTAGGTTCAAGATCCCCTGATGAATTCATGCAAATGTTAAATAAAAAAAATGAATTGATTCAACAAGATCTTTTAGTAAAGATTCTTGAATTAACAAAAACAGTTAATGTCAAAGTTATGCTTGGTGATGCAACAATCACCGAACAAAAAACATTTGATCCTAAACTAGTAATCGATTATCTTGAAAAATTAAATCAAAAATTAACTGGTTGGGAATTACAAGATGTATCAATTACAAATAATCAGGATCTCAGAAGAGTGTTTACAAAATTTCAAATTATTGAAGGAAATTATTTGATATCAGGACATATTTCATTGCAATTTCATGTATTGTTATACTATAAACCTCTACAAAGAGTAATAGAGTGTCAAAAGGAATTAGCAGATATTGTAGATATTACAAAAAATAAGGAGACAGAATTATCAGATAACAGTGACCAATTTGTATTAAATAAATTAAAAGAGATGGGATACAAGGATTTTGATCATCAAAAATTATTTGAAGTATTTTATGATGATGAAGAATTTAGTAAAAAAGTATATGCAGAAATTGAAAAAGATTCAGGTGTAGAATTTAAAAAATTAACTGAAAGAAAAAATATATTGTTTAAAGAATTAGATTCATTGTTAGTTGAAACATATCAAACAAGTTCAGTTCTAATTGATGATGCACGATTAGTTTCAGGAGAAGAAGGCTGTCTTAGTACATTGGATATAGAATTTATTAAAAATAGTAATCGTGAAGGCTTGTTTGATCCTAGAAAGATGTCAAATATGGTTAAAGAGAATATTTTAAAAAAATTAGATGAACTACAATTGGTAATTAAAAATTAGGCTTGAAAATTTTAAAAAAATGAAAAAACATATCGATGAACTCAAATACTACAAAAAACGAGCAAGTCTCCATGAATCCAACATATGATGAAATAGTAAAGGCAAATTCATTGAGAGGTAATGTAATTAGAAAAACACCTTTATCATATTCTGTCACATTTAGTAAGTTAACAAATTCAGAAATTTACTTAAAAGAAGAGTTTAGACAAAAAACAGGGTCATTTAAGATTAGAGGAGCATACTATAAAATTAAATCATTATCAGATAAAGAAAAAAAACACGGAGTAGTAGCTGCATCTGCAGGAAATCATGCACAAGGCGTTGCATTAGCATCATCTTTAGAAAATATACCCTGTACAATTGTAATGCCAAAAAATGCATCACCAGCCAAAGTATCTGCAACACGAGGATATGGTGCAACTATTATCTTGGAAGGAACAAATTATGATGAAGCATATTTTAAAGCAAAAGAAATTGCAAAAAAGACTGGTGCAACAATAATCCAAGCATTTGATGATCCTCAAATCATTGCAGCTCAAGGAGTTATAGGATTAGAAATATTAGAGGATCTACCAGATGTTGATGAGATTTATCTCCCAATTGGTGGTGGTGGTTTGGCTGCAGGAACTGTAATTGCCATAAAAGAAAAAAACCCAAATATCAAAGTAATTGGAGTTCAATCAAAATCATTTCCATCAATGTATGAATCAGTAAAACAAAATGCAAGAACCACATCAGGTGGAGAAAGAACAATAGCTGATGGTATTTCTGTTAAAATGCCTGGGGAGTTGACCTTTGAGATAATAAAAAATCTAATTGATGAAATTGTCTTAGTTGATGATAATGAAATTACCAAAGCAATGTTTCTATTAATGGAAAGAATGAAATTTGTAATTGAACCTGCTGGGGCAGTAGGATTAGCTTATTTGATTTCAAAAAAACCTTCACCTGGAAAAAAAGTAGTTGTAGTTTTAGCAGGAGGAAATATCGACATGTATCTTTTAGGTCAAATTGTAGATAAAGGACTTGCAGCAATGAGCAGATTACTAAAATTATCTGTATTGTTGCCAGACAGACCTGGTGCATTTAAAGAAATTGTAGATCTTATCACTTTAGCCAATGCAAATATTGTCGAAGTTGTTCACGATAGATTAAGTTCTGATGTAAATGCAGGTTCTGCAGCAGTTACACTCAATTTAGAAACTCAAGGAAAGGAACAAGCTGAATCTCTAATAAAATCATTAGAAGAAAATTGTGTGAAATTTAAATTATTGACATAGAATAATTAAAAATTATGCCTCTTTTTTGTAAACAATGTAAGGGTAGAAGATTACCAAAGACAACAAAACCAGAAAATATTACTTTGTGGCTGTGTGAAAATTGTAAAAATTTTGTAAATTCTGAGGATTTTATTGTTAGAGAAGCTCAATCTAGTGAGTATGATGAATCTCAGGAGGATTATAAGAAATGGGTAAAATCAATTCCTCCAACTGAGGGTACTAAAGATTCATTTCGATTTTAAGAAAATCAAAATTTTATTTCAATGCCTAAAACAATCAACTGAACAAGAAATACAACACCTAACAATACGGAGGCTAAAACAATTTTGAGAATTTTAGACATAGTACATTAGATATTTTTAGTGCATTTTAATGAATTCATCTAGTGGCAAAGATTTTGGGAATTATTGGGGGAGGGCAACTTGGAATGATGCTTACAGAAGCAGCTAATAAAATGCCTGAACACATATCAAAAGTTATAGTTTTGGATCCAAATAGAAATTGTTCAGCATCATTAGTTGGAGCAGAACAAATAATTGCAGATTTTAAAGATAAGGATGCAATCATAAATCTCTCAAAGCAAGTGGATATTATCACATATGAAATAGAATCAGGGAATAGTGATGTCTTAAAATCTGTAGAAAATAATGCAGAAATTAATCCATCTCCAGAAACACTAAAAATAATTCAAGATAAATTTTTACAAAAAACATTTTTAGAAAATAACAGCATACCAGTATCAGAATTTATAAAAATAGACAACATTGAGGAATTAAAACAGGGTTTGAAAAAATTTGGATATCCTGCATTACTAAAAGCTAGAAGGGATGCATATGATGGAAAAGGAAATTTCAAAATTGATTCAGAAAACAAAATTCAGCAAGCATATGATTATTTTAAAGATCAAAAACTAATGTTAGAAAAATTTGTTCCATTTAAAATGGAAGTTTCAGTAATTGCTTCAAGAAATACAAAAGGAGAAATTAAGACATATCCATTAGTTGAAAATATTCATGAAAAAAATATTTTACGTCAAACCATTGCCCCAGCTAGAACATCAAATGAGGTTTCACAAAAGGCTGAAAAAATTGCTACTGATATAATGGATGTGTTAAAGGGAGCAGGAGTTTTTGGCAT
Organism: Candidatus Nitrosopumilus limneticus; assembly: GCA_022117465.1. Lineage (GTDB taxonomy): Archaea > Thermoproteota > Nitrososphaeria > Nitrososphaerales > Nitrosopumilaceae > Nitrosopumilus > Nitrosopumilus limneticus. Next base: position 30,781 of record JAHCGZ010000005.1, read on the forward strand.
AGAGATGTTTGTAACACAAGATGATGAAATTGTAATTAATGAGATTGCTCCAAGAGTACATAATTCTGGTCATCATACACTACAATCAGGTAAAACATCTCAATTTGAACAGCATTTACGAGCAATTTTAGGATTAGATTTAGGGGATACCAAATTAATCTACAATACAATAATGTACAATATTTTGGGAAACTTAGATTTTGAGGGTGAATATAAAAAATTAGAACTTTCTGAAAAAAACATATTTTTAAAAATGTATCAAAAGAAAATTTCTAAACCACTAAGAAAATTAGGACATTTGAATATTGTTGGAACAGATGCACAAACAATTGATGAATTGTTACTAGAACTAGAAAAAATCAAAAATAAAATAAAAATAGAATCAATATAATTGGTTTAAATATTGTAAAATTTCAATTCAAGCATGGCACTAAAAGCATCAATGATACTTGCAGCAATATCCATTGTATTATTAGTGATGTATGGTGCTGATGTTGCAGTTTCAATGGGTAATTCTGAGAAGCAAGGATTCTTACCATTAGATGACAAGACACGTGGAATGATACTTGGTGGTCCAGCAATAGTTTTACCAATTATTGCATTTTTCATTGCTTTAAAAGAAAAATCAAAAGGTTTAGGGGGATTAATAATAATTTCAGGCATTTTAATTATAATTGGAGGATTAGCAATGATTGCAATTCCTGCACCAGAAGGTACAGAAAGAAATCCAATAATGTTATTTGCACCAGCAGTTATTCAAATTGCATTAGGTGCTATCAAGATTGTAAAATCCTAAGAGGATTATACTTATGCCAATTTGTGTAAAATGTAGTAACGATGTAAAAAAAGTATATGATTGTGATCATACAAAATTTGAAGATTATTGTGTTGAATGTTATACAGAACTACATTATTACATAACAGAGAATAATTCTGATGAAAATGTTAACTGCTAGAGAAGTTGCAATTTATGCATTAGGTAAGACTGAAGGGGTTAATTCACTAGCAGAAACACTTGGAAAAGGTATGGATGATGAAAAATATATCGAATCATGGAATAAAACTATGAAATTATTAGGAATTGAAATGCCATTAAAAGATCTAGAGTCAATCTATAATGAATTTGCAAAAAAAATGGAGGATATTGTAGTAAATTCACCAACTGATGACACTCATAAAAAATGAGATAATTTTGATATAGTCAAAAAAATAACAAATTAGTAAATGAAAGCAATTATTTTAGCAGGAGGAAGAGGCAACAGATTAAAACCAATTACTGATTACGTTCCAAAATCGCTAGTTCCAATTAAAAATATACCAATAATAGAATGGCAAATAAAATATTTAAAAAAATTTGGCATATCAGAGGTAATAATTTGTTCAGGATATAAGACAGAAATGATAGAAGATTACCTTAAAAATAGAAAATTAGGTATTAAAATTACTTTTTCGATAGAAAACAAACCCCTGGGTACTGGAGGAGCAATAAAAAAAGCAGGTAATAAAATTAAAGAAAAATCATTTCTAGTAATTAATGGAGACATTATAACAAATATTGATTTAAAACAATTACTAAAAAAAGAAAATTCTATAGCATCAATACAATTAAAATCAAAATTTGGAATTTTACAAACAGATCAAGACAAAATAATAAAATTTGATGAAAAAAAAGAGATACCAGACATATGGATGAATGCCGGAATTTATTATCTCAATAAAGAAATTATAAAAGACTTGCCAAATATTGGGGATATTGAAAAAACAGTATTTCCAAATTTTGCAAAAAAAGAAAAATTATTTACAATAAAATTCAAAAATATTAAATGGTTTTCTATAGATTCCTTCAAAGATATGGAAGAATGTTCATCAGTAATAGAGAAAATAATAAAATAAAATTATAGAATCTATGCACCAGTTCTATGTAATGTTACCATCATGTATGCCACTTCCTCTACAAATGATTCATCGTCACTAGAAGAAGCATATTTTGTTACATTTTTCCAAAATGAATCATTTTTACATGATTTTTCTACAATCTCTTGTTCTGACAATATCGTCAATCAACAAATTATGCAATAATGAATAACCTCAATCAAAATTAACCTATTACTAAAAGAGATACACTAGAATATCCATTATTCATAATCTCGTCATGCGTATAGCATGTAGTTTAGGCTCACTATTGTCAGTAGATGAGGTTCTTCAATGCACAGAAATGATGTCAAAAACAAAAATTGATTCAATTTGGATACCTGAAACATGGGGAATGGAAAATTTTTCAATATTAGCAACTGTAGCAAATAAAACTAAAACTCAAAAAATAGGCTCATCTATAATCAATATTTACTCTAGAAGTCCATCAATGATTTCTATGGGAGCAGCTACTATTGATATTCTATCAGAGGGACGATTTATTCTAGGATTAGGAACAAGTAGTATTCCAATAGTTGAAGATTTTCATGGAGAAAAATTTGATTATCCAGTGCAAAGAATGCGAGAATATGTAGAAATTATTAGGTTATCATTAGCAAAAAAACAAATTGACTACACAGGGAAAATTTTCAATTTAAAAAATTTCACTTTGTTAATTGAACCCAAACGAAAATCAATTCCAATATACTTGGCTGCAATAAATCAAAAAATGGTTAATTTGACTTGGGAAATAGGTGATGGAGTAATATTTTATTTGCGTCCTATAGAAGAGATGAAAAAAACAATTTCAAAAATGCAATTAGGAAAAAAAATTGATGTTGCCTGTCAAATCATTACATGTATTTCTAATAATTCAGAACATGCAAAAGAGCGAGCTAAAAAAACACTTGCATTTTATGTATCAGTTGGAAAAATTTATAGAGAATTTTTATCTAAAAATGGATTTAAAAATGAAACTGATAATATTTTTGACGAATTTAAGAAATCAGGATTCATATCAAACCATGAATTAGTTACAGATTCGATGTTAAATTCGCTTTGTATTGCAGGATCACCAGATGAAGCAAAATTACAATTAAAAAAATTTAGAGATGCAGGAATTGATTTACCAATAATTCAATTTAATCCAGTAGGAAATACAATTGAATCATTTTCATTATTGAAAAAAACACTTTTGGATGAACAATAATGATAAAAGTAGGAATTGTAGCATATGGAACCACCCCATTTACAAAAGATGATCATAAAATAGAATCAATATTGCACAAATCAACAAATAATCTTTTTCAAAAATATCCCAAAATTGATAAAAAAGAAATTGATGCAGTGTTAGTTTCTACAAATGATAATTCAAAATATTTATCAGCAATTCTTTCTGAAATGTCTGGAATTCAACCAAAAATAGCACATTCAATTGAAAGTTTGTGTAATTCAGGAACAAATTCGATTGTTTCAGCATTTTCATACATTTCATCAGGACTTGCTGACATGGTTTTAGTTTCAGGTGCTGAAAGATATGATAGTCCAGGTCAGATATTGGAATGGGATAACTCTAGAGGAGAATTCAAACATCCCATTTTTTGGGCATCAATTTTTTCAAAATCATATAAACAAGAATATGGAATTACTGAGGAAGATTTAGCAATTGTTTCAGTAAAAAATCATAAACAAGCAAAAGAAAATCCAAATGCATTATCTAAAAAAACTTACACAGTAGATGATGTTATGAATTCTAAAAAACTAACAGATGATTTAAGACTATTAGATTGTTCAAGACCATGTACAGGAAGTGCATCAATACTATTGGCATCAGAGGAAATGACTAAAAAATTAACAGATATGCCAATATGGATTACAGGTATAGGTCAAAAAACAATTTCAGCAGGATTTACAAAAAATATTTCATTGTCATCAATGGAATCAACTAAAATTGCAGGACAATCAGCATTAAAAATGTCAAATCTAGATATTTCACAAATTGATGTTGCAGAAGTACATGATGCATTTTCAGTTTGTGAACCAATGGCATTAGAATCACTAGGATTTACAAAATCAGGACAAGGAATCAACATGATAAAAAATTTACATGAAACAAACAACTTTAAAATTAATCCCCGAGGAGGATTAATTGGATGTGGTCATCCATTAGGTGCTACAGGAATTTCACAAACTATAGAAATTATTCAACAATTACAAAATACAGCAGATAATCGTCAAACAGATAATCCAAAAACAGGATTAATTCATAATATGTCTGCTGCAGCAACATCATCAACAGTTTTAATTTTAGAAAAATGAGTTTTGAAAAGGAATTAGAAAAAGGGCAATTTTGTATTCCTGAATGTATATCATGTAAAAAATTGATATGGCCGCCATCAGAATTTTGCAATTTATGTAATAGGGAATTAACATTAAACAAGAGTGAATTTGAGGGTAAAATTATCGAATTTTCAAGACAAGATGAAAATTATTTTTGTATAGTAGAATTTAATGAAACAGTTAGATTAATTGCTAAAATGGAAACATGTCCAAAAAAAAATCAGACTGTAAAAATTTCAAAATGTGGAATATCTCAAGGAAGTTATTATTTTCATATTATTTAAAATTCGTAAAAATATACGGTGTTTCAACCATTTGATCAAATGTCCATACAGTAGGTAATGAAACGGTTTCAAGAACTTTCAATTTGTGTTGTTCTATCAAATCTCTCCAACCACCATCAGATAAATTTCCTGATAATTGTCTTTTAGTGTCAGTACCTGTAAAAACTAATCCAGTATTTACCCTTAAATTTTTAATTGAATTAATTTTTTCAATAATGCCTGCAGCTAGTATATCTCCACCCATCTGAGGCAATCCACCAATAAAAAATGCAGGACTTTTTAAATTTAATTTTGAATAATCAAATTCTAATGCATCACTACATATTGGATTAAAATTATGTTTTGTTTCCATACATATTTTATTTTGTAATTCAACTAAAACATCATCAATTTCTATACTATGTGAATTTAATTCTAAAATATCTCCACAAAATGCAATTCGCCCATCCCCTGAACCTATATCAACAAGATCAGAGTAACCCAATTTTTTAGCAACAGATGCCATTAGATATGCAGACATTATCCATGTTGGATAAAATGGCTGACAACTAGAACCATGTTTTATGCTGTTTAGCCAATATTCGTTAATGTCTCCCTCATAAACTACACATTGAATTTCAGAAATATTTTCTACGTATGAATTAAAGTAAATAGGATTTTTTTCTGCAAAAATATGAAGTTGTTTTAAATGATTTTCATCTATAGGAAATTCTTTTGATGTATCAGAAGGAATAATTTCTTGAATATGCGCATTTCCAGAATATGTTTTTGAAAATTTTTGTTTAATTTTAACTAAATTGGAAACTAATTCATCAAACATAAAATTTCTAAAACTTTTGGGTGTGATAAATGCTTAAGACCAAGTCACAACTTTTTCTCCATGTTTAGAAAAAGCTAAAAACAATCCTAATGTAATGCGCTTATTTGCCTTGACTGGAAGTATTTCATGATAATAAATTGGATTAATTATGATCAAATCCCCCTGATTTGGCTTTATCTTTACAGATTCATTGCAATCTAAAATTACATCTCTTGAATAACCAAAATCGATGTTACGAAACTTTTCGTCTGATTTTTTCCATGATTTTTTGTGCAATACTAATTCTCCACCTTTTTGAGATTGCTGAATATACAATACTGTAGATAGTTGAATTGAAAATTTAGAAATATCAAAACCTTTTGCTTCATAACTTGCATTGTCTCTGTGTATTGGAGCAAAATCTCCTAGTTCATGCAGTCTAATTACTCCACAAGCATATTTTTTCCCATTTTCAACTGCTATTGTGACCTGCTTTTCAGGAAAGAGTAGTTGTAATGTTTTATGAATTTTTTTCCTTGGATCCTCCAATCCTGAAAAAACTTGACGTACTGTTTTTCTTAATGCATCGGCTTGAACAAAATATTCTGCCTTATTAGAAATGTATGATGTAAGGGAGACACCAATTTTTTTCATTTTTTCATTATCTTCAAAAGTTTTTGCCTCGATTCTTTTCGATATTATTTTGCATGAATCATTGTTGTAAAAATTTCTAATTATTAGGGCAGATGATTCTCCTGTAATGATTTTCTCTATGATATTTTCATTTTGACCTATCTCTTTGTAGTCTATTTCTATTTGATTCCACTTGAAATTCAACTAGTATCCGCCTTGACCTGAATGTGAGACAATTGATTTTAGAACTCCGTCACCTTCTTTGTCTTTAATTTCACATTTTACAAATGATCCGGCTAAATTTTCTTCTACTTGCTCTTTTGTGTATACACTTGGATCTGCAGGTAGACTCATTATGTCAATTTGATGAATCCTTATTTTCTCAATTTCTGAATATTTTCCTTTATTTCCATCTTTTCGGTGTGTTACATTTAACTCAAAAATCTGACCTGATAGAACATTTCCCACATTTCCCCAAATTATATCCATAAACCCATTTGTGTTTTCTCGTATTTATTGTCCAAATTTTTTCTCATCTAGTGGTAGCGTTTTTAGACTGGATTCAATATTACATTTCTGTTAGTTATAATGTAATTACCTACTTTACTAAATACAATTTTAATAAAAAAGAGTATGGAGAAAAAATTAGCATCAATTACAATTATGGAACAAAAATTTCTTCAAAAAAGTACCAATCATCAAAAAGCAGCAAGAATACGAAGGCAAAGAGGATACCAATGGGAAGATACCATTGTAAAAAGATTCAAGAAAGCAGAAAGTTGGAAGGCATTTAGACTAGGTTCACCAAGTATTGCATTACCTGACATATTGGCAGTAAATACAGAAAAAAGTAGCATATTTACCATTGAGGCAAAATCAGGTACAAGTACATCATTACCTGTACCCGCAGATCAAATTGAACGATGTCTAGACTGGATCAAAACATTTGACATTTACAAAAACAAACAGGTTCTATTAGCATTCAAATTCTTATCAAAGAAACGAATTGATGTAGGAGTTTACAAAAATAGAGAATTACGAGAATTTTTCAAAATATGGGATGAAACATTGGAAATTACTGATTGTGTTTGTACATATGAAGGAAAAATTTATTGCAAAGTCAATGGAGTAAAAAAAGAATTATTTCTAAAAGAATGTAAAATGCCATTTAAAACAAAACAGAGAACTAGTGCCTAAACTCATTAATATTTTCAAATGATTATTAAGGATAAATAAATAACGTATGTCATGTCAGAAGAAAATTCCAAAAAAGAACAAGTTGCGTCAAATACAGAGTCCCTTTTAGAAACAATATCAGATGCTGAAGTTAATTCAAGAATAGTCTTTGAAGAATTTACTGACGAAAGGGCTTTGGTAAGTCAAGATACATTTGGCAAAAAACAAATGAAAATTAAGGTCTTGGAAGTTTCTGATGAAAATCCAGTATTAAAATGGAAATTTGGAGACCGTGTCAAAGTTACAAAAATACTAGTTACTATTAAACATCTTACAACACAGCAAGTAGAGGAGGGTGAATTTAACATAGAAGAAATTGAAAGAGAGTTATCTGAAAAAAGACATTATACATCAACTAACAGATGGATACCAACTTCCGATATCAAGAACGGTTATGTGGTAGCTGATAAACATACAAGATTAATCAGTGATGCTTCAGCTCTAGACTACATAGTATTTTAATATAAAAAAAGCAATTCATTACTAAATTTTCTCTGAAAAACATTATAAACATCACAATTTGAAAATGATTATGAGTACAAAGGAATTTGATGTTAATGGAACCGATTATAAAATTACAATTACGGAACAGGTAATTGGACATGTAAATAATTTAAAAAGTCTTTACAGCGCAGCATATGAGGACCCTGAAAGTTTTGAAGATGTCAGTTCAGAAATATCAAGCACAATTACAGATATTGCAAGTACAGTTCAACCCGAAGTACAAGATAGTGATCTTGATGGATTAATTCAAGAAATAATAAAAGCAGTAGAAAACAAGGCGGCACAAATAGAAAAAGAATTATCAACAAAAGAGAAACCTGCAAAAGAAAAAGCTACAAAAGAAAAATCAATAAAAGGAAAACCTACAAAAGAAAAAGCTACAAAAAAACTAAAATCAAAAAAATAATTCTAAATTGACTATAAGTTCATACCATTTTAGGGCAAGGCATAAATTCTAATTAAAACTATACTCCAAAGGATATGTCTAAAAGTTGTGAATGTGGTATATGCAATCACTATGAAGAATCAGAATGTATTAAAAAAGAATGTAAATGTTGTTTAAATTTTCATGAAAGATCAGGATCAAAAAGAAAATAATTATCACTTGTAGCAATTACATTTCTTTGAAAAGTGTTTAGAGCAACCAATAAGACGGTGATCCACACATCCACATAAAACACATTTTTTTTGTTCAGTCATAGATTTACTAACAATTCCTTTACATCATCCATCATATTTTTGTTTTTTAAAGCTTCTAAAATCTTCATTCTCATATTTTTAATTCTAGATACATCATTAGAGTATAAGGGAGCCATAGTTACAATTTCTTTTTCAAAAGAATAATTTTCAAGATATTCAGAAAATTTTATTTTAAGTTTTTTAAAATCAGATAATGGTATTTTTTCAGGTTCAATTTTATTAGACACAACTTTTATGAATCCTGCAATTTTCAACATCTCTTTTTCTATTTTAGCAAGATCCCCAGGCTTATCCTCAATAGTCTCAAGTATAGTGTATGAATCAACAATATGAGTTAAAATATTTTTAAGATGTTGTGAATATGTAACCATGAAAATATCAAAACAATACATCCATCTAAAGTTTAGGAAATTAGCTTGACTCCTGTAAAAGTTTCACGTTTGCTTTAAATTATTAGAAATTATCATCAATTACAAATGCAAGAAGATGCTTATCTAAAATGTGTAAATCCAAAATGTGCTCTAGAGTATCCAATTTACAGTACCAATGTGCAATGTGAAAATGGACATGTATTGGATGTAATATATCAAAATGAACCATCTACAAAATTAAAGAATACATTTTATGAAAGAAGAAATTCTAAAGGCAGTATATTTAATGAAAGTGGAATATGGCGATTTCGTGAATTATTGAATTTTTGTCAAATTGATACTGAAAATATTGATGAATGTTCAAAATATTTAGTTTCTCTAGATGGAGCAGAAGGAAGACAATCAAAACCATATCACATGTCAAAGGCAGCAGAATTTTTAGGAATAAATTCAGATGGATTGTGGTTGCAACCAGAGGGATACAATCCTAGTGGTTCTTTCAAAGATAACGGAATGGTTACAGCAGTTACACATGCAAAAATGGTGGGTGCTAAAAAAATTATTTGTGCATCAACAGGTAACACTTCAGCTTCAGCTGGAATGTTTGCAGCAAATGAAGGAATAGATTGTGATGTGTATATTCCTGCAGGACAAATAGCACCAGGTAAACTTAGTCAAGCATACCAATTTGGAGCACAAATTATAGAAGTAGAGGGCAATTTTGATGATGCGTTAAAACAATCACTAGATGATGCAAAAAATCATAATGGCTATACAGTTAATTCAGTAAATCCATTTAGAATTGAAGGTCAAAAAACAATTCCTTTTAGAGCATTGGAATATTTGGATTGGGAAGCTCCCGATTGGATTGTTTATCCGGGAGGAGCTTTAGGAAATACATCTAGTTGTGGAAAAGCATTAATGGAATTATACGAATGGGGTTGGATTAAAAAAATTCCTAGAATTGCAGTAATTAATTCTGATGGTGCAAGTACATTATCAGATTTGTATAATGGAAAATTTGAAGATGAAGAATTAAGATGGAATAAAGGTAATCCAAATACGGAATTAATTTCCAAGTATTATGATCATATGGACAAAGAAGGAATAAGACCAAAAACTAAAGCAACAGCAATTCAAATTGGAAAACCTGCAAATATTTTAAAAGGATTGCGAGCATTAGAATTTACAAATGGTGTTGCAACAACTGTAACAGATACTGAAATGCTAGATGGAATGGCTGTTGTGGGTTTGAATGGGTTTGATTGTGAGATGGCATCAGGAGCTTCTGTTGCAGGAATTAAAAAATTAGTTAGTGAAGAAATAATTAAAAAAGATGATACTGTAGTAGGAATTCTTACGGGTAGACAAAAGGATGCTATGATACCTGTAGATTATCATAAAAATCCTAAAAACATATTTTCACATCATTGAAAAATTTAATTTAGTATTAGACTCAAATTATATGTCCGGTTAAATAATTTGAATAGTTTAAATGATTGTAGTTTTAAATCAGTATACCTTAAGATGGTGCTAAAAAACTAAATGTGTCATACAAGTTCTAAAAAAGATTCAAAGAGAATATCATGGTAGAGTTATGGATTGAAATTTCAGCTTTAGCTGTTTTATTAGGATTATCAGCATTTTTTAGCGGTTCAGAAGTTTCAATTATTGGAATAGGAAAATCAAAAGTGAATCAGTTATTTGCTGAAGGTAAAAAAGGTTCTAAAGCATTACACAAATTAAAAATGAATCCAAGTTGGATGATGTCCAGTGTTAATCTTGGAAATAATTTAGTAAATGTTGGGGCATCTGCAATTGCAACTAGTGTGGCAATTAGATTATTTGGAAATGATGGATTAGGAATTGCTGTTGGAATTATGACATTTTTAATTTTAATTTTTGGAGAAATTACTCCAAAGATATATTGTAATGCAAATGCAACAAGAGTATCTTTACGAGTTGCACCAGTATTACTTGTTTTTAGCTATATATTTTATCCAATAGTAAAATTCTTTGAAATAATTACTACAGGGGTTGTAAAAATAACTGGTAGTAGTCATACACCACCTGCAATAACAGAAGATGATATCAAGGGAGTTATTGATCAAGGATTGGCTGAAAAAGCCTTAGAAAAAGAAGAGAGGGAATTAGTTCATGGTGCATTAAATTTTGATGATACTGTTATTCGTTCAGTAATGACACCAAGAACAAAGATGTATACATTAAATTCAAAAATGTTACTTTCTGAAGCACTATCAAAAATTAATCATAGTGGACATTCAAGAATTCCAATTTTTGGAGAGAATAAAGACGATATTGTTGGATTCATACATGTCAGAGATGTGTTAACAGAATTAGAAAAAAACAACAGAGAAGTTAGTTTAGAACAAATTGCACGAAAACCAGTCTTTGTATCACAAGAAAAAATGGTTAGTTCACTACTAAAAGAAATGAAAGGTAGAAAAACACACATTGCAATTGTACTTGATGAACATGGAGGAGTTGAGGGATTAGTTACTTTAGAAGATTTGTTAGAAGAGATTGTAGGAGAAATTGAAGATGAAACAGATCATACAAGAAAAAAAGGGTATGAAAGAATTGATCATGATACAATAATAACAAATGGAGATCTACCAATTCACATAATCAACGATATTTTTACTACAAAAATTCCTAAAGGAGAAAATTATGCATCGCTTAACGGACTTCTTCATGAAAAACTGAAAGATATTCCTAAAGAGGGAGACAAAATAGAATTAAATGATCTTAGAATTATTATTGAAAAAGTAACTAAAAATTTTCCAGAAAAAATACGAATTGTAAAAACTTCAAGTTAATTATTTTTTGCAAAATATTTTTCTAATATTTGTTTTTTCTCAGTCATATGAAAAATTGATTCAGTATGAGTAAATGCATCAGTATACGATTTATCAAACAACATTGCTTGCATTAACATATGATTTTCAGGAATTACAACTCCAGTTTGATCATCAGAGTACATCATTTGAACAGTGTCTCCAATGGAAGTTGTCATGTTAGCATGAATGTGAATCATGTTTGTATCTGTAAAACTAAATCCCATATTTTGAGCACAATTTCTAATATCCTGAGTTCCTTTGGCAGTCCATAAAGTAGCTACACCAAACTCATTAGTAAAAATATCATGGATTTCTGAAGGCTTGGGGGCAATTCTTTTGAATCGAATATCCATAATATGTAAGTGCATTTGCCTAGTAGGAACTTTAATTGCACGAACGTATAATGGTGCATCCTTACCAAAATATAATTTAACATCATCACCATGATGAGGTTTTTCACTCATTTCTATAGTATCTATAACATTTTTTTCAGTTTGTTCAATATCTGCCCATCTTCTAATCAGCGTTACATCAAATCGAATTAATTCATCTCCAAATTTTTCACGTAAAGGTTCCAAGATTCTACCCATTCCTGTAACATTACAACTTCCTTGCATCACATGTTTCTTACCTGATGCAAGATCATAATTTGCACGAGAATTAAAAAGTAAATCCGAAACAGATTCAGAACCAATTGTGGATTCACCGCCTTGATAAATTGCAGGTATATTTTTTGGCTCATACAATATTTTTTTATTCTTATAACCGTGTCCACCAGGTGATGCGTCTATTACAAGATCACATTTATCCAATGCAGATTCAATACTTCCAGATATTTTATAATCTGAAAAATCATTTACTTTTTTTTCTGGTACATATACATTAAGACCACGAGAAATAGCGACATTTACTTTTTCATCAGGTGAATATTTTCCAATACCAATAACAGTAATTTCAGGATCATCCTTTAGAAATGAAGTAATTCTACTACCAATAGAGCCATATCCGTTAATGAATACTTTTTTCACACATTATTTCAGATTAACTTACTTATTTACTAATTGAACAAAAGACTAAATGTGCTTTAAAAAATTATAATTTATTGTTACATGTTCCTTCACTTGCTATAGGTGCCGTGATTGCATCAATTACAATCGTAGCAGTGATTTTTGGAATTAATGGTTCACTAGATAAGCAAGAATTGTTAATTGAGCCAACACCAAAAATAGATCAAATTGGGCCAGCAAAAATTACAATGAATACTTTTGTTTCAAATGGATCTCCAATATTGGGCAATCCTAATGCACCTATCACATTAGTAGAATTTGGAGATTATCAATGTCATTATTGTAATGTATTTTTTCAATCCATTGAAGGAGATATAATAAAAAATTATGTTGAAACTGGAAAAGTAAAAATAATTTTTAAGGATTACAATATTATTGGACCTGATTCAATTAATGCATCACATGGAGCACATTGTGCAACTGAACAAGGATTGTTCTGGGAATACCACGACATATTGTATTCCAATTGGACAGGAGAAAACAATGGATGGGCTTCTACTAGTAATTTAACAATATTTGCACAAGAGATTAATGCAGACATGGATATGTGGACTGAATGTATGAATAAAAAAACATATTCAAAGACAATCATGGAAAGTAATAACGATGCAAAAACATTAGAGTTAACTGGAACACCAGCATTTTTTGTAATTAATTCAAATGGAGAAGTCTCAAAACTTTTTGGTGCACAGCCATTTGAAGTATTTCAAAGAGTATTTGATGAACAATTACAAAAATAGTGATCGTTTGTTCCTAAAATAATAAAATATATAAAAAAAATTGTTCCTAGTTAATTCGAATTTACAACAAATACTTAATTACTCTGAGAAGAGACGAGGCTTATGACAGCAGGCATAGATGATATTGCAATCTATATTCCAAGATTGTATTTAGATGCAGGAGATTTTGCAAATGCAAGAGGTTTAGACCCAGTAAAATTGCAAAAAGGTCTAGGAGTGTCTCAAATGGCAATTGTAGATGCTAACCAAGATCCAGCATGCTTGGCAGCAAATGCATGTTTACGAGTAATGCAAAAAAATAATCTATCTCCAGATGACATTGGACGATTATACATTTCAACAGAATCAGCATTTGACGAATCAAAAGCAATGAATTCCTATGTTATTGGAATGCTTGAGCAAGTTTATGGTCAAGGTTCATTTGGACACTGTGGCGGTGTCGAAACAAAATTTGCATGTGTAAGTGGTTCCTATGCATTGTATGACAACACAAATTGGATTAGAGCAGGTGAAGCAGAGGGTAAAAGTGCACTAGTAGTAGTATCAGACATTGCAAAATATGATATGGGTTCTAGTGGAGAAATGACACAGGGAGCAGGTTCAGTAGTAATGCTGCTAAATGATAATCCAAGATTATTAGAATTTGATCCTAAAGTAACAGCAACATCAATTAAAGATGAATATGATTTCTACAGACCATTTGGTAAGGAGACACCAATTGTACATGGTCAATACTCTAATTTGTTATACATGATTCAAGTTAGAAAAGCTCTAGAAGCATACAAGAAAAAAGTTGTTGCAACAAATTTGATTAAAATGAAAGAGGGGGAAACAATTTTAGATCATATGGATTACATTAACATGCACTTACCATATAGTAATATGGGAAAAAAGGCATTAGCATATTTAGTTAGACATGAGTGGCGTCAACTTCCAAGATGGAAACAAATTTTAGAAAAAATTGGATTAGAAGAACCAATTCCAAAGGATCCTCGAGGTACAATTGAATCTGTTTTAGCTGATGAGGAATTTATGGCAAAAGATCATGAGTTTACTAAAATGTTTACCAAAACACAAGAGTATCAAGACGTCTATGAATCAAAATTATCTAGTTCACTTATTGCATCTACAATGATTGGTAATTTGTATACGGCATCACTTTATCTTGGATTTAGAAGTTGTTTAGAATTTGAATATCAAAAAGGTGTAGATTTAGAAGGTAAAAGAATTGGATTTGGATCATATGGTAGTGGAAGTAGTGCAATGGTATTCAGTGGAGTGGTTAGACCTGAATTCAAAGAAGTTGTAAAGAGTATGAATCTTGAGGCAGAAATAGGACCAAGAAGAAGATTAACATGGAGTGAATACGAGGAACTACATGAAAATAGATTATCTCCAGAAGAATCCAAAGTACATACAAAAAAAGAATTTGTCTTAGTGGATATAAAACAGATAAAGAATCTAGAGGAGAAAGACGATATGTCTTTACCCAATAAATTTTAAAATTAAAACATATAGCTCACTTTCCGTCATTAAACTATTCTTAAAATGAGTAACTCACGCATGAAATTTAGAATCTAAATTGTCTTATCCCCACCACCAAAACCTTCCAGTTGTTTTGATCAGGGATTTGATACCTGCAATATTTTTAGGATTCAATTCAATTTCTTTATGTTCTGCTAAAACGTGTTCTTTAACCATTAACATTAATTCTTCTTCATTATTTGTTGTTGATGATGCTGACCAACTACAATCTTTGCCTGCATCTTTGCAACTAATTGATTTAGTCATAATCTTTTAACTTTTTATTTGAACTTAAGCGTATGGTTTAGAATCTAACTGCATTTTGGACATTGACAAGATACGGTTCTAAGGTCTTCTTCATCTTGAAACCACATACTATGACTTGAATTGCTATGAATATCTAATTTACAAGAACTGCAAATAAATTCTAAATTAAGAAATAGTAATTTTATTCAACGTAGTGATGATGATTAAGATTGTCATAGAATCTAACCGATTTTATGTTTACAAATTCAAGCATCCCATATCTTGATAATTCTCTTCCAAATCCACTTTGTTTTATTCCGCCAAATGGAATTCTTGGATCTGAAATTACCACATTATTGACACTAACTATTCCAGATTCTATTTGTCTTGATATTTTTTCAGCTTTATTTAGATCATTAGTCCAAATACTTGCCCCTAATCCAAATTTTGTATCATTTGCTAATCTTATAGCTTCACTTTCATTTTCTACTATTGTTATAGGAGCAACTGGACCAAATGTTTCTTCTTTTGCAATTCTCATATTTGATTTAACATTTGTAAGGATTGTTGGTTGGTAAAAGTAACCTTTCCCATCTATATCTGAACCACCTAAAAGAATTTCAGCACCATTTTTTTTTGCATCTTCAACAATTCCAGAAATTGTTTCTAACCCGCTTTTACTTGATAAAGGTCCAATATCAGTTTCCATTAAAGTAGGATCTCCAACTTTTAATTGTGATGCTTTTTTGATAAATAATTCAATAAAATCTTTAGCAATATTTTTACCAACAAAGAATCTTTTTGAAGCAACACAGCTTTGACCACAATTAATGAATCTGCCTTTAACAGCTCCTTCTGCGGCTTTTTCAATAATTGCATCATCTAATACAATAAATGGATCACTACCTCCAAGCTCCAAAACACATTTTTTTAAATTTCTTGCAGCTCTTTCGCCTACCTGGGCACCTGCATCTGTGCTACCTGTAAATGTCACTGCATTAACATCAGAATCTATGAGATGATTAGCAGCATCTACACTTCCAACTATCGTCTGAAATATTCCATCTGGCATACCTGATTCAGTAAATGCTTTTTCAATTTCTATTCCCGATTGAAGGGTAATTCTAGATGGTTTCATCACTATTACATTTCCTGCCATTAAACATGGTGCAGCAAATCTCAGAGCTTGCCAATAAGGAAAATTCCAAGGCATGATTGAACCAATTACGCCAAGGGGTTCAAAAGTAAGAAAACTTTTTCTTGCATCTGTGTTTAATACCTCATCAGAAAGAAAACTATCTCCATGATCTGCATAAAACTCCAAAGCCCATGCGCATTTTTCAATTTCACTAATTGACTCTTTAATTGCTTTTCCCATTTCAGATGTTGCAACTTTTGCCAATTCCATTTTGTTCTTTTTTAAATATTCAACTAAATTGTAAACATGACTTCTACGTTTTTCATAATCTTTTTTCCATTCTGGAAAAGATCTCTTTGCTTTTCCAACTAACTGAAATACTTGCTCTTTATCCATTGAGGAATATTTTCCAATCTCTTCCCCCGTTGCAGGATTTGTGGTAGTTATTTGATTCAGGTTTTTACTAACCCATTCTCTTATTTAATTCAGTGATTTTATCAAATTTTTGTGTACCCTGAAAGTATTTTTCTAATCAAATAATGTTATGAGATATCAATAGTGACCATTGATTCAAGTTTACTCAATTTTTCTTCTAATACAATTTTTTTAGATTAATTAAATTTAATTTAAAATAAAATTATATCTAGTTAGTAATTTGATATTTTTTAATTTTTTATCTTAAAAAGCCCATAACTAATTGATTATTATCAAATAACAATCAAATAATTAGATTTTAATGAAGAAAGGCTAGACATAAAATATGGATGAGGAGATAAATCCAATAAAGGATTTCTTATTTGAATATATTAAAAAATCAAATACGATTTTAAAATTAATTTCTGAAAAAAAATTTGATGTAATTATTAATGAAATAGTTGAGAACTGTTATGACAAAGTTATCTTGATGGACAAAAAGGATGTAGCCGTGGGAATTTTAGGCACAGGAATACTACATTATTTACTTACTAATGCCCTAATTAACAGTCAAAGAAAAATAGATTATCAAGGATTAGAATTAGACATTGTAATTCCAGACATTAGAACACTGGAAAAAGATGCCAAAATGACACTTTTAGTTTTAATTCCAAAATCATCAGATAAAAAAATCATAAATAAAAAATTTCTGAATTAAGTGAGATACAACCAATAAAAGAAAATATTTGGGTTATATTATCTGAAGAAATACAACTTGATTACAAATCATTTGTATTATCTAAAGAGAACAACACATTTTCAAAAATAATTTTTGATATTGCACAATTTACTAATGTTAGTAAATCAAATAAATTTAAAATTTTACGTATATAATTTCTAAATTATTTTAATAATAATTTCATGTCAATATTTTTTTTAAAAATTCGATGTAATGAATCATCACTCATATCTTTAATAAACGGAATTGAACCTAAAACTTTAATTCCAGTTAAATTTTCTAAATCTTTTTTCAATTGATCAACAGGATAGCCATCATCAAAATTATTAATTATAATTCCTTTAATTGGAATATTATATTTTTTACACATCATTACAGTCATTAAAGTATGATTTACAGTTCCAATCCTACTTCTAGTTACAATAACTGTTGAAAGTTTCATATCTTTTATCAAATTTGCAACATAGTAATCTTTGAGAATAGGAGTCATAGTACCACCCATACCTTCAACAATCATTACTTCATGAATTTTAGCTAGTTTTTTAAAACTAGAAAGAATTAATGAGATTTTTGGTTTTATTTTTAATTTTTTCCATGCAGTATATGGAGATGCAGAAATTGGAAAAAATTGAGGATTAACTAGAGATTCTGGATCATTAATTTGAGCGGCATTACATAAAATCTCAACATCTTCAGACTTGAATCCCTTTTTTTGTGCAATACCTGCAGCAAATGGTTTCATTATACCAACATCCATGCCCATTTTTCTTAAAGTAATTGCTAATCCAGCAGCGATGTATGTTTTACCTACATCAGTATCAGTTCCAGTAATGAATAATGATTTCAATATTTCATCAAAACATCATTCATTGATTAATTCATCGGTTTTTCAAATTAATGATGAAAATAAGGAAAAAAAATTTATCTTCAGAATAACTAGATCAAATAGCATAATTGAGATATTTTTAGATTAATTATATCAAAATAACAACAACAAATTATTACCTTCTGAAATTTATGAAAATAACTTGAAAGTTCTGTATGGCATCCAAATACACAAATGAATGAATGGGAAGAATTGATAAAATAACAAAAGGTAAGGGAATATGGCTAATTGATTCTAAAGGTAACAAAATAATAGATGCAGTAGGATCGATGTGGTGTAATGTTTGGGGTCATTCTAATCCTCAATTAATTAATGCAATTACAACACAAAGTAAAAAAATTCAACATTCATCATTGTTTAATCTTACAAATGAGCCAATAGAAAAATTAGCGAAAAACCTCACAAGAATTTCTCCTGGAATGAACAAGGTATTTTTTTCAGATAATGGTTCTTCAGCAATGGAAATTGCCATAAAAATGGCATTACAGTATTGGAGTAATATTGGAGAAACAAAAAAAACACAAATTGCAACACTAGAAAATGGATATCATGGAGACACATTTGGTGCAATGTCAGTTGGATATGTTCCAGAATTTTTTGGAAAATTTAAAAAACAATTATTTTCAACAATTCAATTTCCAGTTCCTAACAAATACAGAGTTCCAAATGGAATTACATTAGTAGATTATCAAAATAATTGTTTAGATAAAATTGAAAAAAGATTTTCAAAAAATAATGATATTGCAGCATTCATAATGGAAAGTGGTGCACAAATGGCAGGTGGAGTTATAATATATCCACAAGAATTTCAAAGAAAAATTAGTAAATTATGTAAAAAATATAACATATTATTTGTACTAGATGAAATTGCAACAGGTTTTGGACGATTAGGATCGATGGTACAATATGAAGAGCAAAAAAGTATTCCAGACATTGTGGCTTATGGTAAAATGTTAACAGGAGGGTATCTAACAATGGCAGCTACACTTGCAAATAAAAAAATCTATGATTCATTTTCAGGAGAATTTTATGATTGGAAACATCTATTTCATGGACATACGTTTACAGGAAATCCAATTGCAGCATCAGTAGCCAATGAAAATATTCTCATGTATGAAAAATATAATTTAATTAAAAAAATTCAAAAAACATCAAAAATATTTTCTAAATATTATCAAGAAATTTTAGATATTGACATTGTTGGGGATATAAGACACAAGGGAATGCTTATGGGAATTGAACTGGTATCAAATAAAGAAAAGAAAATTCCAATTCGTACAAAAAAATCAATCAATAAAGTATTTTTTGAAGAGGGCAAGAAACAGGGAATTTATCTTAGAACACTTGGAAATATTGTGATGTTAGTACCACCGTTATCTATCAAGGAAAATGAACTTGATATGCTACTATCAAGAACAATTAAGACTATTCAGGCAGCAAAATCAAAGATAATCTGACTGTTAACTGCTAAAAATTCAGGGGTTAACAATTACCATATTTTTATAAATGGAATAAAAAATATTTCAACATGAGCAGTTTGGAATTCATTAAAGAATGTCAAGAAAAAGTATTTTCTGGAGAGAGAATTTCAACAGAAGATGCAAAAAATTTATTCAATGTACCAGAAGAAGATCTTAAAGAATTAGCAAAGTGTGCCAATGAAATAACTAGAGAATATAATGGAAGTAAAGTCGATGTTGAGCAATTAAATAATATTAAAAAAAATGCATGTAGTGAGGATTGCACATTTTGTGCCCAATCAGCATTTTTTGATACTGGTATTGAAACATACCAACTACCTACACCAGAGATGGTTGTAATTAAAGCAAAAAAAGCAAAAGATGAGGGAGCAGAATCATATTGTCTAGTTGCAGCATGGAGACAACCATCATCAAAAGATTTCATAGAGGTATGTAAAATTATAACACAGATAAATGAGAAAGTTGGAATTAATGTTGAGTGCAGTTTAGGTTTTCTAACAAAGGAACAAGCAACAAAACTAAAAGAACTTAAAGTAAAAAGATATAATCATAATTTAGAAACAGCAAAATCCAAATTTCCAGAAATTTGTACAACTCATACATATCAAGATAGACTGAATACACTTGAAATTGCAAGAGAAGCTGGATTAGAATTATGCACTGGAGGAATTATTGGTTTAGGCGAAACAAGAGAACAAAGAATAGAATTGACATTAGAATTGGCAAGAATATATCCAGAAGAAGTTACAATAAACATACTAGTTCCAGTACCTGGAACACCATTAGAACTGCAAGTAAATTTACCTAATTCGGAAATTATCAGAATATTTTCAGTAATACGTTTTCTATTACCAGAATCTGTAATTAAAATTTCAGGAGGTAGAGAAACTAACTTGGATGATTCAGGAGAGGAATTACTGCAAAGTGGAGCAAATGGAATTATCACTCAAGGATATCTAACAATGGGCGGAAATGATGCTCAAAAAGACCGTAAAATGATTGAAAGAATTGGTCTTGAAGCATAAACTCAATTTCATCGATGTAGAGTTAGATAAAATTAAAGAGAATAATTTATACCGAAAATTGCAATATGGAAAAGCACAAGGATCGCACATTACAATCAGAAATAAAAAATTAATCAACTTATGTTCAAATGACTATTTAGGAATTCCAATTACAAAAATACAAACAAATCAACTCCAATCAAGTTCAAGATTAGTTTCAGGAAACGATGAATCATATAAAAAATTGGAAAAAATTCTTGCAAAACACAAATCACAACAAAATAGTTTGATTTATCCTACAGGATATATGGCAAATTTAGGATCAATTTCAGCAATAGCAAAAAAAGGAGATTTAATTCTTAGTGATGAATTTAACCATGCCAGTATTATAGAATCATGTAAATTATCTGGAGCCAATATATCGATTTACAAACACAATGACATGCATGATTTGAATCAAAAAATAAAAAAACAAGGAAAAAATAAGTTTATCATTACAGAGGGAGTATTTAGTATGGATGGAGATTTTTCATCATTAAATGAGATTACAGAAATTTCACAGAAAAAGAATGCAATAACAATTGTGGATGACGCACATGGAGATTTTGTAATAGGCAAAGAAGGAAAGGGAACACCTGAATATTTCAAAGTAGCAAAAAAAATTGATTTGTATGTCAGTAGTTTAAGTAAGGGATTAGGATCTTTTGGCGGATATGTTGCATCGCAAAATAACGTAATTGATGCATGTATAAATAAATCAAAATCATTTATCTATACTTCAGCATTACCATCGTTTTTAGTAGAACATTCTATTAAAAGAATAGAATCAAACAGAGAAATTCAGAAAAATAAATTAGAAAACAACATAAAAAAATTATCAAATGGATTAAAAACAATTGGATATGAAATAAATTCAAAAACACAGATAATACCAATAATTGTAGGAGACGAAAAGAAAGCAATGGATTTTGGTAAATTTTTATTTAAAAATGGAGTATTTGCACAACCAATTAGATATCCAACTGTTCCAAAAAATCAGGCAAGATTAAGAATATCAGTTACTGCATGGCTAAAAAATTCAGAGATAGAAAAATCCTTAAAAATATTTGAAAAGGGTTACACGAAATTCTTTTGATTATCGTGCAGCATCAGCAGCACCAAAGTCTAAATTTAAAGGATTTGCCGGTGAACCAATAATTACTGCAAAGACGATGACAATAGCAAGAGCTATGCCTACAAGAACAAATCGAGTTTTCATATATAAAATATCAAATGCCTAGATAAAAATGGATTGTGTGAGCATTAGTCAAAATTTGTAAGAAGGCTTTAAAATAAAAATAATGAATCCACCATATGGCTGATCCCACAATTCTAATAGCATTTTCAGCAGGATTGGCGTCATTTATTGCACCATGTATTTTACCAATGATCCCAGCATTTTTGGCATATATTTCAGGAACAACATTAACAGAAATTAATAATGGACAAAAATCTAATTTTAAAATAAATAAAATCAATATTATATCAAATACAATATTTTTTGTTTTAGGATTTTCTGTTGTTTTTTCAATTTTAGGAGTTTTAATCAACAGTATATTATCAGAAAATATTAATCAATTTGCAAATAGTCTTAATTGGGTAGCTGGAATTATTATAATTATTTTTGGAATATTTTTATTATTATCTACAAAAATTAACTCATTAAACAAAGAGAAAAAATTTCATATTAAGAATTTTAAATCAAGTTATCCAATGTCATTTGTATTTGGTTTAGCATTTGCAATTGGATGGACACCATGTGTAGGACCAATATTAGGAACAATACTTACTTTAGCTGCAACAACTCCATCAACATCATTTACTTTACTATTATGCTATTCCATAGGATTAGGAATTCCATTTATCTTAATAGGAACATTTTTTTCAAAATCTACAAAAATTATTTCTTCAATGACAAAACATTTAAAATATTATAACATAGTTCTAGGAGGATTTATTATTCTATTAGGTATTCTAATATTTACAAATCAACTTGCATATATTGCAAATTTTCCACTTCTTAACGAGCTTGTGATGTTAGGATGAATGTTGAAATAAAAACAGGAATAATTTTTGGAGGAATTATTGTTACTGCAATAGTATTTCTGATGTTTCTATTCATAGGATTAGATGAATTTACGCTAACAAATCAAGATTCAGATACTAAAAAAGCACCAAATTTAGTAGGAATATCACATTATCTGAATACAAATAATGTTGAATTAGCCAATAAAATGGAGGGTAAAGTGGTACTGTATGATATTTGGACATATAGTTGCATTAATTGTATCAGAACATTACCATACATCACATCATGGAATGAAAAATATTCAGAACAAGGATTATTGATTATTGGAATACATTCACCAGAATTTGAATTTGAAAAAGATCCACAAAATGTTAAAATTGCAATTGAAAAGTATGGAATAACTTATCCAGTAGTTATGGATAATGAGATGAAAACATGGAAAGCATTTGAAAATAATTATTGGCCAAGAAAGTATATAGCTGATCATGAAGGAAATTTAAGATATGATCATATTGGAGAAGGATCCTATCAAGAGACAGAAAAAATTATTCAACAATTACTTGCAGAAAGATCAGTAGCCATGGGTTTAGAAAATACATCTGAAAATGAGTTAGTAGTGATTGAAGAATTTGAACATACATTATTTAGAACTCCAGAATTATATTTTGGTTATAAATTTGCACAGAATAGAAATCAATTAGGAAGTGAAGAGGGATATCAACCCGGCAAAATTGTAACATATGGTAAACCAAGTAATTTCGAATTAAACAAATTTTATCCAATTGGAAGTTGGAAAAATTATGAAGACAGTATGGAATTGACAGAATCAACAGGTACTATCAAAGTTTCATTCAATGCAAAAGAAGTAAATATTGTTACTAAAAATAATGCACGATTAGAAATATTTCTTGATGGAATTCCATTAACTAGTGAGTATGCAGGTTCAGACATTAATTTTCAAAATATAATGAATGTGTCTAATCCAGGTATGTATAACATCATAAGCAGTGAGACAAGTATATCCCGTATAATGGAAATAAAGATTGAAGGCAAAGGATTTCAGGCATTTACTTTTACTTTTGGATAGGCTGTAACTGCAAATAGTGTAACTGTAGGTACAATTACAGCAGATACAAATTACTTTAAAAGAAAAAAATCAATAGTATTTGTTGAAAATAAGATGTTAAGTAATTCATGGAATAAAACACAGGGAGAAAGCATATCTCATAGATTAATGAGTAAAGTAAAGCCAGATGAGCCAATAAAAAACAAGATTGATTTTGCACAAAAACAATTACAATTACAAATTTCCAAGTTATCAGGAATCAATGAAAAATTAACAGCAAAACATGATGAATTATTTAATAAAATAGTTGATGCACAAAGAAACAACAAACCGGTTTATGCACAAGCATATGCGGGAGAATTAACTCAAGTTAGAAAAATGAAAAACATGGTCAGTGGAGCAAAATTATCAATGGAGCAAGTAAAATTAAGATTAGATACAGTTTCAGAACTTGGAGATATAGTAGTTACATTAAGTCCATGTATGTCAATAATTAAAGGATTAAGCCCATCTCTAACTGGACTTATGCCAGAAGCAGGTTTAGCAATGCAAGACTTGTCAATGATACTTGGAGATGTAATGTCAGGATCATCTGTAGGAATGAATAATACATTTACTACAAACACTGAAACCAATTCAGATACACTTGCAATATTAGAGGAAGCTCATGGCATTATTGCAGGACAAACAGAATCAGCAATTCCAGACATTCCATCTGAATTAAGACAGCATGTATCTCAAAGAAGAACAGATATTTTCATTTAGATTTTTTCTTACTCTTTTGAATTAGGATTTTTTTAATTCTTGATATTGTAGGATAACTGTATCCTCTTCGTCTGTAATTTGAAATCATCATTTTCCAGTTCTTTAATCTCCATTGAGCTTGTTCAGTTGTAACTGAATGTACTTCTTTTTGAACCATACTTTTTCGTCCAACTTTTAAAGTTCCTGCATCCTTTGCAGTCCATCTACTTTGTGCAAATTTAAGACCACTAAGAATTTCCGTGATTGGCATGTCTTTAAAATATTCTTTTAATTTTTTTAATTCAAGATCTGTAACTTTTGTTAAAATTGGTAGTTCTACGGTAAACTTTTCCATACGATTTCTAAAATAACATAGTTTAAGAATTTTGAAGATCTAGTATTACGTACACTAGTTTGAACATATTTGTAAGTTAATTCTTCAAGAATGACTTTTTTTACTACTAATTATACAAAATTGATATGGTTAACTCAAATCAAGAATCAGATAAATTTGAAACAATATCGATTGAATCAAAAATTAGAGAAGGAGTTTTTCATAAAGTTGTAAAGAATATTGAAACTGGAAAGGCTGTATCTTGTTCTTGTAAATGTTGGAGTAAAGGGAACAAACCATGTTATGGTATGAAAACTATTGGTTATGAAAGTTAATTTTTTTTCTTTTTTTAAAGGAAATAAACAATGACACTATTAAAAAATGCAGAATTATTTGCAAAGGCTAAACATGCAGGTAAACTGAAAAAAAGTGGTACAACATATTCAAATCATTTAGAAAATGTAGTAAGTAGGCTCAAAAGTTTAGGAGTAATTGATGAGGAAGTACTTTGTGCCGCATGGTTACATGATATTTTAGAAGATACAGATACAAGTTTTGATGAATTATTTGAAAAATTTGGAAGAAGAATAGCAGTAATGATATTATCATTAACAAAAACTAAATTTGTTATAGATACAGATGATGATTCAACTTTATCATTAACAAAAAAAAGAGCGATACCAGAAAAACAAAGAGAAAAAGAGTATGCAATAAAAATTAAAGAATCAGATATAGAAGCAAAACTAATTAAATTATGTGACATTTCTGCAAATTTGAGCGATTTAAAAAAACAGACAATATCTAAAACCAAAAAAGAAAGATTCTTAAAAAATTTAGACATTATATTTCAATAATTGAAAAGGATCTAAAAGAGAATACAGAATATCCAAAAACAATTATGTTATTAGAAACAATAAATGAAAGCCTAAAAATTCAAACTCAAAATGGAATTAAAATCAAGTAAATCAAAATAAAATAAAGTTATTTGCAAATACATATAAAAAATTTAATTTTGAATAAAGATAAATAATAGAAAATTTTCACAAAGGTATGAATTTAAAGAAAAGTCTTGCAAAGTTTTGCATTATGAAAAAAGTAAGAGACAAAGCTAACGAGCCAGAAGAAAAATAAGTTATTTTTTATTACTAACAGCCTATAGGGATATTTGCATTTTTACATACTGTGTTAAAAATTCCAAATCCAAAGATTATGGATGCAAAAATTGCTAATGGAACCAATATCAAAATATTTGTTTTACGTCCCATAAAAAATCAAAATGAATGGCAGTATAAAGTTGTGACAGTATTTAATCAACTGTAATAATTAGAAGTCCTTTTGTTTTTGGATTTTGTAACTTTGAAATCATTTCTCTAGGCACTAAATTGGATGCCTTATCACATTTAACAGACAAGGTCCTTGGGCATGTAAAATCACTTTTTCTTAGTACAATATCTTCATTATGTGTTAAAGTTAAATTTGCATTACCTTTTCCTTCCAAAGTAAATTCATCATCTCCGACTTTGATTAAAAAATGAATGTTAGTTTCAGAATTTTTTAATTTGTCTTTTAATTTTTCAGGTAAAGTGGCACAAGAAAAATTAGCATTTACACCAATGATACAATCACCTCGAGTGGTTAGATGAGAATCTTTTGTAATTTCTATTGTTTTTGTATGATTTGATCTGATATTTTCATGGCCAAAAAATTCAATTTCGTATCTCACGCTATATGAAATAGGCTAGACTTAAATTAATCCTTCATAGCATTTTGATTAAATGCTTCCTGCACAACAAGGTTATGATCGGGCAATTACAGTATTTTCACCTGACGGCAGATTATACCAAGTAGAATATGCAATTGAAACAGTAAGAAGAGGATCAATTGCAGTAGGAGTAAAGTGTAAAGATGGAATTGTCATAGCAGTTGAAGAAAAACCTAGAAAATTGCAAGTTTCTGAAATAGCACAAAAAATATTTCAAATTGATGATCATGTAGGAGTTGCAGCAGCAGGATACATTCCAGATGCAAGAAGTCAAGTAGATAATGCAAGATTCTTTTCTCAAAGTAATAAAATGATTTATGATGAATCTGTAGAAGTTGAAACAATTGCAAAACATTTAGCTGATCAATGTCAACAATATACTCAGTATGCAGGAGTTAGACCATACGGAGTAGCTTTAATTTTAGGAGGAGTTGTAAACAAAAAACCTCAATTATACCTAACAGATCCTAGTGGAACATACATCTCATATGATGCAATAGCAATTGGCTCAGGTTCAGATGTCGTAACTGACTTTTTAGAAAAAACATACAAGGATAATCTAACATTAGATGAAGCATCAGTTTTAGCATCTGCAGGAATATACCTATCAAGTGAAGACAAGGAAGGAACTGGTCACATTAGAATGGCACATATTAAAACTGAAACTGGCATGTATGAATTAGTTTCAAATCAAAAAATTGTAAGTTATGCAAATTCTGCAAAAGAAAAATATCCACAAGATAAGAAATAATTAATTATAATTACCTGTGAGATTGAATTACATTGAAAATATCTGTTGCAATTCCCACATCTTCACTACAAGATGAATCATTAAAGATAGATAAAACACGAAAGATTTCTGTTTTAGCAAGAGCGTGTGCAATTTTTCAAATAGAAACAATCTACGTGTATCAAGAAGGGAATAATGGATCAGATGGGAATTTCATAACCTTAATTTTAAGATATTTAGAAACACCACAATTTCTACGAAGAAGATTGTTTCAAAAAGTAAACGATTTAAAATTTGCAGGAGTGTTGCAACCATTAAAAATTCCAAGTCATAACACACCAACAAATGCAAAGAACATAGTTGTAGGAGACATTAGAGAAGGAGTTGTTGTAATAGTCAAAGGTAAAAAATTTGTTGACGTAGGAATTAATCAACTAATTCAATTTTACGGCAAAACCCCAACAGGTAAAAGAATAACAATTCAGTTTAAAGAAGGATATCCAAAATTATCAGTCAAAGAAATTGAAAAACCAGAATCCAAGACATATTGGGGATACGACGTAAAAGAAAGAGCAAATTTATTTTCTTTACTATCAGAATGGAAGGGAAATATAATCATAACATCTAGAAAAGGCAAAACGGTTACAAAAGAACAATTAGAAAAATATACAAAATCAGATGAAGCATTATTGGTTGTTTTTGGGTCTCCAGAAAAAGGCGTTCATGAAATTATTGGTGGAAAAATGAATAAAGTACAAAATTCAAAATCGATAAATTTTTTCCCAAACCAAGCAACCGAAACAGTACGTCTTGAGGAGGCATTACTTGGAACATTGGCTATCATTAATGCTCAAAGAGTATCATAAAAATGGCAGAAAGAAAAAATTTCCTAATATTTGCAATGGGAATAGGAATCATGGGCGCAATAATAGGAGCCATAACTATTATGAATATTATTTCAGATGCACTGAAATAAAAATAATTTCAGTAATGATGGTTAACCACAATATTTTAGATGGTTAACCATAACTAATAGGGTTTAATAGAGGGAATTCGAGATTCGATTTAACAATGGGAGCTAGAAAACGACATCAACCACGTAGAGGTAGTTTAGCATATTCAAGAAGAATGCGCGCAAAATCTATGGAGGCAAGAATTAGAGCATGGCCAAGTAGATCAGCAACTGACGAGCCAAAAATTTTAGCTCATTGCGGTTTCAAAGCTGGTTGTGTACAAATAGTAAGTATTGATGATCGTGAAAAAACTCCTAATGCAGGAAAACAATTAGTTAGTTTGGGAACAGTTTTGGTAACACCACCAGTATTAATTTTAGGTATTAGAGGATATTCAAAAGACTATGATGGAATTCATGCAGAATTTGACGTGTATGCAGAAGATATTCCAAAATATATTTCAAAAGAAATGACATTCAAAAATAAAGAGGGTGCATTAGAAAATGCAGAAAAGGGATTGAAGAAAATAAAAGAAATATTTGCCATAGTTGCAATATCACCAAGTGCCGCAGGTCTTGAAATGAAAAAACCATATATTTTTGAAGCAATGGTTAGTGGAGGAGATATTCAAAAACAATTTCAACATGTCAAAGAATCATTAGGAAAAGAAATTAAAATTGATCAAATTTTTGAAACAGGATCTACAGTAGATGTTGCAGCAATTACAAAAGGTCACGGATGGCAAGGTGTAATGAGAAGATGGGGAGTTAAGAAAAAACAACACAAGTCTAGAAAGACAGTTAGAGAAGTCGGTTCATTAGGTCCAATTTCACCAGGATCTATCATGTATACAGTCCCAAGAGCAGGACAAACAGGTTTCCATCAAAGAATTGAATATGACAAAAGAATTATGGTAATGGGTAACACAGATAACAATAAATTAAAAATTAATCCCGATGGAGGATTCAAACACTTTGGTTTAGTTAAAGGTGATTTTATTATTTTGAAAGGTTCAGTACCAGGAACATACAAAAGATTAATCAAAATGAGAAGTCAAATTAGAAATGCACCACCTAAAGTAATTAAACCAAATATTTTGGAGATAGTAATATAATGAAAGTTACAACTTTTACAACTGCAGGAACAAAAGATGGAGAAATGGAACTTCCATTAATTTTCTCAACACCATTTAGAAGAGATTTGATTCATAAAGCTTGGACCAACATAACATCACACAAATTCCAACCTCAAGGAAGACATCCAAGTGCAGGTCAAGATGTTGTTGCAGATTCAAACGATCCACCAACAGGTCAAGGCGTAGCACGTGTTGCCAGAAGTAGAGGTGGTGGCGGTGGACGACAAGGTCAAGGTGCAGAAGTTGCATCAACAAGAGGAGGAAGACAAGCACATCCACCAATTGTAGGTAAAGTAATTTACAAAAAATTAAACAAAAAAGAAAATAAACTTGCATTATGTTCGGCAATTGCAGCCACAGCATCAAAAGATCTCATAAAAGCTAGAGGTCATAAAATTCAAGGCATAGAATCATTTCCAATAATAGTTTCAAATGATATTGAATCCATTTCTAAAACAAGTGATATTTTAAAAATATTAGATGCATTGAACTTAACACAAGATACAAAGAGATTAGAATCAAGAAAATCCCGTTCTGGACAAGCAAGACTAAGAGGAAGAAGTAAGAAAGTAGGAAAAAGTGTTTTAATTGTTACAAAAGAACCAGCAAAAATTTCAAAAGCAATTAGTGCCTTACCAGGAGTGGAAGTTAGAGGAGTAAAAGACTTGAGTGTCATAGATTTAGCTCCAGGTTCACATCCAATAAGATTAACAGTATACTCAAAATCAGCAATAGAAGAAATTGCAAAAATTAAATCAACACATCTAGAATTAATGGTGAAATTACAATGAATGTAGAGCAAGCAATGAAAATCATTTTGAAACCATACATCACAGAAAAAACATTTGCAATGATTGAAAATGAAAATAAAATTTGTTTCATTGTAGAATTAAATGCAAAAAAGCCACAAATTCTGGAAGCTGTAACTACACTTTACAATCAAAAAGCTATCAAAGTAAACACTGCAAGAACAATTTATGGCAAAAAGGCATTTGTTAAATTTGAAAGTACTGAAAAAGCAAGAGATCTTGCAACAAAAATAGGAATGCTCTAATATGGACTATAAAAATCGAAGTACGTTAAAAGTGGAGAAAAAAAATGGTTAAAGAATTTGAATATAGAGGATTATCTAAGGAAGCACTAGATAATACATCATTAGAAAAATTATTCTTATTATTTAATTCAAGACAACGAAGATCCCTTACAAGAGGAATTACAGATGAAAAAAGAAAGTTAATTGAAGAAATAAAGTCTGCAAAAGCAGGTAAATTAAAAACCCCTATCAAAACTCACCGAAGAGATTTGATAATTCTACCATACATGATTGGCGTCACAGTAAATGTTTTCTCAGGAAAAGAATTTCGTCCAGTAAATATTAAAACTGAAATGGTTGGCCGATATTTGGGAGAATATGTCATAACAAACAAAAAGGTTCAACATGGCGCACCAGGTGTAGGCGCATCAAGATCCAGCCTTTACGTACCATTAAAGTGATTATTATGGGTAGATTCAATTATGCTTTCCAAAATTATGATGCAACTAGACATGTTAGATCATCAGTTAGAGAAAAAGACATTTCACCTAAAGATGCACGAGAAGTTGCAGTTGCAATCAAAGGATTGTCAATTGAAAAAGCAAGAAATTTCTTACTTGCAGTAATTGATAAAAAAAGAGCAATTCCTTTTAGAAGATACAAAAGTCAAGTTGCACACAGATCTGATCCGGGAGTAATGGCAGGTCGTTATCCACAAAAAACTGCAAAAGAGTTTATCAAAGTATTAGATAATTTAGAATCAAATGCAGAATACAAAGGAATGGACTTGGATAGATTAAGAATAGTAAACGCAACAGTACACAAAGGAGTTATTGTAAAAAGATTTACGCCAAGAGCAATGGGTAGAGCAACTCCAAAAAATAATGTATTGACACATGTAGAATTGGTGGCACAGGAGATTTAGAAATGGGTGCAGTTAGAAATGTAATTAAAGACAACTACAACATGATGTTGTTAAAAGATTATCTAAGAGAGCAAATTAAAGATGCAGGATTTTCACATGCAGAAATATCAAAGACACCATTAGGTACCAGAGTAACATTAAACGTAACCAGACCAGGAATTGTCATAGGAAGAAAAGGTTCAGGTATCAGAGAACTTACAGAGAAACTTGCAACAGAGTTTGGATTAAAAAATCCACAAATATCAGTTAATGAAATTGAAAAACCAGATTTGTCACCTAGTGTAATGTGTAATAGAATGGCTTCTCATTTAGAAAGAGGAACAGCTTTTAGACGTGCAACAATGTGGACAATGAAGCAAATTATGGAAAGTGGTGCAATGGGAGTTCAAATTACAATTTCAGGAAAACTTAGAGGTGACCGTTCAGCATTTGAAAAACATGCAGCAGGAATTTTACCAAGAGCAGGACATCATGCAGAGGTAATAGTAGATGAAGATATTGCTCATGTACAAACTGCAATGGGATTAATTGGAGTTAGAATTAGAATTGCAATAAAAGAAAAATTAATTCCAGAATTTTCATTAATCAAAAAAGTTGAAGCCAAAAAGAAGATTGAAGTCAAACCAATAAAGAATGTTGAAGAAGTTAAAATTGATGGAGATATGAAAATTGAAGTTATCAAAGTTGCTGGAGGATCAAATAAAGCAAAATCAGAATCAGAACAAATTGCAATTGAAGCAGAGAAAATGAAATCAATTGATACATTAGAAGAAGATGAGGCAAGTATGAAATGACCAAGATAAGCATGAAGACAGTTAGAAATTTAAATGAAAAAGATCTTAGAAGTAAGTTATTAGATAGTAGAACAGATTTAGCAAAACTTCGAGTGGATTCCTCAAAAGGTACATTAAGAAAAGAAAGTGGTAAACTAAAATCAATACGTCACAATATTGCAAGAATGCTAACTAGATTAAATGAAATGGAGAAAAAGAAATGATTACTGCAGATACAATTACAAGACATGAATTTATTGGATTACAGACTCAAATTGTTAATTCCACTAATCACCAGGTTATAGGATTAAATGGAACAATCATTAATGAAACAAAATCGATGTTTACAATAAATACACAAAAAGGTATGAAAATGATTCCAAAAATAACAAACGAATGGGCATTTACCATCAAAGGTGAAAACTTGATAGTAAAAGGATCATCTATTGCAAAAAGACCAATTGAAAGAATAGGAGCAAAAGCATGACTAGAAACATTGGAATTAAAGTAAAAGCACCAAAGGGAGAAGCAAAAGAAGGAGATAAAAAAAATCCATTCAATGGAACACTATCAATTCGTGGAAAATTATTTGAAGGTACAGTAGTAAAAGCAAAAGGAAAATCTACAGTTGTACTAGAGAAAGAGGATCCAATTTACTTTAGTAAATATAAAAGATATGCTAGGGGTACAAGTAAAATTCATGCACATGTGCCATCCAACTTGCACGTTAATGAAGGAGACAAAGTTGTTGCAGCAGAGTGTAGACCACTAGCAAAATCAGTATCATTTGTAGTAATCGAGGTAAAAGAATAACATGGCAAAACAAGCAGGAAAAGGAGTAAAGGAATTCCGTCCTTATGTAACAAGATCAATTCCAGTAGGTGCTAACATTGTTTGTGCAGATAATTCAGGTGCTAAAATTTTAGAAGTAATTAATGTTCCAAGACATAAAACAAAATCATCAAGACTCGCAGCAGGTGCTGTTGGAGACTTTTGTAATGTTGTAGTAAAAAAAGGTCCAGCAGAATTAAGAAAACAAGTTTATGGTGCAGTAATTATTAGACAAAAATATGCAATTCACAGATTAAATGGTGTAAGAGTTTGTTTTGAAGATAACGCAGCAGTATTGATTACTCCAGAAGGAGAAACAAAAGGTACTGACATCAAAGGACCAGTTGCTGCAGAAGCTACAGAAAAATGGCCAAGAGTAGCTAACTTGGCATCAATGGTGATATAAGATGGTAAAGCCAACTAAAATGCGTAATCAAAGGATTTACCAAGCAACCCTCCAAACACGAAGTAAACAAATGGGAAGTTCATTATCAAAAGATTTACAAAAAAAATATGGTAAAAAAAGTGCCAGAGTTGTTGAAGGTGATACTGTAACAATTCTAAGAGGTGAATTCAAAGGTGTTGATGGTAAAATCGCAAGAATTTCTACACAAAAATCAAGTGTTGCAATTGATGGAGTAAAAAAAGAAAAAACTAAAGGAGATAAATTTGATGTTTATATTCACACATCAAATCTTGTTATTACTGCATTAAATTCTACAGATAAATGGAGAATTGCAAAATTAGAGGGCAAAGATCCAAAAAAGCAACCTAAACAAACAGCAACAGAAAACAAAACTGAACCAAAGGTAGAAAAAGAAGTCAAAAAAAAGGAAGTTGAGAAATAATGGTAAGTATCGCAGGAAGTAAAAAACTCAAACGACAAATGGCACCACTATTTTGGGGTATTGCTAGAAAAGATAAACGATTTGTAATTACAACAAGACCAGGACCACACAAAAAGAACTTTGCAATACCAACAGCAGTTTTTCTTAGAGATACAATAAAAATAGTTACTAGTCTAAGAGAAGCTAAAGCAACAATATATTCAGGTAAAGTCAAAATTGACGGTGTTGTTAGAAAATCACTGCATCATGCAATTGGATTAATGGACGTAATAGAATTAGAAAATGTTTCAGATATTTATCGACTAGTTCCAACTGATGGAAAAATTCTCAAACCAATTAAAATTAATGAATTAGAAAAATCTAAAAAACTTGTAAGAGTTGTAACTAAAACATCCATTAAAAAAGGAATCACACAAACAGGATTTCATGATGGACGTTCAACACTTGCAGAAGTTAAAGCAAAAGTTGGAGATACATGTGTAATGCAAATTCCTGATCAGAAAATTTTAGAAATTATAAAATTAGAAGCAGGATGTCAAGCATTAGTTACAAGAGGAATTAATGCAGGTCAAATAGGTAAAATTGAAACTGTAGAAGAAGGTACATTTATTCTTCCAAAAAGAGTTATTCTAGTTTTAGGGGATAAGAAAATCGAAATTCCGGCAGACATAATCATGCCAATAGGTAAAAAGGAACCTGTAATACAATTAAAGTGATAATATGTCTCAAGTAACTAAATCTCCAATGAAAAAAATCTATTTAGAAAAAGTAGTACTAAACATGGGTTTAGGTAAATCAGGTGATGTTATTACTATTGCAAGAACAGCATTAGAACAAATTTCTGGAAAAAAACCATCAGCACGCAATGCAAAAGAACCTCAGAGAGAATGGGGAGTTAGAAAAGGTGAACCAATCGGAGTTGCAGTAACAATTAGAGGAAATGATGCAATGGCATTATTGAAAAGATTACTAGAATCTAAAGGAAATATAATGAACGATAGATCATTTGATAATTTTGGAAATTATTCATTTGGAATTAAGGAACATATTGATATTCCAGGTGTCAAGTACGATCCGCAAATTGGAATTTTAGGTCTTGGTGTATCAATTGCATTAACTAGACCAGGTTTTTCTATACGCAGAAGAAGTAAACATAAAGCTAGTGTAGGTAAAAAACACATTATTAGTAATCAAGAAGCAAAGAATTATTTTGAAAAAGAATACGGAGTCAAAGTAGTATAATGGCTAAAGATAGATCCTACGAAGCTACTGGAAGAAAAAAACATGATTTTGGCAGAGGTTCAAGATGGTGTAAACGATGTGGAGATTATACAGCTGTAATTCAAAAATACGACTTGATGTTATGCAGACGATGCTTTAGAGAGGTAGCAACATCTTTAGGGTTCAGGAAAAATCAGTGATATAGATGGCTGCAACAAATGTTTTAGCAAATTTATTTAATACAATTTACAATAACGAAGCAAGAAGAAATCCTGATTGTTTAATTATTCCAACTTCAAAATTGGGTGTTGAAGTACTAAAAACACTTCAAAAGGATGGATACATTGGTGAATTTGAGCACATAGATGATAAACGTGGTGGTAAATTCAAAATAGAATTATTAGCAAAAATATCAAAATGTGGTGCAATTTCACCAAGATTCAAAGTAAAAAGTGATGAATACAATCAGTGGGAACAACAATATTTGCCATCTTACAATAGAGGAATGCTTCTTGTAACAACTAATCAGGGTGTAATGTCACATCACGAAGCAGTTGAAAAAGGAATTGGAGGATTTTTGGTGGGATATGTCTACTGAGCAACTCGAAAAATTCCAAGATGAATTAGTCATTCCAGAAGGAGTTACAGTTACACAGCAAAAAAACATGTTAACATTTGTTGGTCCACTTGGTAAAACACACAAAAGTTTCCGTTTAATTCCAGTAAAAATTGAAATCGCAGGAAATAAGATTCTCCTAAAAACAATTAATTTCAAAAAAAGTGATTATTCAATTTTACATACTGCAAAATCAATTATTAGAAATATTTGTGAAGGTTTGATTACAGGTTATACAATTAAAATGAAAATTGTTTTTGCACACTTTCCAATTACATTAAAAGTTGACGGAAAAAATATCATCATTGAGAACTTTCAAGGTGAAAGAGCAGTAAGAAAAACTATGGTTGTAGGAAATACTAAAGTTATTCCAAAAGGGGAAGACGTAATACTTACAGGAGCAGTGTGGACAGATATCACACAAACTGCAGCAAATATTGAATTAAAAACTAGAGTAAAGAATAAAGATCACAGGGTATTTCTTGATGGTATTTATTCATTTGAAAAGAAGAAAGGCATCGAAAAATAAATTTTACAAATAACCAATGAACATAGATCCTGAGTTTGTTAAAACTACAAAAGAGTTTATTGATAAAACTTTAGAAGCATACAAAGCTGCAGGGGTTTCACCATCAGTTGGCGAGATATGGGATTGTGAAAATGTTGGAGATTTTCTATGTGGATTTTTTGTTGGTGAATTAGTTGGTTCAATACTTAGTGCATTTCAGTATTCACAAAAAAGAGACCCAACTGCAGATGAACATTTAGAAATTGTAGGATTAGTTGAAAGTCGTTCCAATGAAATAAAAGATTTTTTTTCAAAATTTAACAATTAGCAATAGTATTTACACATATTTTGATAGTAGGAAAGATTAAATCACTTTTGCCAAGGGTTAATCTAGTGCCTCCCTAGCTCAGCGTGGTAGAGCAACCGGCTGTTAACCGGTTGGTCACCAGTTCAAGTCTGGTGGGAGGCGCTTTTTATTTCTATATTCGAATTTAGAAATATTGATTTGATAGACGTTAAACATTTCACCAAAAGAAATAATTTATTTCAATATTCGAATTTAGAAATATTGATCGGTTGTATGTAATTGGTGTACTCAATTAGACAACATAGATCTAATACATGATCGCTTAAGAACAACATGCAGGAGATTTACATTGGTTAGAACTAGAAGAGCCAATAGATATTGCATTGATTGTAGTGCAAGATTGGTGTATTATCCCAGGTTGTCAAACCCAAAAGCACCAAATGAACACAGAGTACTAGTGTACGCATGCCCAGATTGTACAGATGATTTTGAAAAACCAAAAATGTTCTCAATTAGACGTAATCAAGTAGAGGATCCACTTGAAACAGTAGAAGTAGAAATTACACAGTTACAAAAAAAAGTAGCTTTAGCAAAATAATTCCATGGCCAGTTCAGAAAAAACAAGAAGTAATTATTGGTATTTACTTCCTATATTTTTTTCAATAATCGGCGGAATTGTCGGATATTTAATTATTCAAAAAGATGATCCTCGTAAAGCAAAAAATTGTATCTACATTGGAATTATAATGATAATAATTGGCATAATTTTTAATATCATGATATTAAATTTGGATGTTGTAAGTAGTCCAGGTTTTAACGTCAATGTATGATTGAATTAACATATCTGCGGGCACTAGATTTACAATATTTCTAAATTCGAATTTAGAAATATCTCTAATTAATACTAGTGATCAAGTAGATTTAGAATCATATAGAAGTAATTTTAAAAATCAAATTATGAGCACATCAAGAATGAGAGATAATGTAGAAAGATGGCTAATTCATGAAAGTTTACCATTTGATCAAGTAAAAAATGAAGAAAATTCGTTTCAAATTTTAGTAAAGCATGCAGGGCGGTATGGAATACCTATAGAAATTTTTGAACCAAAAGCCCAATTAGGAATTCTAGTATTAGGAGTCAAAATAGAAATGAAGAATAATCAAATTATAAGATATAGAGAGTTTAACCAGGATGAAAAAGCTAAATTTGCAAATAAAGTGTCAGATTTTTGCAACTCTATTGAAGCTATTAGTAAAATAATCACCGAAGATGGAAAGCAGAAAATTGCAATTTATGTTGTATTAGATGATAAAGAAAACATTAACCAGCAATCAATGTTTAATGCAATAGACAGCATATCAGAAAAACATGAAAAAACATCTAGATTTTTACTAAAAACATTTTAAAAAATTAAAAAATGATAGATTAAAACTTCAAAGACATGAACACGAGTAAAATATGTAGGGGTAAACAAGCGATTTTTGTTTGAAAAAATCAAAACACCAATAAAAAAATATTACAATGTCAAATTTTTGAAAAGTAACTAATCCAAATTATAAAAAAATTAGCATAAATTAAGAAATAACTAAAAAAAGAGTAATTTTTGAAATTATGCCTAGATGTTAACCCCCCACTGCAAATAATGGAGTTTGAGCATATGGTGAAATTTTGGAAAACAAGCATTTGGATGGGGGGTTGTACAGTTATGCCTAGATACAAAAGGCAAGGGTAATTCCACCAAGGTATCACAGCAAAAGAGGGGCAATCTTTCATAATTAGGCATAAAAGCTAAACCCCCAAAAATTAGACAAATTTAACGAGAAAAATTGGAATTGAAAGAGAATTGATAGACAAAATCAGTTATTAAAAAAATAAGATGTAAGATTTTTGCAACAAATACCCCCCTATTTTGACATCAGTTTTAATAAATAATGAATAAAAATCAAAAATTTGAATCATGAAATTACGTATCAACTATATATCAAAAAAAAATGTAAATTTTATGGTTCGTTTGGGCATAGTACTAGTAATTGGTGTAATAATTGGTTCAATGATACTTGCAAATTTCATGTATATGCAATATCAAACAAAACTCATTGAAACAAATGCAGGAGAACCTGTAATGGTAGGACCAGTGGAATACATAATAACATTTGACGGTACGCATGAAGGAAGTAAAGATGTAAAACCAGAAAACATATTTGTGATGATTGGAATTGTTGCAAAAAATACAGGTGATGAAAAAACACTGCTATCAGGGGGACAATTTTACTTAATTGATGAAAAAAATCAAAAACATGAAGCAGTTTTTGGTGAATTTACACCAAAAGATCTACTTTTACAAGAATTAGAATCAAACAAGTCAATTGAAGTTACAACACAATTTGATATTCCGTTTGATGAAGATGCAAATTATAAAATTATAATCAGACCACAAAAAGAACAATCAACTGTAGATACAGCATCAATTTGTTTAATAAATTGCTGATCGATAAATTGTAAAAATCAAAAAAGTGTCAAATTTAATTATTACTAGCGTAGTATTGTGTGACTTTTACCATATAACACTTACAATTTTAGAAA
The DNA here is from genome assembly GCA_022117465.1 of Candidatus Nitrosopumilus limneticus. Lineage (GTDB taxonomy): Archaea > Thermoproteota > Nitrososphaeria > Nitrososphaerales > Nitrosopumilaceae > Nitrosopumilus > Nitrosopumilus limneticus. Next base: position 70,096 of record JAHCGZ010000005.1, read on the forward strand.
AAAGTCATGGCAACATCTAAAGCCAAAAGATCTGAGGCAGCTAAGAAAGCAGCAAGAACTCGAAAGAGAAATGCAGCAGCAAAAGCAGCAGCAGCATCAAAAGCAGCAGTAAGTCGTAGAAGAAAGGCAGCAAGAAGTCGTAGTAAATCTGCAGGTAAAAAAGCAGCTCCAAGAAGAAAGGTAGCAGCAAAACGCAGAGCCGCTCCAAAACGAAAATCTGCAGCAAAAAAAACAGCTCCAAGAAGAAAGGCAGCAGCAAAACGCAGAGCCGCTCCAAAGAGAAAGGCAGCTAAACGTAAACGTTAGTCTGTCTATTCACCTTTTTTCTATTTTACTATACTAAATTTATTATATTTCTAAATTCGAATTTAGAAACATGATTAATCTTTACAGTAATTTAATCAATCATTTTTAATTCAGGTAAAACAAAAACTTTTTCAGGTTTAATTTTTAGAATAATTCTTTTTTCATCAGGACGTTTAAAGGGATAATGTTCACGACCCATGTATTGTTGAGTTAATTTATCTGCATGATTGTAATTAGCATCTGAAATTATTTCAACTACAATACCACGAATAGTTGTCATGTCAAGTGGATTATTATTAGAAGTAACAGAAACAGCTACACGAGGGTCACGTAAAATATTTTTATGTTTTATTCTACCCTCAGCTGTGTTTACTAAAATAAAACCATCTTGATAATTTGCCCATACGGGAGATAATTGAGGTGAGCCATCCTTCATAATTGTTGCAATAAAAACAAGATTTTGTTCTGAAAATAATTTTATCACTTTAGAGTCGATCATATTTTCATACATCATTTATCAGTATTAGTAAATTTCTAAATTATCATACTAATCATAATTTGAAATATTTTTTATTCAATTTTCGTGAAAAAATATTACTGATTGATCGCAATATAAGAAAAATCCATCAAAAATACGAAATTATTTTGCATTAGACTTTTCTAGGACGTTAGTCATTGCTCTATTCATTATCTCCATGACTAGATATTGCGAGTATTCCACAGATTTTTTACCCTTGGAGTTACTAGTTTTAGGTCCTAAAGATTTGAGAATTTTTTCTATTTTTGTAGACGTAGTGTCAATGATTTTTGAATATGTTAAATCAAAGTTTGCAGGAGTTTGAAAATCCAATAGTTTAGTAGACGTACTATAGAATTTAGTAATAGCACCTCTAGATTCTTCAATTCTTACAATTTCAATCAATCCAGAATTTTTTAAAATTTCTAAATGATGTCTAACAGTAGTTAATGCTTTTTTAAAACCATGTTTCTTCAATGAAATAGAAATTTGATCAGCAGATAATGATTGATGGTATAAAATTTCAACAATTTTTCCTCGTGCAGGGTCTTCAATTGCACGGGCATGCTCTAAACTCGTAGCAACCGTTCGATTTACCTTAATCTCTTTTTCTAATAATGTTGACATGTAAGATTTCATTTCAACCTGATCTAAAAGATCCTTGTATCAGATTTTTTTGTCTAATCGCATCATTTTTTGTTTACTTTAATAAAGATTGTACAAGTCTTAAAAATAAGCACTATGCTACCAAAAATATTGTAGTCGATACAATAATAATTAAAGCGCTATAACTAAATTAGTATTAATATCAAAAATTTAACTGTATTATCATATATATTGTAGTGGTAAAAAAATATTAAAAAATAAGATTTCTAAAAGATATGATGACAAATGCATCACAATTAGGTAAATAATCAAAATATGAAAAGTATGATTCGAGTTGGGAGCTTACTAATAGTTAACATTACGGATAGAATTGAGATTAAAGAGTTTGTCCACTTAATTTCTCATATGCAACAACATAACGTTGAGTCATTGTTTGAATTATTTCTGGTGGAATTTGAGGAGCAATAGGTTCTTTGCCACAATGACGATCATTTTCAAATTGTTTTTCGTAACCATTAGCAGTCAACCAGTCACGTAAAATTTGTTTGTCATATGATTCTTGAATTTTTCCTACTTCATAATTATCCTTTGACCATAATCTATATTCATCAGGCCCAATTGAATCACCTAAAATAATTTCACCGTCTAAAATCCCAAATTCTAATTTTAAATCAGCTAAAATATATCCAACATTATCTGCAATCGTTGTCATTTGATTGTAGATATCAATTGATGTTTTCTCCAACCAATTGTATTGTTCTTCAGAAACTAAATTCATTTGTAATGCTTGTTTTTTATCTACTGGAACATCATGTTCAGATTTTGTTGTAGGATCAAAAATTGGCTTAGTTAATTTTGCAGCCATAGATGTATTAGTATTTTCAGGTAATTTGATAGAACCATTTTTCCATCTACCAATTAGACTACCATAAAAATATCCCCTAACAACACATTCCATTGGAATCATTTTCATTTTTTTAACTGAAATTTCAGTATCTGATATGCGTTGTATGAAATGATTTTTAACATTTAGTTTATTGAACCAAAATTCTGCAAAACGACACAAAACATCCCCTTTTTTTGGAATATCTTGATTAAATTTTACATCATATGCTGACACTCTATTTGAAAATTTGAATTGTAGAGTTTTCTCATCTACATCATATAGATCCTTTACTTTTCCACTAGCAAGAAACTTCAATTAATTATATTAAATTTCTATAGAATTTAACTTGTAGTAAAATTATACATAAAAAAAAAGAATTATTTTATGTTAATACCATTCCAAAAGGCAACCATTCCTTTTATCTTGGATGCTGCAGAATTTGGTTCTGCATAATACCAGGCACAGTCCTTGTTGATTTTTCCATCAACTGTTACTGAATAATAGTTAGCTTTTCCTTTCCAACCACAAACTGTTGTTAATTCCGTTTTTGTAAAATATTCAGATTTTATCGAATCAAATGGAAAATAATGATTTCCTTCAACAATTTCAGTATGATCACTTTCTGCAATTATTACATTATTCCACATAGCTTTCATACGATCATATTTATTCAAACCATATTTAATGAAATCTTAAATTAGATTTTTGCTTTTACTTGTTCACGTTTAGTAAAATCAGGTTTTATTCCAAGTGAGTCATAATTTCCAGATGAACATGTAAAGCACATAGAACTTTTTGGCATTCCTACAGCATTAGCTAAATTCTCAGCATCATTATAACCCAAAAAGTCAACATCAATACTTTTTCTTACCATTTCAGTTATTTCCTCACTAGTCATTTCTTTTCCATCAGTATATGTTGCAAGTTCCTCTTGAGATGGAAAGTCAATTCCAGCATAACATGGATAATTAATTTGAGGATATGTAATTAACATACTAATTTTTTTAGCACCTGCTCTTCTAATTGCCTTGATAATTGCTTTAGAACTAGTACCTCTAACTAAACTATCATCAATTACTATAACATGTTTATCTCTCATTATTTCACTAATTGGAATAATCCAACGATTAATTTCTACTCTATCACTTTGATGAGGTTCAATGAAACTTCTCAAAGGACCTTTCTTACTATATCTATCTTTAAGCAATCCTTCATCAAAAGGTATTCCGAGCTCTTGTGCATAACCAAGTGCAGCAGGTCTAGCAGAATCCGGAACAGGAATAACCAAATCAGCGTCAGTTATAGGAAATTTTTTTGCCATAAATCTTCCAATATTTTTTCTTGATATGTAGATGTTGTGACCCTCCATCATACTTGATGGATGTGCAAAGTAAGTAAATTCAAAAGAACAATGTGCACGTGATGTATCATCAGAAAATTTTTCAGTTTCTAACCCATTTTTGCTTAATTTAATTAATTCACCTGGAATTACGTCTCTTTGAAGAGTAGCACCAACTGCAGTAATAGCAGAAGACTCGGAAGTTACAATATATGTGTCATCAGATTCTTTGTATCCTAAGACCATTGGACGAAATCCTTTTGGATCTCGTGCACCATATACAGAATTATCATCAGAGATAAAAGTAAAACAATATGAACCAACCATTTCATTTTTTAAAATAGAAAGTGCTTTTCCCATTTCACCATTTTCAGAAATTAAAGTTACTAATCTTTGTGCAGCAACTAAAGTATCACTTGCACTTTGAGGAGTAAAAGAACAACCCCCAACTAAATTAGATAATTCCTGAGCATTAGCAATTGTTCCATTGTGTGCAATACAGAGATCCTTGACTTTGAGAGGTTGAGCATTTTCTAAGTTGCTAGTTCCCATTGTAGAGTATCTTACATGTCCTATAACACATGGGGAGGCATATTCTTGTGCAATTTTTTTAAATTCAGATGATGAATGTGAAACCAATCCTATTTTCTTAAATGGAGGTTTATTTGGTACTGCAAATCCCCAGGCTTCTTGACCCCTATGTTGTAAAGCACGCAATGCATCAAAAACCATTGGAATTACATTCTTTCCTGAAAGACTGTATATCCCAACAACTCCACAATTTTCTTTAATTTTAGGCATGTAATACCATCTCCTTTAACGAATTAAACCAAATGTTTTGTGCCTTATCAACGCTTAGATCAATTATTGGTTTAGAATCACTAGTAAAGAAAATAGAATCTTTACCAAACTCTCCAATAATATTGTATGATACATTATATTTTTTGAGTATAACTTGTAATTTTTGGAGATTTTTATTTTCGTAAGTAATAAGATATCTTGAATGACTTTCAGAAAACAAAATTTTATCAGAGTCTAATTTTTCTCCAGGAATTTTTTCTAAAGAAATATTACAACCAATTTTATTTGTCATACAAAGTTCTGAAATTGCAATTGCCAATCCACCTTTAGAACAATCATGAACAGATTTAACAAATTCATTTTCAATTATTTCTAATACAGCAGTCATATTTTTCTTTGATTCTGAGAAATCAACAGTAGGGCACATGCCTCCAATAAATTTATGAATATATTCAAAATATTCAGAACCACCTAATTCATCCTTTGTATTTCCAATTATTATCAAGGAATCTCCAGAATTAATTTTTTGAATCTTCAAAGGTTTTTTATCAATTAATCCCAGTACACCAATAACAGGAGTTGGTTTAATGGAACCAAGTGGAGTTTCATTATACAAACTAACTTTACCTCCAACACATGGAATGTTAAACTCTTTAGCAAAATCAGTCAATCCTTTTAATGATTCTAAAAATGTCCAGAAAATTTCAGGATCTTTTGGATTACCAAATTGTAGGTGGTCTAACATCCCTATTGGTTTTGCACCAGTACATACAACATTTCTACATGCTTCTTCAAAACAACCAATTGCACCTTCACGTGGATTAATGTAACACTGTTTTGGATTACCATCAATTTTTATTGAAAGAAATTTACCATTATCTAGCCTCAAAACTGATGCATCATGGCCTGGTTTTATTACAGTTCTAATTCCCACTTCATGGTCATATTGTCCATAAACCCAAATCTTACTTGCAATGTTAGGAGAAGCAAGTAATTTTAACATAACTTCAGAATAATTTGATAATTGTGGAAAGGATTTTATTTTTTCAATATTTTCCAAATAAACTGGTTTTTTTGAAGGCAAATCCAACAAAGTGGCATTTGCTACAATGTCTGTAGAAAGATTGGCAATTGTAGTTTCACCTTTTTTTACATGCATTTTTTTATCAAATGTCACATGACCTATAACAGAGCATTCAATTCTAAATTTTTCACATATTTTTTGTAATTTAATTAATTTTTCATTATCAGTTATAATCAACATTCGCTCTTGAGATTCAGATATCATTATTTCATCAGAATGCATATCAGATTCACGAGTGTGGACTTTTTCAACATCCATCTCAATTCCAATGTCTAAGGCGTCAGCAGTTTCAGACACAGCACAGGACAAACCACCACCTCCAAGATCTTTCATTGCATGAATTAATTTTTCATTTCTAGCTTCTAAAATTGCTTCAATGATTAATTTTTCAATAAATGGATCAGGAATTTGAACTGCTGAGCGGTCATCAGATTCTAATGAGTCAGAAGCAAATTGGGATCCTCCAATTCCATCTCGTCCAGTTGAACCACCAAGCAATATAACTAAATCTCCTTTTTTTGCATGATTTTTTATAAGATTTTCTTTCTTACCAAATCCAATTGCAGCTACATCAACCATTGCATAATTTGTATAACATTCATCAAATTCAACTTCACCACCAACAGTTGGAATTCCTAAACAATTCCCGTAATCAGCAATTCCAGTTACAGCATTTTTGAAAAGCCATTTTGCATGTTGATCTTTTTCAATATCACCAAAACGTAATCCATCCAATAATGCTATGGGACGAGTACCAGCTGATAAAATATCTCTGATTACGCCTCCAACTCCAGTTGCTGCGCCGCCATAAGGTTCAACTGCAGAAGGATGATTGTGACTTTCAATATGTGCAGTTACAACATAGCCATCGCCAACATCTAAAACTCCAGAATCATATCCTTTTTCATTAATTACTAGTGGACCATCCATAGGTAACATTTTGAGATGTTTTTTAGAAGATTTGTATGAACAATGTTCAGACCATTCAGCTGCAATAATTTGTAATTCAGTTGAAGTAGGTTCTCTACCAATCTTTGTTTTTAATTCCTCCAATTCATGAGATTCTAAACTCAATTATTAACACCCATTTTTTTTATTAGAGATTCAAAAATTAGTGATGAGGGTTTATTATCATGAGGATTAATTTCTGACTCAACTGCCCTTTCAGGATGCGGCATCATACCAACAACATTTCCATCTTCATTACAAACACCAGCAATATGATTAGAAGACCCATTTACAACTTGATCATATTTGAAAACGATTTGATTATTTTTTTCAAGTTCAATCAATGTGTCATCATCGACAAAATAACGTCCTTCACCATTAGCAATAGGAATAGGAATTTTTTGATTCAATTCAAATTGATTTGTAAAAGGAGTTTGATTATTCTTAACTATTAGATTAGTCCATTCACACATAAAGTTAAGAGAGTCGTTTTTGAGTAAAACACCAGGAAGTAAACCTGACTCTACAAGAATTTGAAATCCATTGCAAACACCCAAAATAGGAATTCCTTTTTCGGCAATTTTTTTAACATCTTGAATAATTGGACTATGAGCTGCAATAACTCCAGCACGCAATCTATCACCGTATGAAAAACCACCAGGTAAAACTACAGCATCAAGATTTTTAGGAAGAGGTTTATCATGCCAACAATACTCTACATTAAGATGAAAAACATCAGATAATACATGAAACATATCGCGATCACAATTACTACCAGGAAAAACAATTACTCCAACATTCACAATTTCTTTTAGATACAGAGTTATTTAATTTGAGCCCAATCTGAAACAATTTTTATGTCAACAAAATTAGTGATTGCCATGACTAAAGTAAGGGACATCATGCAAAAAAATGCTCAATTACAATATTCAAAGATTTGAGATACTGGAAAATGAAAAATTAGTAGGAGATATCACTCAAACAGATTTAACAGAATTTTTACCAAGTATTATCTTAATTAATGCAACTAGAGAAAATATAAAATAAAATTAAACATCAAATACATCTATTGTAACTACACTTACCATAGGATTGTAAATACGCAATTCATCACAAATTTTTTGAACTGTAGATTGTGCAGTTTTCTTATCTGTTTCATTAATTACAAATTTTAACATTTGGGCAGTATTAATTTGAGAAACATTTTGATGTGTGCCTTTTAAAACTAAATCATTTAAGATTGTTTTTCCTTCAGGATCACTAATTCCAGGCTTATTTTGAATTGTAACATGAACACGATAGTCAACCATAATTATAATATTTAAAACAGTGATTAATTTATCTTACGAATAAATTTTCTTGTAGTCATTCTAAATTATTTTATTTGGTCAGTAATTTACATTTCTAGACAGTCAATTTAGGGTTAGATAGTTATACCAGAATAAATAATTCCAATACAGCATGGCAAGAAAAGAAAGAATGCGATATTGGAAGATTACGGCTGATGAAGCATTAACTTTTAGCTATGATGAAAGTAAATTACTAAACTGGGAAATCAAATGTATTAGAGAACCCGAAGTTGAAGCCCATTTTATCGGAGTATTCATGTATAGAAATGGAACAGCATATGATTATGAATCATTAAAAGGAATATGTTATTTTCACAATAATATTGATAGAAAAGAACTTCCAGAGATTACAAAATTCCTACAAGGAAAATTTAACGGTAAAGAGATGGAAAAAGGCGAGAGAATATTTTTGAAGGGGTCAGATGAAATATTTTCCAGTAAAGATATTGGACAACTAGCAAAAGATTTGGAGGTCAAATTGAATGCCAAAGCAATCATATCTTTAGAATTTGAAGACATTTCAGCAGACGCATTAAAGCAAGCGGGTATGCCAGAATCAAAGTTATTACCAATTCCCAAATAAACCAATTATATTAAAAATATACATTTTCATACATCATAAAATTAAATGATATTAGTTGTCAAATTTAGAAAGTATCAATAACCATCTTAAAGAATTAAGAAAAAGATTACTACGAATTGTTTTAGTAATTGGAATAATTGCAATGGTTCTTCTAACTTGTCATGCAGAACCAATTGAAATAGGAGGAATTACACTATACTATCCACTATTAGAACCTCAAAATAACATGGCAGGTCAAATTACAAACCAGATGAAAATGAATTTAGTGCCAGAGGGAGTTCAATTAATTCAAACAGCCCCAGGACAAGCTTTCTTTGCTCAAATGTATGTTTCAGCTCTTGTAGCAATAGGAGTTGGAATGCCTGTAATAATAAGAGAATTTGTAGGATTTATCAAACCTGCATTAAAACAAAATGAAATCAAGATTACTAGAAATATTTTGTTACCGGCATTAGCATTATTTGTTGGAGGATGTGTATTTTCATATAATTTTGTAATTCCATTTATTTTAGAATTTTTATACCAATATGGAGAATCAGCAGGAATAGTAACTTTTCTAAATGTAATGGAGTTTGTTACTTTTGTTTTACAATTTTTATTAGCATTTGGATTTTCATTTCAGCTTCCACTGGTAATGTATGCAATATCCATGTCAGGTGTGGTTAACAAAGATTTTTGGAGGAAAAATGCAAGATATTCAATTGTAATAATCATAATTTTTGGCGCAATAATTACTCCAGATGGAACAGGTGTTACTATGATGCTTGTTGCAGGTCCAATGATTGGATTATATTTTGCAGGCATGTTATTCATTGAGCGTAAACAACGAAAAAAGTTGAACACTTAAATCTGAAATCAAAAAGTAGTAATGTAATGATTGGAATGCCAGAGATAATTGTTTTAGTGGTAGTAGTTGGAGTACTAATTTTTGGTGCAAAAAAAATTCCGGAACTTGCAAAAACATTTGGTAAGGCTAAAGCAGAGTTTCAAAAAGGCAAGATTGAAGGAGAAAAAGAATTAAAAGAAATCAAAGGCGAAAATAACGACAGTCCTAAAGAATAATAGGTAAAATCAGATTAATTTTCACATAAAATTGTCATATCATCCAGAAAATTGGAATAATTCATAGATAATTTTGATTTATCCAATAATTTAGGAATTCTCATCAATCCAGATAATCTAAGATCAACATCAACTAAAATTTTAGTTCCTTCAGGAATTTCAACGAATTCCTGTTTAATGTAACTTCCCTTAGATTTTCCACCAATTACATAAACCTCATGTAAAACAAATGGAGTTATAACATGTTTAGACATTAATACTAATTCCAAATCACCTAATTTCAAATGCTCTTCAACTACTGCAATATCACCTCTAACAGAACGAATACGAATTGATGGGAAATATTTTGGTATTAATTTATCATATTGTTCATAATTAGAAAAAATAGTAAAAACATCATTTCTTTTTGCATGAATAATTTTTTCTAAGGAAAATGTAGCCAATGGTATTTTAGAAACTGCCCCAACGTGGGTATAAATCGTGATCAATATCGAATTGATCAAGACATTTTCCTACACCATGATTTACAATATCATCAATAGTTTTTGGTTTGGTATAAAATTCAGTTACAGGTGGCAAAATTATAACGCCCAATCTAGATAATTTTAACATATTTTCTAAATGAATTGCAGACAATGGAGTTTCTCTAACCATCAAAATTAATTTTCTGTCTTCTTTGATTGTCACACCAGCTGAACGTGCAACTAAAGTGTCATCATATCCGTTTGCAATTGCAGATAATGTTTTCATGCTACACGGAGCAACTATCATACCGTCAATTCTATGTGTTCCACTAGAAACACTTGAAGCCATATTTTTTTCATCTGAAATATGTGATGCAAGTGACTTAACATATTCTGGAGTATATTCAGTTTCCATGGAAATACATTTCTCACCCCATTCAGACATAACCAAATGAGTTTCAATATTTAATTTTTTTAATGTCTCAAGCATTCTAATTCCATAAATTACGCCAGTACTACCAGTAATTCCAATAATTAGTTTCATGAGTTATTTTGGAAAAGAGTAGTATTTAGAATAAACTCATCAATAGAATTACTTTTAAAAACAGAGTCCATAATTTCCAATTGCCTCCGCATTAATTACAATAATTATCAAATAAATAGTATGATTATAAGCAATAAATTTCAAAATAACAAAGTACTTCCAAGGTAAACAATTTCATTTTAGGCCTAGATCGACACTAGATTTGACCAATTGCCTTGAATAATTTTTGAATAGAGATTATTTTGATGAGTTGTAAAGAAGGCTATGTACACAACTTTGCCTGGTTTGAAATTTTATCAAAAGAGATGTGTATTAATTGTCAACAAGAAAAATCCTAGTTTATTTAAAAAATGAATTTTCATATAAAAATTAGAAATTTTCAAATATTATTTATTCAACAACAGAAATAGATTCATTTTCCAATTTTGTTCATTTTATTCATAATAAAATTACCCCAAGGGAAGTAAATTGCACATGTTATTTGTAATTCTACAGAATAAAATAGGATTATTACAGATACAATAATTAAAAAAACATTCAGATTTTTACCTATACGCCAAATCAAAATTTTACATATATTAGAAGCCAGTATTTAGTCATAATATGATTAAAAGTTCTGAAATCAAGAAAATAGTTAATGAGTATTCAGATGTAAAAATAGGAGTCTTAGGAAGTCATTCCGCTTTAGAAATAATGGATGGAGCAAAAGATGAAAATTTTGCAACAATTGTTTTTTGTCAAAAAGGTAGAGAAGGACCATATCAAAGATTTAACAGGATTGCGGATCAAATTGTAATATTAAATAAATTCAAAGACATGGCATCAGAAAAAAATCAAAAAATGTTAAGAGATTCAAGTACAATAGTTGTTCCTCATAGATCCCTTACAGTCTATTTAGGATACAAAACAATTGAAGACACATTTAAAGTTCCAATTTTTGGAAATAGAAAATTATTTCAAGCTGAAGAAAGAACTGCAAAAAAAGGTCAGTATTATCTGTTAGAAAAAGCGAGCATTAAATTTCCAAAATTATTCAATGATCCTAAAAGAATCAACAAACCATGTATTGTTAAAGTTCAAGAAAAAAAGAGACCCTTAGAAAGAGCATTTTTTACTGTTTCATCATACAAGGACTATAAAGAAAAATCGGAAGAAAAAATTAAACAAGGAATTATTGCAAGAAAGGATTTAGAAAAAGCAAGTATAGAAGAATTGGCTATTGGAACATACATGAATTTTAATTTCTTCCACACACCAATTTCAAAACAAGTGGATTTCATTGGAATTGAGAGAAGACTTCAAACAAATATCCACGACTATAATGCATTGCCAGCTAAAGAACAATTGGAAATGAACATAGATTTACAAAATATAGAGGTAGGTCATACTCCTGCAAGCATCAGAGAGTCATTACTTGAGAAAGTCATTAAAATGGGAGATAAATTTGTGGCTGCAGTAAAAAAAGAATACGCACCAGGCATAATAGGCCCATTTTCACTTCAAAGTGTAATAACAAAAGATTTAGAATTAATTGTATATGATGTATCATTAAGGGTTCCAGGCAATCCAATAGTTGCAACAACTAGTCCATATACAAAATATCAATACGGTCAAACTTTTGGAGTTGGACGAAGAATCGCAATGGAGATTAAAAGAGCTCAAGAAGAAAACAGATTAGATGAAATTGTAACATAAAATTTTATGAATTAAATCATCCAGTATGAGTTTTAAAATATTCTTGTAATGCAATATTAGAATGGACATCCTTGTATGAATCTAACATAATATTCATGATTCGATTTACATGATTTTCTAATTTCTTAATTCTTTGAAGTGCTATTGGATGCTGCAGTATTCTAATTTTATCTTGATGATCAATTCTTGTAATTACCATAGAAATTCTGGCAATTTCCTCTTGGATATCTTCAAGTAACTTTAATCCATTTTTAGTAAAGCCAAATTGACTTCCATTACTGGATATAATTATGGGAATTGTTTTAATTGATTCAATTTCAAATTTTTGATATTCAATAAAATTTTCTATCATTAAAGAAAACTGCTCATGACTTTGTGGTTTGTCATATTTCTTATAAAATAAAGTATTCTTAAAAAAACGTGATTCAAGAAATCCCATAATTTCAAGTCTTTTAAGGGATTCAATTACTTCAGATTCAATTCCACCACATTTTTCAATTATATTTTTTATATCAGACCACTGTTCAGTACAAAATAAAATATAATCATTATGAATTATCGTCATGGAGTTATCACATCTTTTGAGAGTTTTTTAATATGTGTAGATAATTGAAAAATTACAAAAAATAATTTATTAGTAATTAAATGGCGAAGCCCTCTAAATTGCAGAACAGTAAGAGATTTCCTCTTGTGGTCAAACGGTTAGACGCCTGATTTCCTTTTTCGTTCTGCGGGGCTACGCACTTTATTCATTAGTTATTTGAACTAACGACATCATAATGTATAGAACATATAAGTATTTAAGATTTTTATATAATATTTTTATATAATTATCTAATTTATTGTAAATCTTAAAATCATGCTTGAAAAATGAGAACAAAAACATATTTTGATCGTGTAAGATTGTAAAATGTTAATTGGTTAGATAAGGAAATATGTTGAATACCTTTCATTCTAATTTCAGATGATTAAAGCGGTTTGACATCTGAAATGGATTGCTGATACCAATTGGCATTACAAACATTATTGTGGATAAATAATGAAGAAAAAATATGACAAAAATGATATTCATTAAAGAGATAATCAGTATTGAAAAAGAACCAAGATTGTGTCCTACATGTCAAAAAGACGACAAATTAGAAAAGGATGTGATTAGAGAAGAAAGATCAGGTGGAAGAACAATATTATGTTCACGATGTGAAGCACTAATTGTAATAACAACTAACAAATTAATCAAACCAGAATTAACATCAAATAAAGGCGATACAATTATGCTAAAAGAACCACATTTGATACGAAGTGTTCACTACTAACGTATCATTTGAGATTCAACAAAGAATCAAAACCATATAATATCTCCACATTACGATACCAATTGATGGGGGATTCCTTAACTACATACGATGAATTGAATGAAGATATTCAATTTACTGAAGATGAAACAAAATCACTACTGAAACTAAGTGAGAAAGAAATACTAATTTTAATTCTTTCTGAAATGAAAAAGCAAACTGAAATAATTTCAAAAAAATAAACCTTAAAATAAATTTTGAAAATTATTCTTTTGACTTTTCAAGTAGTTCCTTTATCACATAACTTCTGACATGCGCAAATTCCCACTCTTTTAAATCTGCCAATCTACATTCCTCCTTAATAATAAGACCAGCAAGTCCATCACTCCAAATATGACGCTTCAAATCATATACTTCTACAATTTTACCATGCTTTGTAATTTTGATTGCACCATGACATCTTTTGATAATTTGTAATGCTACCCTATGATAGATTTTTTCAAAATTTGTCATAATTGAAAATGAATTCTTTATTTCAAAAAGGTTATGATTTGAGATACAATACCAATATACTGATCTATTATAGGTAAAGAATTGCTGATGATTAATCTAACTCTCTAAGCTATACTGATAAAATGATGAGCATTGCCGAATTATGAAGCATTTTAAAAATTAAAATGAATTAACAGTGATCATGACCACAGTCACAAGAATGATCAGAATTTTGAAGAGTCCTTAATTTTTTAACCATTTCGTCATGAATTCCAAGTAAATCAGTAACTTGATTTTTTAGTGCTTCAGTATTCCAGTTTTCTTGCTGTAAGGTTCTAACGGTTTCAACTATTTCTAGATCAACATTTAGTATGCTATCCATTAATTCCTCTTGTTCACTCATAATCAATATTCACCATACTTAGAAAAAAACCATTCTAATGTAATTGTAAAAATTATGCTTCCATTCTTTCTTTAAGTAATTTTTTTCTAACCAATAATGGGATTTTGTAATAAGCTGCCAGAGCCATTGCATCAGATGCGCGATAATTTCGCAAAACAAGATCCTTTTTACCAGTAAAGTAAAGATTTGATCTTAAAACATCTCCACTTTCATAAATTTTCACTTTCACCAAAGTTAATTCATTTTGTTCACAAATTTCTTCAATCATTCGATATATGGAAGGAGCCTGGTCACTATCTTCTTCATCAAAACTTGAGATATGTTTTGCAATTTCTCCAGAAAATGCGCGCATATGAAATTCCTTTCCATTATCAGCTTTTAAAACAACCATTCCTTCAACAGCATAAGGATCTACAAATCCCACATAGTCAATGGTTACTGAATCATAGTCAGGTTCAGGAGCTTGCTTGATATCCATTCTATTACAATTACGTTAAGGATATTGGTTATAAAGATAGCAAATTTTTTGGATCAAGATCAGAAATTAATGTTTTAGAAACGATCAATGATCGATGACAAGCACAAATTATTTAAAATCCCATAAAACAAGGTTGCTTAATGTCATCAAATCCAGAAAAAGCAGTTTCGTATGTTTTGCTCAAATATGTTACTGAATACATGGACAATGATGTGTTAATGTTAGACCTGAAAACTAAAACAGTAGATGCAGCTACATTGTTGCGCAAATATTCAACAGATGACATCATTGTTATAGATGATAAAAAATTCCCGATAGGAATTGTCACAAATGATGATATTATCAATAAAGTTAGTGATGTGAAATATGACATAGAAGCAACAACGTTAGAAGAAATTATGAGTAAGCCGTTAATTAGAATTAGTGAAAAAGCAACTCTACAAGATGCATTAATTATTATGCGTGACAATAAAGTTAGAAAACTTCCAGTAATTTCAAAAAAAAATGATGTAGTTGGAATCATATATCAAACAACCATAGCAAATGCAATTAGAGAGGCAACTTCAACCATACCTCGACTCTTAAGCCCACCAGTAAAAGCAGTATTGGGAAATTTAGGGTTCGTATTACAATTTTCAGGTGTATTGCTATTTGTTCCAGCTATTATTGCAACAATATTAGGAGATGTAACAACATCTTCTTCAATTTATTTAACTACAGTTCTTTTACTAATTACAGGATTTTTCTTAAATTCATATGGAGAAAAATCTGGTCTTAATTTACAACAATCGTCAGTACTAGTATTATCTAGTATGTTTTTGCTAACACTTTTTTCGAGCATACCATATCTATACGTATTTTCAAGTGAGGGTTTAACTCTAGAAGTAATTGGAAAATCATTCTTTGAAAGTGCTTCAGGAGTGTCAGGATCAGGAATTTCAACAATTAATGAGCCAGAAAAATTCTCGCAAAGTTTTGTATTTTTCAGAAGTTATACACAGTTGATAGGAGGAATGAGTTTCATTTATTTAGTTATTACGGCATTCTATCCAGAATCAAAATTAAAATCAATGAGAGGATTTATTTCAGGTAAAACACTTCGTGTGAAAGAACTATTTATTTCAATTACAATAATTTTTTTAATTTACATCATAATTGTTGCTTTCTTGCTATACTTGATGGGAGAGAATAATATTATTAATGACGTTTCGTTGGCGATGAGTACGCTATCAACAGGAGGATTTGTTCCATCATCCACAATTATTAAAGACATGGTATGGCAAGAATATATTATTTTGATGGGAGCAATGATACTAGGAGCACTGCCATTTACATTTCACTATGCATTAGTTAAAAAAAAATTCTTGGCACCAAAATTAGGAAAAGAGGTTTTAACATATTTTATAATTTTAGGTATTGCAGTAGTACTGTTTGTATCAGTTAGCGAATTTAATACTATCAAAAGTGTATTTTACGTAATATCAGCTAGTACAACTACAGGATTGCAAATGGAAAGTTTAGCAGGTCTTAGTGTATGGTCACATTCAATTTTAATAATTTGATGTTAATTGGTGGATGCGGATTTTCAACTGCAGGAGGTGTGAAAGTTTTCAGATTATTCCATCTATTAAACATCAGAACATTCATGTCTAAAATAAAAAGATCGCAAATGCCAACTCATAAGAAAAATGAAATGATATCAACGTTACTTATTATTGCATTATTTCCATTAATACCTGCAATTACAGGAGTATATTTTACAGCAGTAGAAAACATATCATATCAAGACGCATTTTTTGAATCAGTGTCGATTGTTACTTCGGGAGGACTATCTGTAGGATTAGTCAATGAACATACTAACCCAATTACAATGATAATATTAGGATTTTTAATGATTTTTGGAAAATTTGAAATAATTGTAATCATCTATATTTTTATGCCTAAACTGGGTTAAAATAGAATTTAATTTAAATAAAAAATATTAGATTTAAGAATAAATAGAAATGTCAACTACTAACAGGGGCAAAAAAATAATCATTATAGGATTTTCATCAATAATAATATTATTTCTAATATATGGAAGATACCAAGATCCAATAGTTTTCACACCCAGTGCAATGGAATCAATACAAAGAATAGCACTTGGATTCTACATTACAATGATTATTTCTATTGGAGGAATTGGATTTGGAATATACAAATATCAAAAAAATAAAGTAGAGAAACAAGGAAAAGACATACTAACAATAATTGCAGTTGTAACTTCTAACTTTAAATCACGTAAAATTTTTGTTGTGTCATTCATTGGATATGGAATATTTTTTTCGTTGGTATCAGGAACTCTAGTTTACCAGCCAGAAATTAATTTTGTCACACATTATGGAGCAACAATACCTTCAGGATTTATTGCCCATGTTGTGATGGTTCCAGGTTATATGGCCAAAATTATAATTTATCTAACAGAACACGTAGGATTACAAATAATTCCAAGTAATTTAATATTGCAAATTATTGTTTCATACTTAGTAGCAATAAATTCAGCAATTGCAGTTAATGCATATTCAATATCTAACAAAGGACGAAAGTATGAGTAGCATAGGTGCTGCAACAGGATTATTCATTGCCATGTCACAACATGTGCTAGGAACATTTGTTTCAATATTTATTGGAACAGCAAGTGGAATCGGATTATCTATATTACTAACACAATTGCAGACATTGTTTAATTGGATTATCAATTCCAATTCTATTAATTACACCATATATTTTGGCAAAAAAATTACAAAATTCAGATGGAAGCTGTAAAATAAATTTTAATGATTAAAGGGTTTTACTTCAGGAATTTTATAATTACCAATATCATACCCGTCTCTTCGAAGGAATTTGAGTGTGAATTTGTAAATTAGTTCATCATAATTAACAGTCTCAAGTATTTCACTCCAGAGAATTTTACCATTTTGATCAATTTGATTTTTGAATCCAGGGTTTAGAGATTCAGCAGTGGCCTTACATTCATCCAGTGTTTTCCCATTTTTGTAAGCACGAATTCGCCTATCACAACTATCCATATTCAACGTATGTAAAAATTGTAAATAAACCTAATTTGTAGGGATTGGAAACAAATACTAGATAAATAAAAAATAGTATGTGGCAATTAATACAACTGAAAGATATATTTATTTTTTAATTAATCCCAATATGAGTGAAAAAATTACTTTGTTAAGATTAGCAAATAATAAAAGAATTGTATTTAAACAAAAAGTAATAAAATAAATGAGAAAATAAAATGGATAAAATTCAGAAATAATAAGAATAGAAATTATAAGAATTCTTAACGAGAATGGAAAAATACGAGCAACCGAATTAGCTAAAAGAGTAATTGAAAAAATGGGTAATGAAAAAATAGTTTATAGGGAAATTAGCGAATTAGTGGAAGCAGGAGAAATAGAAAAAAAAAGTTCACAGTAGATCACATATTGAGTATGAATTAGTTAATTTAGATAAATCAGTAAACAGTCAACTAAAAATTTTACATACAGAAATTAATATGATTTTTGAAGAATTAGAAGATTTTGAACATAGAAGTAAAGAAGGGAAATTGTCGTATCATGAAAGATTAAGATCTGTAATACATCTAATTCACATATTACAATCTAGTGATAGCATTATGAAATTATTATCATTTTATCCTGCATTTAAAAAAGATAAAATGTTTTCACAAATAAAAAGAAAAATTGATGATTTTTGGGAATTAATTATGAATAACATAGCACATCAACCAGAAAATGATTTCTTAAATGAAATTCTATCTAATTTAAGAATACCAGAAACAGATTCAAAAAATGTAAATTAAGAATTTTGCAATTTATCTAAAACAATTTTAAAAATTGCATTGTTATCAAGCAAAATATATGGCAACCCATTTTCTTCACATGCCTGTCCACTTTCAGTATCCCGAGTAACTAGGATCATTTGATTTTCTTTAGCATAATTGATTACAGAATAATCGGTTCTTAGTTTGTAACCTTCAGAGCGTAATTTCTTAACACTATAAGCATCAAATCCCAAATCTTTGAGTTTCTCATCCCAACCATCATCCATTTCGTCAATTAAAATTTTCATACAATAATTTTGTGATATTATAATATTAGTGTAGTTTATCAAAACCTTCAAATTATTTTATCATATTTAATTATAAAATTTTAATTTAATAAATTATTTAAAAAATAATAATGAGAATATACGCAAATGTAAAAAAGATCAAGTTCTTATTTCTAATAATAATACAACATATTATGGATGAAAAAAAAGAGGACAAATCTGAGGAGTCAAAAAAAAATCACATAAGATACTATAGATCATTAACCAAAATTATTGAAGATATGAAAAATGAAATGGGTGAGGAAGGTGAACCAGCAATAAAGGAACACATTGATAGCAGAATTGAGGCTATGGAAAAAGATAGAAAAAGAATTAGAGATTTGTTTCCAAATATGAAACTGGAGGAATGGGATGCCAACACCAAGTGAAAAAAATCACAATAAACACCTAGACTTGTTACAAGATTACAAAATACATCTAGTAAAATATGTTGAGGAATTGGAAAAAATGGACCAAGAATCAGAATTTTTAAAAAAATGGAATGAAACTACAATAGAAGAAAGAAAAGAAGAAATTCAAGTAATTGATAAAATTTTAAAAAATGTTATTAGATTCTAATTGTGATGCTTTTTAATTAGATCATAAAGACTGTTGCACATAAAATCTACATGTTCAGATGAAACGCCATCTATCCAAATAAGGTCCTCATCAATTGTATAATCATTAAAAGAATTTTTACAATTTGAATTTACAAATTTTATTTCATTTTTAATTAATTTTTTAATTTCCTTTTTTTCTAATTCTAAAAAAATATAGTTACAAGGAATTAAATCAATATTTATAGTAAAATTTCCATGAATTGGATTTAATTTTGCTTTGATAAAGGGCTTATTTTGTTGCTTGCAATCTCGATAATATTTATCATATTCAAACATTTTAGAATCTCCAATATATTTATGAAAAGACATTAGTTTCTAAAAATATTCAATTTTGGCTATCCTAAATATTAGCAGTAAGTATCTTTATTTTTGAGATTAATTGTATTTTGGTACTCATTGGGGTTTCAGGCTCCATTGTAAAAAATACAATATTTCTTTTTGTATAAATTACTAATTGGGAAACTTTTTCTCTTTCAACATGAACATATCTGACTTTACCTAATGAACGATTGAATTCATTTCTCATAGTTCGTCTTTGTGCTACTTGCTTACAAAAATGTTCTTCCTCTTTTTGAGAATTTAAACTAGTTTGACCTGTTTTCATTATTCCTTCACGAATATTTCCATTTGTATCAATAATTGCTGCAAATCTCATTTTAGAATTCAAATTAACAATTTTTTCAACGAGTTTAAGATAATCAATTTTCTTTTTAACAGCCATTTAAAATAAAACAATAATTTGTCAAATATAAGCCATTAAAATTCAAAATTATTGAAAATAGGCTATTTATTAATTGGAATCATGACTTAAAGTTATGAAACCAGGAAAGCCATGGTTAATTATTGGTGGAGGTATGTTCATTTTGGGATTAATATTATTTTATTTAATCAATCCAGACGGAAATAAAAATTTAGAAGTTATAAAAAATGTTGGTAGTTTTATAGGATTAAGTGGTATGGGAGTTGCATTAGCTGGAATTGTAGTTTATTTAATTAGTAAAAATGAGCAACCAATTAAAAAAAATTATGACGTATAATTTTACTTATTACAAAATTATATTTTAAATCTAATAGAACAATTAAAAATTAACTATAGTAATTACCCAAAATTTTGGAGTTAAATTACATTAAATCGTATTCAAGTAAAAAATAATAGTGTAACATGTCTAATGTTTATTAATTTTTAATTAATTTATGTAGACATCTTAGAATATGTGAGAAAATGATTGACAATATGTTTCTAAATCTTTACGGAATATTTTTACAATCTATTTTAAATATTGAAACGCCCAAATGGGCAATAATTATTAGCTCACTTACTGCAACTGTCTTTGTAATTACTCTACTATTAACTTGGAGAAACCTTCGTGAAACCACAAAATTATCATATTCTCAACTATTGAGAGGATTTCATGAGGATCTCACAAACAGACTGGATAAAAATTCAATTCTTAAAACAACTGAAGACTGCCATAGGTATGCAAACGATTATCTAAATACCGTAGATGAGATTGCATTTTTAGAACAACAGAAGAAAATTCCAGTAGGTTTAGCTCAATATCTTAATAGGTTTTTTGCATACGGTTTGACAATAATTGATTGGTATGATCATATGATTGGTGAAGATTTCCAAAGAATAGCAAAAAACAATTGGCCAAACTATTTCATGTATTGTCATAAACACAACATATCTACAAATCCAGATGATAAACTACCAAAAATAATGTTAGATTATAATCAATTACGAGATAAAGAATCAAAAGACAGTACAAAAAAAGAAAATTAGTAAATGTCTAAAAAAATATGGATTGGTGGGATATATCTTAAAGAAGAAGGAGGTTATAAAATAATTCTAAAATCTTTAATTCATTATAAAAAAAGATTACAAACTATACATCAAAGTCCAGAATTAAAAGAAGCAGCTGCAATGTTTGCACCAGTATTACAATCACAAGCTAAAATAAGAATTCCAATTATTGAAGAAACTAAAGAAAAAATAGAAAAATTTCTACTTAATTTAATTACATCACAATCAATGGAGGAGAATTTAGAAATTTTACACAAAGCATTAGAATGTAGAAAGTCAGATATAGAAAAAGCTGAAAATTTGTCTGATCCATATTTTATTAAATTAGTAGGTGATGTTGAAGAATCTAAAAAAGATGTTCAATTCATTGATAATTCACTGATAAAAATTAATGAATATTTAGAATGATTCTACAGTCCCTGTAAATACCAGTCATAATATGGTAAAAGTAATTTACACTGGTTCTTCTTTTCAGCCTCAGTTTTAAGTTCAAGAATTTTTTGAATCTTGCCTTTAAGATATTCAATAGTCAGTTCAGTCTTAAATTCAAGCATAATTTGGTTTAAAATCTCTAAAAACTCATCAGATTTGACATCATCAAAATTATTTATAGTATTTTTAATTTTAATCTCTAAGGACATTGTATTACTAATTTTTCATTTAGTTAATTTAAACAATATCATCATCATCCCAAGTTAACCTAAACTTGCCAGTGACTCTAAACATGTGGAATTTTGCACCATTTTTAAAAACTAATTTGAAAGATTTGTGTGAGGTATCCTCAATTTCTAGTGACACATTATCTTTTTTTGTTTGAAACACTATTGGATTATTTGAAATTTGATTCCATTCATCCTTATCAAAATCCATATGAACCATAGTATACAGTAATCCCATGATAATTGATAATATGATCCTGAATAAAAACTAGATAAAATTAAATTTCTGGAATATATTGAGGCATATTTGCATGGTGATGACTTACAATTGTTGGAAAAATTAATTCATAATTGACATCATTTTTAATAATTTGAAAAAGTTGGAAAATTAACTGTTGAATCATAAGATGTTCATCAGAATATAGGGTTTTTTTAGGATTTTTTATAGAATCCAAAATAGTAAATCCGTTATCAGTTTGTAATAGTCTTTTAAAAATAGTGGTCCCAATCAAGATCTTTTCATCAATATCCTTGTGCTGAAAATCTATGTTCAATTTTTTAATTTCCAATTTTAAATCATGATATGATTTGTTTGTATTTTGTTCCAAATGTTGCTGAGATTTCTCTTTATAATCGGGAGTTAGTTCATAAAATTTCATATTTCCTTTTTTTTAACAAAAATGATATCTTTTTCAACTAATGAATTACGGCTTTTTTCAAAAGTTGTTTTTGCCATATATTGAGGAACAATAATTTTCAATAGAGCATTATGATGCAAATCAGCATTATCTTTAATGCATTGTAAAATTATTCTTTCACGCTCATAGTTTTTTATGTTAGGCTCAATACGACTCATCATATCTAGGTCGACCTATATTAAACGAGTCAACTATTAAGGTTTATTGTTTTAAATGAGAAAAATAATTAACGAAATAATTCCAACTCTTCAAGAACTTTGCTCATAGAGTGTTTCCAACGTCTCATTTGTTCTATATCATGCGGTCGATTATCTTCAAGTTCTTTTTTCATTTTTAATAGTTCTTGATATCTGATATTATCAATTTTTGCCATCTATGAAATATTACGAAATTAAAAGATATTATTCTTTGTCAATAAAATAGGAATTTCCGTGATTAAATGATGCGAGTTTAGAATCTCTTTTTAATTCCAACAATTACAACAGCTGGAATTCCAATATACATTGCCAAGTTTAATGCAATAACTGATAGTCCCAAACCCAATACTTCAGACTCTGAATTTGCATTTTCCATAATTGATAGTGTTGAGAGCATTGGAGTTAAACCAGCTTTTACAATTTCTTTAAAGATTGGACTTTGAC
>JAHCGZ010000006.1 GCA_022117465.1 Candidatus Nitrosopumilus limneticus
GTGGAACAAATGGAACAGTGCATTGATCACCGCAATCAGAACAAGTTACAGTTGTATCTTCTCTACCATTGTCTCTTGAGTATCGTGAAGATCTGTCATCATTTGAGTATCGTGAGGATCTGTCATCTTTGGAATTTCTAAAAGAACGTGATGGTCTATCGTTAGAAGATGAATTAGAATTAGAATATTTTTTATCAGAATGTTTTGATCTGTATAGGTCCATTTTATAATAAAATTAAAAGTTGTTGGGTATAGATACTTAGATCTCTAATTTGTGCCTAGAATTTAAAAAAATATCAAACTAGAGATTTATCCATTTCTGTAGACATTAATTCCTGAACTTTGAGAAAATATAATTTTGTAGAATATGGCATCTCATCTAAATTATTATCAACTACAATCATGAAATATCTAACAGCCCTCTTTGAAATATCTAAATTGAATTTCATTGTAAGAACAGGATCCTGATGTACTTTGATTTTATCCTGAAGCCAAGGTGGAGCCAAATCAATTGTTTCTTTAATAATTTTATCATACCAAAATGAAAGATTTTGAGGTTGAAGGCCTTGTTTTAGATTAGATACATCAGTGTCTATTTTCTTCATCATGTGATTGATTATTGTCATGAAATTTCATATGAAAATTTTGTTTTATTCAGATTACTCAAAATACTGTAAGCTACTAGTCAATTGGTAGCAAGTTTCCATCAGAATCAATCTCAGCATTTTTAATTCTAGTTGTAGAAATTCTAACTCCATCTTTTGCCAGAGTCATTGGAACTACAATAACATCTACAAGTGGCAAATTATTTTTAGATCTTAATTTATTCAAAATATTTCCTTGATTACTTGTTTCATCACTTACAACAAGTGCCTGAACATCTTTTCCTAAAACTGCAGGTCCAAAATCATTATTTAATTGACTAATTTCAAAATCATTATTTGGAAATTCTTTAAAAATTATTGATACCAAATTCTTAAGACGCTCATCATATTTATGAATGGGAGTCTTTCCTTTTTTTTGGACAAATTCATCACTTGTTAATCCAATTATCACTTTATCAGAAATTTCGAATGCATTTGCAAGTAAAGTCAAATGACCACGATGAATAATGTCAAAAGTTCCACCCATAGCAATCAGAGAAAATTTTGACATGTACTTGTAAAGAATTCTTTGAAAATAAATCTACTACTTTACAAGTATTAGTACAAAAGGTCCTTGAATGCCAAGAGGAATATTATTTCTATCCCAAACAAATGTTTCAATGAAAAATAATCCTTTTTTTTCAGGAATCCAATCTATAGATTGTAGTTCAAGCCCATTTTTAACAAATTCACCATCAAATTTTCCAATATATTCAACAGTAGGAGGCATATTAGGATCAAAAGAACTTTGTTTAATTTGGACATAGTAGGTGTAAGGAATTTTATTAGTAATGTTGTCTGTAGAAAATTCAATAAAAGTTTCGCTTTGAATTTGAACTGGGTTACCTATTTTAATTTCCGATAATTTTTTTCCTAACATATCATTGACAGTAACATCAGAAATTGTTGCTAAATTTATATAAATTTGAGGTCTATTGATTGTTATATTTGTAGAATAAGAATATGATTTATCAGATTCTGAAAATATCAAAAATCCAACAGAAGAGGAATTAATTTTTTCATTTAATTTTAATGAAATTAATTCATTTATCTCAACATCACCAATTTCAATAGTAGAGATTTGAATAATCCTATCAAAAACATCATAAAATGCAAAATGAACAAAAGTATTAGAAATCAGAGTATCTGTATTTTCTAATGTTCCTGAAAAAGACAAATTATAATTAGAAGTAGATGAAGCGCCTAAAGATTCTAGAAATACATCATCTACAGAAATTTTAAGGGAATTTTTCATTGATTCCGAAGTATCAAAAGTTAAAATTTTTGTATCTACTTGAGTAATATCAGAATTAGTTGCTGAACGTATCATAAATGGAGATTTACCATTAGGAGGAATTACTTTTAATGTTGAAGTTCCTTCTTGTATTTCTAATGAATTTGAGTTTTTACTATCATAGAAATTTGCCTGAATTACAACATTAGTTACAAAAGATAAAGAATCATTATTTTCAATTATACCAATTACTACGGTATATCCTTCGGAATCACGATATATGAAATTAGCATCAGAGTTCGTAGATATTGCTAATGTATTTTGTAAGTCAGTATATTCTTGCGAATATACTTCTGAAATAGGAATTAAAATAAAAATGAAAAAAATACCAAAAATAATTTTCTTCATAAATATAATTGGATAAATCATTAATCAAACACGGTAGCTAAGATAGTCAACAAAAAACGCAACAAGGTTAAACCTAGATTGCACTAGAAGTATAAATAATAAAAAGAAATTAAAAACAGATTTAATTTTATTTTCTCTTTGCTGTTATTGCTAACCAGTATACTAAGCCTGGTGCTAAACCAACAATAAGAGGAATCCATACAGGCCATCCGTCTACTGCACTTGTCATAAGGAAAAAGTCAAACTTATCCTATTTAAATCCACCCAGCGGTTCGAAATTCATCATTGATCGGGTAATAGAAAGTGGACCGGACGGAATTTGAATCCGTGACCCCCCGCGTGCAAGGCGGGTATACTACCAGGCTATACTACCGGCCCACAAGAAGAAAACTTACAGAGTGGATTTTAATTGTTGTCATCTCGGATAGAATTTTATTTGAATAAGGAAAAATCACTCCATGGTGCTTTTAGAGTCACAAATTAAATTAAAAAAAGGACATAGTGCTCCAGATTTTGAATTATTAGGAATAGACGATAAAATACACAGACTCAAAGATTATGAAAATTATAAAGGAATATTGGTCATTTTCATGTGCAATCATTGTCCATATGTAAAAGCAAAAGTGGCGGCATTAAACGAATTATTTGAAGAATGTGGTAAAGATATAGCAATAATAGGAATAAACAGTAATGATTCTACAAATGTTCCAGAAGATAGTTTTGAAAAAATGAAACAAATAGCAAAAGAAAAAAAATTTCAATTTGATTATTTAGTTGATGAAACTCAAGAAATTGCAAAAAAATATGGCGCAATGTGTACTCCAGATCCATTCTTGTTTAACAGTCAAAAAGAATTGGTTTTTCACGGTAAAATAGATAATGCCATGAAACCTGATGATGTAGCTACAGAAAAAATAATGATTGTAAATATAAAAAAATTGATTTCTGGAGAAAAAATTGAAAATGATTTTGACCCATCAATTGGCTGTTCAATTAAGTGGAAAGAAAACTAAACTTAAATGACTCTTACCTAGAGATTCCATCGTGGGCTCGTAGCTCAGCTTGGCTGGAGCGTTCGACTGATAATCGAAAGGTCATGTGTTCGAATCACATCGGGCCCATTTTTAATTATTTAATATTTTCAGATATTGTATTAGACCACTGTAAAATATCGCCTATATTATTAGATAATAAATCAGAATTAATTTTAGTTTTTTTAGAAATTTGACCACATAATGCTAATTTCATAAGTTTGTCAGATTTTTTTTTAGTAGGATTAATGGAATCGGCAAAAAACGTTAATCCCTCAGAAGTTTGAGAAAAGATTACGATCAATAACATGCCAGGTTTTTGTTTCCAAATCTTTCCAACTAATTTTTGAAAATCTAAATCAAATAAAACATTGATTGCAGATGACATGTCACCTAAATGAAAAACATTCCATCCATCAGAATGATATGATGCAGAAGCAGATTCAGAAATTAAAATACTTTCAGGATCAGCAGCTATTACAACTACATTTTTTTTAGGATCTGATATTATTGGAATTTGATTAAAAATATTTAGAGATTTAGAAATAGTAGTTTTTAGAAGATTTTTTTCTGCAGTTCCAATTTTTCCTGAATCATATAGATTGTTGACATGTTCAATTGTAGGATAAATCACTTCTAAAATTAATTTATTAATTGATGAACCTGAATTAAGACAATTTCGAATTAGAGAATAGATTTGATTCTCATTACCTTTAATCAATAATTCAAGATATTGTGATATAATTTTAAAGTAATCATCAGGAAAAATAAAAGATTCTTGACCAGGTTCTAAAGACCACAATGTTATATTTCCAATATTTTTTTGACGAAGTAATCCTTCGGCTGCAAAAACTTTTAGATATTTTATCATAGTAGTTCTATTAACATTAATTTTTTTAGAAATCTCAACTCCAGACATGCCACTATCAGAATCTTTCAAAATAGAAATTAATTTTTCTCGAATTTCTTCAGAAACATATCCTCTAACCATGTTCATCTTTAATCATGGTATTCTATAAAGACTAATTTTCAATAAAATTAAAATAATTTTAAAAATAAAACATTATATACTTGGGTACTTTAATGTACGGTAAGGAAAAGTAAATTGCCAAAAGCAGGATTCAAATCAATCACAGTTTCAGAAACAGTTTACGATAAGTTCCACGATGTTTATCAAAAGAGTAAAGACAATCTTACAATGAAAGGTGTCAATAGTTTTTCAGGTTATGTTACTTACATATTAGAAGAAATGATGCAAAAGGATAAGACATTTGCAAGATATGCTCCAAAGATAGAAAAAATTTCTGTAGATGATGATCGAGTGATTCTTAAAGACAATATGAAAAATAGAATTGCAGAAGTTGCAGTTCAAAAAGGAGAGTTATTTTGTCAGCTTTGTGATCAAAAAGACTGCGTACATGTTGGATATGTATTTTCATTACCAGATGTTTATGAAGTACTAAATGCTAGAGGCATAAAAAATCCAAAATAGATTAATGGAGGAGGTGGGATTTGAACCCACGAACTCCTAAGAGATAGGATCTTAAGTCCTACATCGTTGGCCGGGCTTGATTACTCCTCCAAAAGATTACAAATATCTGTGAAATTTAACAGTTTAGAAAAATATTAGAAAGAATGAAGAATTATAAGGATTTTCTACAGAGAGTTTTTGTGCTTCGATAGCTCAGCCTGGTAGAGCGTTACATTGGTAATGTAAAGGTCGCGGGTTCAGATCCCGTTCGAAGCTTTTAATAATTTTTAATTAATAATTCAAAGTGTCCAGTTCTTTTATTGGAATTTGAATTGATTGAACGGTTTGCCTTGATCTTATTAATTTTCCAAGATTTATCTGAAAACATGTCAGTAACTTCTTTTGAATCAGAATTTGATAAAAGAACATTACATCCTTTTGAATCCAATTTCATACAAAGAGTTGCTAATCGATTCAGATCATCATATGTAAAATTCTTGTTTGTGTAACTAGTAAAATTTGCAGTTTCAGTAACTGGTTGGTATGGAGGATCAAAGTATATCAGATCACCTTTTTGTGCATCTCTCAAAACTGCTTCAAAATCACGACATTGTATTTTGACTTTACTGGATGTTAAAATCTCACTAACTGAGCGTAAATTATCCTCATTTACGATATTCGGATTAGTATATTTTCCTAGAGGTACATTGAATTTACCTTTACTATTTACGCGATACAATCCATTAAAACAAGTCCTGTTCAAAAAGATCAATCGAGATGTTTTTTCAATTTCAGTTTTAGGATTACTTTCTCTAATAGAATAATAATATGACTTTGAATCTTTCTGATAATATTTTTCGTGTTGTTTTAGTGAATATATCAAATCATCAACTTTATCACGAATAGTGACATATGCTAAAACAAGATCAGAATTAAGATCTGAAATAATACATTTTTGTTTCTTATTTTCAATTAGCATATTAAATAATAATGCACCACCACCAAGAAATGGCTCAAAATAGGTACCAAATGATTTAGGTAAATTTTGATTCAATACTGAAATTAATTGTCGCTTTCCACCAGCCCATTTTACAAATGGTTTTGGCGTAACAAGTATCTGATCATATTGTTGCTTCACATAATATAATCACAAAATTACATATTGTCAAAATAGACAATAAAAGATCACAAGCTGTGCAATATTTTTTAATCAAATTTGTTTAGGGAATCCCCTAATTAAAAATAATAAAACGAAAATGATTGTGTTTTAGTCCCACTTTGACCAAGCGGCCATCCATCTGTATGTCCAAGTGTTCAATTTACAACCGAGTGCTGCAAATGTACATGCCAATACTGCACCTGCACCTGCGCCCAGTGCGACTGGACTGTTATAGAACTTACCTACTTGGGGTTCTATCGGTGTCATATATGGTGGCAATGTTGGTCTTGGATATTTGAATGCCGTTTCAAGTGGGTCTGCAACTGTTATCAGGTTTACCATATTGAATAATGGTAAAGACATTCCTACCAGTACGCCGCCAAACAGTATCAACGAGTGTTTGTTCTTCTTTGTTGCCCAGTAGACTAAATCCAAAAGCATTGCTGATGGTAACCAAACTGGAGTTACAATGAAGTCATATGGGTATCCTAGTGCAAACCATGCACCTTTTGCTATCCATGTGTATACTGTCATAATTAGAGCGTAGTACGTTGCTGTGCCTGGAACGCCTGTAAATGTAAGATAGTATGTTGCTCCTACAATAAGCATCAAAGTTTGCGATATTGAAAATACCGTAAACGATGTCCAAGCCCAGTCAGTGTAGAAGATGTAATCTCCTGCATTAATTGTTAACAGAGTTGAGTTAACTGCAACAACTACTATGAATAAGTAGTGTGTACATCGTCTTAACCAGACCATAGTGATTTGAGGAAAAGGTCCGTATATAAAATTATACAGTTTGATGGAGATCGGCACTTAAGAAGTAAATTAAAATTAAAAAGAAGTAATTTGAGGTTATTCTGTCTATTTTCCAACAAATAATGATATCATAATTGTACCTACTGTAACAGCACCTACGACACCAGCAACTATACCGTTGCTATTTTTATTGGAACCTTCTTCCATTACTTTAACACAGAAGATGTAACCTATTGCCTCAATGATTGTGAGTACGATGAATGCAAAGTGACCACTTGGTGTTGGATATGCCCATGGATAATAAAAGTATCCTGCTGCAGTTCCACCAAAAGTTGCTAGCCATGCTGCAATGAATGAAATGGTAATCATACCAGTCATGTTTTCAACGCGTCGTCCAATCATTCGTTCAACGTCGGCATTTGATGAACCGCCAGCGCCGCCAGAACCGAATCCTTTTGGAAGAGTCATTATGGAATTTATCTGATTCAGAATCCTTTTAAATCTTTCTTAAAATGCTGTTTCCATCACGATCAAGATGACTTAGAAAAATAATAAAAATAGAAAAAGGTGTGCTTTTACACGTTGTGTCTATGGAATGCTTCTACTGTACAATTTACCTTCTAAGGCCATCTTGTACATTTCTGCAACATATGGATTCTCACCAGGAGTTTCTGCACCTAGTTCTACAAGTCGAGCATATACTCTAACTACGTATGCTAGTGCACCCATGAAAGCTACTACAACTCCCATGTTAAACATCCAGTGATTTGGTACTGCAAATATTTCTTCTACAAACCAGAAATGCCACATCTCATTGACCCCAATTGTGAACATTGTTGCAAGGTAACCAAGAATGGTCATCTTTAAACCAGTGTTCATTGAATTGTTAGGACCTCTAAGAACAGGTATTTTTCTATCATAGATTGCTGCTGCTCCCCATCCAAGTGGTAATGTGATGAAGTGGGAGTATAGCCACCAATGTGCTGGTGTAAATGCACTATCTCTGATAGAGGTTTGATGCAAAGAACCATCAACGAAGTTATCAACTTCGACTGATGCTGCAGTGGATCCCATAGCTATGACGATGAGCCAGATTTTCTTTAGTCTCTGGATCTCAACTTCTTTTGGAATTAATGCGGGCATCTGTGCCATGTGTACATATTGGTGAATGGCAGATATAAAGCAAGAGATTAGAATTTTGATGTTTTTAATGAATTTTTTATATAATTTATCTAAATAAAATAAAATAATTATATTTTATTAAAAATTAAGTATTAATAATTATATCATTTTTTTAGCAATTTCATTGGTTATCATTAATGATAATCAATGAAAAATATGTCGATCCTCGTTGCCAAGGTAAAACATATAACGATGAAATCTACCTCCTCATTAATAGGGATATAATATGGTCGAAAAAAAGATTCTCGTATTCGGACTAGCTGTAGTACTTGCACTAGGAACATTAGGATTCAACTGGGTTGAATCAGTAATGCCAACTGCAAATGCACACGGTGTCCAAGCACAACTCCAAAGTCGTTTCATCAGAATTGAAGATGAAACCTTCAATAGACAATCCCTGCAAACTGGCGAAACCTTGACACTTCAAGGAACATTAGTCAGTCTTGTAGAAAGAGACCTTAGAGGATGGTTGTCCATTTTCTCAGAGTCAACCAACGCAGGTAACAGATGGGAAATGTTAGCAAGAGACCCACCAGGAAACGTCTTTGACATTCCAGGTAATGCTGTTGTTGATTATTCATTATCTGCAAAAGCACTTGAAGCAGGTGTATACCACGTACACACCCAACTCAACGTAGCAAAGGTTGGTCCAGGACTAGGTCCAGGTCAAACAGTTGTCGTAGAAGGTGAACCAATTATCAAACCAATTCCATATACCAACATCGCATACCAATCAATCATAATTGGCGTCGGATATGTTATTACGTTTGCAACTAGACCTTGGCAAGTTATCTAAAATAACCCACTTTTTCATTTTATAGTTACAACCTACGCTTTGCGTTAAATTATCAAGAACCTTTTATTCATAATAAAACAATAACAAACAAATGTTAAATTTTAAAATAATCAAGTTAGATATTAATCAAAGTTACTTTTTCGGACAAGTTGAATTTCGTTCTGATAAATACAAAGTAAATATTCAAAATGAAAGAAGAGGAAAAGTTCTCAAATTACCTTTTGAAATAGATTCAAAAAATAAAAAAATTATTGTTAGAGTATCAGGTCCAGGAAATTTGTTTGTAGAAGATTATTTACCATACCAAGGAGAATCAGAATGGTTAGAAATAGACTCAAATGAAATTACATATTTTCTAGCAGATCATCAAGACAAATTAGATACAATTGAAATAATGTATGAGTAAAAGAAAGGACTTTAAAGAATCCTAATGAAATATTGATAATGATTTGGCCAGGTACAGGAGATCCATATAAAAGAAAAAAGGCAATAAGATTTCTTTTGATAAGTGCTGCGGTAGGAGGTATTGCAGTATTACTTGTATCTGTTGGAGTAAATCCCATGATAGCTAAACAAGCACATAATGCATGTATTGAGGACATGGATACTAATTGGAAAATATCATTTACATTTGAAATGATTATGGACGGTCAAAGAGCTGAAGTTCAACCAAATATTGGAATCACAGAAGAATGTCAAAGAGCCATATACACACTTTCTAGTGATGGTACAGTTTATGCAGAATGGACAGAAAATCCCAATTTTGAATTAGGACATTTCCTATACATTTCCAAGTTTCAAATCAGAGATATGGAAGAATCAAAAACAGAAATTTATGTAAATGATAGATTAGCAGAAAATGGTCTCAAAACACCATTACAAGACAAGTACCATTACAAAGCAGTATTTACTACAAAGAATTATGATACATCTCAAGACAAAGATTTCTTGCCACCACTACCAGAAAATTAAATCAAGATAAGAAGAAATACAGACTTAGTTAAATTAGAAAATAAAATTGAGCGTGAATCAACTTAAAATTTTAAAAATAATTAAAAGATGAAAGTTGGTAATTTACCAATATTTACCATTATCTGGAATAAGACCTATACCTTCTCTTTCAAAGTGTCTGTCTAATTCATCAACCCATCTCTCACGGTTGTCTTTGTAAGCCCATCCGTGTACACGTAACCAAAATGAGATTACTCCAAGAAGGAATATTGTAAACATTATGGTTCCGAAGATGTAAATCATTACATCATAGAATAATGGATCATAGTTTGGTCCCAATTGTCCTGTAAGTGATGACAGGATACTTAGGAAAGTACCTACGATAGGAATCATAATATTTTTGGACTATTTGTGCGATATATACATTACTTTTATTATTACAAAGTGCGAGATCAGTATCCACTAAGGGAGTATAATAAAATGAAAAGTGCGAGGTTTGTTTTATCCTCTACCCATTGCTGCGTATTTACCAGATCTTCCTTTCAAAAAGAAAGCCCCTGCAATACCACCGAATACTGCACCTGCAATAATTGCTGCACCAACAACACCATCTGCACTAATGTATGGAGTTCCTGATCCAGCAGCTGGATTTGCTTCAGCAGAAGCAACTCTTCGACTTTGAATCTCAAGTGCTTCTTCTAAAGTATATGATCCGGTTTGTCCTTCATTACCGACATTGCCCATGTACTGTGCAAATGCTACTGCACTTTCTGCATAGAGTCCGATAGTGAAGACAGCGATTAAGGATGCTGCTAATAGTATTTTTGTATTCATACTTTTTACCTGTCGTTTTCCAGCCGGAGACTTATTTAACTTTTATTCTAAAGACCAACAATGATGAAAATTTGCGAGATCAGCAAAAGTAACGTTTAATTCTACTTTCAATTGAGCCAGATTATGGGACGAATGCATTCACATAGACATGGTAAATCACATTCAATTAGACCTGCCACACTACGTGCACCATCTTGGATCACATTGACTCCTGCTGAAATTGAAGCATTAGTAGTAAAATATTCTAAAGATGGTTTAACTCCAAGTCAAATTGGAATTAAATTACGAGATCAACATTCAATTCCATTAATAAAACCAATTACAAAAAAGGGTATTAATCAAATTCTAGAAGAAAATGGTTTAAAATCAGACATGCCTGAAGACTTGGAAAATATTGTAACCAAAGCAGTAGGTCTACAAAAGCACCTTAAAGAAAACAAAGGAGATAATAGAAATGTTAGATCTTTAGAATTGATTGAAGCAAAAGTGCACAGATTATCTGTATACTACAAAAGAATTGAGAGAATTCCTAAGACATGGAAGTATAAATCAGTGGTTGCTCAACTAGAGTAATGACAAAAGAGTTTGAAGAATCACTATCATTTTTTAAAGACAAAATTTCAGATTGTATTAAATCTAAAAAATCAGTTTCAATTACAACTCATATTGATTGTGATGGATTAACCTCTGGAAGCATTATTGCTAAAGCATTAATCAGAGAAGGTCTTAGTTGCACACTAAGAACATCAAAAGAATTTAGTAAAAATGTAGTAGACTACTTAAAAACAGATTCTAGAGATTTTCATATCATAACAGATTTGGGAGGGGGTTTTGGAAAAGATCTAAATCAAAAATTAGGGGACAACTGGATTGTATTAGATCATCATCAAATATCAGAAGAAGAAAAAGATAATCAAAATATCATAAATGCATGGAAATATGGAATTGATGGCGGTTCAGAAATCAGTGCTGGCGGAATGGCATATTTTGCAGCAATGGCATTAAATGAAAAAAATTCAGATTTGTCAGAAATTGCAGTTGTTTCAGCATTAGGAGATAGACAGGATCAAGGGGAGAGAAAATCATTTACAGGTAAGAATTTTGAAATTGCAAATACAGCAAAAGAATTAGATTTAGTAGAGATAGGTTTAGATTTATTACTAGTTGGAAGAGAAACTAGACCTTTGGTAGAGGCCCTTGCATTTACGTCACAGCCATTTATTGAAGGATTAACATGGAATAAAGAAACATGTCTAACAGTTCTAAATTCATCAGGAATTCAACTTAAAGAAGAAGGTAGATGGAGAGTTCCAGCAGAACTAAATGACGAAGAAAAAAAATTACTCATAGAATCCATCGCTAAATTCTCATCAGATAAAAATAATTCAGAAATAATGTCAGAATTAATTGGATACACATACACATTTGTAAAAGAAGACAAAAGAAGTTTTCTAAGAGATGGTAGAGAATACTCAACTATGTTAAATTCATGTGGAAGAATTAATCGTTCAGGGGTTGGAATGGCAATATGTATGGGCGATAGAAATAAGATTCTAACAGAAGGAGAAAATATCCTGACAGATTATAGAAAAATGATCAAACAATATATGAATATTTTATCAAATGAAAGATGGAGAATTTCAGAAAGTGAAAGTTGTGTAATGGTAAATGGAGACGACATAGTTCCAGAAACAATGACAGGAACAATATCATCATTAATTGCAGGATCACCAAAAAATGCTGGAAAAATTGTAATTTTAAGAACTAGAGCAGAAGAAAATACTATAAAATTCTCATCAAGAAAATCCTATAGTTGTAAATCAGACATTAATCTTAGTGAATTAATGAGAAATGGGGCAGAGAAATTTGATGGTATAGGTGGAGGTCATAATGGAGCAGCAGGTGCAAAAATAACTAAAGACAAATTGGACGAATTTTTAAAATATTTAGAAGTAAATGTCGTTAACGTGTCAAATACAAGTAGTTCTAAATAACATATCAAAGAAAAAGGCAGATGCTGTCCAAAAGGCATTAGAGCCAGATAATGTAGATTTTCCAAAAGGATTGAGTCTTTATGTTGAAAAAATTGATAGTAAACTAGTTTTTAATTTTGAAAGTAAGGAAAACATAAAACAACTAATTGGTACTGTAGATGAAGTGTTAGAACATATCCAAGTTGCATTAAAGGTGATTGAATAATGTTAGATCCTAAATTAATCAAAGAAAATCCTGAAATTATTAGAAATATGCTCAAATCAAGAGCAGTAGAGTTTGATCTAGATGAGTTAATTGAATCAGACCTAAAAAGACGAGAATTTATAATTAAAACAGATGAATTGCGAAAAAAGAAAAATCAAGTAGCAATAACAATATCAGAAAAAAAGAAACAGGTCAAGATGCATCTACAATTTTAATAGAAATGAAAAATATTTCAAATGAACTTTCAAAGTTAGAATCAGAGCAAGTGGATATTGAAAAAAAATATTTAAAATTGGCATCAACAATTCCAAATCTAATTCATGATTCAGTTCCAATAGGAGTAGATGATAGTGCAAATAAAGAAATTAAAAAATGGGGCAATATTCCAAAATTTGATTTTAAAATAAAAGATCATATTGATATTTCTCAAGATTTGGATTTAATAGATTTAGAAAGAGCTGCAAAAGTGGCAGGTGCCAGATTTTATTATCTAAAAAATGATCTAGTTAGATTAAATCATGCATTAATTCATTTTGGATTAGATTTTCTTGCAGAAAAAGGATACTCTCTAGTTCAACCACCATATATGATTAATCGAGAATCAATGGAAGGTGCGGTAATTGCTGAAGATTTTGAAGAAGTCATTTACAAAGTTCAAGAAGAGGATTTGTACATGATTGGTACATCTGAACATGCAATGGTAGCCATGCATTCAAAGGAAATCATTGAAGGAAAAAATATGCCAATGAAATATGCAGGAGTTAGTCCTTGTTTTAGAAAAGAAGCTGGAGCACATGGAAGAGATCAAAAAGGAATCTTTAGAGTTCATCAATTTGATAAAATTGAACAATTTATCTTTTCAAAACCAGAAGATTCTTGGAAAGAACATGAAAAGATGTTAGAAATTGCTGAAGAGTTTTACCAAAAATTAGAAATTCCATACAGAGTAATGTTATTGTCAACAGGAGATATGGGAAAAATTTCGGCAAAAACATATGATATTGAAGCATGGATGGCAGGACAAAATGCATACAGAGAGATTGTGTCTTGTTCAAATTGTTTAGAATATCAAGCAAGACGATTGAAAATTAGATTTAGAGACAAGACAAATGAGGATACTCAACATGTTCATACTCTCAACAGTACATTAATTGCCACAACTCGAGTTTTAGTAGCTATTATGGAAAATTTTCAAACAAAAGATGGCCACATTCGAATTCCACAAGTTTTACAGAGATATATGGGAAATCAGAAAGAGATCCAGTGACATACCCTTATATTTTGGATTTAAAGTTCGTTAAGAATTGGCACGTAAAAGACAAGGAAAAATAAAAGATAAGTGGAGAGAGAAACGTTGGATCAAAGTTAGTGCCCCAGATTCATTTAACAATGTCCAAATTGCATATGTACCAATTACAGATGAAGAAAATGCAATAGGTAGAGTGATAGAAATTACATTATTTGATATTCTTAAAGGGGATCCATCACAACACCAGTACAAACTTTATTTTCAAATCAATAAAGTAGACGGAGAAAGTGCGTCAACAATTTTTAAGAGATATGAATATTCAAAGGAATTTTTGCGTAGTTTAGTTAGAAGAGGTTCATCTAAAGTTAGTTTCATAATAGATATTAAAACAAAAGATGCATATGTTTCAGAATTAAAATAATAGCATTAACTCATAGACCATTAAATACATCTAGAAAGCACGCACTTAGAATTATTGCAAGAGATGTAATTAACAATACAATTCCAGAAATGACAATTGAACAATTTGTTCAGGCTACAGTATATAGTAAAATAAATTCAGACCTCATGGCAGCATTCAAGAAAGTTATCAAGGTAAGACATGTAGGTCTTGAAAAAGTAAAATTAATCAGAACTGCAGATAAAGAAACAAAATTACTAGAAGCATAAGTAACTAGAATTATCTATTTAGAATTATGATTGATAAGTTAGAAATTACAATAGATGTAATAGTTCATGCAACAGAAGATATTTCAAAAATTTTCCATTCCTTTAATGAGATATTAGAAGTTGAAGAAGATAGTTTTACTATAACAGAAACAACAGGTTATTACCAAAATCCCATAATTTTACTAAATGTAAAACTTGTAAAAAAACAGGCTAATGCATTTATGAAAAAATTTCTAAAACTACTTTCAATTAATCAAATTAATCAATTAGTAGAAGAAATTGAAGAAAGAACTGAAGATTCAAAATTTCATTTTAGATTAGATAAACAAGAATTAGTTAAAGGAAAAGTAGTTTTAAGTGAAAAAGATACAGTAAAAATTAAAATCCATATCCCCGTTTACAACAAAAAATATTCAGTCAAAAAATTTTCAGAGTTATTTCAGAGTCAACTAGATTAAATAGGAATAGATCAATCACTCAATTTGGGAATGAGGAGATATTAGCCGCTCCAGTCTGAGCTAACGCCTTGAAGACGCCGCGACGAACCGACCCCAAATTAAATATTTTACGAAAAAATTTTGATTTTAAATTATGGTTTATTATAAATACGGACTAAAAAGATTACAAGCATGGCTGATTATGATGTTATAATTGCTGGTGGAGGATTAGCAGGTACAATTACAGCACAATCCATATCATATTATTCTAATCAAAATTTAAAAATTCTTGTAGTTGATAGAAATCCAGAAACTCTACCAGGAAGAAAGGGACTGGCAGGATGGGTATGTGGAGATGCATGTTCAAAAGAAGCAGTAAATTTCATGTCAGAAAGAATCAAAGTTCAATGGACTAAACCAGAAATTGAACATAACGTTAAAGGTGTAATGGCATTTTCCCCAGACAAAGAAACAGCAATTCCATTTGATGGAGATGGGTTTATGCTTAATCGTACAGAATTACCAAGGATCCAAAATGAAAGATGTAAAAAAATTGGAATTGAATTTGAATTTGAAATAAGTTTAACAGGTTTAATTTATGAGGGTCAACAAGTAATTGGAATTCAAGGAATAGATAACAAAACAAAACAACCTTTCAAAAAAACATCAAGATTGGT
Organism: Candidatus Nitrosopumilus limneticus; assembly: GCA_022117465.1. Taxonomy (GTDB): domain Archaea; phylum Thermoproteota; class Nitrososphaeria; order Nitrososphaerales; family Nitrosopumilaceae; genus Nitrosopumilus; species Nitrosopumilus limneticus. The sequence goes on from JAHCGZ010000006.1 coordinate 15,701, forward strand.
AATTGATGCGACGGGCGTAACATCCATTTTAAGAAATGGACTTCAGAACTCAACTAAAGTTGAAAAGAAAATTGCCATAGAAGATTTAGAAATTACTGGAAGATACATTATGGATTTTGAACCAGGTAAAAAAGATCTTACAGAATTTAATACAGATTATTGTATAATTCATTTAGACCAAGACATTGCTCCAGGAGGATATGGATGGGTATTTCCTAAATCCGAAACTAAAGTCAACATTGGTTTGGGGGTAGAGAAAGCATTTTTAGATAAAAGAAACAAAAGATTAGGTAAAAAAGATAATGTTGAATCATTAATGAAAGAATATCTTCAAAGAAACCCATCAATTAAAAATGCAAAACTTTCAGAAGATCCTACAGATACTTTAGGAAATAATCATTCGGGAATTTTCCAAGTTTCAGTAAGAAGACAAAATGAATGCATGGTTTCTGGAGGATATATGATGGTTGGTGATGCAGCTTGGATGCCAAAACCAATTGATGCAGGTGGAATTGGACCAGCATTAATTGCAGGAACAATTCTTGGAAATAATGTTGCTAAAGCATTTGAAGCAAACGACACATCTGAAGCATCGCTATGGCAATACAACATAGATTTCATTAAAGCATACGGGTACAAAACAGCAGGTCTAGAACTTTTTAGAAGATTAGTACAACAAATGAATAATGAACAAATCAGTTACGGTATGAAACACTTTTTGGGAAATATGGATATTGAAGCAATTAGTAAAGGGGAGCATCCAGACTTTTCAGGATTAGGAAAAGTTGGAATGATAATTAGGGGTGCATTAAATCAAACAGTTGCAAAGGGACTAAAGTATACATCTACTGAAAATCAATGGTTAGTTGAACATTACAATAATTATCCAGAGGAGCCATCAGGATTTGAACAATGGAAGGGAGTACTGCATCAAAGATTGGATGAATCATTTGCTAAAATAGAAGCTTTTGGAAAATAGATCCAACATTAAATATTGTTATAATTAATCTAAAAAAGCCGTGCAAGAAATTCAATATTTAGATTGGAATAATTCAAATCAAATTATCAAAAAAGCATATGAAGCAGGACTTTTTGTTCTCATAATTGGACCAAAAGGTACTGGAAAAACATCACTGGTAAGAGATTTTGCAAAACAGAATAATATCAAATTAGAATCAATTAATTTTAGTTTAAGAACTAGAGAAAGTCATTTGATTGGAACTAAAACACTAAAAGATGGAACAGTAAATTTTGACGAAGGTCTATTAATTAAATCAATGAAAGATGGAAATTTACTTTATTTGGATGAAGTTAATGCAGCTGAAGCAGATGTATTACTTAGATTAGATGAAGCATTAGATGATAGAAGACAAATCGTGTTAAAAGAATCAACTGGTGAATTAATAAAAGCAAAAGAAAATTGGTTTGTCATAGCAACAATTAATCCACTAACACATAGTGGAACAAAAGAACTCCCACCACAAATTCTAAGTAGATTTCCAGTACGAATTAGATTAGAATATCCACCAGAAAAAATTGAATTAGATATTGTAAAAAAATATGTTTCAGGAAATCACGAATCAGAAATTATACAAGCTATAAAGCTAGCAAATACATTAAGACAGGCTGCAGCAGTTGAAGAGTTATTTTATTCACCAAGTTTGAGAGAAACTATTGCATTTGGAAAATTATTAGATAAAGATGTATCACCAAAGGAGGCTGCTAAGATTGTTTTTGGAAATGTCTACACACAATGGGGAGATATCGAATATCAAAAAGTAAGTGACATTATTACCTCAATGTTTGGAAATTAAATGCAGTCAATTCAACTTCAAAACGATTCTTTAATAGAAATTGCTACATTCCTCATTAGAAGATGGTCTGAAAAAGAAAACGTTACAATTGAAATTTCAAACAATATAGAAACTAAAACAAGATTAAAAGAAAATAAAGTAATCTTAACACCTTTAGAAAAAAGAATAGGAAGTGATTTTCAAAAATATAGACAATTTAGAACATCATCATGGTATGAAGCAATGAAAATAAAATATTCTGAAAAGATACTTAGTGATGATCATGCTTTTGGATTTATTCTTAATGCATTAGAAACACAAAGAGTAGAACAATTAGGACGAAGAATTTGGAAAGGGATGGATGAAGAAATTATTTTTAATTATTCCTATATGCTTGTTTCAAGACCACAACTTCATACAGTTTATGGTAAAGCAAGAATTGTAGAAGCATTTTATCAACTTTTTATGTTTGGTGTAATCAAAGGAGAAATCCAAGAAAGTCATTTTGAAAAAATTAAAAAAGCAAGTATATTTGCAAAAAAAATTGTAAAGGAATCAATAGAAAATAATCTAAAAACAAGTTGGATTGAAAAAAATGTAGCAGAAATAATTAAAATGTTAGAAATTGATTCTCTTCTAACAATACCAATATCAGTTGCATTTATGAAAGCTGGAATGGCATTATCAGAAGAAGAATTACGCAAAGTATTGAAAATAATTGCAAAAAATAAAGAAAGTGATTTTGGTTCAATTGACACTTCTGCAGTAGTAAAGGGAGATGATGTTTACGATGAATACAAAGTATTAGTGGATGAAAATAAAAAAATTGAGAACAAAGGTTTTTCATCAGAATCAATTGGAATTCAAATTCCATCAACAAAAAATATTGATGAAACAATCATCTATGATTTGAGTTTAATTAATGGATTAAAAATGAAATTTAAAGAGTGGAAAACAGGTTGGAAAGAGCAGCATTTAAGATCAGGAGATGAATTTGATGAAGAAAATTATATCGAAGGAAATGAACCATTTTTTACAGATATTAAAAAATCAATCAAAACCAAAATTGTAATTTTATTAGATCATTCATCAAGTATATCTTCAGATTCAATTGAATATAAAAAAGCAACAGTAGCGTTATGTGAAGTTTTAGCATTTCTTAAAGTAAAATTTGCAGTATATGCATTTAGTACAGAAAATAGATCAATGGTATGTTGGTCAATAAAAGAAGAAAATGTGAAATGGAACAATATTACTGCAAAAAGATTAGCACAAATAGTTGCAAACGGTTCAACACCTTTAGCAGAAGTTTATGATAAAATGTTTTCAACATTACAGGCAAAACGACCAAATATTTTTTTGACATTAACTGATGGAGAACCATCAGATGCTAACGCAGTTAGAAAAATGACAAAATCACTTAAAGCATTAGGAATAATTATGGTTGCTTTAGGATTAGGACCAAATACAGTAAGAGCTACAACCATAGCAAATAATCTCAAACATTTGGGATATGATAAAACTATGGCAGTAAGTCGATTAAAGGATATTCCAAATAAAGTAATCAATCTTTTGAATACATAATATAAGATATATGACCTCCTAAAAATTAAAAAATAGAGGCTGATTTGGAACAAAATCAAGATAACATTATTGATAAAGTACTACTTCAACGATTTGAAGAAGAAATTTGGAATAAAGTACCACACTTAGAAAATGATAAAGAAGGTGGAAAAATTGTTAATGCAACTCCACTTGTAGACATTACAGCAGATTTTAAAAAATGTGCTAAAGAAATTTACAAAATAGATCTTTCAAGTTCTGAATTACAAGTTTATGGTAAATTGGATTCCACATTACTTACAGGTTCAATCAAACTTAGACCAGCTGCAAACATTATTTATGATGCAATCAGAACAGGAAAAATAAAAAGTGGTCAAACAGTAATTGAAGCAACATCAGGTAATTTTGGAATTGCATTAGGAATGTTATCTAAACTTGGTTTACAGGTAGTTACAATTGTTTCAAGAAAATTGCAAGAAGGAGTATTTCAAGAATTAAGAAACATGAATATCAAAATAATGGATTTAGAAATGGAAATTTGTCCTGCACCTGGAATGGAAGGAAAAAAAGATGAATTAGTAGCAAAAGCAACTGCTGTTAATGTACGTTCACAATTATCTCAATTAGGATTTGATCCTTCCATTTTTGACAATTCAATTACTGAAATTCAATCATTGTTAGCTAAACAGGATATTATTAATTTAGCAAAGTTACTTTCAAAAATTTACAATTGTTTTTGTCCAGAACAATATGATAATGATTTGAATGTAAATGCACACAGAACAGTTACCGGACCTGAAATAGATCAGCAATTACACGAAAATGGAAACTCACTTGAGTACTTTAACATTCTATGTACATTTGGAACAGGTGGAACTTCAGGTGGATTGAGCAGGTACATCTCTGAAAAATATGATAAAAAAGGAGTCCATGTGATATTTCCACCAGGCGGACAAGACGTTGCAGGAATTAGAACTCATAATAATGCCAGTGGTTTAAAATATTATGAACCAGATAGATATGCTGGAGAATATGAAGTAGATTTTGAAAAAGCAAAACCACTTTTAAAATTCTTTGTAGATAACGGTCACAATATTGGTGAAAGTAGTGCACTAGAACTCTATGCAACTTTACAATTAGTTAGTGCAAATAAAGGAACTAAATTTGTAGTAATGATTTGTGATGGAATAGAAAAATATAGAAAGAATTTAGAAAAAATTGGAAAAATTCAAGCTCCACGACAAGTTTCACAAGAAGAGGTAGCCTCAAATTCAAGAAATTATGATAGAATAATTTGGATTCACACACAATATACTCCGCAAGAAAAAGGAATAGAATTACTTGCAAAATCTTTAGGCATAGATAAAAGTAAAATATTTGTGCCAAATGCAAGAGTAGCACAACAACTATTATCAGGACAAGGAATTCCTGATGAAATTAATAATTCACTTCAAGAATCAAAAGGAAAATCATTAATGGTTTGTATGGCTGGAAGAACATCACTAATGGCTGCAAACGTATTAGCAGAAAAAGGAATTGTAACAGATAGTCTGATTGGTGGATTAACAGAACTTCCTGAAGCAAAAAATAATCAACTTTCAGAATTAGTTAAACAGGCATCACAGTTTTAATGTTAATTAGATTATTATCAATGTAATAATGAAATGTCTTTCAATTTGTCAACCATATGCAGAATTAATTATTCAAAATAAAAAAACAATAGAGTTAAGAAAATGGAATACAAATTTTCGAGGTGAATTTCTAGTACATGCACCAATTAAAATTAAAAAAGATGTTTGTAAGAAATTTAAAATAAAAGAAAAATTAACTACGGGTGCAATAATAGGTAAAGTAGAACTTTATGATGTAAAAAAATATGAATCACTAAAAGAGATTCAAGGAGATAAAAATAAACATTATTCACTAATTACATTTGAGGAAAAAGTTTTTGGATTTATTTTAAAAAATCCTAAACCCTTTAGAGTTCCTATCCCATATAAAGGACAATTAGGATTTTTCGATATTACTTTGCCTAAAATAAAAAATAACAAAATAATTACGGATATGATTGAAGAAGAATTTAGTTATCAATGGGTTGGGCATCATTAAAAGAGTAAATATGCCCAACAATACATTTGAAAAAGAAAAAAAGAAACTAACTCCAGAAACAGGATTTAATTTAGTTGGTGTAGATTATTTTGCAGACAATGGGGGTCAATTATATCTAATTGAGCATTTTCAAATGTATCAGGATGCATTAAATGCAAAAAAAGATAGGAAAAATCAGGATGAATATTTTATACTCTATAAAGATCAAAATAATGAATTTTGTTCTAGATAAATTAGAACAGATAAATCACTTTAGTAAAATTTACAAAAGATCTTATCATCAATTAAAAAATTAAGAATCTAATGGTTGATGAAACAGAAGACATAATTAACATAATTTATGAAAAAAACGCTTCAAATCAAGTTCAAAATATATCTGAAAAAAATTTGCGAAAAAGTTCTAAAGCAAAATATCAAATTTTTGATGAATCAGAATTTACTCGTGGAAGAGAAGTATTAGGAGAGATAATTGTTCATGGTATGTTAGCTTCAGGCGGTACAGATATTGATTGGCTAATTGAACATAAAGGAAGTTTCATTATTTTAGAATTTAAGGGATTTCACAATGATAAAATCAATATCCCACAAGGACAAATGATAGCATATGAAAAATTACATGAAAAATTAAATCAATCTACAAAATGCTATTTGTATATTGTAGGATGTGATGATATTGATTTTTCAAATCCAGATTCATCAGTATGGATTTTTGAAATTAATCAATGGAGAAATAATATTATTCCAAAAAATAAAATTGATATTTATAATGAAAATTCAAGTAAACAAAATAAATTCATTGTTTATCGTGAATATATGGATGAAATCACTGTAGAAAAACTTAGAGAAATAATAGATTCACATTGGAAGGAATTTGAGTAATTAGGAATAAAATGAAAACATAAGTGATTTTATGTTTAATCCATTATCTGCTTCAATTTTATATGTACCAGAATTTTCCCATCCAGGGCCACCAGCTATAGCTAATGTAGAATAAGTTCCATCATTTTTTACAGAAACCTGTTCTGCCCATGCAAGTTTACCATTTTGATTTACGATTGATAGATTAACAACTTTACTGTTAGGTGAAACACCACTAATCGAAATAAGATCTTTTTGATCATATGAAGATAAATCTGTTTCAACAGATAATTGCGATATAATATTAGATGAAGGATTAGATGGAAATGAATTAGTGTTAGTAGAAAGTACAATACCTCCAACAATAATTATTACTACAGCAATTCCACCTAATCCTAAAAATAATTTTGAGTTTTTTGAGTTAGACTTTGATCTACGAGAAGGTTGTGATTGAAATATTTGAGATGCATAAGTGGATTCAATTTTAGGTATTACAACATCGGGAATTATAATTTCAGGTTTTTCAGAAGGTATAGTTTTAGGTTTTTTACCCAAATATTGTTCTGCCAGATTTTGAACATAATTTCGTTCATAATTACTAATTACTTCATTATTTTTACATGCTCTTGCTATTTGCTTTAAAATTCGATCATCACCAAAATCTCCATCCAAAAGGGAATTTACATCATTAAGTAAGAGATCATCATTCATGCTGGTTTTTTCACATATTCATTATTTATCAATAGCTTGTTTAACATTTCTAATAATTACTCAATAAACTATCAAATTACACTAATTTTTAATATATAATTAAAAATTATTTTGAAAGTATTTTTTGGGCTTGTATTATCACAGTTCTAATGTAATCTTTAGCAGTAGAATCAGTTACACCCATTTGTTTGGCTCTACGATAAAGTTCGTTTTCTTTAGGATCTATCAAATAACATTTTAATAAATAATTTAGTCGGTGAGATCTTTTTTCATCACTTTTCATAACAACTCTATTTTTTTACATTAAAAAGAAAAGAGGATAACAGAATAACCACATGAATTATTTAAAAAATTATCTGCTGAGAGGTGGCAACTCCTCTCAGGTCGTTATCCATTTGGGGGACATAGTTGTAAAGGGATATTTCTTATTACAATTTTAGTATAAAAACACATGATTAATTCCAAACAAAAATTGAGCATAAAATAAATTTTTAAGGATTCAAATACGCATCAGTCATAATTTTTTCTAATTCCTCAATATTTGTAGCAAATGTAATTTTAGAACGTATTTTTGATCCTCCCTTCATACCTTTAGTAAAACGCATTGCTTGACTCTTTAGATTTGCAAATTTTATTTTATAATTACCTGTCAAATGTAAATAATCAAAAAAGGAATCCAATCTATCTTTAAAAGAATATTCATCGTAAGAATTAGTTTTTAGATAATCATTTATTTGTTTAAATAAAAATGGATTACCCATTGCACCACGACCAATCATAACATAATCACAATTAGTTTCATCAATCATTTTTTTAGCATCCTCAGGTGTAGTAATATCACCATTTCCAACAATAGGAATATTAGAAATTTGTTTAAGCTCTTTAATTAATTCCCAATCAGCATTTCCAGAATAACCTTGATTAACAGTACGTGGGTGAAACGTAATCATTTCAATTCCTTCATCTTCAGCAATTTCAGCAATATCTCTAAATAAAAAACGACTTGCATCAGTTACACCTGCACGAATTTTTAATGTTACAGGCTTTTTTACAGCATTAACAAGAGTTTTAAAAATTTGTTCAGTAAGATTAGAATGTTGTAAGAGTGCACCGCCAGCCATTTGCTGAGTAATATGAGGTGCAGGGCAACCCATATTGTAATCGATAATATCAAAATATGGTTCAACAATCTTTGCAGCTTGTTCTAATGCAGAAAGATCAGAGCCAAATAATTGAATTGAGAGAGGACGTTCTTGTTCAGAGTATTCGATAAATTCAGTAATATTTTTTAAATGATCCTTAAGTTGTTTCTCTTTTGCGATAATACTATGAATATTAGTAAACTCTGTAACAACAAGACCTGCACCCATTTGTTTACATTGTAATCTAAGTGCAGGATCACTTACACCTGCCATTGGAGCTAAAAATGCCCTACTAGAAAATTTTGGAAGCATGAAATGGTTTTAATTTTTAGAAATATTAATGATTTCAAAGAAAGTATTAATGTAAAATTTTAAAAAGTTAATCTCAAGGCATGGAATCTGGGCAACCGTCAGAGTCCTTATATTTATTCCAAGTTTCAGGTTCAGATGGACATAAATCTACTTCATCAATATATCCATCATTATCTAAATCAGTGTTTGGAACAACAGTAGATTCTGCACCAACTAAATCAAAACATCCATCAAAATCCAATACACCATTATGATTTTCAGCTTCATCAAGACATTGATCCCATCTATCATCTACTCCATCTTTATCTGAATCAAGTGATTGATATTTTGTAGGAATAGAAGAGAGATCATCAGAAATTATATCAGGACAGCCGTCAGTATCTTGAAATTGATTATAAATTTCTCTTTCATATTTACATTGATCTAATGAATCAATTATTGCATCAAAGTCTGCATCAGATAACGAAGTTACAGGACCTAAATCAGGGCAACCATCAGTATCAAAATAGCCGTTATATCTTTCAGCTACTGTAGGACATGTATCCTTGTCATCTGGAATTCCATCCTCATCAGAATCATTATTGAATCTTTGATTAATTTGTGAATTTGAAATTCCTAAAGTATCAGGACAGCCGTCATTATCTGCAAATCCATTATAATTTTCAGATTTATCAAGACATTGATCCCATCTATCATCTACTCCATCTTTATCTGAATCAGTTAATTGATAAGCGAAAGACATTACATTATCATCAAGTACGTCAGGACAGCCGTCGTCATCTGCTAACCCATTCCAAGATTCAGATACATTTGGACACAAATCTATAGCATTAGAAATTCCATCTGAATCAAAATCATATACAATAGGATCATCAGGACAACCGTCGTCATCTAAAAAGCGATTATAATTCTCGGCAACATTTGGACATGAATCTAGATTATCTAAAATTCCATCTTTGTCTGAATCTGCAGCTAATCTTTGTTGATAAAGTTTATCAGGACAGCCGTCGTCATCTTGGAAGTTGTTGTAAGTTTCTACGGCATATTTACAACTATCAAAAATATCTAGAATTCCATCATAATCAGAATCAATTTGAGAAAGTGTATCAGGACAGCCATCTTCATCTTGGAAGTTGTTGTAAGTTTCAGGTAATGAACATCTGTCATCATTATCTATAATTCCATCAGAATCAGAATCATTAATTATAATTTCACTAGATATTTTATCAGGACAGCCGTCTTCATCTTGGAAGTTGTTGTAAGTTTTCAGATGATGTAATGCATTTATCAACAAAATCTACTAATCCATCTTTGTCAAAATCAGTTTGAGGAATTAAATCAGGACAGCCATCTCATCTTGGAGTTATTGTAAGTTTCAGGTAATGAAATACATTTATCAAGTTTATCTAAAATTCCATCTAAATCACGATCAACCATAATCATATTATTAGTAAATAATTGAGTTGAACGATTATCAGGACAGCCGTCGGCATCTAAAAATCCATTGTATGTTTCTTTTTCAAACTTACACATATCTATAGTATCTCTAATATCGTCAGAATCAGAATCAGAGCTACATGTTTGGATTAATATCAGGACAGCCGTCGTCATCCTCAAAGTCATTAATTCTTTCAGGCTGATTAATACATTGATCATTTACATCCAAAATTCCATCATAATCAGAATCATAAATTATAATTTCATCAGCACATCCGTCATAATCTTCAAATCCATTCCAAGTTTCTTTTGTATTAGGGACATGTATCTAAAAAGTCTTGAACACCATCAGAATCAGAATCTATTGAAAGTGTATCAGGACAGCCGTCTTCATCTTTAAAGTTGTTGTAAATTTCACCATTTAGTGGACAAGAATCTTGTAAGTCAGAAATACCATCTAAGTCTTGATCAAAAACTAATTCAGAAGAATTATCATCAGGACATCCGTCTTCATCTTTAAAATTATTGAAAAATTCTCTTAATGTTGGACATTGATCAATATCATCAGGAATAGAATCAGAATCAGTGTCTAACCATGTTTTACTTTTAGAAGGACATCCATCAATGTCGCCAAAATAATCCTCTTGTAAACGTGGACAAAGATCAATATCATCTAAAACGCCATCATTGTCAATATCAAGTGCAGCCAAAATAGGAGAAAAAGGAATACTTAGCGTAGAACCAAGTAAGACCAAAAATACTATAGCATATTTAACTTTCAATTTACGATTTATTCGGTAATTCCAGTTATTAAATTACACTTTAATTCAATAAATGTACTATTTTCTCAAATAAGACTATCTAAATGAATTTAAGTGAATTAAGTTAAAGTTCATCGTATGAGTTGTTCTGGGGAAATTGTAGATAATAATAATGAAAATCTTATTCAAATTAAACCAGCCATAGCTGCTCAACTTAAAAAAGCAAAATATGGAGTGGCAGATCACTCAACAGTTGAATTATGTCATTGGACCAAAAAATCATTTAAACATGAAGGAAGCTGCTACAAGCACAAATTTTATGGAATTTTAACCCATAGATGCATGGAATTTTCACCAGCTGGAATGCATTGTGAAAATCGTTGTGTATATTGTTGGAGACCTATGGAATTCTATGATGCGATGAAAATGGAACCAGAACAAGTTGCAGAACCTGAACAAATTCTGAGAAAATTAATGGATGAAAGAAAGAAATTGATTGACGGATTTTATGGAGATTCAAGAAATGATAATCAAAGATTAGATGAGTCATTATTACCAACACATTATGCAATTTCGCTTTCAGGTGAACCAACTATGTATCCAAAATTGCCAGAATTAATCAAGTATCTAAAATCACTTGAAGCAACAAAATCAATTTTTCTTGTTACAAATGGACAAGAACCAGATATGATTCAAAAATTGCAAGATGAAGATGCATTGCCAACACAATTGTATCTGTCAACAAATGCTGCAGATTATGAATCATTTATAAAAATCAACAAACCAAAATATGATGATTCATGGGAAAGATGGAATCGTACATTAGATATGTTGAAAAATCTTGATACACGAACGGTTTTAAGAATTACGCTAATTAGAGATTACAATGATCAAAAAGAGATGATACCAGCATTTGCAGATATGTTTAGAAAAGCAAGTCCTCACTTTATTGAAATTAAATCATATATGCACATCGGACGTTCAACAAATAGACTTGAACACAAAAATATGCTCGAAATGTATGAAGTAAAAAAATTTAGTGAAGAAATAGCTAAACAAAGTAAAATATTTTCAGTGATGGATGAGAGTCTAGTTTCAAGAATATCAATTTTACAAAATAATGTGAGATTTATAGATCGTTACATCTCTACTTATGCAAATACCAATTAGAAAATTTTTTTAGTGCTTTGTATCTGTGTGAAATATTATTTTTATCAATTAATTCAGCATAAGTATTTTTTTTATTTTTTGGAATAAATATTGGATCAAATCCCCAACCTTCACCTTTTTGAGATTTAGATATACTACCAGTAAGTTTTCCTTCAAAAGATTGAAAATTATTTTTATCATAATATATTATAGTTGAGATAAATTTTGCACTTCTATTCTTCTTCAATAAATTAATAATTCCTTGATTACCAATAGTTTTTTGTACATATGAAGAGTAGGGACCAGGAAATCCATCTAGAGAATTAATATGTAAAATATCATCTTCAATAATCAAAGGTTTTTTACATTTTGAAAATGCATCCTGGGCTTTTTTAATTGCAATTTCTTTAATAGAATTTGATTGTATTTCTTCTAAATTTAATTTAGAAAATTGAATTTGTATTCCAAAAGAATTTAAAATTTTTTTAACCTCTATGAATTTATGAGTATTTGATGATACAAAAAGTAGATCAGACAACTTGGGCATACCTACCACGACTTTCAATATCAGAAACTAATTTTACTATTTTACTCTGATAAGCGATTCCAACTACAGATTTGTACCCTATTAGAAAATTTTTCCAAGAAGATTTCATAATTTTTGCATGCGCACTGTTAAGAATTTCTTTAATTAATCGTAAATCAACTGCATGATCTTCAGGTTTTATCGTATTTTGAGAAAGACCAAAATCAATCATGTAAATAATATTTTTAAATAAAATAAAATTGGATGTTGTTAAATCTCCATGCATAACTCCATTTTTATGTAAAAGTCCAACTAATCTACCAATTTCTGTAGATACTTTAACAATTTTTGATTCAGGTAAATCATGCACAGACTTTCCAGGAATTTCTTGCATTACAATCATACTTTTTTCTAGATTAACAAAATAAACAAGTGGTGAAGGTATTCCAAAAGATTTTACTTGAGAGAGTACTTGTGATTCTTTAATTGTACGTTGTTTACGTATTTTTGAATCAAGTAGAGAATTTCTATAACTTTTAATTTTTCTAATTTTAAAAATAGATTTAGAATTATTCCACATACCTGTGTAGATATCAGCCTCAGCACCTTTTTTTATTAATTTCACTAGCATTATATCTAAAAGAATTCAATAAAAGTTATTCATGGAAGATGGTGAAAAAAGAATAAAACAAGAAGACTGTAATGAGGATAATTTAGGTCCAGGCATTTTAACATTAACAAATAAGAGATTAGCCTTTGATAAAACAAAATCAAGAATAATGGATTTTACAAAACACATGGGTGAAACTATACTTGATGTTCCATTAGAAAATGTAGTAAAAACATGGAAGGAGGGATTATTCATAAAAAAAGTATGTTTTACAGCAAAAATGAATGATGCTGAACAGACATACAAATTTGGAGTTTTTAATACAAAAGGCTGGGTAAAAAGTATAGAACAAACAATAGAAGAAAAAGATTCTCAATAATCAACTACAACTGTATCTAATCTCCAAGATTGAGTTACAAATGTATCCTTTAGTGAAACACCTTTTTTAACTTGTGATTCTAAAAGTCCAGTCCAACATATTTGACTACCACAATCTCCAGAATACTTTAGTGGTACAACATATAATTTACAACCATGTCTTTTACATACATCTTTTAACATTTCAGATAATCGTTTGTTAGCTGCAACACCACCAACAATCATTAATTCTTTTTTAGATGTAAATGATAATGCACGTTCTACAGTTTCACTAATCATTGCAAAAGCAGTTTCTTGAAGAGAATAACATGCATCAACTTTACTTTTTTTAGAAATTGGTTTTGTTGCAGAAAGTAATCCAGAAAATGATACATCATTTCCTTTAACAGAATATGGTAATGGAATATAATTTGTAGAAGTAGATGCTAATTCTTCAATATTTTTTCCACAAGGAGATGCAAAACCAATTGATCTACCAAATTGATCAAGTAATTGACCTAATGTAATATCTAATGTTTCACCAAAAACTCTCCACTGTTTATCAAGAAAGGACAAAAGCATTGTATGACCACCAGAAACTAAAAGAACCAAAGGATCACGTGAACCAGTAAGTAATTTTCCTAATTCAATATGACCGATTGCATGATTTACAGGATAAATTGGAATTTTATAAAAAGAAGATAAAGATCTTGCAACTACAGCACCAACTCGAAGACAAGGACCCAATCCAGGTCCAGCAGAATATGAAATAATATCTAAATCTTGAACAGATACATTTGCTTCTTTAAGACATTCAGACAATACAATAGAACTATTTTCAATATGATGACGAGATGCCTCTCTAGGATGAATACCTTCACCAGCTTCAGGTCGAAAAATTCTTCTTACATCAGAAAGAATTTTACCTTTTTTACCTTTTTTTTCAATTATTGCACAAGAAAATGTATGTGCAGTACTTTCAATTCCTAAACCAATCATATTATCCCCTACTTAATGTGGATACAATTTTTATCACATCTCCGTGTTTTAATTTTTGATCACCGCTGATTCGTTGTTTAGTTTTACAGTCTATTGCATGCAAAAAGCCTTTTGCAATATCAGCATGAATTAAACCTGCCAAATCTTTAGCAGTAGAATTTTTTGAAAGTAATTTTGTATCAGGAAAAATCACACCATCTTTGTTAGTAAATTTAGATTCATCCTCTACAGGATAAACAACAATTAGATTTAGAGAATCAAACACTGCAGTATTTAGAATTTTTTGAATTCCAGTAGACGGAATTTTAGAAAAAATTTTACTAACTAGATCAAGTGCCTTTTGTTGTGGAATAGGAATTTCTTTATCGCCATTAATTTTAAATCCATTATCTCCAGAGTTATAATTTATGATTCCAGCCTTTGTAGCTTTTCTTAATAATAATTCTGTTTCAGCACTACAAGGAATTACTTGATCTGAAATTTTTGTAAGAATACCAAGATCTGGACAAAGATCCGCCTTGTTTGCAGCAATAATCATTGGTTTAGTATTTTTTCGTAATTCTTTAACAAAATTTTCAATGTCAGAATTAATCCATTCTTTTGGATTTCTAGTAATAAGACCTTGTTTTTTTAATACTAATTGAATTTGAAAATCCTTAATTCCTAATCCACTGAATCTTTTTGTAATTCCATCAGTTAAGTTTGATCGTTTTTGATCTATCTCACGAGATATCTTATCCCATTCTCTTTTAAGAATATCAATAAACCATTGATCAAATTCATCTTGTACAAATGCAATATCTTCTAAAGGATCATGTACTCCAACAGCTACTGGCTGTCCTTGAATATCTGTAGTACCTGCAATATCAACAACATGAATTAAAATTTCAGCTTGTCTTGCATCGTCAAGAAATTGATTACCCAATCCCTTTCCCTCATGAGCGCCTGGAACTAAACCAGCAACATCAATTAATTTTACTGGAATTAATCTAATACCATTAATACATAATGGATTGTTATGTTTAACATCAAAGTGTTTACAAGCACAATCAGATTGTACGTATGCAACACCAATGTTTGGTTCAATTGTTGTAAATGGAAAATTACCACAAGCTACAGGTGTTTCAGTTGCAGCTGAAAAAAATGTAGATTTTCCAACATTTGCTTTTCCAATTATTCCAATTTGCATTACACACAAAAAGGCAATTCTACATATTAGTATTACAGAAATCGTTTAATTTAGTTCTAATAATTTGATATTATGTCAATAGTAATAACTGGAAATCCAGGTGTTGGTAAACATACAATTACAAAAAAAATTTCAGAAATACTGAATTATCCAATAATTGATATCAACATTTTTGCAAAAAATTTAGGATTGTTTGAAAAAAATGAAAATACAAATGATGTGGATACTCAAAAACTTGCAAAAATTATCACGAATGAAAAATTAAATGGAAAAATAATTGTAGGTCATTTAGCACCATATGTTTTGAAAAAAAATCAAATAGAAATAATTATAATATTAAGAAGAAATCCTTATGAGTTAGAATCAGTGTATAAAGAAAGAAATTATTCAGAAATTAAAATTAAAGAAAACATAGGTAGTGAGATCTTAGGAATTATTAGTCACGATACAATTAAAAAATTTGAAGAAAAAGCATTTCAAATAGATGTGAGCAAACAAAGTATAGAAAAAGTAGTTGAAAAAGTGTTAGAAGTTATTTCCAAAAAAGAAGGTAATGAAGAAGTTGATTGGTTAAATCTAGTAACAAAAAATAATGATTTAAAAAAATTTTTTACTCATTGATTAAATAACACCTGTAATTTTCTCTAATTACTTGTTTGAAATTATTAAAACAGATCTAGCAGGAAGAATAGGAATAATGTATACAAATCATGGTAAGATACAGACACCAGCTTTTGTTCCTGTTATTCATCCAGTAAAACAAACAATACCATCAAAAAAATTAAAGAAATTGGTTTTGATGTTGTTATTACAAATGCATACATTACAAAAAATAATTATGGTGATGAAGCAATTAAAAAGGAATTCATAATATAATAGATTTTGATAAATCAATAATGACAGATTCTGGAGGATATCAGGTGCTAGAGTATGGTGACCTTGAAGTATTACCATCAGATATGGCAAATTTTGAAACAGGAATATTAACTGATTTTGCAATTCCATTAGATAAACCAACAGGTTATGGATTACCAATTAAAAAAGCTGAAGCGTATGTGAAACACACACTTGCAGTTTGTAAAGAAACTTTAGACAACAGTAAGGATAACGGACAAATTTGGATTGGTCCAATTCAGGGAGGAGAACATTTTGAGCTTGTAGCAAAATCTACAAAGGCATTAATCGATATGGGTTTTCAAATGTTAGCATTAGGAAGTCCAGTTGAATTTATGGAATCATATGAATATAGATTATTAGCACAAATGATTGTATCTGCAAAAAAACAAATGCCAGAATCAGTACCACTACATCTTTTTGGAGCAGGTCATCCACTAACAATACCATTTGCAATTGCATTAGGTTGTGATTCATTTGATTCAGCTTCATACATGTTGTATGCTAAACAATTAAGATACATCACAGATGATGGAACAAGACATCTATTAGATATTGAAATATTTCCATGTAATTGTGAAATATGTACAAAGTATACGCCTAACCAATTACGTCAATTAGAAGATACCTTAAAAATTAATGAATTAGCAATTCATAATCTATATGCGATTAAACTAGAAGTAGACAAAGTAAAACAGGCAATTTATGAAGGAAGATTATGGGAATATGTCATAAAAAAGGCAAGAGCACATCCAAAATTATTTGAAATGATTGAAGTAATGACAGAAAATTCTGAATTTTTAGGTTTAGGTACACCAAAATTTAAAGAAAGAGCAATTTTTCTATACAGTAAAGAGGATCAATACCGTCCAGAAGTGCAATCATTTCATAAAATAGTTAGAAAGTTCAAATCAAAGAAAAAGAAATTACTAATAACAAAAGAATCCAACACAAAACCCGGATATTTATCTCAACAATATTTATCTTTAAAAAAGAAAGTTAGAGAATTTGAGACATATCAAATATGTCAATATAATCCACATATGGGATTAATTCCAATTGAAATTTCAGATATATTTCCTGCTGCACATCATGAAACTTCTAGAATTAAATATGATCCAAAAGAGTTTACTGAATTTCAAAAAACATGGGAAGACTTTTTTAAGAAAAATAAATTTTCAGAGATTCATTATGATAAAAAGGATAAATTTTTAGGATATTTTGTAAAAACATTGCCAAAAGAAATTAAGAAAAAATCATTTGGGTAAAAAAATTAATTTAATAAATAAAAATAAAAAGAATGTGCTAAAAGATTCAGCCTTATAGTGCTGCGTCTTCTGCCCAACCTTTGATGAAGATACCGTTTTTGTGAAGAGGTACTGGTTGTCCAGCAGTGTAATTCATTGGTCTCATCCAAAAGATTGATTTTGTTGGGCATACACCTATGCATGCACCATCAGAAATACATCTTTCTGGGTAGAAAACAAATGCTTTACCTCTTTTCCAGCCTTCAACAGGTTTTACTCTAAGGACATCTGGACCAAGTGTTGTACAGATTTCGACACATAGTGCGCATCCGATACATCTTTGTTCGTCAATGTCTGGAAGTATTGCTATTGGCATTACAAAAATAAATTGTCTATATTCCTATTTAAACCATGATTGAATATCATAACTCTGTTATGAAAATGATCGAAGAAAAACATATGCGTAAAATCGAGAATCAAAAATATAAAAAACAAAAAGTTAACGTGATGTAGACGTTTATTTTCTCATTGCGTCAATTTGACCAGAGGTTACCCAATCAAGTAATTCTGCAGATGATGGATTAAGTTCTGCTTTCTTATTCATAAGATTGTTAACCCAAATCCAGTTGATCTGGTTTAGAAGTACTTTGTTTCCTTCATCGCCTGCACGAGTTTTTTTTACGACAGCTTGATCTTGTTGAGCTATCCACTGAGCATAGGTTCTTCCCATGAGGATCCCTTCTTAGCTGTCACTAATTAAAGCTTGTGTCGATTCTATACAAAAAATAATGATAGAAAATCTTCTAAAAAGGTTTTAAGGTCTATGAAAATGCCAGTAATTCTTGGATGTTCAAATATTAGGTGCTGCAAATGAAGTGGGTCGATCAGGATTTTTAGTTAATTGTAATGGTACAAAATTATTGTTAGATTATGGAGTGATGTTTGGAAAAAGGGGCTTGCCTGCACAATATCCTCTACATGTAAAGCCTAAAGATTTAGATGCAATAATAATTACACATGCCCACTTAGACCATTCTGGTAATGTTCCATCATTATTTGTAAGTGGAAATACTGACGTATATGCAACTCCACCTACATTTGAACTTTCAGAATTATTAATTAACGACATGTTAAAAATTGAAAAAAATTCACATCCGTTTGATTTACCAGAGTTAAACAACATGATGAAAAATGCAAAAGAAATTGGATATAAACAAAAAGTAACCAAAGGAAATGCAACTTTTGAGTTTAGGGAATCAGGTCATGTGATTGGTGGAGGTACAGTATTAGTAGAATCAGAAAAAAAACGATTATTCTATACAGGCGATATCAAAACAAATGGCTCAAGAATGTTACGAGAAATGGATACAGACATTGGAGAAATAGATTTACTAATCACTGAAAGTACATATGCTAAAACTGAACAAACGCCCAGAAAAATATCAGAGCAACAATTAATTGAATTTGCAAATGAGGTAATGGATAGAAAAGGAATATTATTTATTCCATCATTTTCAGTTGAACGCTCGCAAGAAATGGCTTGTATTTTACGAAGTGCAAATTTTAAACATAAAATTATAATGGATGGAATGGCACTAAAAGTAAATGAGATAATGTTTAAACATCCAGAATATCTCAGAGATCCTAAAATATTTTCAGATGCAATAAAAAGTTCAACTGCAATTAGAGAACATGCAGAAAGAAAACGTGCTATGGGTGAACCATGTGTTGTAATATCACCAGCTGGAATGTTAGTTGGAGGTAATGCAGTATATTACTTGCAACAACTATCATTTGATAAAAAAAATGGAATTGCACTAGTTTCTTATCAAGGTGAAGGTACACCAGGAAGAAAATTACTTGATACAGGAAAGGTTTCAGCGAGAGGAAATGATCTTAATGTACAAGCAGAAGTAAAACAGTTTGAATTTTCTGGACACTCAGATAAAAAAGAATTATTTGCGATGATTAAAACAATAAAAGGAAACCCAAAAGTATGGACAGTCCACGGAGACTCTGAGTCATGCCAAATATTTGCTCAAGAAATTCATGAACAATTTGGTTTAGAAACATATGCACCAATGGTTAATGATAAAATAGTCATTTGAGATGAAAAATAAATTTCCCATAGACGTAGATAATTCAATAAATAGTGGTCAAGTCTTTCTTTGGAAAAAAGATGGGGCAGATTGGTATGGGATAAACGGTCAAGACATACTAAAAATAAATAAAAATGGAATAATCAAATCACTGACAAATACAAAAACAAATTTTTTTAGAAAAAATGATAACATTCAGAAAATTATCAAATTAATTTCAAAAGATCAAACGGTAAACAAAGCTGTAAAAGAATATGAAGGATTGAGAATATTTAGGCAAGATCCATTTCAATGTATGATTTCTTTTATAATTTCATCAAACTCTAACATTCAAAAAATTAAAAGTAGTTTAGAAAAAATTACCGAAAAATTTGGAAAACAAGTTAGAATACAAAATAAAGAGTTTTTTTTATTTCCAGAGCCAGAAAAATTGGCAAATGCTTCAATAAATGAAATTAAAGCATGTGGAGTAGGATACAGAGCTCCATTTATCAAAGAGGCTGCACAAATGGTTACTTTAAAAAAAATTGATTTTAAATATTTAGAAAAATGCGATTATTATGAAGCAAAAAAAAATATTTGTTTAGTTCCAGGAATAGGAAACAAAGTAGCAGATTGTATAATGTTATTTTCATTAAATAAATTAGAAGCATTTCCATTGGATACATGGATGATTAAAATTTTAGAAAAATATTATTCAAAAGAATTTAAAATTGAGACAAAAACAATTACACAAAAACAATATCAATTACTTCATGAAAAAATTGTAAATCATTTTGGTCCATACTGTGGATATGCACAACAATTTTTATTTAAAATGGAAAGAGAAAATAATGATAAAAAATGGCTGTAAACCCTTAAAATATCAATAAATTTGTAGGTGTCTGGGCCTATGGCGCAGCATGGATAGCGTGTTGGACTTCTAATCCAAAAGTCAAGGGATCGAAGCCCTTTGGGCCCACTTCACAATTTATTTATTCACAGTAACAAGATGAGGCACATGGGAGATTTAGAATTTAAATTAAATTCAACTGACATTCATCAAAATTCTGAAATTGTTGGTACAATTGGTGTATCATACCCTGGACGGTATGACGGAGTGGTAATCAATACAACAATTTTAGATTCAAATCAACATATCATTTACAAATCATATAATCAAAAAAAGATCTCACAGCATGTTTCAAGATTATTTATCAATAAAGATACAATGCCTGAAAACAAAGCAGAATTTACAGCAGCTATTGAATTTGAACCACTACAAGAATACGAAGTAAAATTTAGAGTGTCAATTATTGAACAACACAAAGAAATTGAAAGTAAAATAATTTTTGCAAAATATTCTAACTAGAATCTACTTTTCTCAACTACTAAGGAACCAGTCATCCATGGGTGTGGATCACAGTGATAAAAAAGTTCTTGAGGTTCAGTGAAAAGAAATTCATATGACTCCCCAGGCATTACAACTCCTGTAGAACCAAACTCACCACTGTATTTATCCATATGTCTATGATCTGCAGTTACTGTATGTGGAGTTATATCATCATTCATCCAAGTAACAAGATTATCTATTGTCAAAGTAATTGTTGGTTTGTTTGGAACATAACTAGGGTTTCCTTCAGTTGATGCACCTTGAGCAATACTGATTATAAAATTTTTAGTAGGTTCCAAAATGTGTATATCAACAGATGGTTTTTCTAAAGATTCAGGAAGATAAAATGAAGTATAAAATACAATTGAAGCACCCATTCCAATAATTAATGCAATTACACCAATTCCATATGCATGACTTGATGACGTAGTACTCATAATTTTTGTAAATTTTCCAAGTTCTTATAAAGCTTGTTTAGAATTTTTGCAATCAATGTTTTGTGAGATCTTGAGATCCTAAATTAGGATTATTGTTAGTTCCAATATCTAAATCAGCTTTAGTTGTAGATGTTAGTATTGTTGGCGCCAATTCCATGGGTTTTTCTTTAGAAGTACCATCTGTAAGTTTAGATGCGCCACTAGGTAAATCTGCAGTAATTTCTGAGATTACTTGGGATTCAGATATTTGTGGGAGATCTTCAACTATTCGTTTAGGTGCTGGTGGTGGTGCATTCTTTTGCTGACTAAGTGCATATCTGTAGATATGGAAGAATGCAGCAAATACCATTAAAATAATTCCAACTAAGAATAGTGAAACATTCTTCATTCCTGTTAAAGCCGCATTGTATGCTGCAATGTTTAGGAAGACTTGGAATGCTAATAGTGCAACAAGTAAATAGTTAATCCATTTTTCTGAAAGATTGATAGTTGCAACTTTTTTAGGACCACTACTTTTTGCAAGTTTTGATTTTCTTTCAGCTTCATTTGCAAGTTTAATCATCATGTATGTAAATCCAAATCCTAATGGAACAAGAAGAATCATTACACCATAGAAGAATATTGGATCAATTACTAATCGTTCTACTAATGGGATTGATACATCTGGAGAAATATAGAATCCCCAGTAGGTTGTTACCATGATTTGTGCAAGACTGGTAATTCCAAATGCAGTAACCATTGGTCTATCTCTCCATGAGAATTTCTTATATCTATCAAGAAATGGAATCAATACAAGAGATATGATAAACACAAGTGGCCACAGTAGACCTGTAACAAACTTGTCATATTGAGTTCTCATAAAAGCGTAAATTCCAGTCAAGTACCATTCGGGTACAGTTACACCTGGAGGTACTGTAGGTTCAAACTTGAATCCCATATCAATTGGGAAAACCCCACCAGTGATCAAAATTGCACCACCGATTGCCATAACCATTGGAACATCAAATACTAAGAATCTTGGAAAGTGTACTGCCATTAATCCTAGCATCACAATAGGTAACAAAAATACGTGTTGTGCATAAAATCTTAAAACAAAATCTGAAAACCCACTACCCAGCGCCGCATCTCGAATCGTTGGTCCAACAACAGGAATAGATGTTGTCAGCGACGCAGCAATACTAATTGCAAGTTCAGCTCTTTCACTAAATATTACATCGTAACCAGTAAAGGCTTCAAGGATTGTAACAACACCAAGAATTACACCAGTCATCCATAATACTTCATTTCGAATTTTGTATCTTCCACTAAAGTATTGATAATACATGTGAAGAACTGCAAGTAAAACCATTGCATTAGAACCGTGATAGTGAATATTTCTTATATGAAAACCAAATGGCACATCATTGTTAATGAATTCAACACTATCCCATGCTCTATCTAATATTGGCTGATAGTAAAACATTAGCAGGGCTCCTGAAACTCCAAGAATAATAAATACAGTAAATGTTAACATTCCTAAAAATCCAAATGGACTTACAAATCTTGCAGGAAAAGAAAATTTAATTGCAGTAAAGATTGTTCTATCTACTCCATCCCACATCCAATAAAGTAGGGCTACTATACCCGTGTGTCTCTCAAGTGAAACGGCCATATCCAATTACTCCATTACTGTTTGCGTCAAATTTAGGTGGTAAAATAAAAATAAGTCCGTCAGAATCAATTTCCAAAGTTAATTGAGGTAATGTATTTGATGGTGCAGCTTGTACTGATGCAGGTCCAACAAATGCAGTTCCAGTTAATGGATCATACATACTTCCATGACAAGGACATTCTCCTCTCTTTCTTCCATCATCTGGCCAATACTTCCATAAACACCAAAGATGTAGACAAATCATACTATATGCACGAAGAGCAGTTGGATCAATTTTTGCTCCACCCATCTCTTCAGGAAGTCTGATAAATTGCCATTTACGAAATGCCTCAGCATCAAGTGCAGCATCTCCAGTTGAAGGATAAGTAATTACTTGTGCAGAATTAATTTGATAGGTATTGATATTTGCTTGAGTTCCATCAGGTAAAATTACTGGAACTCTTTCTAATGATGCCTGATTAGGATTTGGCATAAAGTTACCAAATGGGATAAAGGGAGCAAATGCTAAACCTGTACCTGCGGCACCCATCAATTTTAGAAAATCTCTACGGGATAACCCATCAGATTTTTTACTTTTAACCTGTGACATCCAAGCTCTTGTACTCGACAAATTGGTTATAAACCTTATTTGATTTTTAGGTATTTTTTATTTAATTACCAGTATCATGAACGATCAGATCAAAAGTCCAATATCAACTCCTGTTAAAATTCCAGCATGAAATCCTAAAAGAGTGGTCGCTTTTGGTATACCATTTAATTTTATTGCCATTAATAATTATCTTCGTCTAGCAATAATTGTAATTTGTAATGCAACTATTAGACCAATAGATGCTATAATTGGAAATAATAATGAATTTAGCTGAGATGATGCCTCCTCAATAGATTTAACAGAGGAAGAAATACTTTTTGTATTTTCATTAATGTTTTTACTAGCAGTTGATAAGGTATCATCAAATCTTGAAATATCAGATTTTAAAATATTTAATTCAGAAGAGGTTTCATCTAAAGCAGCATTAAGTTTACTGATTTGTTTATTGATTCCACCAAGATCTTGAGTTAAAACATGAGTTGCTGCAAACCCTTTTGATGTAACACCATCATTAAAGACTGCAATTTGAAAAACATGTGTTCCTTCTTGTGAAGGAGCATAATCAAAATAATAAACACCACCATACAATGTCTTAAAAGAATCTTTTAATGGTATTGATGAGCCGTCAGGCAAATGAAGTAAGGAATTTCCAAGTAGTGTAGTTGGGTCATTTCCTATGTTTAAGCCGTCACGAGTCGTTTGAATAAATACTCGAAATGATTGATTTAATGCGCCTGATTCTGGTGCAAAGACAGCAGTCTCAATTTGTCGTTCTACTGCAACAGAAATAAATTCTGTTGTTGATGAAAATTTAATATCAATTTTTTTTGATAATCCATCTTGTTTTGTACTTAATACCTCAACAACATAAGTCCCATATGGAGTACCTGAAGATGGTTCAGGCCAAGTTAATAGTTGGTGATTAAAACTTCCATCGCTGTCTGTTTGAATTTGTTCAAATTTTGTAATTGATTCATCTGGGGCAAATAATCTTAAAATAAGTTCCTCTCCAGGTAGACCTTTTCCATAAACCTGCAAAGTATGTTCAGGAGAATACACCTTACTATTTGTAGAAATTTCTAATTCTGAAAAAGAGTATTGAATTGGAATTAACAAAAATACAAAAACAATAGATAGTAAAACAAATAATTTCATTTTAGTTTATTTCAAGGGTTCTCCTAGATATTACTTTTGAAGAAAAAAATTGTGCATAACTTTCGTTAAGAGGTATTAAAAAAAAGAAAAAAAGGGAAATTAGAACTAGTTATTCTTACTGTACGACTATTGTTGTACTGACTGGTGGTGATAATGCCGTTGGATTATCTACTGATTCCCATACGAATGCAGTTGCTGTGTAGCTACCACTTTCGGTTGGAATCCATGATAATGCAGGGCTGAATGATTGACCAGCTGATAGTGAACCTGTAATCCATGCGAGTGAGACTGTTACACCGTTACCATCCTGAATTTGTACCAAGTATGCGAATGATTGCTCTCTATCTTGACCATTTGCTAATTCAGCAGTGATTTGTACCTGTTGGTCAACGCTAACAGAGTTTAAGCTGTTACCGAATGCATCAACGGTTCTCAAGTTAGCAGCTGGTGCTCTCTCGAGTGGTGGTACAAGTGTGCCAATTAGTGATGTGGCTGTGATATCAAGTTCATCTGCAGTAGTATATGGTTCAGGTAATGTATTGTCCTCATATTCTGTGGTGACTGTGTCACCTTCTGCTACTCTGAGTCTGTGACCAGAAGAGTCGTCAGATACTGTAAAGAATACAGTTCCTTCGAAAATTCCAGTAGCCTCATTAGTTTCAGATACAGTTAAGTCAATACCTCCGGCATCGGAGTCAGACCAAGCGTCAACTTTAAAGTTGTCGATTGCCTCTGGGTTTAAGTTCATATCTGCGTCAATAATTCTTACTACACCTGTTCCGCTTGCTGGATAGCTTGCCTCGAGCCATTGTACCTCTGCGATATTCCATCTAATTAATGCTGAACCTACAACTGTTTCATCCTCTGAGAATTCAAAGGAGATAGTTAGTCCGTCATTGTTAGTTGCTGCAATGTTACCACTTGTTGGGCCTGAGCCTGTAGTTAGTGAACTTGCAGTTCCGGTAATTTCATTACCAGAAGTACCGGTTGAAGTGTCGCCGTCTGCATCAAATGCAAATCCTTTGAGAGTTACCTCACCAATGAAAATGCCTGTGTCAGCTCCTGATTCGATTAGTTTGTAGTTGGTTAATTGGTTACCTCTTGTAGAGACCTTTAGAGGATCTGTACTACTGTTACCAATATCGTCAATTAAAAGACTATCGTAATTGTGATCAGGGGCGACAACTGTGATGTAGACTTTGTCAGTCCATGAGTATACTTTTTGATCGAGTTCTATTGTTGCACCAAAGTTAGAAGTATAAACTGTGAGTTTAATATCTTCACCCTCTTGTCCAACATAGTTAGCTCCGGCTGGACCAAAGTCGGTATATTCCAAGTCGATTTTCTCGCCTCTATCCAATTTGTTTGTACCAAGGGTGTTAGGAATTTCAATGACTACTTGGAAGATTCCAGTAGAGTCACCTGTTTCTCTAAAGCTGCTTGGTTCTGGATCAATGTTTGCAATGTCAGATATTGCTGACTTTGCTCCCAATGTTCCAGTTGCTGCGTCAGAATCCCACTCAATCAAATCGAGTGTGTAGGATTGTGCGCCATCATTGTCTAGGTCGAGGTCTGGCTCAATTAAGGTTAAGATCATATCTGAACCAATAATGTAGACAGATTTATCGGATTGTAATACACCGTTTCTAAGGTCGAAAGTTGCAGAGTCAGTTACTGATTGAGCTTGACCTGAAGAATCACTTAAGTCATTGTATGTTACGGTGACAATGTCACCTTGTAAGACACAACCTTGACCGCCTGTAAAGGTGGATGGACAATTATTGTTCACACCATCGTTATAGTCGATAGTTATGTCAGACTCAAACACACCAGAACTTGGTGATGTTTCCTTCATTGGAGATGTAGATGAACCGACAGTTGAAACTGTTGTTGAGTTAGATCCTCTTACGAGTTTAACTACTACAGTTGTATCTGCGATTGTATCTGCACCAGATGCTGATACGTTATAATCTGCGTCAGTTACTCTGACGTGGACTACAACATCACCTTGAGCTAATGCGTTCTCATTCGTTCCAGCGTTAAGATTATTTGCACTTGCATGCAATGGGAATCTTTGATCAGCAGTTGCTGATGGAGTTACGTTACCAAATGGCACTGGATATACAGTTCTATCAAAAGATACGGATCCTGTGTTTGCGCGAACGCTTGCACCTGAACCTACTTCAATAGTTTCACCAGAAGCATCTCTAAAGTCAAGATAATTGATTTCGAGATTCTTTTCCAGTTGTACTGCGTATATTATCTGTACCTGCGGTTGTGGATGTGCCATCATCAGTGTCACAGAATCTAGATGGAACTTGGAAGGCTTCCAGTAACATACCAGAATTCTTCCAGTCTCAACTAATGTGAAACCTGAGGCTTGTAAACCGTCGGTAATACCATCTGTGACTATAAGAGCTTCAGATGCAACGGAAGCGGCACATGTGTCGTCACCAACATTCACCCATGTCATATCGTCAAATGTGACAGATACTACAAAGTCTGAACCGTTGTTTCCAACTGTGTCGTTTGCCGTTGTGATATATACATCAATCAAATCGGAATCGGCGTTAAGGTCTTGATCTTCAAGGGTTACAGTTACAGTATCACCTATCTTGTAGGTTGCAATATCAGTTGAAACAATACCACTGTGTGTAGGTGCTGCTAATTGATCTGCAATTTGTGTTTCAATACCGTCTGCGCCCAAATCTAAGTAATTTACTCTTACAGAATCTTCATCAGTCAAGTCTTCGTGGACAATAATTTTGATATCTCTATCATGTGTTTTGATATTGTCAAATACTGTTTTGCTATCAACGTTGAGTTGATTTAACATTACATATTCAACAGTACCGGTAAAGATACCTGTATTGTCACCACTTTCTTTTAACAACATGTGATAAATTGAGTTATTGGCACGCTCTGATGTGGTATCACCATCACCAAAGGATAAAATGTCAACATAGAATTCATCGCCTGCGCTTACATTGGCAGAAGCTGTTGTAAAGTTAATTACAACAACGTCAGTTCCTGTGTAGCCGCTTGATGCTGTTACATTCAATCTGTACAAACCTATTGCCCCTAAAGTTGCATCTGAACCATCTTCTAATGTTTGAAACGGAATTACATCTCCAGCGATGTTTGCTGTAGAATTGTCATAGATTTTGATTGCAGTTACTTCAGAGGTAGTAAGTGAATGGATGTTATAACTGATGTAGTTATATCCGTAAGAACCGTTTGCAGTACTATTTGCATAGATACCTGCTAAGTATGTTGCTACGGTATATCCTGGTCTAATAGAGACATTGTCTCCATGATCATCAATAACTGCAGTTACACTAGCAATTTTGCTAAATGCATCTACAGTTGTTAAACCCATGCCATATGTTGTAACAATACTATCACGTCCTGCTGTAATTGTTGTATCCTCACCTAATGTAAGTGGTGATCCAATAATTATTGTAGGTACTTTCGTTGTAGTACTTGCATTGAATGTTTGTTTTTTAAGTGTGTTTGTGTTAAAGTCTTGATCTGTTAAAGATATTGTTACCTTTTCACCAGAGTTCCATGTGTCGCCAACTGAAGCATCATCCATGTCAAGGGTACCAAAGAAATTTGATACAGTAAATGACTGTGGAGTGTCGTTATAATCGATAGTTGCTGTTGTACCTCTTTTTGCACTTGAATTAACTTGAAGATTTGCATCATCAATGTCATCAGTGTTTGAGAATATTCCAGTGTTATCACCAGTTTCATAGAAATATAGGTAATAATCTGAAACAACGTCGTCTGCCGTATTATCGTTTGATAATACATTAGTTCCGACACTTAAGGTATCATAGTCAATTATCAGTTTTCCGTTGTTATCAAAGCCTGCAGTAGTTCTTGATTGTGCTTCGAACATTACTGTGCTGACTCCGTTACCGAGTACGGTGCCGTTGCTCCACATCATATCTGAAGTGGATGCGGTACCTTCGGCGTTAACAAAGAAAATTATAACGTCTTCGTCTGTTGGGTCGATGTTTAGTGCTGTATCAGTTATTGTTAAGTGAAGTTCTGAGCCTTGTGAGGCTGAATTTCTATCCATGGTTAAACCTGCATAGTTATCCAAATCTGCACTTTTATAAATTAATGACACTTTTTCATCGGTACCTGGTTGCTCTAGTACAACATCGAAATCACCTTGGGCAAGACTAAATGTTTGGATAAATGGCCATAGGTTGTATCCAGGAAAGGGCTCTGCAATAGTGCTATTAAATATTTGACCCTTAAATCCTGAGACACCAGAAGACAAAATTGGTGCGTTATCTATTACACCAGTTTGTGGTGCTACCGTGTTGTTAGTAAATATGGCTGTAGAAAATACAGTTAGACCAGAAGTGAATGAGGTTTTCTCAACACCAAAGGCTAGAGTTCCTGCACCTTCAGTAGTAGCTGCTGTGTGAGTATTTTCCACTGCGTTAATGCCTTCATAATCACCAAAGTATCCATACCAGTAACCGTCTGCACCTTGTGCCAATCTTAATTGATTATTATCAACTTTGACTGTTGGTTCAGATACGACTTCATTAGTTTTAACTCTATTTGGATCTTTTACGATTACTTCAACTACACTTGGTCCACCAAAGTAATTTTCGAATGTTGCGTTTTCTGCGGAGACATAAAGTTGGCCTGCGGCTGCGGCTTCTGGGACCATTGAAGGTACACCAATAACCATACCACCGGCTAACATTAATGTCATTAGCGTAAGACTAGTTAATTTACGTCCTATTTCGTTATTCATGTTATTGATACTTTTCTTAAAAATTTGTATTTAAGACTAATGGACGATTTGTCCACAAATTAGCAGTTTATTGTTATTTTTTTATCTATTTCTGTTTTTTTTTCTATATTTTTTATAATTTTAATATATTTTATATAATTTATATCATTATTTAGATCATTTAAGTATAATTTATAATATTTACTATTAATTTATGAAATTTTTAGTGCCTAATTTTTAGATAATAGTGTCTTGTATAGTAAAATTGCCTCAGATTCGTTCTTAGAGCCAACAACAACTGCAGAACCGCGCTTCATAAAACTTACAGATAACTCGCTTGTTCTCATTGATAATCCCAACTCACCTAAATTTTCAACTAGAAATCCTTTTTGTTTTGCAACTGCTGCAACACTTGCAGAATCTAAATCAAATGTTTTAGTTGGAGTAATAGAATAAGTTCTCTTTCCTCTATTTCTTCCACACAACTCTTCTAAAATTAATTCTTGTTTTTCAACAACTTGTAATTTTCCTGTTCCACAAATTGGACACTCATCAGCTCTAAATGTTTTAGTGCTGTTAAAATCTAAATTTTCTAAATCAATATGTAAAATTCTGTTTGAAAGATTTGGTTTTTTTCCAGTAATAATTTTTATTGCTTCTGCAACTTCTATTCCACCAATAATAGAAAGTATTGATGGATGTACTCCTTCAATACTACAAGTTGGCATTGTGTTTTCATCAAGTGCTGGAAACATGCAATAGTAGCATGCAGATTGTTTTGGTAAAATTGTAAATGCTTGTCCTGATGTTCCAACTGCAGCTCCTGTAACAAAAGGAATTCCAAATTTAACACAAGCCTTGTTTAATGCATATCTTGCATTAACTGAATCAAGTGCATCAATTACAACATCACATCCCTCTACAACTTCAAGTGCAGTATATTCATTTACAGAAACTGTTAGTGCTTCAATGTTACAATCAGAATTTAATTTTTTTAATTTTTTTGCTGCAACTTCAACTTTTACTTGTCCAACATCAGATTCATCAAATAGTGTTTGTCTGTGTAGGTTAGATAATTCAATTACATCTCTGTCAACAATTCGTAGTGTTCCAACACCCATTGCAGTTAATCTTGTAATAATTGGATGACCTAATCCACCTGTTCCTACAACACAAATTTTAGAATTTTTTAATTTTAGTTGTCCGTTATATCCAATCTCTTCAAGCATTACTTGGCGTGAATATCTGTCAAGTTCTTTTGAAGATAAATCCTCAGAGCCTCCAGCCACTGCAGGTAAGATATACACCTCATCACCATCATTTAGAGGGGTTTGCATTCCACTTGAGAATTTAGCATTTTTTCCATTAATGTAGATATTAATCAAAGAACGGGGGGTATTATCAGCCTCTAAGACCCTACGCTTAAAATCATCACCTAAAAGTTGAGATATTTTTACAAACGCATCTTGCAAAGATGTAGCTGAAATTTCAGTTTTTTTCTCGCCACCACCTGCATTTAGTACTGAGGGAACTGTAAATGTAATATTTGCCATGTTACTGAACTAACGCTGAGATTTCATTAATGTTTGGCTTGTAGACAGTTGGTTTTGGTAGTACTTGCATAATTGATTCAGTTGCTTTTAGACCATTGCCAGTGATATAACATACAACTTTATCATTTTTATCAATTTTACCTTGTTCAACCATTTTTTGTAATACAGAAATTGCTACGCCACCTGCTGGTTCAGTAAAGATTCCTTCAGTTTGAGCCAAGAGAAGAATTGCATCTAAAATTTCTTGATCATTGCATTCCTCTGCAAATCCATTATACTGTTTTAATCTTTTTAACACATATCTACCATCACCAGGATCACCTATTGCTAAACTCTTAGCAACAGTACAAGGATTTTCAACTGGAATAACTTCTTTAGAATTATTTTTAAATGCTTCAACAATTGGTGCACATCCATGTGGTTGTGCTGCAATCATGTGCATGTTTGATACATCATCAAGTAATGAAACAGTTTGTAATTCCTCAAATCCTTTACAAATTGCATTAAGCATTGCACCACTTCCTACAGGAATTATCAGTTGATCAGGTACTGTCCAACCAAATTGCTCTGCAACTTCATATGAAAATGTTTTAGAGCCTTCTACGTAATGTGAACGCATGTTAATGTTTACTATACCAATTCCTTTACTATCGCCAATTTGAGCTGCAATTCTATTTGCATCATCATAAGTTCCATCAACTGCAATATAGTTTGCACCATAAGATAGTGCTTGAGTAATTTTTGCCATCTCAATATTACTTGGAGCAAATACATGACACGGTAATCCTGCGGCTGCTGCATGTGCTGCAGTTGCAGAAGCTAAATTACCAGTTGATGCACAACCAACTGCAGTTAATCCAAATTCTTTTGCTTTTGATATTGCAACACCTGCTGGTCTATCTTTAAATGAAAAAGTTGGATTTACAGAATCATTTTTTATGTATAAATTATTTAGACCTAATTTTTTTCCAAGATTTTCAGCCTTTGTTAGAGGGGTCATTCCTGCACCAATACTGACAATATTTGATTTGTTTTCTATTGGAAGTAACTCAAAATATCTCCAATAGGTCTGTTCGCGATTTGAAAATGTATCTTTTGTTATAGTTGGAAAGTCATATTTTACATCTAGAGGACCAAAGCAGTCATCACAGACATACTTGAAGGCAGTTTTGAATTGTTTTTTACATTCTCTACACTGTAATGATGTTCTAGCCAAGATCTGTAACTCCCTAAATCAGATAGATAAAAAATCCTAATATCAAGTTAAGTAACACTTAATTTTTTTATATAAAAATATAATAAAATTATAAAATAAAGAATTAAAAAAATATAAATGAAAAATAGTAAAGTTTTTAGATATTTTTTAAAGTCAAGTTAATATGAATAAATTAAAAATTATAATTCCAGTATTTATCATAATGATAATATCTGTTGGTATAATCATAATAAATTCAAATGAAGAAAAAATTGAGGAGGTAATTGTAGAGCAAGAAATGGAATGGACATATTCAGGACCATTTGGAATGGATAAAACAGAATACAATCTTGGTGAAAAAGTTTTCATAGATGTAGTAGACATACCAATAAAAGATAAAGGTACTGCAGTAGTATTAAGACCACTCAATTCTACACATTTCATAAAATATTTGAGTATAGATTTTGACGGAAGTCTAAAAAATAATTTTAATCGTTATTTTGAACCAAGATTAAATGAATGGAGAGAAATTTGTTCAACAAATGATCTAGTAGGTGATTGGAAAATAAGATTTGTTGGAGTAGAATATGAAGATTTGAATTTTAGAATTATTAATCAAACCTCTTCATGGGATGATAGAGTATTTGAACCATTAGTTGGTGTAGGTAAATGTTAGTAAATTATTTTAATTGATTGTGAAAACAAACTTTTTCACCAGTATGACATGCAGGACCTGATGGTTCTACAAGATAAATAATTGCATCAAAATCACAATCAACTAAAATCTCTTTAATTTTTTGTGTATTACCAGACTCTTCGCCTTTCATCCAAAGCTTATTCCTTGAGCGACTCCAAAACCAAGAGTTACCAGTTTTTTTTGTTAATTCTAAAGATTCTTTATTTGTATAGGCAAGTGTTAAAACTTCTTTTGTATTTGCATCTTGTACAATTACAGGTACAAGACCTCCACACTTTTTAAAATCAATATCATCAATAGATTTATTCATGATTCATACCTACAAGTTAGATATTATAATCTTACAGAGATTTTTTTGTCTTTAAGAAAAGATTTCACACCTTGGACACCATGAGAATTATAATGAAAAATAGAAGCAGCAAGGGCAGCATCAACATTCGATTTTTCAAATACTTCCACCATATCATCAGGTTTACCACATCCACCAGACGCAATTACTGGAATAGATGCGGAATCAACAATAGATTTTGTAAGCAAAATATCATAACCATTTTTTGTACCATCAGCATCAATACTAGTAAGTAAAATTTCTCCAGCACCTAGTTTTTCTGCTTGTTTAGCCCATTAATTACATCAATACCAGTTTCTTGTTTTCCTCCAAAAATAAAAACTTCAAACCAAAATTTTTTGTCATTTTCTGAAAAAATATTTACATTGTCTTTAAGTTTATAATTTCTTTTAGCATCAATTGCAACTACAACACATTGTCTTCCAAATAATGTCATCAATTCAGTAATTAGGGGTGGATTTTTTATTGCAGCTGTATTAATTCCAACTTTATCAGCACCATTAAGTAAAATATTTCTAGCATCATCAATTGATTTTACACCACCACCAACAGTAAATGGAATATTAATTACAGAGGCAACTTTGCGAACTAATTCTTTAATTGTTTCTCGCTGTTCATTTGAAGCTGTAATATCAAGAAATATAATTTCATCAGCACCTTCATTGCTATATTTAGCAGCCAACTCAACGGGATCTCCAGCATCCTTAATTGATTCAAAATTTAATCCTTTGACTACTCTTCCATTTTTTACATCCAAACATGGAATAATTCTTTTAGTTAATGTCATGATAATTTCTTTGCGTCCTCAATAGTTATTTTATTTTCATAAAGTGCTTTGCCTAAAATTACACCCCATGCATTATTTTCTTTTACTTTAGAAATATCATTAATATTTGAAATTCCACCACTTGCAATCACATTAGCTTTTTCTAAATCACATGCTTGTTTAAGAAATTCTAAATCTGGTCCTTCTAAAGTTCCATCACGATTAACATTAGTTAAAAGAAATTCTGTAAATCCAACATGTAAAAATTCATTCATTGAATCAATTAAAGAAATATCCGTAGTAGTTTGCCAACCATGTGTTACAATTAATCCATCTTTATGATCAACTGAAATGACAATTTTTTCTGGTCCTAATTTAGTTAGTAATTTTTGTAATAATTCAGGTTCTTTAAATGCAAAAGTTCCAATTACTACTCTATTAACAATATCAAGTGCATCAAGTATTAATGATTCAGAACGAAGACCACCTCCGATTTCTACAGGAATAGATACACAAGAAACAATTTTTTTAATTAATTCAAAATTAGATCCCAATCCCAAGGTGGCGTCTAAATCTACAAGATGTATCATGTCAGCTCCAGTATTTTCCCATTTTTTTGCAATACTGATTGGATCATTGCTGTAAACAGTTTTGTGTTGAGGATTACCTTTGTACAATCTAACTACTTGTCCGTTCATTAGATCAATTGATGGTATTACTTTCATTTTTTACACATATTTAGAAAATTTTGTATCATAATTTTACCAACATCACCTGATTTTTCAGGATGAAACTGTGTTCCAAAAAAATTATTTTTTTCAACTACTGCTGGAACTTTTACACCATAATCAGATTCAGCTGTAACTACATCATCAAATGTTGGTTTTGCTCGATAAGAATGAACAAAATAAACCCATGAACCATCATCAACCCCATTTAATAAAATTCCAGGTTTTTTAATTTCTAAATTATTCCATCCCATGTGAGGAACTTTCATTGTAGATGGTAAAACTATAACTTCACCATCAATTACATTAAATCCCTTTTCAATACCTTCCTCACTTTTTTCAAAAAACATTTCCATTCCAAGACAGATACCTAAAACAGGAGTATCGTCTTTAACATAATCATGAAATTTAGTTTTTGAATTTTTATTAATATTTTTGATTGCAGCATCAAAATTACCCACACCAGGCAACAATAATCCAGAA
This sequence comes from Candidatus Nitrosopumilus limneticus, assembly GCA_022117465.1. Taxonomy (GTDB): domain Archaea; phylum Thermoproteota; class Nitrososphaeria; order Nitrososphaerales; family Nitrosopumilaceae; genus Nitrosopumilus; species Nitrosopumilus limneticus. The sequence goes on from JAHCGZ010000006.1 coordinate 51,194, forward strand.
TAAACATTAGGTTTATCAAAAGAGGTTATGACTTCCACTGAAGCACCTGCTTTTTCAAGGGAGTTTTTAAGACTAAAAATATTTCCAGCACCATAGTCAATATTGCTACACTAACCATTACATTGAACCTTTAGTACTTGGAATTCCTTTTTGTTTTTATCATATGATGATGCAATTCTAAATGCAACTGCAAGTGATTTAATTGCAGATTCAACTTTGTGATGATCATTATCGCCATACTTTACAGTAAGGTGAATACAGCTATTCAGATTTTGAAGTAGTGATTGAAAAAAGTGTTCCAAATCTTCCTTTGAAACATTTTCAATTTTATTTCTTTTTATTGATAAAGTTAATTTTGAAAATGGTCGTTTTATAAGATCAATAGATGCTTCAGCTAGCGATTCATCCATTGGCACTGACGCATAACTAAATCTAGTAATACCACTTCTTGAACTAAGTGCTTTATCAATTGCTTGACCAATAGTAATTGCAGTATCTTCAATTAAGTGGTGTTCAATTCCATCATTAGATTTTGCATTAACTTTCAAATCCATCATTCCATGTTTTCCAAAAGATGTGATCAAGTGATCAATAAAATTAATTCCAGTTTTAATACTGGTATTTCCAACTCCATCAAGATTTACAGATACAGTTATGCTAGTTTCTTTTGTATTTCGAGTAATTGTTGCTTTTCTTTGAGCCATTTTTTAGAGATTATCTAATATGATTTATTCCAAATTTAATAACTTTGGTAGTAAATTAATTGAATCTAAAACGACAATTGCGTTATTTTGTTCAAATAACTTCAATTTTTCTTGAGGATTCTTACTAGTTCCAATAATTCCACAAAAAGTAGTGTTATGACCTAAAATTGTAGCCTTTTTAGCCATAATAAAGTCCTCCATAGAATCACCAACATACAAACAAGATTTACTGTTCATACCGCTAATAGAATTTACAAGTGATTGAGGATTAGGTTTTGCAAGTTCACGTGCTTCATCCTCCAAAAACACTGAATTTTTTAAATCAAATTTTTCCAGTAAGTGTTTAAGTGAATAACTAACAGATTGTTTTCCTCTTCCAGTAACCATAGAAATTTGTGAACCAAATTTTTTTTGTAATTTTTTTGATAATTCATCATTAAAAATAACTTGATCATTTTCAATTAATCCAGGATCAGAAAATTTTGAAATAGTTTTGAATAGTTTTGAATAAAGCTCAGGTCCATAAAATAATTGATCAAATATTTGATACAAAATATTTTCACTATGACTGCCAGGATAAGATAACTTTTTAATAATTTCAGAAATATCAGTTTGTTTATTTAGAAATTTTCAACTGATTTGATACCAGTAGAATCAGAATTTTTTATAACAGAAAAAATAAATTCTGTTGGATCTTGTTTTAATTTTTTTGCAGCAACAAGTGATAAAATTGAGGCATAAGTTAAATCAACTTCATCATTAAATCCTCCTGTAGATTTGAATCCATCAATAATTTTAAAATCTATATCAATAGAGTCAGTAATTTCTGCAAAATTTTCTAAAACATATTTTGTAGTTGCAGTGATTGTTTGATCATATGATTTTTTTATATCAATTAATACACCATCGCAATCAAAAATTAAACTATCAATTTCTAAATCATTAAAGGAATCATCAATGTAAATTCCATCTGATTTTTGTTTTAAAGTCATTTCAATAAATCGCGAATAGCAAGTAGAAATTTTGAATTCATTTCTTTTGTTCCAATTGTTACTCTAAGACATCCTTCGTGATTTCCTATTTTACCTAATTTTCGAATAGAAATTCCTTGTTCTTCAAGTGCTGAATAGACTCGTTTGTAGTTACTATGGGCATCAAATAAAACAAAATTAGCCTTAGAATCAAAGACTTCAAAAGTATCAAATTTTTTCAACGTTTCAATAATTCTTTTTCTTTCAAATTGGATAATTTCAGTTGCATTTTTCATTAAATTCACTTTTTTAAGGGCTAAAATTCCAGATTCAATAGTAATAGTACTTAGTGGATATGGATATTGTAAAACATTAAGAAATGCATCTGTGAATTTTTTATTTGCAATAAAGTAACCTAAACGAAGACCTGCCATTCCAAATGATTTTGATAAAGTTCTAACTACAATTAGATTATTTTGTGTTTTTACAAGACTAGAAAGTGAGTAATCAGAAAATTCACCATAAGCTTCATCAATAATTACCAACCCATCAAAAGATTTGATTAGTTTTTGTAATTCAATTTTTGAAAATTGAAATCCAGTTGGATTATTTGGAGAATCAAGATATAAAATATCTGCATTTTTTGATTCTTTGATAAATTCTTTAATATCTAATTTCATATCATTTGAAAATGGAATTGCAATTAATGGGATTGAATATAATTTGCATCTCTCTTCAAAAAAACTAAAAGTAGGATTTGATGTAAGAACTTTAGTTTCTTTTGAAGCAAAGTTTGATAAAATTAAATCTAAAATTTGATCTGAACCATTTCCAATACCAATCATTGATGAAGGTACTTTAACAAATTTAGAAATCATTTCAATTAATCTTTCAACACCACCAAGTGGATATTCCCTTACGTCAGAATTTTGTCTAGCTTCAGATATAATATCATTTTGAAATTCTTTAGAAAGAACATAATTTTCATTTGAATCTAATTTAAGAGAATTTTTATTTAATTGCGGTTTTTGATATCCTCCAATTGAAGAAAATTTTTCAACTTTTGAATCAACCCAATTCTTTTTCATTACAATCTACCTCGAACTGCTTCATAATGATTTGGTAATCCTTCAGAAGTAGTTAATGTATCAAGATGTTTTGAAATTTTTGATAATGAAGATTTTGAGGCTGTAACTTCAGTATTTATTTTAATAAAGTCCATTACCGATAGTGAACCACGAATTTTACCAAATCCATTAGTAGGAAGAATATGATTTGAGCCTAAAACATAGTCACTAGCAGATGATGCTGAGTAATTACCAAGTAAAACTAATCCAGCAGTAGTAATTTTTAATGAAATTGATTTTGGATTTTTTGTCATAATTTGTAAATGTTCAGGAGATAAGGAATTTGCCAGATTTATCATATCAGAGGTATTTTTGCATACTGCAATAAATCCATTTTTAGACAAACTTGATTTAACTAATTCTTTTCTTTGAATTGTTGGTAATAATTTTAAAATTTTTTGATTAACAAGTTTTGCAATTTTTTCTGAATTTGTAATTAAATAGCAAAAAGTATCACTACTGTGTTCTGCTTGTGAAATTAAATCAAGTGCTAAAAATTCAGGATTAGCAGAATTATCTGCAATAATTCCTAATTCTGTAGGTCCAGCAAGCATATCTATTCCAGTATTTTCACTAACTAGCGATTTAGCCAAAGTAACAAATGCACCACCAGGTCCAACAATCTTATCTACTTTTAAAATTGATTTAGTACCATAAGATAATGCAGCGATTGCTTGTACACCTCCAGTTTTATAGATCTCTGTAGCACCACAAATATCTGCAGCTACAATTGTTAATGGATCAATATTTCCATTAGAATTCGGTGGAGATACCACTACAATTCTTTTTACACCAGCAACTTTTGCAGGAATAACAGACATAATAACAGAACTTGGATATTTTGCTAATCCAGCAGGAATATAACAACCAGTACTTTGAATTGGTATAAATTTTTTTAATATTTGTACTCCATCATTATCAATTTTTATATTTTTGAATATTTTTTTAATACTAGATTCTGTTTTTTCAACTCTAGCTTTTGCTAATTCAGTGCTAGAATTTGATTTTTTGAAACTTTAGAATATGCATTTTTAATCTCTGTATTAGAAATACGTAATGTAAAAGATTAGCGCCAGTAAATTTTTTTTCATATTTTTTTACTGCAGAATCACCATTTTTTTGAACATTCTTTAAAATAGATTCAACAACCGATTTATTTTTCTGAGGCTGTTTTGGAAGAATTTTTGCAACAAATTGTTCAATATTTGTTACTTTATGGATTTTCATCAATTTTCTTCGTCGCGCTTAATTTCTTCTAATTCTAATATTTGTCGTGGTTCATGAACTACAACTCCTTGTGCAATTTTTCTTAGTTTAGGAATAAGTTTGTGAAATTCTTCCTTTCTAATTACAGTATTTACACCAAACCAGCCATCTTCACTAAGAGGACTAATTGTAGGTCTCTTTAAAGAAGGAATTTCGGATAAAAGTTTTTTCATATTTTTTTCTTCTACATTAAGATAAATGTGTAAATACTTTCTTCCATTTACTGCACCTCGCATTAATGCTAATAATATCAAAAATCTTTTCACGTTTTTTAGGATCTTTTAATGATTTTTTATTTACAATTAAATGTGCAGTTGAAGTAAGAACCTCATCAACAATTTTTAATTTATTTTGGATTAAAGTTGTTCCTGTTTCAGTAACATCCATTATTGCATCAACATCCTCTGGTGGTTTTGCCTCAGTTGCTCCAAATGATAAATGAATTTGAACATCTTTATTATTTCCTAAACGCATCCAAGGAGTAATAATTAGTGGATCCTTTTTACCATAATATTTTTGGTATGATTTTAAATTCTTGATAAATTTAGATGCAGTTGTCAAGTATTCAGATGAAATACGAAGTGTTTTTTTCTTTTTTGCATAATCTGCAATCATTGCATCAAGATTTTTGTAACTATATTTATCAGGAAATGCAATAACAAGTTTAATTTTTCCATATTCTAAATCAAGAATTGGTTCAACATCAGAATTAGTTTCTTCAACCCAATCATTTCCAGTGATACCCACATCATACAATCCTTCAGATACAAGAGTAGGAATTTCTTGTGGACGTAGCATCTTAACCATTATACTAGGATCATCAAGGTAAACGCGATATGTTCTATCTTTTCTATTAACTTTAGTCCATGATTTTTCAAGTAGTTTGAATGTAGCATCTTCTAAACTACCTTTAGGTATTGCAAATTTTACTGTAGACATTTTCATTACTTTCACTTTTTAGCTATATAATAGGATGTTTAAATTTGCTGAAGTAATTCTTTAGCTTTATCAAGTGAAATAGATTTTACTTGAATCATTTTTTCAACAATTTGATCAATTTGTGATGGAGTTGCACCTGCTGCTGCTGCAAGATTTCGTGCATGTAATCTCATATGCCCTTTTTGAATTCCTTCAGTACAAAGAGCTCTAATTGCACTAAAATTTTGAGCTAATCCTGTAGCAGTCATAACACAGGCAAGTTCTTGAGCAGATTTAACATTGAGAATTTTTGCACAAACTTTAGCAACTGGATGTACATTAGCAATTCCACCAATAATTCCAACTGAAAGAGGAATTTCTAAAATTCCAACTAAATCTCCATTCTCATTTTTACTCCATTTACTTAATGACCTATATCTTCCTGAAATTGCTGCATATGCATTTGCAGCAGCTTCTATAGCCCTACTATCTTGACCTACAGCATTAGCAACAGAAATGATTCCATTCATAATTCCTTTGTTATGAGTAACTGCACGATAAACATCATTATCTGCAAATTCAAATGCCAAAATAATGTCATCCACTACATCCTCTCCACCTACAGATTGCTTTTCAAAAATAGCTTTTGCTTTTACCATACGTCTTGTAGAATAATTTGATAAAATTCGAAGCAATGCTGTTCCCCCAGTAATTTTTTCGATAAGGGGTGAAACTTCTTCACACATAGTATTTGTGATATTTGCACCCATTGCATCACCAACATCAATTACTAATTCTACAATTAACATTTTACCAGAGGGTGTATCAATTTCTTTACACATAATTTCCTTAGCGCCTTTATTCATTTTAGATAACGTATTACTTTTTGAATTTGCTAATTTCAAAATTTCAGAAGTAGAATCTTGAATTTTTTTAATAGCAGAATTGGTATCAACGTTTAAAATTTGGATCTGACCAATACTGTATGATTCATCAGCAATTACTTCAAATCCACCTTTAATTCGTGCAATTTTAGCACCCTTTGATGCTGCAGCAATTACAGAAGGTTCTTCAATAACCATTGGAACCAAGTAATCTTTGCCATTAATTTTGAAATTTGTTGCAATACCTAGAGGTAATGAAAAAGTTCCAATTGCATTTTCTATCATTTTATCTGCTTTATCAAAAGAAATACCGCCGTTAGTATTTTCTAAAATTTCTAATTCATCTTTTGAAAGATTTGCAAAATTTCCAATAATGTTTAATCTTTCTTCTCGAGATTTTTCAAAAAATTTGGAAATAGAAGAATCAGGCATTTTATTTTAATATCCTCAATAATCTATCATCCAAACCATCTGGAAAACCTTTTCCATCAGTATTTGAAGTAATTACATAGATACTTCCATCATTACCTTCCACAACATCACGAATTCTACCATTTCCACTAAGAATTGATTTTTGAGAGCTCAATCCTTCATCAAAATTAACCTGATAGAGATTAGAAGCACGCATTGAAGCCAATATGAATTTGGATTCAAAATTAATCTTTTCACCAGAATAAAATAGAATTCCACCAGGCTCAATACTTGGATCATAACAAAGAATTGCATTTTCAAAATTCACACCTCCAGAACATTGTTGTTCAGGCCATCCATAATTTTTTCCTGCTAGAATTAAATTGATTTCATCATTTTTTTCAGGTCCAAATTCTGCTACAAATAAATTATCATTATCATCCCACGTCATTCCTTGTGGATGTCTATGTCCTAAAGAATAAACAGGTGAATTAGGAAAAGGATTATCATTTGGGATACTACCATCATCATTTAGTCTTAAAATTTTTCCAGATAAAGAATTAACATCTTGAGGTAAATGTGATTCATCTGAAACTGTACCAGTACCGATATATAATTTTCCATCAGGTCCAAATTTTAGAAATCCACCATTAGTAAAGGAGGAGCCGGGAATTTTATCTAAGATTATTTCAACATCTTTTAATTTATTTTTCTCTTCAGTAATTTTTAAAATTTTATTCCACAAATTTCCATTTTCTTCATATGTCAAAAATACATATAGAAAATGATTAGTCGAAAAATTTGGATGGAGTGCAATTCCTAATAATCCACCATCAAAAACATTGGCAGTACGAAATGTAGCTAATGGCGATTCCAATAAAACATTATCTTCAATTACTCGAATGTATCCATCTTTTTCTGTTACAAAAATTCTATCATCAGAAACAGCTATAGCACGAGGCTTGTCAAGATTTTCAGCTAAAATTATTACAGAGTCATTTTCTGAGTAGGAATTTGGTTTTGGTAATGGAATGGATGTTTCATAATCTGAAGAAGTTAAAACGAATATAGAAAATATTATTGCACCTGTAATTGCAATGATTTGAATTTTTTTATTCATAAAAAACAATCTTTTCAAATCCTATTAATTACTTTCAAAAATTTGAGAAAGCGTATATACCGTTAAACATCATTCGATTCAGCGGGGTGGGGAAGCCAGGTCATCCCGGCGGGCTCATAACCCGCAGTTCAGTAGTTCAAATCTACTCCCCGCTACTTAATTTCTATAAGTACAAAACCAAGAAAGAGATTCATCAAATTTTGAGACTTTGTTAGTGATACCAATTCTTTGTAAAGGTCGTGTAAGGTGTCGATGAGCAGACATTTCAGGAACATACAATTGCTTTTGGATTTTTCTTGGAATTTCCACAGTAATTTTTATAGATTTTCTGTTTCCACATCTAATGCATTGAAATCCTTGATTCTGACCTTTTGACTTCATTTTTTTATTACATTTTTTACACATTGGATTAGATTTTAAGAGATTTTTTTTAAGATTAAGAATTTTAATAAATTCAAGATTAATTATTCGTGGAAAATTTTTAGAAGCTTTTCTAACCCCTCCACCCACTAAAATCTCATCACCAATTATAAGATTAGAAGCAATAATAGAAATTCCTGTTTCTTTATACACGGCACACCAAAATTCATGATTTTTAGAAATAATAGTAAAAAAAACATGTCCGCCCTTTGTAATTTTTGGAACATTAGATACAATTCCACATAATGTTCCAGAAGCATATGGTTTTAGGGTTTCAAAATTTAATTCATTTTTTAGATGATCGCCAGTTCCTTGATTAGATTTAAAAATCATATATCCATCTAATTTTTCATTACTTTTTAAAATCTTAGTCGCATCTACTAAAGAATCTACATTTTCTCCTCTTACTCCATAAAAAACTGGATCAGGTCCATTAGGAGTAATTAAAACTCGACCTTTTTTTGTATCAAAACTATTGAATGTATATGGAAAAGTTTTTTCTTGCATTATCTTAACACTGTCTGCTGAAATTTTTCTTTCTTTTCCAAATTTTATTTTTTTTCTATAACTTAACAATTCTAATGTATGATCATGAAAATCATATCCAATTGCACTAATTGCACCAACTAACCCCTGACCATTTCCTTGATAAAAAAAATCAAGATTATTTTTTTTAATAAATTTTTTAGCTTTATTTCTATTAATTAATTGCCACAAAGCTAAGTTACTAAATTTAGTAAATTGAGAAGGAATGGAATCACTTTCAAAAAATACAAGTCCTGGATTTGCTCCATTTTTAGTATCAGAGTATTTTGAAACCATATTCTTGATTTGATTTTTAATTTTTGAAGGATTTTTAGTCTTAATTTTTAATGAAACAGCACCATTTCCTCGAGTTTTCCATGGAATATTGGGATTAAATCTAATTAATTTTGGAAAATCAAGAAATTCAGTTTTTTGTTTTTGAAGTAAATCAACAATTTTGTAGGCTAGAAATGTTGTACACATTCCAGTAGGTGAGTCAGTATCATCAAATCCAATATTAAGAACAGATTCTTTTTTCATATTTTATCTAATTAATTGAGACATTTTTAGTTGTTGTAAATTACAGTTGGTTTAAATTAATAACAAAGTATTCGAAGCTAAATTGATAATAATTGATGAAGCACGAATTTTTAAAGAAATAGATGAAAAAAACCCAGCATCAGTTTCATTAAATGGTCCAGACGGTATGTTACCCCAAGTTCAAGATATGGCAATGAAAATTGCAACAAAATATGACATTCCAGCTTATGTTTTAGCAGACACAACATGGGGAACTTGCGATTTGAATACAACTGGTTCAAAAATATTAGGAGCAGATATTCAATTTAATATTGGACACACAATTAATACAGAATCACTAGAAAAAAATTTAGTTTTAATTGATGCATTTGATAATATTGAATTTGATAGTGTTGCAGAAAAATGTACAGAATTGTTAAAAGGAAAATTAATTTCACTTGTTACAGATAGTCAGCATTTACATCAAATGGATAAAGTAGAAAAAATTTTAACAAAAAATGGAATTAATGTTAAAATTGGAAAAGGTAAAGGACAATTAAATGATGGTCAAGTGTTTGGTTGTGAATTTTATCCTGCAACAGAATTAAAAAAAGAAGTTGACGCTTATGTATTTCTAGGACAAAGTAATTTTCATGCAGCCGGAATTGCATTATCAACAAATTTACCAACATTTGTTTTAGATCCATATTTTAATGAAGTAAGGGAAGTAACAGAATTTGCACGTACACTAAAAAAGAAAGCAACACTTGCAATATACAAAGCAGCAGAAGCAAAGTCATTTGGAATAATAATTGGATTAAAAGAAGGACAGTTATCAAAAGTATTTGGTTTGAAATTTAAAAAAGAATTAGAAAAGGAAGGAAAAAAAGTTCAATTATTTGCATTAACAGATATCACAAATGAAAGATTAAACAATCTAAGAGGAATTGATGCATTTATTCAGGTTGCATGCCCAAGAATTTCTACAGATAATCAATTTGACAAACCAGTATTATCTACACCTCAAGCAAATGCACTTTTGAAAGTTTTACGAAAAGAGAGTATTGGTGAATATTTAGAAATTCCACATTGGTTGTAATTAAGATATTAAATTTTGAAATTTAACATTATCCAATAATTTTTCAAATGATTTTGATTTTTTTGCTTTAATTTTGTATTGTATTCCTTGTAAAATAGCATGTTCAAGTAAATTTAGTGCATCATCAAAATTTGAAAGCATTGCAAAATTAGATGCTTTATCAAAAAGGACATCTCCATTATTTGGATAATCTTTCAAGATACAATTACAACAAGAAATAGATTCCTCATATTTCTTCATAGAAAATAAAATACGTTCCTTATGATATAATACAATATTATAATTGGGATTATTTTTTAATATATCATCACAAATTGATAATGCTTCAATTAGACTTCCTTGTTTTCTAAAAGAAGATATTTTATTGATTAGTAAAGATAAGTCTTCAGGACATATTTGTAAACCAATATCATAACATTTTATTGCATTAGTGAAATCTTTGAGTTTACTTAGAGCGTATCCCTTGTTGTTAAGTGAACTGATATGTTTTGGATCTACATCTAATATTTTATCATAATATGTTATTGCTTGCTGAAATTTGCCTTGTAAAAATAATCGATTTCCTTCATCTAAAATTGAATTAATTTTAGGATCAGTCATTATTAATCAAAATTAGGTTTAATCAAAATTTTGCCAAAAAGACCTTTACCGTTTAGCATTTTATTATGTGCCTTAACTGCATCATCTAAAGAATATACAGAATCAATAATTGATTTAATTTTACCTTTTGACATCCAATAGAAGCACTCCTCTAATTCAGCTTTAGTTCCCTGAGTTGAGCCTAAAATATTAATTCCTTTAAAGAAAATATGTCGTAAATCGGTTTTAACATCATATCCGGTGGTAGCACCAGTAGTTACAATAGTTCCACCATAATTTAACAAAGTTAATTCTTGATTCCAATGTTTACCACCAATATGTTCAAAAATTACATCAACGCCAGAAATATCACCATAAGGTTTTATGATTTTTTTAGCAATTGTTCTAACTTCTTTACTCCAATCATCTTTTCTGTGATCAACTGCAAAGTCTGCTCCAAGTTCTAAACATTTGTCTAGTTTGTCTGGGCTTGCTGTTGCAATAACTGTACAACCAAATAATTTTGCAATTTGAATTCCAAAGCTACCAATTCCAGAACTTCCACCCATTATCAATACTAATTGTCCAGGATGAATTTTTGCTCTTCCAACTAACATATGCCATGAAGTTAGTAATGTCATTGATGCAGCTGCTGCGTCATCATATGATACGCCTTCTGGAATTTTTAATACATTAACTTCAGGAAGATGTGTAAATTCACAATATCCACCCCAAAGAGGTCCAGTTTCAAAACCCCAAATGGTTCTTTTTTTACAATCAAATTCTCTACCATCAGTACATGCTTTACAAACTCTGCATGACATATTTCCATGAGAAACAACTCTATCACCAACCTTGATATTTTTAACATCGTCACCAACAGCAGTAACTATACCTGCAGCATCTGTTCCAGAAATATGAGGTAATGGTATTGCCAAAGGCTTACCCCTCATTCCCCAAATATCATCATAATTTAGTGCTGCAGCCATTACTTTGAAAACAACTTCATCGGAGTGTGGTTCAGGATTAGGTAAATTTTTGATTTTTAAAATTTTAGAAAAATCATCATCAGTTGTATATTCGTCATATACTAATGCCCTCATGATTACTTTCTAATTTTTACAGATATATGATTTATCAGGATGTCTTTTACCAAAAACAATTATAATCATAGGAAGGAAAATAGGATTATGTCAGATAATTCAGTATTTCCAGGAGATAAAATAGCATCAATTGAGGAATACGAGGCTGGACATAATACTTTTGATGATGGCGATATGGTTAGAGCATCTACAATGGGAGAAAAAGATCTTGATAAAATAAAAAGAGTAGCAAGTGTCAATCATCCAAAAATGCTATCAATTCCTAAAGTGGGAGATGTGATAATTGGAACAGTTGCAGCAGTAATGTCATCCATGATTGCAGTTACAATTGAGTACATTAATGGAAAACCAACTACTTCAAAAGTAGAATGTATTTGCGGCACACGAAATATGAGAATAAGAAATGTAGCATTAGTTAATGACATAGCAACATTAAAAATTGTTGCTCATCTTAATGGAACAATTCATGCAGAAATGAATGAACCAGAATTAGGAATTATATTTACAAAATGTAGAAAATGTGGAGGAAAAGTTGTAACAATGCGTGATGCAATAAAATGTACAGATTGTTCATGGATTGATGAAAGAAAACTTTCTTCAAATTTTGGTAAAACTAATTTTATACATTTGAGAGAATGAAAAAATGATAAATGTTTCGTTCCAAGGTGAACGAGGTGCATATAGTGAAGCGGCAGCAAAATCTTTTTTTAAAAATGATATCAAAACAGTTCCACTACCAACATTTGCAGAAATTTTAGAAAATACATCCAAAGATATAACAGAATATTCAATTTTACCTGTAGAAAATTCATTGGAAGGAAGTGTAGGAGAAAGTTATGATTTATTGTATTCAACAGATCTAAATGCAACTGGAGAAACATATCATAGAATAGAACATTGTTTAATTGGAGTTGGAAAAATAGATGAAATTGATACAGTATATTCACATCCACAAGCTTTAGGTCAATGTAGAAATTTTATTGAAAAAAATAGCATGAAAACAATTCCCACTTATGACACAGCAGGAAGTGTAAAAATTATTCAAGAACTAAATAAAAATAATTGTGCATGCATTGCAAGCAAAGAGGCTGCAGCAATTTACAATATGCCTATTATTGCAGAAAATATTGCAAATAATCTCAATAACTATACTAGATTTTTGATATTATCTAAAAAAGAATCTATAGAAACAAAGAATGATAAAACTTCAATCATTTTCTCAATAAAACATGAGCCAGGTTCATTGTATAGAATTATAGAAAATTTTAATAAAAATAATATTAATTTAACAAAAGTAGAATCAAGACCTACAAAAACAAATACATGGGAATATAATTTCTATGTAGATTTTGAAGGTCATCAAAAAAATTCCAAAGTTTTAGAAATGTTAAATAAAATTAAGAAAGAGACACTCTTTATGAAAATTTTGGGTTCGTATGCTTCTGCAAAACTAAGTTAGAAGCCCTTTGGTTTTCTTAATGTAAAACCTAAACTAAATCCAATAATAATTACTCCAGATATAATTACCATAAAATCAAATGTTATTCCAAAGGGATCAGGAGTCTGATTGGTATTGACTGTAATTTCTAATTCACTAGCACCGGTATTTTGAATAACAATTATGGTTTGACCATCTTCAGAATGAGCCCAATCTAGAATCAATTCTTTTTTGTAAGAAGTAGTTGGAATGTTTAGTCCTTCACCAGGACTAGTTAATTTAAGATCAAATGAGTCTCCAATAATCATCATATATTGTGGTGCATCTTTTGGTGCAGGAATTGAAAATGAATCCGAATCACCAGATCCTATTACAAAATTTTCATTTATTGAAATTGTTGGGGCTAAAGTATTAACTAATGAAAAACCACCTAATCCAATAATTATACTACCAACAACTAAACCAATTATAGTTCTAGTAGCTAGCATAATAAAATGACTTTAGATACCGCTTAAAAAATTATCTACATCAAAGATACATCATGAGGCTGACTTTCTGCAAATCCAGATCTAGACATTTTAATAAATTCTGCATTTGCTTGCATTTGTGTAATTGTGTGTGCACCACAATAACTTAAACCAGAACGAACTCCACCAGTGAGTTGTTTTAGTATATCTACAACAGCTCCTTTGTATGGAACCATTGCCTCAACACCTTCTGCAACATAATCATTGAGATCATCATCAAAAGATGTAAAGCCAGTTTCTTTAGATTTTCTTCCAATAGATGCTGCAAGAGAAGCCATTCCACGATAAACTTTGAAACGTTTTCCATTCTTCGTAAATACAGTTCCAGGAGATTCATCAGTTCCTCCCAACATACTTCCAATCATAACAGTTGAAGCACCAGCTGCTAATGCTTTTGTAGCATCACCTGAATTTCTAGTTCCACCATCAGAAATAATTGGAATACCATAATCTTTGCCTATTTTTGCACAGTCCATTACTGCTGTTAGTTGAGGAACACCTGAACCTGTAATTACTCTAGTTATACAAATTGAACCTGAACCTACACCAACTTTTACTGCATCAACTCCTGCTTTGATTAAATCCTCTGCACCCTGAGCAGTTGCAACATTTCCTGCGATTAATTCACAATTAGGAAATGCTTTTTTGATATGTTTTACAGTACTAATTGCATTTTCACTATGACCATGAGCAATATCAACAACTAGGGCATCAGCTCCTGCTTCTAAAAGAGATTCACTTCTTTCTAAAAGTCACCTTTAACGCCAACTGCAGCTCCAACAAGAGGACGACCTTTGTTATCTTTAGATGAATTTGGAAAATTAGCATTATTTGTTATATCCTTACTTGTAATCAAACCTTTTACAAAACCAGATTCATCAACTAAAGGTAATTTTTCAATTCTATGTTTATGTAAAAGTTCTTTTGCTTCTTCAATTGATACACCATATTTTGCCGTAACAACATCTTTTGTCATTATATCTTGAATACGATTTTTAGAATTTGCAAAAAGTAAATCTCTTTCAGTTATAATTCCAATTAACTTTGAATTAGCATCAACTACCAATAATCCAGAAATATCCTTATTTTCAGCATAATCTATTGCGTCTTGAATTGTTTTATCAGCAGTAATTGTGTAAGGATTTTCAATCATCACACTTCCAGAACGTTTTACTTTAACAACCTCTTTTGCTTGCTCTTGAATTGTTAAAAATCTATGAATTATTCCTATTCCTCCTGCACGTGCAATGGCTACAGCCATAGATGATTCAGTAACAGTATCCATATTTGCACTCACAAAAGGAATGTTTAAAGAAATATTTCGAGATAATTTAGTTTTAAGATCAGTTTGACTTCGACTTATTATGTCTGAATATTTGGGTACAAGAAGAACGTCGTCAAATGTTAATCCTTCTTTAAATTCCAACTAAACCTTGTTACCAAAGTTAAAAATTGATTATAAGCCTTTGCGTCATTTTGATAGTTTTGAAGCAATTGTAATAGCATCTTTGGTAGCCGTCACATTATGTGTACGAATAATATTGGCTCCATTTAAAACACATATTGCTTCAGCAGTAATAGATCCAAACAATCGATCAGAGGGATTTTCTTTTTCTAAAAGATTACCAATAATTGATTTGTTTGAAACTGATATTAAAATAGGATAATTCATTTTTATAGAATTTAAATTCTTAATTACAGAAATATCCCTTTCTACCCAATCAGTTTTAATTTTTGTAAAAAATTTACCTTTTCCTGATTTTCTAAAAAATCCAATTGCAGGATCTAATACAATTTTTTTATCAGAAATATTACAATTTTTAACAATTTTTAAGCTATCTATAAGAAGTTTTTTTGTCAAAGTTATTGGATTGCCAGATATTATTTTAGAATCATATGCACATAAAATTACTGAAGGTTGAAATTTAGATAATACATCTTTCATTTTTTTATCATATTTTAATCCCGAAATATCATTAATTATTTCAACATCGTTTTCTAAAGCATTTTTAGCTACACTTGATCTACATGTATCAACAGATATGGGAAGATTAGTACTATCTTGAATAATTTTAATAGCATTCAAAATTCTTTCAGATTCAACTTTTTCTGAGACAATAGTAGACAAATATGGTGCAGTAGACATTCCACCTACATCAATAAAGTCTGCACCATCATTTTCCATTTCAATTACTGCATTTTTAATTTTCATACGAGTCGTGTTAATTGATTTTTTGTAAAACGATTCAGGACTAGTATTCAAAATACCCATTATTCTAACAGGATTTCTTCCACCAACAGAAATATTTGCAATTTTTGTCATATAGTTTATCAAAACCTCATATAATTTGAGTTATATGATGATTTCAGGTTGGAAAAAAAGATATTTTTCTATTTTAAAAGAGCTAGACTATAAGGAAAAAAAGGATAAAGAAGCAACTCTAATTTTAGATTCAATTTTAAAAAAAACTGATTCAAGTGAGAAAGTTAGAAAATTAATTGAAGGTAAGACAGTTTTTGTTATAGGATCCGGACCATCATTATCGTGTGCTATTCCAAAATTAAAAAAATTAAAAAAATCAATAAAAATTGCTGCTGATAGTTCATTAAAGCCACTAATAGATAACGGAATAATTCCACAGATTATTGTAACAGATTTAGATGGAAATGAGGAAGCAATTAGAAAAATCTCAAAAACAAAATCAATATTTGTAGTACATGCACATGGCGATAATATTGAAAAATTACAAATGGTAAAAAAAATAAAAAACTGTATAGGAACAACTCAAACAAATCCGATTAATAAAATTCAAAATTTTGGAGGTTTTACTGATGGGGATAGAGGAGTGTTCTTGGCAAGTTATTTTAATGCAAAAAAAATTATTTTGTTTGGTATGGATTTTGGAAATCAAATTGGTAAATTTTCTAATACAAAAAAATCAGATAGAAAAACAAAATTAAAAAAATTAGTAATAGGAAGGGATCTTTTAATTTGGTTATCATCGATCACAAAATCGGAATTATTTACCACATCAAAACCTATTGAAGGATTTAAAAAAATACAATACAAAGATCTAGATAACATAATCACCTAGAATGGATTTAATAGCCAATACTGATTTATAAAATTATGAAATTTTCAGAAGAGCAAGTAAAAGAAATAGTTGCTTTAAGAGAAAATATGTTGGAACAAGTAGATAAGCATCAGGAAGGAATTGAAATGCTAGAGAAAAACATCACAATATTAGATGGGTTTCTAAAGGATTCTAGCTTTGTAAAGGCATCAAAATTAAAAATACAAGATGAGCCTGAAATAGCAAAAAATATTGAAGCAGAAAAACCATTAGATAATTCAATTCCAATTAAAAAAGGAAGCGATGGAAAAGTAATTGCAAATGCATATGTTACACCAGATCAAGTTTCAATAATTCTAGATGAACAAATTATCATTAATGCAGATACACCACCGTTCAAATCATTCTTTTTAGATAGAATTATTGGAGAAATGAAGAAAAAAGATTTTCTTGAAGCAGAAAATGGAAAGATCCAAAAAGAATCAATCATAGACTATATTATTAATAAAAATGGAACTAATATTAGAGAAATAATAATTAAGAATTATAGACAGAAAGAAAGAGTGACTGAATTAATCAATACTGCAGGATGGTCATTAACAAGAATGTTAGAAAATATTAGCAAGTGATTGAATGGATAAAATTCTAGTCTTAGACTTTGGTTCTCAATATAGTCATTTAATTTGTAGAAGGATTAGAGAATTTTCTGTTTTTGCAGAATTAGTGCCATATGATATTAGTTTTGAAGAAATACAAAAACATAATCCAAAAGGAATTATTTTTTCAGGAGGACCATCTAGTGTTTATAGTTTGAAAGCTCCAGTACCAGAAAATAAAATTTTTGAAATGAATTTACCATTATTAGGAATTTGTTACGGACACCAATTAATTGTAGATAAATTTGGAGGAAAAGTAAAAAGAGCCAACAAAGAATATGGTTCATCACTTTTAACAATAGATAATGATAGTGATTTGTTAAGTGGTATAGGACAATCCGTGCGTGCATGGATGAGCCATGGAGATGAAGCTGAAGAGATTCCATCAGGATTTAAGATAATTGGTCATACACAAAGTGCAAAAGCTGCAGCAATTGCATCAGATGAAAAATCAGTTTATGGAATTCAATTTCATCCTGAAGTAGTTCATACAGAACAAGGAAGTGAAATTCTCAAAAATTTTGTTCTAAAAATATGTAAAGCAAAACAAGATTGGACAATGGAAGGTTTTATTGAAACAGCAGTAGAAAAAATTTCTAAAATTGATGGAAATGTATTATGTGGAGTTAGTGGTGGAATAGATTCTACAGTAGTAGCATTACTAATTGACAAAGCTATTGGAAATAGACTGAAATGTGTGTTTGTAGATAATGGTTTGTTAAGATTAAACGAAGAAAAAGAGGTTGAAAATATGTTTAAAGAGAATTTTAAAGTAAATTTTACATCAATAAATGCAGGACAGCAATTTCTTGAAAAATTAAAGGGTGTAGAGGATCCAGAAGCAAAAAGAAAAATTGTTGGTGAAGAATTTATTCATGTTTTTAGTAATTTTGCTAAAAAAGAAGGTCCTTTCAAATGGTTAGCTCAAGGAACATTATATCCAGATGTAATTGAAAGTGGAGTTTCAAAAGGTCCAGCAGATGTAATAAAGTCTCATCATAATGTTGGAGGATTACCAGATTGGTTAAATTTGGAAATTTTAGAACCACTAAGAGAATTATACAAAGATGAAGTCAGAGAAATTGCAAAAATTTTAGGAGTTCCTGAAAAACTTTTCATGAGACATCCATTTCCAGGTCCAGGATTATCAGTAAGAATAATTGGTGAAGTAACTCCAATAAAATTAGAGATTTCAAAAGTAGCAAGTAAAATTGTTGAAGAGGAATTAATTGAATCTGGATTTTATACTAAAGTTTGGCAAGCATATGCAGCTGTTGGTGATGATAAAGCAGTAGGTGTGGTAGGAGATGAAAGAAAATATGGCAACATTGTTATGATTAGAGTTGTAGATTCCATTGACGCAATGACTGCTGATTGGACAAGGCTACCACATGGAGTATTAGAGAAAATGAGTAATAGAATTACTAATGAAATTGAAGATGTAACATGGGTCACATACGCAATTTCAAGTAAACCACCAGCAACAATTGAACCACAGTAGTGAAAAATTATGAATTATGAAAAAATCTGTGAAAAAATATTAGAGTCTAATGAAAAAATTAGATACGCAGCTGTTTATGATTACGGTGAACTTGTGGATAAAATTAGACCAGGTATTACATCTTACTTAAGCAGAGAAGAAACTGAAACATCATTATCACAAGCAATTTACAGATGGTCAACAAGGAAAAAAACAGCAAATAAAATTGGAGTTCCAATTTTTGCATTAGCAAAATATGAAAAAATCTATAGAATTACAATACCTATTGGAGGAGCGGGTTTAATTTTGATAACGACAGAATTAGATGCAGATGTTAATAAAATTGTAGATAAAGTTCTTGAAATTAGAGATGAGTTTGTTAATAATTAGTAATGGATATGAATTTTCATGTTTTTGATACTTATGTTAAAGCAAACGATGGTCACACAATACATTTTGATGTAATTACTGACAAAAATGATACTGCATCTGCAATTTCTTTTGCAAAAGAATGGTTAAAATCAATTAAAGAAAATAATGCACTAGTAACTACAAAAGAATGTAAATTTTGTCACTCAGAAACTGTTTCAGAAGATATTGAAATAGAAATAATGACAAACGGATATTTTATTATAAAAATGGAAGGATGTCCAAAGTAATTAATCCAATAATGCAGCACCAAATACTCCTGAAGAATCACCAAGTTTGTTTTTTAAAATGGGTGTTTCAATAATATCTGAAAAAACTTTTGAATAAATGGATTTTTTACCTTCAGTATATAAAAAATCAATATTAGATAATCCACCACCAAGAATTATTGCATCAGGATCTAAAATATCAATTACATTTGCAAGACCATATCCAAAATTATCTAAAAATTCATCCTTCCATTGTTTACCTACTGTATAATCAAAATTACTAATAATTTCAGGCATAGATTGAGTATTGCCAGTTAGTTCATTCCAACGTTTTTCCAAAGAGGGTCCACTAATGTATGTCTCCACACAGCCAGATTTACCACAATAGCATGAATTACCATTTTGATGTAAAGTATGATGTCCCCATTCACCAGCAATATCATTTTTACCACAATGAAGAACATTATTAATTACAATTCCTCCGCCGACACCTGTTCCCATTATTACACCAAAAACTAAACCAAATCCAATACCAGCACCCATTTTAGATTCAGATAAAGTAAAACAATTTGCATCATTTTCAATTAAAATATTTTTTTCTAATTTATTTTCTAAATCTTTTTTAAAGATTTTCCAATTAAACATTGAGTATTACTATTTTTAATTAATCCAGTTTGTTTTGAAATTGCACCAGGACAACAAATTCCTAAAGAAAAATCAGATATATTTTGAGATGCATCAGAAACTAACGTTACAATAGTATTGATAATTTTTTGATAATCAGTTTGTGGTGTAGGTACTCTTTTTCTTTCTAAAACATTTAGATTTTCATCAAGAACAATAATCTCTGTTTTAGTACCACCTAAATCTACACCAATTCTGTACAACAATAATTTATGAAAAGTAGTATGCTTAAGGTTTAACTAAATTTATCCCATCATGCCGCCGCCACCTGGACCACCAGATATGGCAATTACATCATCAATTCTAAGAATCATACATGCTGCTTCAGTTGCAGATTTTATTATCTGCTCTTTAACTGCAACTGGTTCTAAGACATTAATTGCCATCATATCAGCAACTTTTGTATTTTTTGCATCAATACCAGTCCATTTTAGACCTTGGCTTTGTTTTGATCTTAAAGTAGCCATTGTATCAATTGGATCCATACCTGCATTTTCTGCAATAGTTAATGGAATTATCTCTAATGCTTCTGCATATTTTTTAATTGCAAGTTGTTCTCTACCACTAAAATTATCAGCCCATTCTTTGAGTTGAGATGCTGCAAAGGCTTCTGGAGCTCCTCCACCTGCAACAATTTCTGGTTTTTCAATTACATCTTTTACTACCATAAGTGAATCATGAATAGAACGATCAACTTCATCTATTACTCTTTGAGTTCCTCCACGAATTAACAATGTAACAGATTGTGGATGTTTACAGCCTTCAATGAATACCCATTTATCAGATTCAACTTTCTTTTGATGTGCCAACTCAGCAAGACCAAGATCTTTTTCAGATAAATCATCTAAATTATTAATCACACGACCATCTGTAGCTTTAGAAAGTTTAATCATGTCACTTTCTTTGACACGACGAATTGCCATGATTCCATATTTTGCTAAATAATGTTGAGCAATATCATCAATTCCTTTTTGACAAATCAAAACATTAGCACCAACATCATGTAATTTGTTAACCATTGTTTTGAGCATTCTATTTTCTTCTTCTAAGAACATTTGCATTTGAGTTGGATCAGTAATTCTAATCTCTGCACTCATTTCTGTTTTTTCAATTTCCAATGCAGAATTAATTAATGCAATTTTTGCTTTTTCGATTCTAGTAGGCATTCCACTATGAACTATTTCTTTATCCAAAACAATTCCTTTTATAATTTGAGTATCTTCAATTGAACCACCTGGTTTCTTTTCAACTTTAATATTTTCTAAATCAACAGAGTACTTATCCCCTTTTTTTGTTGCAATACTAAGAACTGCATCAACTACAAGTTTGGATAAATTAGCACTGTCATCAGAAATTAATTTAGATTGCATGCTTGTTGAAGCAATTTTTAAAAGTGTTGCTCTATCATCTGGTTGAATTTTTTGAGCTATTTGAGAATAGATTTCTAAAGTTTTTTCAGCTGCTGCTTGAAAGCCTTCAATAATAGTTGAAGAATGAACATCTTTTTTCAAAAGATCTTCGGCTCTTGCCAATAATGTACCTGCAAAAACTACAGAAGAAGTTGTTCCATCACCTACTTCATTGTCTACAGTTTTGGAAATCTCAACAATCATTTTTGCTGCTGGGTGTTGGACATCAATTTCTTTTAAAATTGTAGCGCCATCGTTTGTAATTGTAACGTCACCTAATGAGTCAACGAGCATTTTATCCAGACCACGTGGTCCAAGACTACTTTTAACTAATTCTGCAACTAGTTTTGCTGCTGCAATATTGTTGTGTTGTGCATCCTTACCTTTTGTTTGTAATGCACTTTCCTTGAGAACTAGTACTGGTCCATTTGGGCCTTGTTGAATTGATGCCATTTAGATTCATTATCGATACTCAAAATCCCTCTTTTTAACATTGCCTAATTGATTGGTGAAATGTAAGATCGATTTTTTACATCAACAATCCCCCCTGAAAGAATTCTTACAGAAGGTAATGCTAGAAAAGGCAAGAATAGAGGGATCAAGTGAGGTCTGCTGAATTTACATCCTAAATCCACAATACAATTATTGATCTTTTCAAAATTAGATGAAACAGTTTCAAAAGAATCAGTTGAAACAATTCCGCCAAATTGTAATGGCAATGAAGCAAGAATTTTTCCAGACTTGACAGCAACCAAACCACCTTGATTTTTAATTAAATGATTTGACGCAAATGCCATATCAGAATCATTTGAACCTAGTACGATCAAATCATTTTCATGAAAACTCCAAGTTGACGCAAATGCTCCAATTTCAGCACCAAAATTTTCAAGAAAACCAATAGAATGTTTACCTGTGCCATGAATTCTATCAAATGCAGCAATTTTCCAAACATCATCATCTAAAGATGCAAAAACATGACCATCTTTAGAATGAAGTTCTGATGTTCCCAATTTAGTAATTATTTCATTTTGCATAAAAATTGTATTAGCTACCACATGATCTTTTTTGGATTTAATTAGAAAATCATTTTTAGAAAATTTTGTTAACTTGACAGTTTTTTTAATCCACGGAGAAATTACATTTTTTCTTATACGAGCCACAAAAGAACCATTTGAAACAACAAGCTTGCCTCCAACAAAAACATGTTTAGGTTTAAATGATTTTAAATTATCAAAAACTAAGATGTCAGCTAATTTTCCAGGTGCAATACCACCAAGATCTTTTCCCATATTATAATAATCAAAATTATTCTTTGATGCCATTGTAACTGCATCGATTGGATCTAAACCAAGTTTAATGGACTCACGTATACAATGATCAATGTGACCAAATTTAGAAATATCTAATGGATCAAGACCATCAGAACAAAACATCAATCGATTAAGATATGTTCCATTTGATAAAACACGTGGAATAATTTCTTTTAAATCACGACGTATGGAACCTTCTCTAATCATTATCCACATTCCTAGACGCAATCTTTCTAACACTTGATCAAAATTAATTGGTTCATGACATGAGAGAATTCCAGAAGAGACATATGCATTAAGTTTTTTATCACTTGCACCTGCAGTATGTCCATTAATTATACAATCACATTCTAACATTGTTGAAAGTGATTTCATTGTTTTTGGTTCACGTAAAATTACTTTAGTCCATGAAAAAACTTCTCCCATTCCAATTACATGAGGATGTTTTATTGCAGTTTTTTCTTGTGTTGCACTCAATGATTTACTATTACTAAATTTTGCATCTACAGGAAGTCCTCCAGGAACTGTTTGAAATATTCTAATTGGTAAATCTTCTCCCAGTCTAAGAAATTCTTTAAAACCTTTGTAACCTCCCACACTAACTATATCAATTGGATCTGAAAAAAGAGATGTTACACCACAAAGAAGAGCTTGTTTTGCAAATTCAGAGGGTAACACAAACTGATCAATGTGTAAATGAGGATCTGCAAATCCTGGACTGACAAATTCATTATGAATATCAATAACTTTTGTTTTTGGTCCTATTGTGTGAGTTGCATCAAGACCAACGTATGCAATACGATCATTAATTATTGCGATCTGAGTTTTAGGAATAATTTCTCTAGTGTAAACTGATAGTAAGTTACAATTTGTTAATACAAGATCAGCTTTTTTTTCACCTAGTGCAACAGAATTTAAAGAATTAATAGAATTGGCTAGGCTTGAACTCATAACAATAAATCAAATTTATGACTATTATAGATTCAATGCTTAAATTACGGGTGAAGAGGTTTTTTTGATATGAACATTCCAAAGGTGATCAGAAAGTATTGTGCAAAATGTAAAACACATACTGAACAAAAGGTCTCCATTTACAAGGCTGGAAAAAGACGTGGTTCTGCAGCAGGTGAACGTCGTCACGCTGAACGTAAAAGAGGTTATGGTGGACAAAAATTCCCAAAACTTGCAAAACCAGCCAAAACTACTAAAAAAGTTACTCCACTTATGACATGTACTGTTTGTAAAAAGAAATACAATAAAAAAGGTGTTAGAATTAAGAAATTTGAGTTGATAGCAGTATGAAAAAAGATCACATCGAAATTCCAAAGCCCTCAAGCAAGTTTCAAAAGGTTAATTGTGCAGAATGTGGTGAATTACAAGTAGTATATTCTCACGCATCAACAGTAGTTGCATGTAATTCTTGTGGCAATACCATTTCAGAGCCAACAGGTTCTAGAGCAAAAATAAACGGCAAAGTATCAGGTAGTGCCGAGTAATTCATAATCCTGTTTTGTGTTTAAATTAAATGCAATCCGTTTATCATCAATAATGATATAATTTTCATCTAAATTATTAGATGAATTAATTTTATTTGCATTAATTAAAGAAATTCCAGTGTAATTACATATTTGATTATTATATTTTATAGAATAATCAGATTCTAATCCAAGTTTAGTTAAAAATTTGTTAGTGACAAGTATGCTTGTCCAAGTTTTATTAGGATCATAATATTTAACAATATTTTGTATAATTTCATCGTCTAATAATGGTAAATCACCTGAAGTAACTAAAACAGAATTATTTATAGATTGAAGTACCAAAGTTAAATCTTCAACATACCCAATTCCACTAGTATCAAAAATTTCAATATTATTTTGTTGAAGTAATTTTTTTGTATTTGGAGAATTAGAACTAGTTAATGCTATAATATTTGAAAAACAATTTGAATCTTTTAATGAATCAATTACATGAAGAATAATTGGTTTTTTATATTTGAGTAATAATTTTTCATTATCTAAATTCATACGTGTACCTTTACCACCAGCCATCACTAAACCAATCATAGTGATACAAATACCATTAACGATGCTAAGCGAGTCAATTCATTAGTCGAGCCAAGTACATCGCCTGTAATTCCACCAAAATTACGATTAGATATTACTAAAATTATCAATGTTACAAGAAAGGTTACACCAAGCATTGCAAGTCCAGTAGTTTCACCAAGTAAAGCAACAGGAATTATCATAATTACAAATGCTGCAAACAATTTTTTCTTATCTTTCATAATTTTCATAAAAGGAGAATTTGAGCCTATTGATGCTGAGTTTCCTAAACTTGCCAATAAAACCATTGAAAATTTTGCTAAAATTTCACTAATCAGAATTGCCTTAAACAAATCAAAACCATTTGTAAGTGAAATTGTAACAACTAGCCCAATGAGGTATAGAACAATTGCAACTACTCCTGCAGATCCTGTAGAAAGATCTTTCATTGCATTAAGTTTTTTCTCCTTACTACCTTTTACCATAAGACCATCAGCAAAATCAGCTAGACCATCAGCATGATGAATTCCAGTAATTATTACAATTGATGTAACTACAAGAAAACTAACTATTATTGGATCCAAAAGAAAAGATAAACCAAAACCAAATGAACCTACTAAAATTCCCAGTACAATTCCAACTAGAGGAAATAGATACATGTGTTTTGCAATATCATCTAATGTAGAATTTGATGTTGGTAAAATTGTTAAAAAAGAAAAAACCGAACCAATTTCTTTAAACATAAAGCCACCATCCAATAAAAGATAAAATTAAAATTATTGGAATTACAATAATCCCAAAGAAAAGAATTGATGTTAATTTCATTATCTTAATTGCAGATATGACATGGTGTTTTGTGAGTATGATTTCACCATCACCTAATTTGTAATGATTTATTTTTTCAAATTTTGTTTCTAAAGCACCAGCTAATGCTGCCATTGGATATCCAGCATTAGGACTTTCAGTTGTTTTACCATCTCGTATCATTACTTTGTAAGAATTTTTCCAATTGTTTTGCAAAATAGCTGCAGAAATAATCATGATTAATCCTGTAATTCGTGATGGAATATAATTTATGATTGTATCACAAGTAGCAGTAAACCAACCTAAATTTTTAAAAATATCATTTTTGTATCCAATCATTGAATCTGCTGTATTGATAACTCTATACACAAAAGCTCCCCATAAACCAAAAAAAGCATAATAAAACATTGGACCAGTTATGCCATCAACAGTATTCTCACTGATGCTTTCTAGCACGCCTGAAAGTACATGGTTTTTGTCCAAATTGGTGGTTTTTCGCTTTACAATCATAGATAGATAATTTCTTGCCATATCCAAGTTATTGTTCTCTAAAGATTCCAATACGCTAGTTGCATGTTTTTCCATACCACGAATAGCAATAGTTGTCTTTAGTAACAATGCTCCAATAAATACAGATACAATTAATGAAATATAATCAATAGAGATTAAAGATATACCAAAATTAAGACTTGATAATAATAAAATAACAATACTAGAGATAATTATTATAAGTAAAACTCCGCCAACTTTTTCAAATGTTGGATTTTGATGTTTTGCAAGAGGAGTAAATTTTGCAATTAATGCCCCTATCCAAGCAGTTGGATGATAGCGATTTTTTGGATCTCCAAATGTTAAATCAATTAAAATTGCAAAACCAATAATAGATATAGATTCAAGAATCATTGTAACATTTTCTCAATTGAATTAATATTCATATTGGATTTAACAATTTTTGATAATTTATCTAATTCATTATCAATTTTTAAAATATTTTTTTTATTAAAAATCATATTTTTAGGTTTTGCATTAAGGGAATCCTCCTCAGGTAAATTTAATGACATTAATGGAATAATTCCAATAGTTGGAATTTTTGTAATATTTTGTAATTTTTTAAATCCAGGTTTTAACACTTCAATATCACCACGAAATTTATTAAAAATAAATCCCTTGACAAGTTGTTGATATTTTTTATCAATTAAATTCATAGTTCCAACTAAACTTGCAAAAGATCCTCCTTTATCAATATCAGTTACTAGCAAAACATTTGCATTTGCTTTTTTTGCAATTTTCATATTTGCAATATCATATTTCTGTAAATTAATTTCTGCAGGAGAACCTGCACCTTCTATAATCACCAAATCAAAATTTTTCTGTAAAGTCTTTAGTGATTTTGTGGCTATTTTCATACCTTCGACGTTTACAAATTTTTTATAATATTCTTGAGCATGCATTTTTTTAAAGCGTTTACCATTCAAGTATACAATACTAGAATAATTTCCAACAGGTTTAAGCAAAATTGGATTCAAATCAGGTGTGATGTAACAGCGTGCACCAAAGGCTTGAATTGCCTGAGCACGAGAAATTTCAAAATCAGGTGTGATGTAAGAAAAATTAGACATATTTTGAGATTTGAATGGAGCAACGGTATAACCCTTATCTGAAAAAATTCTACACAAGGCAGCAACGAGTGTTGTTTTACCAGCACCAGAAGAAGTTCCCTGAATCATTAATGATTTCATTTAATTTTCTCCAAGGCAGTTACTAATTTTATATTATCTTTATGAGATTTTACTGCAATTCTAATATAGTGATTATCTAATCCTCTAAAATTTTTGCAATCACGAATTAGAATTTTATTTTTTAATAATTTTTCTTGTAATAATGTAGAATCATATTTTGTTTTAATTAAAATAAAATTAGTAGATGAAGATATACATTCAAATCCATTTAAAATTGAAATACTATCTTGTAAATATTTTAATTCTTTTTTAATTATTAAATTAGATTTTTGATATGAGAGATATTTTTAATTGCAACATTTGCTGCATCTTGTGCTAATGAATTTACACTCCATGGAATTTTTATTTTTTGTAAAATTTGAATTATATCTTTTGAACCACATCCATATCCTATTCTTAATCCAGGTAAACCAAACGATTTTGTTAAAGATCTTAAAATAAAAAGATTATCATATTTTTTTACAAAAGATATAACAGATTCGTTAGATTTTGGTACCAATTCAATAAAGCATTCGTCAATAAAGACAATAGTTTTTAATTTTTTTGCTTCAATTATTATAGATAATATTTTTGTTTTTGATAATAATTCACCTGTAGGATTATTAGGATTACAAAGAAAAATGCAGCCATTTTTTGGAATTTTTGAAATAAATGAATCAATATTTTCAGATAAATTTAATGATTTAAAATATGAAATTTTACAGTTACTTAATTTTACAGCAGTTTCGTATTCTTGAAATGTTGGTACATGAATTAACACTTTAGTTGTTTTAGATAAAAATGCAAAACAAAAATTATAAAGAATTTCAATTGCACCATTTCCAACAATAATATTTGGTTTTGATAAACAAGTATATTTTTCTAAACTAGAAATTACAGTATCAGAATTTGGATCAGGATAAAATTTAACTTTATCCAAGTTTTGTTTAATTATTAATTTAACAGAAGGAGGAATTCCAAGTGGAGTTATGTTAGAACTAAAATCAATTATTTTTTGATCGTTATTTTTTGAAGGGATTTTTCCTCCATGAATTACAGGAGTATGTCTACGAATAGATAATTTTGTTCTTATTTTCACAGTTCAAGATAGAATGGGTTGATTTAGTATGTTTTGCTAATCCAAAAACGATTATTAGTTGAAACTTAACTAAATTCTCATTATGGAGAAGAAAAAAGTTGCAATAATTGGGGTTACAGGTTCAGTAGGTCAAGAATTTGTACTATCATTAGATAATCACCCATGGTTTGAAGTTACTCAGATTGCAGCATCAGAACGTTCAGCAGGAAAAAAGTATCTAGATGCAATAAAAGATGCTAGCGGTATTATTGCATGGGATGTAGCTGGAGAAATTCCAGAATATATTAAAAATATGACAGTTAAATCAGTAGATCAGTTAGATGTGTCTCAGTTAGATTTAGTATTTTCTGCTGTTGAATCTGTAGCTGCAAGAGACATAGAAACTAAAATGGCTAAAGATTTACCAGTTATTTCAACTAGTTCTGCTTACAGGTATGAAGAAGATGTACCAATACTAATTCCAGGAATAAATGATGAACAATCTGAATTATTAGAAATTCAAAAAAAGAATAGAAACTGGAAGGGATTTGTAGCTCCTTTACCAAATTGTACTACTACAGGTTTAGCAATTACATTAAAACCATTATTTGACCAATATGGAGTAAAAAAAGTGATGATGACTTCAATGCAAGCAATATCAGGTGGAGGTAAATCAGGTGTGTCTGCAATGGGAATTACTGATAACATAATTCCATATATTCCAAAAGAAGAAGGAAAAGTAAAATTAGAAACAAAAAAAATTTTAGGTAAACTAGTAAATGGAAAAATTGTGGATGCAGATATCAAAATTAGTTGTACTTGTACCAGAGTTCCAGTAATAGATGGGCATACTGAATCAGTTTTTGTAGAAACTGTAAAAGAAATTGATCCACAAATGGCAAAGGAAATGTACAATCAAAGTAATAAAACCAGTTCAGTAATTGGATTACCATCAGCTCCAAAAGACTACTATGCATTTCATGATGACCCAACAAGACCACAGCCAAGAATGGAAAGAACAGTTGGAGACGGAATGACTACAACAATTGGAAGAGTAGAAAAAGAGGAATTGTTTGATAATGGATTAAAATACATGTTATTCTCACATAATAAAAAAATGGGTTCAGCAAAAGGTGCTGTCTTGTTAGCAGAAATGTTATACAAAAAAAATAAGATTTAATTAATTATTTGTAATTTTTACAATAATAACTTTATAAGAACCAAAAATATTCATCGGTTTGGGTGCTTTAGATGACAAAAGTAGATAATTTAGATTTGCAAATTTTATCAGAATTATCTAATGATGCATCAATTTCTGTTCCACAATTATCAAAGAAAATAGATGTAAATTCATCAGTAGTTTATTCAAGAATCAAAAGATTAGTTAAAAGAAAATTAATTGAGCGTTTTACCATAGACGTTAATGATGCTGAACTTGGATATGAAGTTAAAGCAATAACAGGAATTAACATTGACACAAAACAACGTGATAATGTGATTGAACAGTTATTCAAAATTGAAGGTGTCAGAGAGGTTGCAGAAGTTACAGGAAGATTTGACATACTGGTTACAGTGTATTCAAAATCATTAGATCACATGCACAAAATGGTTTCAGAAAAGATAGGAAGAATTGAAGGGATTCAGTCTTCAGAGTCATTTATTGAGATGAAGTCACGAATGAAAGCAATGCCATATATGCCTTCAAATACTGGTGACTAGTGTTGCAAAAGCAAACAACTAGTTCAAGAGTAGCTGTTTATTATGAATTAACAAAGCCAAAAATTTGGTATTTACTTGTATTTACTGCATTTGGAGCGGCATTAACAGCATCAAATATTTACAATATCCCAATATCTATTGAAACTTGGGCTTTAATGTTATTTTCAGTAGCATCAGGTTCTGCAGCAGCTAACACTTTGACAAACTATCACGACAGAGACATTGATGCAATTATGGAAAGAACAAAAGACAGACCTCTTCCATCAAAGAGAATTTATCCAGCAGTTAAAGCAAGAAACTTTGGATTAGTGTTAGCTGGTATATCATTGGTGTTAGCTTTTGCAATTTCATCTACTACAACATTAGAGCAAGGAGTATGGGCAACAATTTTCATTGCATTTGCATTAGTAGACAACATTATTGTTTATTCGTATATACTTAAACGAAATTCAAGAACTAATATTATTTTAGGAGGATTATGTGGAGGTTCACCACCTATGATTGGATGGGTTGCAGTAAGCATGTCAGATTTATGGACTATGGGACTTGCAATGGCAGGATTGGTATTTATTTGGATTCCAATGCACATTTGGGCTTTAACATTACATTTCAAAGAAGATTATAACAAAGTAAATGTTCCAATGTTAACTGCAGTACAATCTGAAAAAACATCAGCAAGAGCTATTGCATTATCTACTGTTGTAATGGTATTATTTTCAATTGCACCATTTTTCATTACAACTCAAAATGGAGAAAATATGGTAGGTGATGTATATTTGTGGACTGCAATTGCATCAGGTGCATTAATGCTAGGACTATCAGTTTGGGTTACAATAAAACCAATGGAAAAGGCTGCATGGACATTGTTTAAATTTTCTAGTCCTTATTTGGCAGTATTATTTATTGCATTAATGGTAGATTCAGGACTATAAAATATGATTATTGTCATCCAAACTATTTAGATCCTTTGTGATTTTGTAGTGTTGTTTTATTAAAGTTTCAAGTTCAGTTTTTAATTCAGTAGAATTCCATTCAGATTTAATTAAAGAGGATAATTTTGCAACAACATTCCACTGAACAGTATTTTGATCGTCAATTAATTTTAAAAATTCTTTTCCTTTTTCATCCTCATCCATAATTTTTACAAGATACTACAATCATAAAAAAGTTAGCAGAGGTAATTGTATAATTTCAAAGTTTTATTAAGAAATATCAATTATACATCATATTGCAATGCAGTATATCAGAATGTAAAGAAAAAGCCATACAAACTGTAAAAATTAGTTTTAAAGAAACCAGAAATTTATGTGAAAATCATTATAAATTATTTAAAAATAAAGACGAAAAGTATGTTCCAACTTTTTCTAAAGCATCAAAATTTTAAGTGAAAATTTATAAAAAGTTTAACCTCAAAATACCTTTAAAGATTTAACTTCTATCATAATAAACTAAATGTATGGTTATCAAAAAAAAATCCAGCACTCAAAAGAAAATAAACAAAAAACCAACTCCAAAGCCAAAAAATCATACTACAACATCCTCAAAAAAACCTGAATTTGAGAAAGCATGGAAGGAATATAATTCTGCACTAAGTGTTTGGAAAGAATCTTTAGCACAATGGCAAAATGCTACAAATGAAACACTGATGACATATCACGATGCATGTCAAAAAGCAATAGGATCAGATGCAGAATTATTAAAAAAAGTTAGTGCAACTTGGGAAAAGACCTGGGAAGAAATTGGTCCAGAATACATTAAACAACAAACAAAAATGATGCAAAACATATTCAAAGAAACTAATATTGAATCTATAAAGAAATTCAATGAACAGTGGGAGAAATTTCTTAGCACGACAGGTAATGATTCAATTACAGCATATCAAGAAGCCATCAAAAAATTCAATCAAGCATGGCAACAAGGAAAAATGTAATTTTATAAAATTACATTATCTTCAATTTTTATAATAATAAAAAATATTGTATTATTTTTAGTATACAATGAAATTTAATTAGAACTAATTTTTAAGAATAGTATGACTCAAGCAATTGTTTTAGGAGGATCACGTGGAATAGGTAAAGCAATTTCAAATGCATTAAAATCAATAGAAATTGATGTTTTTGCAGCATCTAAAAATGATATTGATACATCAAATTTAGATAGTGTAAAAAAATTTTTAGAAATACATAATCAAACAGATATTTTGATTCTAAATACAGGTGGTCCGCAACCAAAACCATTTACAACAATTACTGGAGAAGATTGGAATAAATATCACAATCAATTATTTGTAGGATTTTGTACCATACTACAAAATATCAAAATCAATGATGGAGGATACATTTTTTTGATTAGTTCAAATGTAATTAAAGAACCAAATGCAAAATTGATAATTTCTTCAGCATATCGTGCAGCATTTAGTGAAGTTTTTAAAATTTTAAGCAAAGAATATGCTCAAAAAAATATTAGTTGTATAAATATTGCACCAGGTCCTATCAACACAGATAGAACTAGAGAATTAATTGATAATATTAAAGAATTTGAAAAAACATTGCCTATGAAAAGATTAGGAGAACCAGAAGAGATTGGAAATTTTGTAAAAGCAATTATTCAAAATAATATAAAATATCTGTCAGGTGTAACAATAAACTTTGATGGTGCAAATTCAAATTATATTTTTTAAAAATTATTTTTTAAATGTAACATTTGGTGCATCTTGTTGACCTGCAATTGCAATTAATCCACCATCACGTAATTGTTGAAGTAACTGCATAACTTCTTTTTCAACTTGATTTCTTTGCAAACCTGTTTGTTGAGCAAATACTTCAACTAGATCTGTTACTTTACGAGAACCATTACAAGATTTCCAAAAGTCAACAATTGCTTGATTTACCATAAATGCTTGTTCATGTTCGTTTGCTAATACCATAGAACCATCTTCTTGTTGTACCAATTTTCCAACTCCTTGAGGTAATGCAGTTTCATAATTAATTGGTGCAGGAGTATTTGATCCAGCAACACCCATTTCTTTAATTTTGAGTTTTCCTTCTTCAGTCATTTTATCCATTGACCATGCAGGCTCCCACACAATGTCAATTTTGACATTATTTACTCCCGGAACTTTTTTAGCAAATCTTGTTGCATCTGCAATTAAAGTTTGATGTAAAGGACAACCTTGTGTAGTCATTGTCATTTTGATATTAACATCATTATTTTCAGTAACATCAATTCCATAGATTAATCCCATTTCTACAATGTTTAGAGGAACTTCAGGATCCATACATTGCTTTAGTGAATCCTCAATTGCTTGTGCAGAAACTGTACTCATATTTCATACAACAGTTTGAAAAACAATAAAAACTTTGCATTAATTAGCTTGGAACAACTTTAAGATGGATTCCTCATAAGGAGCTGTAACCACGCCTTTTTCAGTAATTATTCCTGAGATTAGTTCAGGTGGAGTCATATCAAATGCAGGATTTATGACATTAATGTCATCAGGTGCTGTTTTTTTATCACCAATTCCAGTAACTTCTGTTCCCTTTCGCATTTCAATTATCACATCTTTGGCATCAGTTTTCATATCAAATGTGGATAATGGTGCTGCAACATAAAACGGAATTCCATGTTGCTTTGCCATAGTTGCTACTTGATATGTTCCAATTTTATTAAAGACATGGCCAGTTCTTACAATTCTATCTGCTCCAACTATTACTTTGTCTACCAATCCATTTGCCATTGAATATCCTACAGCAGTATCTGGAATTAGGCTGACATCAAATCCATCATGCTTTAGCTCAAATGCTGTTAATCTAGAGCCTTGCTGTATTGGTCTAGTTTCTGTAGCTATAACTTTGATGTTTTTTTCCACTTTCTCTTGTTGCTCTAATTACGCCAAGAGCTGTTCCATATGCTACTGTAGCTAGTGCTCCTGCATTACAATGTGTCATTATAGTATCATTGTTATCAAATAAAACAGAACCGTATTTTCCCATGGTTTTATTAATTTCAATATCTTCCTCTGCCATTTTTTTTGCTTCATTAATTACTGATTGTTTTATTTGTTCAACTATATTACCAGAATTTGCGACTTTCATAATTTTATCCAATCCCCATTTCAGATTTACTGCAGTGGGTCTTGTATCATATAGAATTTTCCTTGCTTTTTCCAAATCAGAAATAGTTGATCTTTTGTAGTTGCTTTGCTCTGTAATACAGCTAATGCCAAGCCAAAAGCGCCTGACACTCCAATTGCAGGAGCACCTCTTACAACTAGAGTTTTAATTGCATCTGCAACCTGATTAAAATCATCATATTTTACAAAGACTAGTTGATTTGGTAATTTGGTTTGATCGATCATGATTACTTTATTATCTTTCCACTCTACTGTCCTTAAAGAAGAAGCAATTGCAGTATTATCCACAAATAATCTTAAAATCAGGCTTTTTAAAAATCAATTGAAAAATAGGCATTATAATTTAGATAGATATTTTATTGCAGGTATTAAATTTAGAATATTGGATCTATCTACTATAGAAAAATATGATCTACAAAAAATGTACAAAGTTTATGATAAATGGCCAGAGATTGCACGAGAGTCATTTGAGTCCAACCAGGAACCTGTTGAATTTGAGGGTATTGATCACATAGTATTTGCAGGAATGGGTGGCTCTGGTGCAATTGGAGATATATTTTCAGCTATTTTATCGAAAACAAAGATTCATGTTAATGTGGTAAAAGGATATCTCTTACCTACAACAGTTGATTCCAATACACTAGTCATTACTGTAAGTGTTTCAGGAAATACGGCTGAGACTTTGGCCATATTAGATTCTGCATACAAAAGAAAAAGTAAGATTATTGCATTTTCTTCAGGAGGAAAGATGTTAGAGTATTGTACAAAAAATAAAATTGAGTATAGACTTGTTCCTCAGTATCATTCTCCTCGGGCTTCTTTTACTTCTTATTTGTATACCATGTTCAAAGTGTTACACTCTACACTTGAAATCAAGCAGCAGGATATTTTGGAATCCATAATAGAATTGGAAAATATAAGTAAAAAAATTAGTTCTTCAAATCTAACTAAAAATAATCCATCTCTTAATCTTGCAGAATGGATTACTGATATTCCAATGATTTACTATCCATTTGGACTACAATCGGTTGCAATTAGATTCAAAAATTCACTTCAAGAAAATGCCAAAATACATGCAATAACTGAAGATGTAGTAGAGGCATGTCACAATGGAATTGTTTCATGGGAGGGAAAAAGTAATGTAAAACCTATTCTGTTACAAGGAGTTGATGATTACATTAAACAAAAGAAAGATGGAAGGTATTAAAAGAATATTTTAAAGAAAACAATATTGATTTTCATGAAGTATTTTCAATAAAGGGAGCATACTAACTAAGATAATTAATTTAATTTATTTTCTTGATTATACATCTGTATATTTAGCCATACTATCAAAATTGATCCATCCCCTGTAAGTTCAATTGATTATATTAAACAAAGAACGCAGTGATTACTAAAAATATGCAAATCAGCCAATTAGAAAAGATTAATGAGGCCATGATAATAATTTTACAAATATGAAAGCAGTGATTTTAGCTGGTGGTTTGGGCACTAGAATTAGTGAAGAAACTCATCTAAAACCAAAACCAATGATCGAAATTGGAGGAAAACCAATACTATGGCATATAATGAAAAGTTATTCTGCTTATGGAATTAATGAATTTGTGATATGTTGTGGCTACAAAGGATATATGATTAAAGAGTATTTTGCAAATTATTTTCTCCATACATCGGATGTGACTTTTGATATGCAAAATAACAAAATGGAAGTTCATAGAAAGTTTGCCGAACCATGGAAAGTTACTCTAGTAGATACAGGTCTAGAAACTATGACTGGAGGACGTCTCAAAAAAGTTGAAAATTTTGTTGAGAATGAAACTTTTTGCTTTACTTATGGTGATGGAGTAAGTGATGTTAATATCTCAAAGTTAATTGAATTTCATAAAAAAAACAAAACCATAGCTACAGTTACTGCCATACAGCCACCTGGAAGATTTGGAACATTAAATATTAGTGTAAATAAAATTACTAGTTTCAAGGAGAAACCTGCGGGGGATGGAAATTGGGTTAATGGTGGGTTTTTTGTATTAGAGCCAAAAGTTTTTGATTATATTGAAG
The DNA here is from genome assembly GCA_022117465.1 of Candidatus Nitrosopumilus limneticus. Classification (GTDB taxonomy): domain Archaea; phylum Thermoproteota; class Nitrososphaeria; order Nitrososphaerales; family Nitrosopumilaceae; genus Nitrosopumilus; species Nitrosopumilus limneticus. The sequence goes on from JAHCGZ010000006.1 coordinate 87,607, forward strand.
GAGATTCAACAGTTTGGGAAAGAAAACCATTAGAAAAATTAGCAGATGAAAAACAATTAGCAGCTTATAAACACTCAGGTTTTTGGCAACCACTAGATACACTACGAGACAAAAACAGCTTGGAAGAATTATGGAATTCTAAAAAAGCCCCTTGGAATATTTGGGAATGAGTAAAGAGTTTTGGAATAAGAAAAAAGTACTTCTTACAGGACATACGGGTTTTAAGGGAAGTTGGTTATCTTTATGGTTACAAAAATTAAATGCTAATGTCATAGGCTTTTCAAAATCTATTCCTACTAATCCAAGTCTATTTGAATTAGCAAGTATTGGAAATGGAATGACTTCCATAATTGGGAATGTTTGTGATTATAATAAACTAGAAGAGATAATCAAAGAATACAAACCTGAAATTGTTATACATATGGCAGCACAAGCCATACTACGAGAATCATATAGTAATCCAGTTGAGACATATGCTACAAATGTCATGGGAACAGTCAATCTATTAGAATCAATAAGAAAAGCAGGTAATGTAAAAGTAATTCTAAATGTTACAACTGACAAGTGTTATGAGCCTAATGAATCATCAAAAGGACATCTAGAAACAGACAGACTTGGAGGATATGATCCATATAGTAACAGCAAAGCTTGCTCAGAGTTAGTTACAGCATCTTTTAGAAATTCTTTTTTAATCCAAAAGAGTATCAGAAACATGGCATATCTTTAGCATCTTGTAGAGCAGGCAATGTAATTGGTGGTGGAGATTGGGGCAAAGATAGACTAATTCCAGACATTATGCGAGGTATTTTAAATAATGAAATAATCAAAGTACGTAATCCAAATTCAACAAGACCGTGGCAACACGTTTTAGATCCGTTAAACGGATATCTAACTTTGGCAGAAAAATTATGGTCATCAGGATCTCAATTTTCTGAAGGATGGAATTTTGGCCCACTAGAAAATGATGAAAAACCAGTAAAATGGATTATTAAAAAACTAACAGAACAATGGTCACAAGAAATTAGAACGGATATTGATAATAGTGTTAATCCGTATGAAGAAAATCATCTAAGATTAAATTGCATCAAGGCTAATTCTATATTAGGCTGGATGCCTAAATTGAAGTTAGAGCAAGGATTAGAATTGATAACAGAATGGTACAAACAATATGAACAAAATAATAATATGAGAGAAATTACAGAACAGCAAATCGAAAAGTTTCAAAAATTATTGTGATAATCTTGGCAATAAATTGTAGATTCTGTAATGAGTCATTAACCAACATATTTGTTGATTTAGGCATATCTCCATTATCAAATGCATTTCTTAAAAAAAAATGCTGGATGATTTAGAAAAAAAACATCCACTTTGTGCTTATGTGTGTGATAATTGTTTTCTCGTTCAGTTACCTGAATTTGAAAAGCCAGAAAGTATTTTTGAAGATTATGCTTATTTTTCTTCTATTCAAGTACATGGTTACAACATGCAAAAGATTATGTAGAAATGATCATTCCTCGACTTTCTCTTAATGAAAATAGCATTGTAATAGAAATTGCAAGTAATGATGGTTATCTTTTACAAAATTTTATAGAGAAAAATATAACTGTATTAGGAATAGGAAACCTGCACAAAACATTGCTAAAGCTGCCATGGAAAAAAATATTTCCTACTTTAACAAACTTTTTCAATAGTCAATTAGCTAAAGATTTAGTCAAAGAAGGAAAAAAGCAGATCTAATAATAGGAAATAATGTGCTCTTGCACATGTTCCATGTCTAAATGATTTTATAATTGGATTAAAGATATTACTAAACCAAATGGTGTGATCACTTTAGAAGTTCCACATTTGTTACAATTAATGCAAAATAACCAATTTGATACATATATCATGACATTTTTCATATTTTTCAGTAATTACGCTTGAAAAAATGTTTTTCAACTCATGGATTTATAATTTTTAATGTTGAAGAAATTTCCACTCATGGTGGATCATTACGTATTTATGTTAAAGATGTGAAAAATAACGAATTTTTAGTTAACTCCAGTGTTGAAAGAATAATTAAAAAAGAAATAGAATGTGGTTTGACAGATATTTCTACTTATACAAATTTTGGAGAAAAAATTAAAAAAATCAAAAAGCAATTAAGGAATTTTTTGATTTAGCAAAAAATGAAAACAAAAATATTGTAGGTTATGGTGCGGCA
>JAHCGZ010000007.1 GCA_022117465.1 Candidatus Nitrosopumilus limneticus
GGTACTTGCACCAAATGTTTGTGCTGTTCCAAATGTTTGTCCTGCACCAAATTTAGCACTTGATCCAAATGTGTTTGAACCTACAAATATTTGAGCACCTGAAAAGTTTGCACCAGTACCAAATGTTTGAGCAGTGTTAAATGTACTACCACTTGAAAACTTCATACTAGATGTATCAAAGTTTTGAGTTCCAGTAAATGCTTGTCCAGATGCAAATATGGTACCACTTCCAAATTGTGTGTTTGATCCAAATGTTTGAGTTCCTGAAAAAGTTTGTCCAGATGTAAATGTAGCACCACTACCAAATGTTTGTCCTTGTTGGAAATTTTGTACGCCATTACCAAAGTTAATTCCACCAGATGCAAATATAGTTCCAGCCATAAGTGGGGCAGTGAAAGCTGAATCACCCTCATTATTGAAAGCTAAAACTTTCCAACTAAATGGCTGACCTGCAGTCAAGGCACTGTTTCGATATGTTACAGTTGCAGCATTAACATTTGTTTGATTTACTAATACTTCAGCATAATCTCCAAATTGATTAAAGGTATTAGGTAATGGTGATGCACGATAAATCTTGTAACCTGTTGGTGCTCCAGAAGTAGGTTGAGTCCATTTTAAAGTAATGCTAGTTTCACTGGGTATTCCATCAACTCTAAGATTAATAGGTGCTGAAGGAACGGCGGCAAAAACAGGTTCTACAGATATTGCTATAACAGATAATACAACTAATACGGAAATTATAATAATTAGTTTATTTTCGACCATTCTCTGAAATAATTGTCGTGGTATTTATACAATTAATATACAAAATTTTATTTTGGGCTTAAGATCAGAATCATAATTTTATCTAGTATCACAAAATTGCATCTAAGAGATCTAGATTCTATTTTTACTCTTTATCAATATACTCAGAAATGCCTGGTGGGTCAGGAGCTAATCCTTTACGTTTTCTAATATCAGCAACTGCTGTTGCTAAAATTGATTTAGGAACTTCAGTCCATGCTTTAAATGATGTATTCCATGTTGCACGTCCTGCAGTCTGACCCCTCATAGCTTCAGACAACGTAAAGGTTTCTGATGCAGGTAGTTCACCAATTATAATACTTGATGCACCTTTTTGTTGCATATCAAGTACCTTACCACGTTTACCAGAAAGTATTGTTGCAACGTTTCCAACTAAATCAGTTGGTACACGAACTTCAATTGCAAGTGTTGGTTCTAAAACAGCAGTACCTGCAGTTAACAATGCACCCATACATGCCCTACGAGATGCAGGACCTAATTGAGACAAACCCCTATGTGCTGTATCTTCATGAGGTACAAAGTGAGTAAAGATAAATTTGCAGTCTCTCATTTGTTCTTTGCAAAGTGGACCTTCTTTCATAACGTCTTCAAATCCAGAATTTAGAGAGTCTGTAGATTCATTAACAAACTGAACACCTTTTGTGCCATTGATTAAAACATTACCACGAGAATCAAATTTCATTACTCTTTTAATTGTGTCAGTGTCCCAACCAGCACCTTTGAGTAAATCAGATACAATATCTTTATTTTTCATATCACTGATTTCACCAGTTCGTAACATGTGAGCAATTGCAGGTTCTAATGGCTCCACTCTCATGAAAATTTTATTGTGTCTATTTGGAGATTTTGCCATAACTGGTTCACATCCACCTTTTACAGTTTCTCTATAATTGATTAAAGGTTCAGAGGTAATAATTTCACATTTTTCTTGTATTCTATGATTTGCAACATCTAAATGTAAAACACCCATACCAGCAACAATAGTTTCACCACTTTCCTCATCAATTTTTACAATTAAATTTGGATCCTCAATTGTTAACTGTCTTAAAATTTCTACAAGTTTAGGCAAGTCTTTAGGATGTTTTGGTTCAATTGCAACTTGAACAACAGGTTCTGAAACATATTTGACACCTTCAAACATTTGAATGTCTTTAATAGATGACAAAGTATTTCCTGCACGACACTCTGTTAATCCCAGTAATGCAGGAATATTTCCTGCTCCTAGTTCACCAACTTGTTCTCTTTGATTGCCCATAAAGAAATTTACAGATTGAACTCGTCCCTCTCTTTTTTCATCTATAATGTTAATTGTTTGTCCATCTTTTATTGTTCCAGAAAATAATCTACCAATTGCAATGGGACCAGCTGCAGGATCTATGACCATATTTACAACCATCATAATTGTTGGTCCGTCATCTTCACCAGCAAGTAATGCTTTACCAACATCAGAATTTAAATCGCCTTTCCAAATTTGTGGAATTCTGTATTTGACTGCATCTTGTGGTGGTGGATGATGTTTTACAACCATTCCAAGTACTGCATCAGCTAATGGTGCTTTTTCTACAAGTTCTGGAAGTTTTTCAGAAGTGTATGCATCAATTACGTCTTTAAATGTAATTCCTCTTTCTTTCATTAAATCAGTGTTAATTGCCCATCTATCTTTAGCTGAACCAAATGTAACACTTGCATTCTGAATTGATACCTTCCATTTTTCTTTGTACTCAGGTTCGGCATATGTGTCAATTAATTGATTAAATGCTGAAACCACATCTGCAAGTTGAGCTTGCATTTTTTCTGGAGTTAATCTCAATTCTTTGATTAATCTATCTACTTTATTGATAAACAAAACAGGTCTTACTCTTTCTTCAAGTGCCATTCTAGTTACAGTTTCAGTTTGAGTCATAATTCCTTCTACTGCATCACAAACTACTACAGCACCATCAATTGCTCTAAGACTTCGAATTACCCTTCCACTAAAATCGACGTGACCAGGAGTATCAATCATATTAATTACATATTCTTGGTCTTTTTGAGTAAATAGTAAAGTAACATTTGCTTGATAAATTGTAATTCCTCTTGCTTGCTCTTCTTTGTCAAAGTCCATTGCAAGTGCTTTACCAGCAGCAGAAGGAGCAATAATTCCAGAATAAGCCAAAAGACTATCACTCATGGTTGTCTTTCCATGGTCAACATGTGCAATTACACCAAAGTTACGAATATTTTTTTTATTTTTAATAATTTTCATTACTTCTTGAGTTGACTTGAATTTTGCCATAATGCGCAATCCAGTCGGGCATTATATAATGTATGGGATATTTACTCATGAAATTAATTTGTAAATTTTTTAATCTTTAAGAAAATTATTAAAAATAATCATTTGATTAAAAGATCATCCATTACAAAAAATATCTACTAAAATTTTAAAATGATTTTGATTTTTATTACGACTATTAAAAAAACTAATATGAAAATTTCTGTAGGACATACTCCTGATTCAGACGACGCATTCATGTTTTATGGAATGTTTACAAATAAAGTCCCATCTCCAGATTTTACAGTAAATCATGTTATAGAAGACATTGAAAAATTGAACCTCAAAGCAACTAATCCAGAATTAGATGTTACAGCAGTTTCAGTTCATGCATGTGCATACATTCCAGGATATACAATTTTGAGAAGTGGTGGAAGTTTTGGAATTAATTATGGTCCAATAGTTACAGCAAAAAAACAAATGACAATTAATGAATTAAAAAAATGTAAAATAGCAATTCCTGGAAAAATGACATCAGCATTTTTGCTACTACAGTTAATGATAGGAAAATTTGAATATGTTGAAATGATTTTTAGCGACATTCCAAAAGCTGTAGAATCAGGAGAAGTAGATGCAGGATTAGTAATTCATGAAACTCAATTATCATATAAGCAAGAAGGAAATGTCAAAATTTTAGATGTTGGAGAATGGTGGGATAAAACAACAGGAGGATTACCAGTACCTTTAGGAATTAACGTAATGAAAACAGATTTGGGCATGGAAACGATTGTTAAATTTGATAAATATTTGCAGGCATCTATTGAATTTGGAATAAAGAATTTTGATGATGCAATAGAATATTCAATGCAATACTCTAGAGGCAAAGAACGAACACTAATTGAGAAATTTGTAAAGATGTATGTAAACCAAATTACAGTTAACATGGGAGATTCAGGAGAAAAGTCAATTAGAAAATTATTTGAAATGGCAAAAGAAAAAGGATTAGTTCCAGATTTTGAAATCTCTATTGCCACCAAGTAATTATAGTACAAAAAAAATATTTAGATTATGGCAGATGATTTGGATGGAGATGGAATTGGAGGAGCAGTTTTAGAAATTTTAACTGGAAATGCATTCAGATTACTTGTTAGTCATACAAGAAAAGATAACAAAGGAGATTATGGAAAAACAGAAAAAATAATCATGGGGTTGATTAAAGATTCAGAAGAGGGACAACCTCCAGAACAAACCAAAGAGGATCTAGAGAGAGCATTAAAAGGTAAATTTGTCACTTGTAAAGTTCAACACAGAGATGCAAAGACAGATGCGTTAATTTGTAATGTATTTGTTCAAAGACCACCAGAAGGTTCAATTTAATTCTAAAATAAATTAAAAGTTAATTTTTTTCTCCCCAGAATTTTAAAAAAATATGATGTGCTTGACCAATAGAAGTTAAATTGTAACCAACTACCCCTTCTTTTTTAATTATAGAAGTGATAATTCCTTTTTTAATCATGATCTTAAAGGTGGGATTATTATTAAACGGGTATCCTGAGTTTTTATTTAAAATTTTGAAATAGTCCTTACCTTTGGTAGTTAATTTGAAAATAATGTTTTGAGGATTATTTGAATCTGTAATTGGTTCTAAAATCCAATCATTAACTAAATCAGATAAAATCAAATTGTCATCAGATTTTTCTTTAGGTAACTCCACAAATATTAAAAAACTATACAGTATATGAAATTTGAATAGAATTATTTACTTTAGAAATTATTAAAACAACGGCTAATGATGATACCAACGGGTTCTATCTGATTCCTCAATCTGATGATACTTTGCCGAATTTTGAAGCCAAATAACTTAAAGACGAATTTGATTTGCAAGAACGATAATAATAGTTCCATATCCAATCAAAGAAAGTGCAGAAATAAAACATCCCCAATTTACAGCTTTTTCATATTTTAATCCACTTTTGTAATCAAGCAAAATACCTCTAAAACCATTAAAGCCGTGTACAGATACAAGAATCAAAATCATTTCTAATAATAATGCATAAGTAAGATTCTGATAATTTGAAACAACATAATCATATGATAATGATGCTGCAAAATTTCCAGTTGCAAATCTAACAGAAATATGTAATGCAACTAATCCTACTGCACCTAAAGCTGTACCATAGTGAATTTTTCTGATGTGACTTTCTCTAATTCTCAAAATTTAAAAAACACTCCTAATGCGTAGTATAACGCTAATGCAGAAATTCCCATAGTTACGTAAATGCACAATCTATTTTTTTTCCCCATGGATTGAATTGTATAAGGATAATCAGGTCTAGCAGGAGTTCCAATTCCAATTCCACCTTGGTTAAACATCAATCTAATTCCATTAATTGCATGAAATGAACCAAGTGCTATCATTACAGATAAGACAACAAAACCTAGTGGAGAATATGTCAAAAATAGTAATTTCCCCCAACTCATACGATCAAGAATTGAAGCTGCATGAATTACATGTACAATAAAAAATACTAGCAAGTATATTCCAGAAATTCTCATAAGCAACCATGAAACTCTGCCCATTCCGTATCCTTTTGGGTTAAGCCAAGCCCTCAATCCCTTTTTATTTTGTTTATTCAGAATTTTGCTAATTTTTGGTGGTATTTAGCATCTAACTACAAATCATAGCTGCTGACCAAAATCATATAATATAGAGAAAAAAATTGATGATAATGACAGAAGACATATGTGATTTTTGTAAAGGGGTAGGCTCAAGTTCGACAAATATCTGTGTTTATTGTAATGGAACTGGAGAATGGAATCAAGCTGCTCAATCATATGTAAAAAATCATATTTGCCAGTGCATTGTATTAGATAGAAAGTTTTGTCCAGTTTGTAACAAACCATGTCATCATGATACAAGTCTTAATCCAAAACAGACAATTGATTCAGGATTTGGTGGAATGTCAGTACCTGAGATGCGTATGTAATCAAATATAGTGAAAAAAATAAGAAAATAGTTGTAAAGAAACATCAAATTCATTAAAAAATAAAGGAATTTTACAATGGTTTAATTACAACATGGATTTGATGAGATTTAGAAAATATGTCATACAATAGAGAAGATAGAGAAATGTTTGACGCAAAATGCGGAGATTGTGGAAATGCTACGAAAGTACCATTCCAACCAAAACAAGATAGACCCGTATATTGCAGAGAATGCTTCCAAAATCACAAACCAGAGCCACGACAAGGTGGCGGTAGATTTGGTGGAAGATCAGGTGGAAATGATAGAGGTAGATTTGTAAGACGAGATGACAGACCACGAGAAATGTTTGACGCAAAATGCGGAGATTGTGGAACTGATACTCAAGTACCATTTAGACCAAAGGAAGACAGACCTGTTTATTGCAGAGAATGCTTCCAAAGCCATAAATAACATAAACAAATTGTTTTGAGAAAAACACTCAGAACTTTGTAACTTTTATTAAATTCCTTAAAAACAAACTTACGTAAATTTTAATTAAAAAAATAAATTTTAAAGAATAGATATTAATTGAATTCCCTAATATATGATGAAATTTTATTAAATTCAAAGATGGTTCTTGTAAACAAAAAAATGTTAGCAGGCGGAATGTCAATGGTAATTGTAGGATTAATACTAATCATAAACATCAATGCATCAGTTCCTGTAGGTCAAGCTGGAATGACTGATGAAGAAAAACTTGATTTAATGTTAGCAGAACAAGAAAATGAAGATTATAACACATTAGCAGGAATTTTGTTTGGTTTAGGATTTTTACTGATACTGATTAGTTTTGGGGCAAGAAGGAAAAAAGGTAGCAAGCCAATTAAAAATGTGGAAAACAAAGTAAACTAATTTTAAATTTTCGTTTCTTTTATACGTGGGTATACTTTTAGAATAATACGTTTGATTCCAAAATCGCGTTAACCAAATCGGGTTAACAAAACGTGGTAAATATAGAACGGAACTCTCCATTCTATATGAGGTTGGTCGAGACTATTCATCTCACCAATCTCAATTTTGATAAATTCCTTTAAAAAAAATATAATATGAAATTTAAAATCTAGAAATTTTAAAATATTGAATTTCAAACATTTTAATCTTAAATTGTTTTAAAAAAATTAATGATCCAAGCCGAAATTAGCATATACCCAATTGCAACAAAAACAACCAGTGTTAGTTTTTACATTGCAAAAGCAATTGAATCAATTAAAGATATAGAAAATTTAAGATATGAGATTAATTCTATGGGGACAATTTTAGAGTCAGAAAATATTGATACCATAAACAAAGCATCTAAAAAAATGATAGAAACAGTTCATCATTTAGGAATAAACAGAGTAGAAGTGATCATAAAAATAGATTCAAGAACAGATAAGCAAACAAAAATGGAAGAAAAAATTGAATCGATTAAAAAACAAATGAATTAAAATCGTTTTAAAATTCCAAAATGAGTATTTCTTTGAGCAGGTACTCGACCTATTTCTTTAACCATAGTTGCTAATTCATCAATTGAAGAAGTTGTAGGTTTACCTGCTGCACGATAAATTTCTTCAGAAAATGCAGTTCCAACTAAATCACTTCCACCATTTGATAAAGCAACTTGAGCTAATTTTTTTCCATATGCAACCCAATAAACAGAAATATTGTTTAAGGTATTTGCAAGCATCAATCTGGATAATGCAGTTATTTTTAAATCATAAATTGATGAGCATTCATTATTTACTAAATGATCTTTTTCCAATTCAGTATTATCTAAACTAAATTTTAGTGGAATCAATGTAAGAAATCCATTTGTTTTCTTTTGGAGTTCACGAATTTTTATTAAATGATCAATAATATGTTCGGGTTTTTCAATATGGCCATATAACATTGTAACATTACTTTGAATTCCCATAGTATGAGCTTCCTCAATTACATCAAGCCATTGTTGACCAGTACATTTACCACGTACAATTTTTCCACGAATATCTGGATGAAATAATTCTGCACCACCACCTGGCATTGAATCCAATCCAGCAGATTTCAATCGAGAGAGAATTTCTTTAGTAGAATTTTTTGTGAGTTTTGATAAAAAGAAAATTTCCGCTGCAGTTAATGCTTTGATATTTAATTCTGGATGACTACCCTTAATGGTTTTCATCATATTTTCATAGTATTCTAATGGAAGGTCTGGATGAAAACCACCAACAATGTGTACCTCGGTAGCTCCTAATTGTTTTGCAATAGCAATTCTTTGCTCAATTTCTTTAGGAGTTAAGGTGTATGCATCAGCTTCATCGCCTTTTCGATAAAATGCACACATTTGGCAACTTGCAGCACAAACATTGGTATAATTCATGTAATATGATGCAGCAAAAGTTACAGTATCACCAACTAATTTTTTTCGTGTAGAATCTGCAACAGCCCCAAGTAAATGTAGATTATCATAATTCATTAAATCTAGTCCATCCTTGTAAGACAACTCTTCACCAGCAAGTGCTCGATCTAATGCCTGAGAATCACCAATAAGTTGTTCTAACACACTCAAAGGTTTTCTTATTGGGATATATTCCTTAACTCCTAAGAAATAAGTAACCAAACAAATCACTATTGCTATGGTACTACCACTAGTGGATGAACATAAACCAAAATGTTACTTGTGCCATGAAGGCTTTGAAGATATTGAAAAATTAAGAGAGCATCAAAATTCAAAACATAGTGAATTTTTTCAATCCAATAAGAAACATACAACCAGAGAGCCTGCACCAGGCGATGTTACAGTTTTTTAGATTCTAAATTTAGAAGATTTTGAGCGGTTTCTTTAGATATTTGAGCTAGAGTAAAATATTTGTCAATAGATAATGCTTTTTTAAAATAATCAATTGCTTCAGATAGATTTCCCAATTCAGCTAATGAAAGCCCTTTGTAAGCAAGTGCCATTGAACATTTTTTATCAATATTTAGAATTAAATCATAACAATCAATTGCATCCAAATATTTTTTACTCAAATGAAGTGCAGAGCCTTTATTGATTAAAGCATCAATATTATGTGGAGAAACATCTAGTGCTTCATCAAAGCATTGAATTGCCAATTTAACTTTACCAAGAATTTGTAACGTAGTTCCTTTATCAATCAAAGCAGAAATATTTTTAGAATCTACATTTAAAATTAAATCATAAAATTTTAAAGCTTCTAAAAAATCCTCATTATCAAGACAAGCATTAGCTTGTAAAAATAATGTATTTACTTTATCAATCATTAAATTTTCTATTATATCGTCAATAATATAGTAATCCTCAGATCGAGATAACTGAAAATCATTTTTATTGATTGAAATTAATTTTTGCATCAAGTGTCACATATGATATTTTAAATTAAAACCTGAGTGATTTTGACATTACCTACAAATTAGATAATTAAATTTAGCCTCAAAAGAGAATTAAAAATAGAGGAAAATAATGGAACCTCTATTTTATTGACAATCCTTACAATGGATATCAACACATACAGGATTGTGCTTACCATCTCGAGTAGGATATACCGTGTCTCGTCTTCTTTGTGTTCTAGTCATGACATGATTAGGTATAGATCATTAAAAAAATTAACGCATAAAACCTGAAAAAATATCAAGATGCAAATTTATCGCGAGGATCAAGCTTTAATGATTGATTAAAACAATCAATAGATTCGTCATATCGTCCTAAACTTCTAAGAGTAGTGCCCTTGTAGTTCCACAGATCAGGATTATTTGGGTTTAAGAGAAGTGCTTGTTCAAAAAATCCAAGTGCCTTATCAAAATCGCCATTTTCCAAAGATGATTTTCCACTTAATACAAGTTCATCAATTTTAGTCATAATAAGACATAATTTTCATAGATATTAAATTTCAAGAGTAAATTTCTCAAATTTAGGAAAGTTATAAAAACAGATACAAAATAAAATAATAAAAATTAGGAAAAGTATTTTAAAAAAATATACCACTAAATACAGTAAACAAGGCTTACAAAATTGTATAAGAAAATGAATAAAATTAAAATTCTAATAATTTTTGTAATTCTAATTGTAGCACCACAAATATCATATGCACAAGAAAATGAAACAGATAGAGTACTAAAAATTTCAAATGATGAAAAAATTATTTTGTTTGCAGGATTTTCTATTGCAGTAATTGCAATATTTTTATTTTTAGCTAGGGATATAATATTAAGAAGAAAAACAACATATGATAAACAAGAACATGAATCAAAAAAAGATAAAACATATGAAAAATATCATTCAGACTGGGGAGATGATTATGAAGAAATTGGTAAAAGAGGCAACAGTAAAGAAGAAAAAGAGTTCAGAGATCAAATATCAAATAATGACTTGCCAAATTATTATGAAATTTTAGGATTAAAAATAGATGCATCGCCTCAAGAAATTAAAAATAATTTTAGAGAATTAGCAAAAAAGTCACATCCAGATAAAACAAAAAAAGATTCTGAAAAGGAAATGATAGAAATTAACAAAGCATATGAAATATTATCAGATGTTGAAGCTAGAAAAAAATATGATAAATATATGAAATCAAGTTAAGATGATTCTAATTTTACAATAATCATACTTAATTCAATTGAATTTGGAGTTTGCAAACTATTTGTTAAATTAGTGAAAATATCAACAGAAATAGATTTGTTATTCATTTGAATATTACAAGAAATTCTTAATTCACCAAATTCAGTATTGGGTCCTAGCATCTTTTTAGTAAGTAACGGAACAACACTAAGATCCTCAATAATACCTTTAATTTTATAGGCAAATTTTTCTGAAAAATATACACCGCCACGAGTTGTAGGTTCATTTACAGGGATAGGAGAATTTTCAATTGAAACATGCAATAAATTAAAAATTTGATCATTTATGAAAATACTAAATTTTGAATCATTTTCAGCTGAATATTTTACAAGTTTTTCTAGTAAATTTAGGTCTACAGACATTAAAAAATAGTAAAAGAGAATTGTATTGAATCTTGTGATTAAATAAAAGTATTAGGGTATTAAAATCAAATATTAAAAACTAAACAGATCATATTTAAAAACTCAAATTATGATAAAAATATAATGCAAGAATTTGCAAATACTCACTCAATGAGAAACGCAATTATCAGTCAAATGGCAGAAAATGGATTAGAACAAGACTGCTACATAGAAATGTTAGATTATACAATAAGCTTGTTTGAAACTCAGGGTTTAGGCAGAGAATATTTTGGATATCATAACATCAACCATGAGTTGGAAGTGACATATATTTCGCTTTTAGCAAGCAACCAAAAAAAAGTACAATTAACTGACGAAGATAAAAAATACCTTTATGCTGCTGCATTATTTCATGATTTTGATCCTCAAAAAAATGTTGATAAACCTCATGAAGAAAGTGTCATAAGATTTATTTCGTTAGATAAAAAACTTCAAGAATTATTAATATCTGCAAAAATAGATTTAGAAATAATTAAAGTATTGATTTTAAGAACAACATATCCATGGAGTGGAGAAACAAGAAAAAATGCAGAGACAGAAATTAAAAATTGTTTTGAGAGATCAGAGATAACAAAAAATGATTTAAAATTACAGCAACACTTTATGGATATTGGATGGTATCTTTCACTAGTAGATAGAATTAGTGGTTATCTATTAGGTGATTTCACAAGAGCATTGGAGTTGGCAAAAATGAATGCTCATGCACTTGCATGGAGACCATCAGTTATCATACGAACTTCAGTTGCATATTTTGAGGAAGTACTTAACAAAGAGGCATCAATGTCCAAAGCTATACTTAGAACACTTCCAAAAGAGATGAGAAAAAATTTCTTTGATACAATTTTATCATTTATGAAAATTAGACAACAAGAGGTAACTATTCAAGCAAATTATTCATATGAAAATCTTAAATTAATTCCAACCATTGAAAACCAATCAATACATGATGATGTAAATTTTGCACAAACATTGTATGACATATTTTTGGAATTACCAAAACCATTACAATTTGGAAAAGAAAATTTTAAAGAATCAATAAAGGATCCAGAAACAATAATCAATACACTTAGACTAAATGACAACAAAGGTGAAATTATAGGATTTTCCAAAGGGGGACCGCTAGAAAAATATCAATTACGTGAAGAGATTAGAGATGAAAATTATGGTTTAAAAAATACTATATTTTTGGAACCATTGGCTTTGAAAATGGGTTATTGGGGATTGCGTGGAGGTAGTGAAATGAGACACATGTTCATAATGCAGGCGCATTCAAGAAAATACAAGTATATGACAAGTTTTGCATTGCGAGATGTAATTAGGGCAAGAATAACTAAAGAAGAGGCAGAATTTGTGCAATTATTTGATCCTGAAAGATGGGATTATTATCGAGTAAAACTCTAAGAATTAATTTTTTAGTTCATATGAAAAAATCAATAGATTGAAAGCTAGTTTTAGACTAAAAAGTGTAGATAGTAAGTTTGCCTAATAGTAAAAAAAGTTCGACAAGATCTCGGTAATAGAACATGGAATCTATATTTGGTATGACAATTGGATATTGTGTAAAGTGTAGAGACAAACGAGAAATCGGTAGTCCATCACCATACACCATGAAAAATGGTAAGCCTGCAATCAAAGGAACATGCCCTTCATGCAAGACTGCCATTTTTAGAATCGGTCGCGGATAAAAAATCTTAACAGATAATTTATCTTGGCCAATCATCGGTTAGGCCATGCCATAGCGCAAGCAATGGCGATGGATCTTTTTCAATCTCTTGTGTTATTCTGTTCTTTAATACAAATGAAAAATTTTCTAATGCATCAGCACCGCCATCAGCAAAAATTTCACCACCAATTTCAATGATTCGAATATGCTTTTCTTTTATTTCAGATGAGTCAGTATTTTGTAAACAAAAAGTCATTAAATCAATTAATTCTTCTTCAAGCATCATATCCATAAAATATGTAAATACTAATTGTTAATGAATCTTTTTTGAAATTAAAAAATTTCTTCAAATCGATTAGTTACATAATCCCAATTTACAACATTCCACCAGGATTCAACATAATCAGGACGTTTATTTTGAAATTTCAAATAATAAGCATGCTCCCACATGTCAAGTCCTAACAGAGGAGTTTTTTGAACTGTCCACGGACTATCTTGGTTGGCAGTAGTAATAATTTCAATTTTGTGATACGTCTCATTAAAAACTAACCAACACCATCCACTGCCCTGAATAGAAACAGCCTTTTCTGAAAAAATTTTTTTAAAATTTTCAAAATTCTCATAATAAACATCAATTTGATCCTCTAATTTTCCGCCTGGAATTTTATCTCCATTAGGGGTCAGGGTTTCCCAAAACAATCTATGGTTTTCAAATCCACCTCCAAAGAAATTAATCGATGATCTTGCAGATTCATTAATAGAATTTAATTCAGATAAAATTGCAGAAATGTATTTTGGGTGGGATGAAGCGCCGATTTTATCAAGAGAAGTGTTTAATCCATCAACATATGCTTGATGGTGTTTTAAATGATGTATTTTCATAGTTTTCTCATCAAGAAATGGTTCTAATGCATCATAATCATAAGATAATTTTGGAAGTTGGTAAAGAACCATAATGAAATAAATGATAATCCACATATATTCTGAAAGTTAAAATAAAATATGAGAAAATTAGGTACGATAGATTTAGAAATATTATTTTTAGCAGTTAAAGAAAATGGAACATTTAATGAAAATAATTTAGAGAATTCAGAATTAAAAAGACACGGTGTAGGAAAATTACTAGACACCCTAGCATCATTAAAAGATAGAAAATTTATTTCATTAAATTCAGATGGATCTTTTTCAATCACACAACTTGCTCGAGAAATACTTTGGAGTTCCAATATTCCAATTTGGGGAAGAATATTGAGATTATTACAAATTAAATCTTGTAATCTAGATCAAATTGTAGAAATCATTAGAGTATCAGAAAATCAAATCATCCAAGAATTAGAAGAATTAAGAAAAAGTCAATTGATATTAATGTCACCACAAAGACAAGATGAGAAATTAATTAAAATGTACGAAATATTACCAGAAGGAATTGAAGAGATTGATAAAACAGATATTCAAGGATTCAATAAATTAAATTTTATAAAAGTAGAATCAAACGGAGGAATTTTAGAAATAATTAAAGAAATAGAAAATGAGATAGAAAGAGCAGGTATTAGCGAGCCTGAAAAAAGAAGTATAATACAAAAATTTGAAAATTTAAAGAGTAAATTAAAAATATAATATTAGCAATAAAATTTTAGAAATTTATTTTGGATGTGAACAAAGTTCTGCCAAAACACCATGTAATGATTTTGGATGTATGAAAGTTACCTTAGTTCCTAAAGAACCTGGTCGAATTTTTCCTAAAAATTGAATTCCGCATCCTTCCATTCGCTCTACTTCACCTTCAATGTTATCAGTGTCTAATGCCATATGATGAAGTCCTTCACCTTTTTTATCAAGAAATTTTTTAATGGGGCTAGAATCATTTGTAGGCTGCATTAATTCAATACGTCCATTTTCTAATTCAATAATAGCAATCTTTACACCTTCAGATTCTACAATTTCAAATTCAACATGGTTTACACCCAATGCTTTTTGATAGACTTTAGCTGATGCTTCTACATCATTTACTGCAATGGCAATATGATCAATTTTCAATTAAAAGACCTCTTTTGGACGATATTCTCCAAATACTTCCCTGAAGGTATTACTAATTTCACCAGTAGTTGCAAATGCTTTTGCAGCAGTAACAATGTATGGCATAAGATTTTCTTCAGTGTCTGCAGCACTTTGCATTGCAGATAAAGCATTTTCTAATTTTTTAGAATCTCTATCTGCACGTAATTTTTTAATTGCTTTGTTTTGTTGTATTTCAATTCTACCATCAATTCGAAGTAATTCAGGTTGTTGTTCTTCTTCAGAATATTTGTTTACACCAACAATTATTCTTTTAGCATCATCAGTTTCTTTCTTTAAACGATATGCATTTGCTCTAATTTCAGATTGAAAGAATCCTTTTTCAATAGCCTTAACTGAACCTCCCATCTTTTCAATTTTCTTCAAATATTTCCAAACATCAATCTCAATTTGATCACATAATTCTTCAAGATAGTATGAACCTGCAAGTGGGTCAGCAGTTTTTGTAATACCACTTTCATGTGCAATAATTTGTTGAGTTCTAAGAGCAATTTTTGCAGATTCTTGAGTAGGTAGAGCAAGTGCTTCATCTCTAGAATTAGTATGAAGGGATTGTGTACCACCAGCAACAGCTGCCATAGTTTGAATTGCAACTCGTACAATGTTATTATTTGGTTGTTGTGCAGTTAATGATTCACCACTAGTTTGAGTATGGAATTTTAATTGTAATGAACGAGGATTCTTTGCATGGAATTTTTCTTTTAAAATTTTTGCATATATTTTTCTTGCAACTCTAAATTTTGCAACTTCCTCAAAGAATTCAATTGTACAACAAAAGAAAAATGACAAACGCGGTGCAAAGTCATCAATTTTTAATCCTTTTTCTAAACATGTTTCAATATATGCAATTGCATTTGCTAAAGTAAATGCAATTTCTTGTGTAGCTGTACAACCAGCTTCTCTCATATGGTAGCCAGAAATAGATACAGGATACCATGATGGAACTTTATCTGCACAAAATTCAATCATATCACCAATTAATCGCATAGAAGGTTGTGGTGGATAAATGTAAGTATTTCTTGCAATGTATTCTTTTAATATATCATTTTGAGTTGTTCCTCTAAGTTCTGTACTTTTGAATCCTTGAGATTCTCCAACTGCAATATAATATGCAAGTAATGTTGATGCAGTTGAATTAATTGTCATTGATGAACTAACTTTTCCAAGAGGAATTCCATCAAAGGCAATCATCATATCTTTTATCGAAGTAATTGAAACACCTACTTTTCCAACTTCTCCTTCAGCTTGTGGTGAATCAGAATCATATCCAATTTGAGTTGGAAGATCAAATGCCATACTAAGACCCGTTTGACCTTTTTCAAGCATGAATTTGAATCGTTCATTGGTTAATTTTGCATCACCAAATCCAGAATACTGTCTCATGGTCCAAAATCTTTCACGAAACATTTCAGGATGTATCCCTCTAGTGAATGGATAGGTACCAGCATCTTCAGTAGATTTTGTTTTGGAAGATTTTTGATAAATTCGTTTAACAACATATTCAGAATCTGTAAATATTTGCTTTTCAGTAACCTTTGATTTTGTTAATTTTTTTGCAACCATAATATCACTTTATCAACGATTTACTTATTTTATCACCAGCAGTGAATGGGTCGATTTTTTTATAAGTTACTTTTTGAACATAATTTGAAAAAGTGTTATCTGATTCGATCATTTCTTCAAACTTTTCTTTAATGTTATTTAAAACAATATCTTTTAGTTCTGTTTCAAATCGTTCCAAATCCTTTTCAGTTTTAAATTTCTTTTTTATACTCATCATATCTTTAAGGGTTTTTGCAAAAACAGTTATTCCTGAATTTCTTGTAACAGATGTTTTCAAAATGATTGGATTTCTTGCAGAATCACCAATATAATCACGAACAGCATCAAAAAGTTGATTTGTTCCAGGAAGATCACTTTTGTTAACAACATAGATATCACCAATTTCAGTCAAGCCAGCTTTGATGGTTTGAATACTATCGCCAGTATTTGGATTAAAAACAACAACTGTGATATCAGCAATATTAGATATCTCCACTTCAGTTTGTCCAGCTCCAACACTTTCAATGATTATGGGATTAAAACCAGCATATTCCAAAACTCTAATACTATTTCTTAATGAACGTGAAACAGCTCCAGTTGCACCCCTTGATGCAATACTTCGAATGTATGTTCCAGAATCAGTAGATTCACTCATTCTAACTCTATCTCCCAATATGGCACCACCAGTTACATGGCTACTAGGATCAACTGCTAACACAGCAGGATTAGAGCCTAATTTTTTAATGACAGAACAGTTTTGTTGATTAAGGAACTTTTTCCAGAACCTGCAGGACCAGTAATTCCAATAATACTAGAATTACCAGAATCTTTAAAAATTTTTTTTAAGAGTTTTTTTGTTTCTTTTTTATCATTTTCAACAATTGATATTGCTTTAGCAATTGCACCGCGTTTTCCTTTTTTTAAATCAGAAAGCAAGTCAACCATAGAATAAGATTTAGAAGCTACAATAAAATGTTGTATGTGATCTATGAAACATCATAGATGGTATTTGGAGTTGGCGTATTCAATTCATGAATTTCAGTCTTAATTTGAATATGACCAAATTCTTCATGGTCTACTTCTAAAACAATAGGATGAATAGCCCAACCGTATTTAGGTTCATTTGGAAATTGTATAATTTCTATAAATTCTGAACTAGTAAAAGATTTTTGAAAAGAATTTTCCATTCCCAGTATTTCAAGTACTACTAAAGTTGTTTTATCAGATTTGTCAAGATACGAAATTTCCACATAACCAGCATCATAATAAATTGCCTCCAATTGAAAATTTTCACGGAGTGGATTTTTATCATCAGTGGCACCACCAGTCAAAAATACAATTGCTAAAACAGTAAAAACCCCAAGAACTATTGGAGGACCTAATTTTTTAGCCATTTTTGAATTCTTTACGCATGTTTCTTAAAAATTTAGAATTAATTCGAATTCTTTCTAATGTTTGACTTTGAGTTCTTTCAGTTCCAGGAGCAGGATTATTTTTGAAAAATAATTTAATTTCTTTTTCCATAGAATCATCAGCAACACCAGCAATACTAGCAACAATTCGGTTAAACAGAGGATTTCCATATCCAACTTTTTTATTGATTTTTTTCCAATTTTTCTTTAACCATGGCCACAAAACTTTCTCTCCATAAGGATTACCAGCAATTTGCATAATTGGTAATTGCATATTTTGAGAACGAACGTCAGAAGTTTGAGAGAAATCAAGAGTTTTTAAAAGTAGTTTTGGATCCTGAAAACCACACATTGCTCCCAAGAAACGAAGTTTTTCTTCCATTGTTTTTGCATCAGTATACAATTTTTTTAATTCAGAATAAGTTTTTGAATTTCCATTCCAAGCTGCAATAGAACAAATGGTTCCAATAAAATCAGGAGATAAACTACTTGGAGATTTTAAGAATTTTTTATATTTTCTAATTGCTTCCTCAGTAACATAGTCATCATTCATTTTACCCAACACTGATATTGCAAATGTACGTAATAGTGCATCAGTATGTTTATCAGTTTTTCTTGGCTCCCAACCAAGATTGGATAAAATTTTTCTAAAGTAATTAATTGCATAGATTCTAATTTCTTCTAAAAATTTTTCATTAAATGCACGGAAATACAGTGATGCCAAATTATGTGCAACGTTTACAGATGCAAGATAACTGTCTTCATTAAAATATGCATCAGAAAAATCAAGATAATTTCTAACTTGTTCGTCACCTGAAATACAAAGAGAAAATAAATCATTTTGTATAGCCCATCTATCAATTGGAGAAATACGTTTTTCATCAACTAACATTTTAAGATCAAGTAAAATTCCTTCATCATATTTTACACGGTAGAATCCTTTTCTACCAAAATTTGCTACAAAGCCAATTGTATTTTTAGGTAATTTTACTGTCATAGATTTTTTAGAAAATAATGTTTTAGAAGTTTCTTTTTCCAGTCCTAAAGATAAAGGAATAGACCATAATCCTTTACTAAATTTTTTATCAGATTCAAGCAAATATCGTTGTTGTTTGATTTTTAAATTATTTCCATCCTGATTAATTTCAACTAATGGAAATCCTGGTTGTTTTAACCATGTTTCAATCACAGAAGTTACAGGTATTTTGGATGCTTTACCAATTGCATTCCACAAATCTTGTCCTTTAGCATTTTTGTACTTAAAATCAGAAAGATATTTCTTTAAACCATTTTGAAAATTTGGTTCCCCAACATAGTTTTCCAACATTCTCAAGACACATCCACCTTTATCATAAGAAATTGCATCAAAAATTTCGCGAATTTCAGCAGGAGAATTAACTTTAACATCTATTGGATGAGTAGTTTTTAGTGAATCAAGTCCCATTGCTACATTCATTGCATCTTCAACAAATTGATTCCACAAATCCCATTCAGGATAAAACTTGTCAACAAATTTAGTTGCCATAAAAGTTGCAAAACTTTCATTTAACCACAAATCATTCCACCATTTCATAGTTACCAAGTTTCCAAACCACATGTGTGCGATTTCATGGGAAATAACTTCTGCAATGTATTGTTTAGTTCTTGTTGAAGATGTTTTTGGATCATAAAGTAAAATGGTTTCTCTAAATGTAATAGCGCCCCAATTTTCCATAGCACCAGATGCAAAATCAGGAACAGCTATCAAATCAAGTTTAGGTAAAGGAAATTTAATTCCAAAATATTGTTCATATGAAGTAAGAAGTTTTTTGGCTAAGTCTAAAGAGAATTTACCTTTAGAAATATTTCCTTTTGTAGTTACAACTCGAATTTGAATTTTACCAGATTTTCCAGAAAGATATTCAAATTCACCTACACCAAGATAAATTAAATATGTTGAAACAGGAGGCGTTTTTTGAAAATTATAAATTGTTTTATTTCCAGATTTTTTCTTTGTTTTAACTGGCATGTTAGAAATTGCAGTAAATGTATTTTCTGCAACAATTGAAATTTCAAAAGTAGCTTTAGCCTCAGGCTCGTCCCAGCAAGGAAACGCCCGCCTAGCATCTGCAGCTTCAAACTGAGTTGTAGCAAGATATTTTGTCTTGCCATTTTGTTGATATTGACTGCGATAAAATCCCAACAACCTATCATTCAAAATACCTTCAAATTCTAAATCAATTGTGCATAAACCGTGAATTTTTTCTCCAAGTTTAATTTGTAATTCCTCTTTTTTTTCATTTATTTTAAAAAATGATTTAATTATTTTATTTCCAGATTTTACAACACATGATTTTACTTTTAATTCAGCACAATTCATGGTGATTATATTTACAGATTTTTTACAATTAACAGAAATAGATTCTAAGCCATGAAATGTAAATTTTTTTAGATCAGGTTCAAAAATTAATTTATAATTTATAGGATATGTATCCATAATCTTGAGATATTTTTACGCTTTATGTAGATTTTCTATTTAAAAAAAGTTTACTGATTTTCAAAATTATTCCGAAGAATTATTGGGTTTAGGAGACTGTTCTGCTTTCAAACCCTTGTAACGATTTCTTATTGTTACTTCAGTGACACCTGCAGCTTCTGCAAGATCCCGTTGAGTAATCGATACACCATTTTTAACACATGATAAGTACAATGCAGTAGCTGCAAGACCCATAGGATCCTTACCAGCTGATTCCTTTCGTTCTTGTGCCTCTTTTAGTACTTTAACTGCATAACGTTTTGTTTTTTCTGAAATTTCTAATTTGCTAGAAATTCTTGCAATACATTGAATGGAATCAACTACTGGCATTTTTAATTCTAATTCGTGATGTAATAATCGATAACATCTTGCAATGTCTTTTCTTTTAACATTTGCAGAATCTGAAATATCTTTAAGTGTTCGAGGGGTTTCAGTATCACGACATGCAGCATAAAGAGATGCAGCAATCATTGCAGATATAGAACGACCTCTTACTAATTTTTTTTCAAGTGCTTTTCGGTAAATGTAAGCTGCTTTTTCAAGAACATTAGCAGGAACTGAAACTTTGTCTTTTAATTTATTTAAGTCACTAAGAGCTTGTCTAAGATTTCTATCTACGGGTTCATGTACTTGGCTTCTACTATCCCAAGTTCTAAGACGTTCAATAGTACTTTTCATAGATGTTGATAATGGTTTTCCAGATGCATCCTTGTTTAATGGATTAATGACTGTAGACAATCCCATATCATGTATCATTAATGAGGAAGGAGCACCAGTTCTTGCAGGATCTGCACCACCATCTTTTGAAAATGATCTCCATTCAGGTCCAGATTCTTGAGATTTTTCTGAAATTACATAACCACATTTTGAGCAAAATTGTTCACCAGTAACATCATCAGTTAAAAGAGAATTTTTTCCGCAACGTAAACAGCTAGGAGTTGAATTTGAAGCACCCATACCGATTATCCTAGGCAATAGTCCTTTTTATAGAAATGTCTATTGTTGAAACGTCTCGATTTCTACCATCAGAAGAGACTAAAGACTCTGAACCTATGCAAACATTACTAATTTCAAATGCAGGCTTGGTTTTCTTTATTACGAGTTGGGCTACATCAATTGCAATTGAAGTAGTTAGTCCTCTTGCTTTGATAGTTACACTAGGTCTGGTAGCTAATTGAACAATAGTTGAAGTTACATAAGTCATTAAGGGTTTTTTACCAATGAAAATTAAATCATTTTGATGATTTGACATACTGAAGTAATTTTCAGGTCTAATTTAAACAGATAGTTCATTAGAGTGTAATTTACTGAACTAAGAACTGACATAGATCGCAAGAAAACGCATATTTGGACATTTAAAAAATATCAACATCCTAATTTTACGTTTTTTACAAAGACTAAAGGTTTTAAAATATAGATGATACATCCGTGTCATGAAGCAAAAAAATGCATCACGAAGCATCAAAATCTTAGTGGCTAAATTAGGACTAGACGGTCATGATAGAGGTGCACTAGTATTGTGTAGAGCATTTAGGGATGCAGGTATGGAAGTCATTTATTCAGGATTATTTGCAACCCCAGACAGAATTGCTCAAATTGCAGAAGATGAGGATGTTGATGCAGTTGCAATGAGTTTGTTAAATGGGGCACATGGAACATTGTTTCCAAGAGTAGTAAAAACAATTCAAAAGAAAGGAATCAAAGATGTATTAATCATAGGTGGAGGAGTAATTCCAGAAATAGACCATGCAGATTTGATTAAAGCAGGAGTAGACCATGTATTTGGTCCAGGTACACCATTACCAACAATTATTGATCATATCAATACTGGTGTATCAAGATTAAGAAAAATATAAAATAAAAAAAGATTATTCTGTGGAATCAGGCCACATCATTTTTCGCATTTCTTTACCAACTTTTTCAATTTGGTGTTCATCATTTTTTTTCATATATTGATCAAATGCCTCTGAACCTTTTGTTTTATATTCAGATATCCACTCATTGTTAAAAGTACCATCTTGAATCATGGTGAGAACTTTTTTCATGTTAGATTTACTTGCAGAATCCATGACCATAGGTCCACGTGTCAACCCACCATATCTAGCAGTTTCACTTACGCGTTTCCACATACCATTAATTCCATATCTTTGAATCATATCCACAATTAATTTGAGTTCATGTAAAACTTCAAAGTATGCAATTTCTGGTTGGTATCCTGCTTCAACTAGAGTTTCAAATGCATTTGTTACCATAGAAGCTGCACCACCACAAAGGTCTGCTTGTTCACCAAACCAATCAGTTTCAACTTCCTCTTTGAAAGTAGTTTTGATTAATCCAGCTCTTGCACTACCAATTGCTTTTGCAATTCCTAAAGTTCTATCCCAAGCCTTTCCTGTAAAGTCTTGTTCAACTGCAATAATAGATGGAGTTCCAAAGTTATCAAGATAAGTTTCTCTAACTTTAGAACCAGGTCCTTTTGGAGCAACCATAATAAGATCAACATTACTTGGTGCTTCAATCCATTTCCAATAGATTGCAGCTGCGTGAGAAAATGACAATGCTTTTCCTTCTGAAAGATGTGGTTTGATTTCATCTCTGTAAACTTGATTCTGAATCATATCAGGAAGTAAGATGTGAATAATATCTCCTTGTTTTGTTGCATCTGCAACAGACATTACTTTATGACCATCAGCTTTGGCTTTTTTCCAGCTTTTACCGCCTTCCTTAAGACCGACAATAACATTAAGACCAGAGTCTTTCATGTTATTTGCTTGTGCATCACCTTGAATTCCATAACCGATTACAGCAACAATTTCATCTTTAATTGGAACTAGACTGATATCTTTATCTTTCCATGTTTGTGCCATGAATGGTCTAAAGGTTGTGCAAATATTAACTATGAAACACACTCAAAATAAAAAAACTAAATTTCAATAATATTGTCACATGAGCGGCATTTTACAGTGACTTTTTCCCCTGAAAGTCGAATGAATCGTTTAGAACCACATTTAGGACAAATAGGACAAAAACGTGCAGGTTCCATCAAGTAGTTATGATAATAGGATTTTATTAAATTACACTATACTATTTTACCGCTACCCAAAATACGGATAGTTGTGGATTCAGGTTTTAAGATTACAGCAATGTCATTTTTTTTGCATGCAATGGGTTTCTCAAAAGTTAATTTTAAAGGAGATATTGATGAAAACTTTGCAGCTTTGATTTGTAATCCAACACTAACAAGACATCCCTGATTTTCTGTAATGTCATTTTTATAAAATGGATTTTTCTTAAAATCTAATTCAATCTCAGTTTTAACATCAACAATATTTTCTGCACAAATAATATCACCACGTCCAACCTCATCAGGTTTTACACCCTTTACTGCAATACCAACTCTTGCAGGGAAAACTGATTCAACTGTAGGATCATCATGCATCTGTATTGATTTTATTAATACATCAATATTTTGAGGATATAGTTTTAGATTGTCATATTGTTTTATTGTTCCACCAGTAACCTTTCCTAAAATTACCGTTCCCACACCCTTAACATCAAAACAATGGTCAATTACCATCTCAGGAGGATCAGTGTTAACTATTGGTTGAAGTTTATTCATCTCTTCTTTAATTTTATCAGGTTCAACTTTAAAATATTTTTCAACTACGGTTCCTTTAATCATCATGTTAAGTTTTAATTCATCAACATCAAAAGTATGAGATAAAATTCCTTTCTCCTTAGCCAAAGAATCAAGAGCAATAATTTGTTCGCCAGTAAATTTATCTAATTTATCAACATGAAATATGACATACTCTGCCAAATTTATCGCTTGAAAAAGAGGTTGAATTTTTTCAGGAAACCCATTTGGTACAACCCATGTTTTAATAATATCAGATTCTTTACGATCATACAAGGTTAGATCAGTTTGGGTTCCCTTTTTACCAAATTCAGTTGCAAGATCTTGTTTACCCAAAATTACAAAATTAATTGATTGAATCATAATTGATAAATAAAAAATTCTTTCTTATGAATTTTTGAATTCAAAATTTATGCATCAATGTTTATGATTTTTAATACAACTATCACAAAATTCAGAACCGCAGTCATCACAAGAAATTAGTTGTCCAGGTCGATATCCGGTAAAGCAGTTATCACAACTTGTACCATTCATGTCATTGTAAATTACTTTAATTTTAAAAAGATATCAGTCTATTTAGCAAGGATATTCAGAAAGTTCTAAATCCGTTTCGGATGCCTCATCTAAAATATTAAAATGATACAAGATAACTTTGTTAGAATTTACCAATTTGTTTGAAGTCATATACATAATTTAGGTAGATCGGATATAAAAAAATAACGTATCATAGATACTATGTTGGGGATTAATGAAAATCTAAGGAAATGTCTTCAAAACAGAGGCATAACTTGCAAATCGATGATTTTTAGGCTTCAATAAAGTTTGAGAATATTTTGAAACAGGTTTTCCAATTGAACCGTTTAACCCCAATGGACCATTAACAAATTTCTCTTTATTTGCCCAACCTAACACCTCATCAGATGGGGCATAATGATTTACAATTTTTTTATTTACAATATTTTGAAGTATCTTTCCATATTTTTTTGATGATGGAACATCTTGAGTAATAGATGCACCAAAAAAATAAACGCCTTCAACAATTCCAAGATTTTTTTTCTTTTTTGCAAGATATTCCAAAGTACTCAATATAACTTGAGAACCAAGTGAGTGTCCAATTAAACGAATTTTTGTAACAGGACTAGTTAATTTAAAATCTTCAATAAATTTTCCTAGATTGCGTCCATTTTTCTTTGCAATAATTTGTCCTGTAGATAATGATCTTTTTGCATGTTTAATTAAATGAGCACCAGTAGTGTTTGAATCATAACTAAAACCAATTACAGGATAAAAGTATCCTAATTTGTTTAGTTGATTTTTTGCCAAAACTACTTTTGCAATTGCTCCAGCATTATCATTTCTTAAACCATGAATCATAATTGTTAATTCTTTTGAATCAATTAATTTTTTGAAATCTTGCTTCGGATACAGATAATATGAATTATTTTTAATTGTTTTACCAGTTAGTAAATTGTAATATCCACGAGTTGAAATTCTGGCAACAGGTTTCATAGTTATTTAGAATGGCCTAATTCTTTTTTATATTTTTCAATATCAGCGGGTTCAATTCTTGCAAATAACGGAAATGATTCACCTAGAACATGTCCAGATAAAATACCCAATTCAGATTGAGAAGACCATGGAATTTCTTCTATATTTCCATCAAGTCCAATCTGATTCCAAATTTTTTGTGCAGATTCAGGCATAAATGGGAATATGGCAATAGATATACTTCTAACAGCATTTACTGAAAGATATACACAATTTTTAGTTCCAGGACCATTTTTCCATGGCTCCTTGTGTTGAAAGTATTGGTTAAAAAAAGAAGAAAATTCCATTATTTTCTTTAATCCTCTATCCAAATGATTTTGTTCCATCAAAGCAGAGATATCAGTTGCAAGTGATTTTATTTTTTGTTCGGCTTCAGAATCCTTTTCATCAAAGGATTCAATTTCTGGAATTTTTCCATCAAATGCTTTTTTTGTAAATCCTAATGCACGATTTACAAAATTTCCAAGATTACCAATCAATTCAGAATTTATTCTAGTTGTAAAATCATTCCAATCAAAATTCAAATCATCTTGTGAATATGGATTTATAGAAACAAGATAGAATCTCAAATAATCTGCAGGGTAATATTCTAGAAATTGTTTTAGTCCAATATACCAATTTCTACTCTTGGATATTTTTTTTCCTTGAAGTGTAAGATGTCCTCGAGTTGGAATATAATCAGGTAATTTGTATTCTGTATTAATTCCCAATCTCATTGCAGGTAAGAAAAGATAATGATGATACACAATATCCTTTCCAATAAAATGATAAATGTCAGATGAATTCCAAAATTCTTTTCCATCAATTCCTTTATCATTTAGAAATTTTAGTGCAGTTGAAATGTATGCCAAGTGATTATCAAACCAACCATAGAATACTTTGCCATTTGCATCATCAAGAGGAACAGGTACACCCCAAGGAATGTCACGTGTAATATCCCAATCAATTAATCCAGATTTAATCCAATTTTGTACATATTTTTTAACATCCTTTTGAAGAGTGCTAGTTTCCTCTAACCATTTAGATAAGGAATCACCAAAATTTTTGAGTTTGAAAAAATAATGATTAGTTTTTTCTTTGATTGGAGTTTGACCGCAAAGAGAGCATTTAGGATCAGTTATTTCCTCAGGTACACGACCACAACTTTCACATAAATCAGAATATTGATCTTCAGCTTTACAATATGGGCATATTCCTTTGACATATCTGTCAGGAAGGAATTTTTTATCATTATTACAATAAAACTGAATAATTTCTTTTTGATAAATGTGACCGGCATCATTTAATTTGTTAAAAACTTCTTGAACAAATTCAATATTTTCAGGAGAGCTAGTTTTATAGAAAAAATCAAAATTAATACCAAATGCAGTAAAATCCTCATAATCACGTTTATTCCAATGAGCAACGTAATCAGCAGGAGTTTTTCCTTCTTTTTCAGATTGAATTAAGATAGGAGTTCCAAAATCATCAGATGCACAAAAATAGTATGCCTCAACTCCATTTTGTTTTAGAAATCTAGTAGTTACATCTGCTGGAAGATACGTAGATGCAACATGACCCAAATGAATCTCTCCATTTGCATACGGCAATGCACTTGTAATTATAGCTCTTTTATTCATATTATAATTTTCAATAATTAGATTAGGGTTAAGAAGTTTTACTAAAAAAAAGTCACTCAGTCATATAGTTCGTAACAAAATAAGAAATAACTTTTTTTAAAATTAGAAAAAAATAGAACTACTTTATTGTTTATGCATTATGAGAAATTTTTGAAGGTTCTTGGATATTGATTTTTGAAATTAATCCCAATGAACGACATGCAAGCGTTCCAAGTAACAAAGCAACTGCAATCAAGACGATCATTCCTGATGGTGCTAAGTTAAGATAGTATGATAGAAATATTCCCACAACTACAGAAACCACAGACATTGAGACAGAAATTACGATAGTCTTTTTGAATCCTTTACCAAATAACATTGCAGAAAGGTTTGGTATCACAATTAGTGCAGATATTAGAAGTATTCCCACAAGTCGCATCGACGTAACCACTGTTACTGCTGCAATAACTACAAACAGATAATTCAGCATAGTAACATTTAGTCCTGCAACTTTTGCCTGTTCCTCATTAAATGAAATATGTAAAAATTGTTTTTGAAATACCAAAAGCATTACAACTATTCCAGCACTAATACCAATGATTGTGATTGTATCTTCTAGACTGATTAAAAGAATACTTCCAAACAAAAAGCTAAACAAGTCTACTGAAAATCCTCCTGATGCACTCACTAATGTTACACCAACTGCAAGACCAGATACTAAAATAACTGCAACTGCTGCATCTCCAGATATCTTTGTGCTAGAGCGAAGTTTCTGCAGACCAAGTCCTCCAAGTACAGATACAACAAATGCACTCCACAACGGAGCAACTCCTAAAAACAACCCTACAGAAATTCCACCAAAAGCAACATGTGCAATGCCATCACCAAAAAGGGCATACCTTCTAAGTACAAGAAAAGTTCCCATAAATGAACATATTATTGCTACAGAAATTCCAGCAATCAGAGCCTTTTGCATAAAACCATAGGATAAGACATCAAGAAGCATAATTTCACCTAATGGTTATGATCATGCATATGCATTTGCATTGCAGATTCTGTGTATGTTTTTAAAATATTTTCATCTTCAAAGAATTTTTCTTTTTCTCCGTGAAAGAAAAGTTTTCTGTTCATGCATGAAACTCTGTTTGCGTATTTTTTTATTGCATCAAGATCATGTGATGACCAGACAATCGTGATTCCGTTTTCTTTGTTAATTTTCTTAATGACATTGTAAAACTTTGTTTGTGATTCTACATCTACACTTGTGACAGGTTCATCAAGAATAAGAAGCAGTGGATCTTTTACCAAAGATTTTGCAATGAATACTCTCTGAAGTTCTCCTCCTGAGAGTTCGCCTATCCTTCTGTTTTTCAAATCTTCCATACCAACCGTTTTTAGAGCCTCAAGTATCTTGTCTTCTGTTTTGTCAATCTTTTTGTAAACTCTGTTCCAACAACAACCGCACTGCTGAATCAGTTTTCCCCCTTTTACAATTTTTTTATCAGAAATAATTCCCATCGATACTATATCGTAAACTGTTGCAGGAAAATTTGGCTCAAATGCAATCTTTTGTGGAACGTATCCAACTAGTGGAATTAGTGATTTGTACTTGTCAGGTCCATACTCAAACAGTTTTATCTTTCCTTTGTAATTCTGCAAACCCAATATGGCCCGAAACAGTGTCGTCTTACCTGCTCCGTTTGGACCTACTATTCCAAGTATGTCTCCTTCTGCAACATCAAAGCTGATATCATCTACTGCAATGTGATTGTTGTATCCAATTGTCAGATTTTCTACCTGAAGTACTGTTGTCATTGACATTCTAATGCCACTTTAAGGACATCTAAGTTTTGCTCCATCTTTTGCAAAAATGTTACTCCCTTGGATGCTTCTACAGGTGTTAATGCCTCTAATGGACTGAAGATCAGGACTTGTGCGCCTGCTTCATCTGCAATTACTTGTGCAAGTCTTGGGTCTACCAATTCTTCGGCAAATATTACTTTGATGTCATTGTCTTTTACAAAGTTTACAAATTCAGCAATTTCAGAAGCTGATGCTTCAGAATCGGGTGTTAGCCCCCCTATTGCAAATACTGTCAAGTCGTATCTTTCACCAAAATAAGTAAACGCATTATGGAATGGGACAAATGTATCCTTCTGACAATTTGAGATTTCAGATCTTACTTTAGCATCAAAGGTATCTAGCTGAGCATTGTATGCAACAGCATTTTGCTCATAATAGT
Organism: Candidatus Nitrosopumilus limneticus; assembly: GCA_022117465.1. Taxonomy (GTDB): domain Archaea; phylum Thermoproteota; class Nitrososphaeria; order Nitrososphaerales; family Nitrosopumilaceae; genus Nitrosopumilus; species Nitrosopumilus limneticus. The sequence goes on from JAHCGZ010000007.1 coordinate 29,309, forward strand.
TTGCGTTTTCAGGATCAACCTTAACCAGTTCATCCTTTATGTTGTTGACCTGCTGTTTTACAAGAATCGGATCAAGCCAGATATGTGGGTCGTACTCAAATGAATGTCCATGTTCATCTTCTATTTCACCATCGGTATCATGCTCATATTCTATTTCACCATCGGTATCATGCTCATATTCTATTTCACCATCTTTAGCATGAACATCTTCGCCAGAAACCAAATGGTGAATTTCCACTATTCCCTCTAAAGCATTAATTTCCCCTTCTTCAAATTGATGTACAAATTCTTCAATCTCTTCAATAATGCCTTTACCATGATCATGTCCGTCACCTACATGCTCATGTAGTATTTCTTTGATAAATTCAAGAGTTTGTAATTCCGTTATTTGTCCTTCTTCAAACTCTTCTATTATTTTTCCAATTTCTTCTAAAAATTGCTCTTTATGATCTTCAAATTTCAAAAGTTCTATGCCATTGGATGCCTTGATAAAAACAATATGATCAAATTCCCCAGAATCAATTAAGTTATCCACATATGGCTCAATTCCAAGTCCGGCGTACACAAAGACATCAGCGTCCTGAAGCGATTGTATTTCCCCTGCTCGAGGTTCCCAATTATGTGCTTCTATTCCAGATGGAAGATACTGTTTAACTATTGCTTTGTCCCCTGCAACATTCTTTGCAAATTCATAATATGGAAAAAATGATGCATACACAATGATCTTCTCTTGTTGAATTTCAGAAGACATAGACATTTTAGAATTGTCTGAGGATTGCAATGCAAAGATTAGAATTATCACGCTAACTGCAACTACAGCGCCGATTCCACCATAAAGAAAATTTTTTTTCATATGTTTCAAAAACGTATTATTAAGATATGTATATAAAGTTAATACTTTATATCATAATTTATGTTATTTTCAATAAAAAGAAAACGATAAAAAATTAATTCTTATTAACATTTACTAGTAGATTTAAATAATAATTAATAATGTAAATCACATGCCAATAGTTTCAATTTCTCTAAACAATGAGATTCTAAAGGAACTTGACAAGCTCCAGATCTCTATGGGATTTTCCGGACGTTCTGAGATCATAAGAGCTGGAATCAGATCCTTTGTTCAAGATGAAAAACAAAAACAAGACATGACAGGAAAAAGAAAAGCATTTTTGATGGTTGTACATGCAGATGAATTTGATGACCAAGTTGCAGGAATAAAACATGACTATGAGGATCTGATAAAAACACACCTTCACAGCAAGGTAGACGAAAGCAGATGTGTTGAATTGTTTCTGTTAGATGGCGATGCAAGAAAAATAGAGTCTGTGACCAAAGGATTTGTTACAAACAAAAAGATGGACACGGTAAAACTTATGACGATATAAAATCCAAAATATTACTATTTACCAGTTATTTGCGTATTTGACTTGCTCTGGAGTTAATTTATCAATTTTTACATCCATTGCTTTTAATGCATCAAATGCGATTTGAATATCAATTTCTTTAGGAACATCAATAATTTTATTTTCCATTTTTTTATGATTTTTTAGAATATACAATACGGACAAAAGTTGGTTTAAAAATGATTGTGCCATCACCTCTGGTGGATGTCCTTCTGCAGAAACTAAGTTTGCAAGACGTCCTTTTCCAATCAAGTAAACTTTTCTACCATTGTTCAAAGTACATTCATCAAGAGTTGGTCGTACTTCTTTAACAGATTTAGATTTGGTAAGTAAGAATTCACTATCAATTTCAACATCAAAGTGCCCAACGTTACCCATTATTGCACCATCCTTCATTTTCAAAATGTGTTCTTTTCTAATTACACTAGTCATTCCAGTACATGTGATAAACATGTCACCAATTTTTGCTGCTTGGGACATTGGCATGACCTCAAATCCATCCATGTGAGCTTCAAGTGCTTTAATAGGATCAACTTCAGTTACAATTACTTTTGAGCCCATTCCATGGCATCTTGATGCAACCCCACGTCCAACCCAACCATATCCAACTACTACAACACGTTTTGATGCCATTAGTAAATTCATAGCGCGTAAATAACCATCAATAGTGCTTTGTCCTGTACCATATCGATTATCAAACATATGTTTAGTGTAAGCTTCATTAACTAAAATTACAGGATATCTCAACTTGCCTTGATTTTCTACAGCTCTAATTCTAGTAACACCGGCAGTAGTTTCTTCAGTAGCACCTAAAATTTTCATGTTGTTAAATCGTTTATCAAAGTGTGCTTTGATGTTCATATCTGCACCATCATCAGTTAGAATTGTTGGTTTGTGTTTAAGCACTTGATCAATACACCAATCATAATCTTTTACAGATTGTCCATGCCATGCATACACGTGAATTCCTTGTGATGCCAAAAATGCAGCAATATTATCTTGAGTGGTTAAAGGATTACCACCACAAACGGCAACTGTTGCACCCAATTCCTTTGCACCCATTAATAAAACAGAAGTTTCTTTTGTAACGTGTAGACAAAATCCAATTGTAATTCCCTTGAGAGGTTTTGATTTTTTTAATCGATTAATGGTATTATCTAAAATTTGCATATGAGATCTAGCCCACTCATAAGAAAGATTGCCTTCCTTGATCAATTTTGGACTAGATTTTACTTTACTCAATAAAGCAATCCCATTTTTGGACTATAAAATACTATCATGCGAATGTAAATAAATAACAAATATTCAATTAAATTCATGGCTTGGAAAAAAATTGCAGAAAAAGGCGAAGTAATCTCAGGTAAAGGGAAGGCATTTAAAATTGATGGAAAACAAATTGCAATTTTTAATCAAGATGGATATCATGCAATAGATGATCTTTGTGTTCATCAAGACGGATCAATTGCACCAGGAAAACTAGAAGGGGACATAGTAGAATGCCCATTACATTTCTGGCATTATAATATCAAAACAGGACAACTAGTAGATTATCTTAAAGATGTAAAATTAGCAACGTATCGTGTTGAAGCTAGAAATGATGGGATTTACGTAGACGTTTAAATATAAAAAAAACACATAATGTGATAAATATTTATTAATCTTAAATTATATTGTCTTAAGATGACAGATAATAGTTTTAAAGAAACCAAACGCCAAGAAAGATCTAGAATAAAAGAGGCAAAAATAAGACTAGACGAAGCTAAGAGCGCACATAAAAAAGTCAAAAAAGATGTAAAGAAAAAACTAATACAAATTAAAAAAGACAAACGTGGAAAAATTAAAGAAAATAAAAAATTAAAAAAATTGGCAGGAAAACAAAACAAACAAGAGTTAGAAAAAAAAATTAAAGAAACAAAAAATGACATCAAATTGGAAAAAATAGCTGCTAAAAATGAGGCAAAAATTAAAATTAAAAGTGCAAAATCAAAATTAAAAAGAGATTAAGAAAATATCTAAAAACTAGCCATTTGTAGATAGAAGTGAATTGTGTTCAACCAATTTTTTAAATTTAGCATCTCTAGATTGTTTTTCAAGTAATATTAGTGGTTTTAAAGAATTGAATTTATCAATTTTTTTCTGAAAAAATAAAATCGTTATATCATTATCATGAATGTCACCAAGGAGATCCTGTAGTTGTTTAAGATCTTCCATAATTTGTGAGATAGAATACTCAGGTAAAAATTCTAATAGATAACGTAATTTTTTAACAGTTTTTCTCATGGAATGAAGTTCTTTGATTTTAGTTTGATCTTGTATAATTATAGGAAAATTGGTTTGAATTGCTAAAATAAGTTCAAGACATTTTTTGGTAAAGAATATGTTGATCTCATCAATAAAATTAAATTCTGAAATAGTTGGGACTTCTAATGTTAAAAGCAAGGAATATTGGTTTAGAATGTCGGTAATCTTTTTTTCTCTTTGTTTTTTTAGATATTGAATGAATTTAAGTTCGGAAAACCCATAAAAAGAAATCTTTTCAGATAAAATATCATAATCTCTAATTATACTACTGGATTTGAATAAAAGTTGATATTGTTTTACAAATTTTTTTATTTTCTTTTTTTTTTTGGATATTTTGATAAAATTTTATAAATTGTGGTCATTCTACGAATTGAAGTCCTAAGATCATGTATATTATCAACGGAGGGCTCATTAACACAAACAGATAATCGGTGATGAGATTTTTTCATATGTTCTAAAAACATTTGAAAAAAAGAATCATTGAGGGAACTAATGTGAATTATTGTCATTTTTTGAGAAAACCACGAATTTGTCTTTGAAGAACTAAATTTACATCAAGTATTGATTTATTTCCATCTATTGTGATTAGATCGTATTTTTTCTTTAACCTTGCAAATTCATCTGCCATTTTACTTTGGTAAATTAAAAATGATTCATACATATCATCAGATAATCCTAGGTCTGAACCAGATTCATAATAATCTAAAGACATTCGTTTTTCAAATACTCTGTGAACTAATTTAGTTGAATTTACATTTAAATAAAAAACTAAATCAGGCACTAGAGCAAAACTGTATAGATCACTAGACCATTTTCTTTTTAGTCCTCTAACATTGTTTCTTGCAATTAATGTGTAGATGTATCTGTCTGCAAGTACAACATATCCAGATTGTAATGCAGGAATAATCTTATGTTCTAATTCATCAGCAAAATCTGCAGCATAAAAAAGAGCCAATGTTTTCTTTCCTAATGAAATATTTCGTTTAGCTTCAAGAATCCCTTCGCCAATAAGATCTGAGCGTTTGAGACCAGTATTAAGAACAGCAAATCCATCTGCTTCAAGTCGTGATGTCAACATTTCAATCTGAGCACTTCGCCCAGAACCATCAGGCCCTTCAATTACAATTAATCTACCACTGATTTTAATATTTTTCAAATAAGGAATTCCTACATGTGAGTTACCGGAATACCATATTGGTGATCTTTTTTGTATTGATTTAGAAATTTTAGAGTGCATCATTATTTCTCCTTAACGACTTTTACTAATTTTTTGGTAAGAAGTTTCATTACTTTTTCACGCATGACTGATTGTTGTTTCGGTATATCTAATGAAGCGTCAATTATTGTAAAGTTTTCCTGTTTACTCATGGCGTCATATTGTGAAATTATTTTTGATTGGAAAATACGATAGCTCTCATAAATATCTTTGCTAAAATCTAGATCCATTCCAGCTTCATAGTATTTTAGTTTAGGACGACCAGAAAGAATTCTATCAATTGCAATATCTATTGGGGTTTTAAAATAAAATGTAATGTCAGGTTTTAGCGCAAAATCATATACTTTTCTTACCCATTTGTAATTACAGCCTCTAGTAACATCTCTAGCATATGCTGTGTATACGTATCTATCTGCAAGAACAAAGTATCCGGCTCTTAGCAGAGGAAGAATATTTCTTTCAAATCTGTCAGCAAAATCTGTTGCATGCAATAAGCTAAATGTAGTAGGTGTTAGATTTCCTTTCTTTTTTCCTTTTGAAGTAATTTCTTTTACCAATTCAGATGAATTCCATTCAGTTTTAAAAACATCTATTTTGTTAAATTTTAGCCATTTTTCCAATAAGCTTAGTTGCGTAGATTTTCCTGAACCATCTATTCCCTCTACAACTATCAGCCTTCCAGTTCTACCATGTATTTTGAGATTTTTTTAGTAATCATGGACACACAGAATATAAAGAAATAGAGATACCTATTATTTTACCATATTGTTTACGTATATGAGGAGTTTAGAAAACACTAATTAAATTTGGTGTACGTCAAATGATGATTGATAATAGACATCGGATTGTACATGAATATCTAAAGTAGTTTCAAGTTTTTCACATGCTTGTTTGAAAAGCACTTCTGGGAACGCGTTGTTTTTTGGATAAATCTTTAAAATTAAATTAAAATTTTCATAGGATGAAGTTACAATTGCCTGAGTTTTGAGAAATATATAACATAAAGATAAAATAGAAGAAATTTTACGGATAATTTTTTTATCATTTTTTTCTAATAGCATTTTGTATTTTAAAATTAAAGACTCTGATTTTTTTTTCTTTTTTGAATAAATTAGTGAGAGTGCAACGATTAATTGTTCTCTATGAGATAAAGAACTGTCATCGTCCATAACTGCATAAAGAATATTGTCTACGTCTCTAAATGATGAAAGTATGTCAATTTTAGAAATAGATTGAGAGAGTAAAATTTTCTCCATTTCTGAAATTAATGTAATTGAAAATAACAAACTTGTAAAATCTTCAACAGATTTAGACAGATGATCAGACTGAGTTGAAAGATTAATTATGTCATGAATTTGCGGTAAGCTGATTTCGATGTCATTGAAAAACTTATCAGGATATTGCATAGATACGAATAATGTTCCTTCACGTAATCCATGTGCGCTTACTAAAAGTTCAGTTAATTTTAATTTTTCCATTAATTCTGAAATTACACATGCCCCAGATTGAACAGTGTCAGATCTTCCGCTTCCGATTGATTCAATCTGAGAGATTTGCTCAAAATCATAGGACATTAATCGTTGAGTAATTTGATTAACAGATTCTGAAGAGATCGAATAGTTATGAATTTTCTTTAATGGATAGTTTTTCAATTCTTGAACATATTTTGCAATACTTCGAAGTGTTCCGCCAACCCCAATTATTGGAATTTGCGTTTCAAGTATTTGCAATTCTTCTCTAAGAAGGCAATGATTGTATTATGTATTGAGACATTTTGTAATAATTGTTATTTGAAAAAATTTCCTTTTTTGCTTGCAAATAATTGTGATAGTCTAAGGGAGCCAAAGGGTAAAGAAATAATTGTTTTTATTTTGTAATTAGAGGCATAAACTATTTCTAAACTTCCACCTCCAAGATCAAAGAAAATAGCAGATTGAATTTTCAATGATCTAATCGCTCCAATATAAGAATAGAGTGCTTCTTGGGTTTCAGATAAAATTTTAAATTTAAATCCTGTTTCTCTGTGAATTTTATTAAGTAATTCGACATTATTTTTTGCATCACGTACAACACTAGTTGCAATACATATGACATAATCAATTTGCTCAAAATCCACAATATTTCTAAATAATTTCATGGTTTCAATTGTTTTTTCTACATATTTTTCCTGAATAATACCATTTTCCAAGCCTTCAGCTAATTTTACTCGAACGGATTCCTGATGATATGGTTTGTATGTATTATCAATTCCAATATTATAATTAACTAATTTAACTGAATTAGAACCAAGATCTATCACTGCAGCTTTTCTTGTATTTATTATATTTTTTGTAATTGGGATCAAACTTTCGTTTTCTTAATTGAAAATGTCCAATTTATTAAATCCATGTTAAAATAAATTATCTAATTGCATAGTTTTTTTATCTGTTTGGGTGTCATCAAACTTTTCAATGTTCCATGTAATGCAGATCTATCCGAGAAAAGTTCAATATGGGCAAAGCCTCCTTTTTTTAATAATATACAGATTTTTGAAGAATCAGAAATAATACTTCCAATTAACTTACTAAGATTTGGCTCATGTCCTACAAGCATCATAGATGAAAAATTTAGAGATCGTATCTTTTTTTTTATTTGTTCTATAGGAATTTCAGGCTTTAATTCATCCCAAATCAAAAAGTGTTTTTTTTGTTTTAGCAAGTCTTTTGATAAAATATTTGCGGTTTGCTTTGATCTATTTAATGGGCTTGAGATTAGATAATCAATTTTTACATCTAGTCCCTTTAATGATTTTGAAATTATATTAATTTCTTTTATACCGTATTCTGTAAGATTTCTTTTAGAATCACTAGTGACTGAAGATGTTCTCTCTTCAGCTTTTCCATGCCTGAATAAGTACAAATCCACATCTTCTATAAGCGATGATTTGTATAAAAATTGTTTTATTTTCCTATATAGTTAACAGAAAATCGTAATTCAAGTACGTCACTGTAATTTAATGACTAGTTATTTTTATTGCAGTTTTTATCATTTCAATTGGAATGCACATAATCTTCTCCTGTGGATATAAAATTTAAGATCGTGATGGAACACTTGTAAAATCATGTATTTTCCACAGGGAAGAAAATTTTATCAATTAAATTTCATTAAAAATTGTGTCATGCCAATAAATTCAGGCATTAAAGATATGAAAATTATATTTGGCACAACTTTTATTCAGACGATTTTTTAAAAGGATCTATTGAATCAGAAGATTTTAGATGAAATACTTCATCAAGATTACAATTCCATCATAAAAAACGTAGAAGAATTTTTGCAAACCCAGATTGAAAAAAAACAAGGCAAACGGAGTAATTCTTGGCCTAAGTGGAGGAATAGATTCTGCAGTATTGGCGTATTTATGCAAAGGAGTACTTAAAGAAAAACACTTGCACTAATAATGCCAGATACAACAATTACACCATTTAGTGAAACACAAGATGCAATGAAAATTATTTCACTAATAGGAATGGAATACAAACTAATAGACATAAACCCAATTGTAAAGGAATATTCAATGTATTTAGTACCAAACGAAAAAGCTAAAGGAAATTTAAGAGCAAGAGTTAGAACCAATATTTTATACTATTATGCAAACATCGAAAACTATTTAGTTTTAGGATCAAGTGATAAAAGTGAATATCTAACAGGATATTTTACTAAATTTGGAGACGGTGCATCAGATTTAGCACCGATAATCTCGTTGTACAAACTACAAGTTAGAGAAATTGCTAAGCATTTAGGAATTCCAGAAAATATTATTTCAAAAAAAAGTAGTCCACACCTTTGGAAAGACCATGAAGCAGAAAAAGAATTAGGAATACAATATGAAGAAATTGATTCCATACTATATTGTTTATTTGATGAAAAACTGTCTATTGAAAAAACAGCAGAAACGACTAAAATTGATATAAAAATAGTTGAAAAAATTCATCAATTAAACATTAAGAGTGAACATAAAAGATTACAACCGCAGAAAAGTGATATGAAGTAAATGCAATTACAAGATACATTATCAAATAAAGAACAGACTCTAGATATTTCAAAAAAGATAAAAATTTACCTATGTGGAGTTACAGTTTATGATGAATCGCATATAGGTCATGCTAGAACAATCATAATTTTTGATGTTTTACGAAAATATTTAGAAAGTAAAAAAGTGGAAGTAGAATTTATCCAAAATTTTACAGATGTTGATGATAAAATCATAAATCGTGCAACAACAGAAAATGTTTCAGCACAAGAAATTAGTGACAAATACATTAAAAGTTATTTTAAAGATTTTGATGAATTGAATATTATGCGTGCAACAAACTATCCTAAAGCAACAGAACACATAGGAGACATCATAAAATTTATTGAGAAATTAATTGATAAAGAAATAGCATATGTTTCAAAAAATGGAGTGTATTTTTCAGTTTCAAAATTTCCACAATATGGTAAATTATCAAAAAAGAAAATAGACGAATTACAGTCAGGATCAAGAATACAAATAGATGAAACAAAAAAGGATCCACTAGATTTTGCATTATGGAAATATTCAGGCATAAATCCAACATGGGAGAGTCCTTGGGGGAAAGGAAGACCAGGGTGGCACATAGAGTGTTCTGCAATGAGTATAAAGTATCTAGGCGAAAATTTTGACATTCACGGTGGAGGCAGAGATTTAATTTTTCCACATCACGAAAATGAAATAGCTCAATCAGAATCACATACAGGTAATCAATTTGCAAAAATTTGGATGCATGTGGGAATGGTTACACTAGGTGGAGAGAAAATGTCAAAATCATTAGGAAATACTAAATCAATCAAGTATGTATTAGAAAATTGGGGTCCAAACATTATTAGATTATTTTGTTTATCAGGTCATTATTCCAAAGTAATAGATTATTCAGAAGAAATACTAAAAGAAAATTTTTCAAAATGGAGACAAGTTGAAACTTGTTATTTTGAATTAATACATGCAAATAATAAAAATCAAGAAAATATATCAGAAAAAATTAAAAAAATAGGCATGAAATTTGATAAATCATTAGAAAATGACTTTAATACGCATCTTGCATTATCTTCATTTTTTGAATTGGTAAAAGAAACCAACAGATTAGCTGCTGAAGAAAAATTAGGAGAAGAAAATAGTGTAATTATTAAAAAAGAATTTCAAAGAATTTTAAAAATACTAGGACTAAATATCCCAGAAATGAGTATTGATGAAAAACAAAAAATAGATGAATTAATTTCCAATAGAGAAAAATTTAGAGATGAAAAACAATTTGTTCAAGCAGATAAAATTAGAGAAAAATTAAATGAAATGAATATAGAATTGATTGACCATAAGGAAAAAACTATTTGGATGAAAAAAGAGAAAATTAAATCAGAAAAATAATGTATCCTGTGGGTAAAGAAATTAGGCTAATCTAATTAGTCAAGTCTAATTTTAACATCCTTTATTAGAATTAAAAAATTAACGTGTGTATGAATCCTTGGGCTAAATTTTGGAGTTGGTATGAAAGTAAAATATTAGGAAGTATTGTCATTATTGCAATTGTACAATTTATTCAAATACCACACATGGTATGGAATGCAGATATCATGCTTGAAGCAGGAATTATTTCAAGAGTTCATCCAGTCATTGACTGGTTACTATACGGCGTAGATTTAATTGAAATTGTTTCAATTATCAATGTAGGAATGATCATGTTTAGTTTATTGAAAAAAAGACGCCAAAATAAAAAACAAATTAATAAAGTTTAATCATTTCTAGTCCAAATGACTTTTTAAGATAAACAATTTCAGATTTATCAATATTTGACTTTAAAGTACTTAAAATAATTATTTGAGATTGATTTTAATTATCAATATAGTGAGTTTATCGACCATAAAAAAAATTCTTAAGAAACATTAGAGAATGAATTGGCAGAAACAACCAAATGCTCAAATTTATCAGGTTGAATAATTTTTGCTAAAATTTCTAATCCTTCAATAGTTCTGATACTGGGTTTGCTAAAAAAAGAATTTGCATCAACTGCAAATATTTGATTGTTTTTTACTGCATTTAGAGAATTCCATACAGGGTTATTCTTTAAAATTAATTCATATTCAGATAATATACGTAAAGAATCAAATCCACATGGCATTAAAATAATTATGTCAGGATCGGAATTTTTTACTTCCTCCATATCCATACGTCTAGAATGCTCACCAGTTTTACTAATTAAATTAATTCCACCAGCAAGTTCTATCATTTCAGGAATCCAATGACCCGCAGTAAAAAAAGGTTCAAGCCATTCTATTGCAAGAACTTTAGGAATTTTTTTATTTTTAGAATTTTGAATGTTTTTGATACGTTGTTTTAATGAATTTGTAATTTCTAATGCTTTTTTTTCTTTTTGCAATATTTTTCCTAATTTAGTGACAGATTCAATTATTTCAGTTAAATTATGTGGATCCATTGAATATAATTTAGGTTTTTTAGGCAAAATGTCTAAAGCATTTTTAACTTGATTAGTGTATGCAGCACAAACTTCACAGGTTTCCTGAGAAATAATTAAATCAGGATCGGCATCAAGAAGATTCTGTTTATTTAATTCAAAAATGTTTTTTCCGTCACGTAATAATGTACAAGTCATAGAATTTATTTCATTGCTAGACAATTCATCAGAATTAATTACAGAGGAAATTACTTGTGGTTTTAATTTTGCATTTTCAGGATATTTACATTCATGTGTAACTCCAAATAATTTATCATCAACACCAAATTCATAAAGTAATTCAGTTGCACTAGGAAGAAAAGAAACTATTCTATTAATACTCATATTTGAGAGTATAACATACAAAGTTTAAAAATTATACACGTATTAATCATAAATTTAAAAAATTAGTCAAGTTAATAGGCTTATTTCAGGCATAAATTACCATGTCATCAGATTCTCAGGAAATAAGAAGATCAATTTTATTAAAATGGCATGAATCATTATCAAAATATGGAAATTTATTTTCATCAGATTCCATCAGCGGTACAAGTCCACCATCAGTATTTGTTGGATCGTACAATTATCCAAAAGTGTTTGTCGGTCCAATGGTACCACCAATTCATGGGGATACAGAGTTATTGGATAGTCCAGAAAAATGGAAAGGAAGAACACTTGAAGAAATAGTTAATTTTCGTTTAAACCTAGTTAGAGGAATTAAAAAAATTCCAATTGAACAAACACAAGGCAGGTATATTGAGAATCTACAAGAAGTAACAATGTCATCAAAACCAACAGATTTAGATTTAATATTTACGAAAAATGTGTCATCAAATATTTCCATTGGTGGTGAGAGTGCACCTTTTGGTCCAGTGGGGGAAATAAAATCTGCAAAATTCTCAGGAAGTACATCTAGCAAACCAATTGAGAGGATATTTTATGATAGAGATATGAAGGCACAAGATGCAGTTTTAAAATTATACAATTCAGGAATTGAAATTTCAAAAATACAAAAATGTTTCAGTATTGGAATGCTAGGAAAAAACAGGAAACTAGTACCAACAAAATGGAGTATTACTGCAACTGATGACATAATATCAAAATCCATAGTAGAAAAAATTTTAGAAAATAGTTTAATTGATACATGTAAAATTTTCTCACATGAACATTTAGGAAATATATTTTTAGTGATTTTATTTCCTCACAGATGGATTTTTGAAATGATTGAAGCATGGCATGCAAATGGAATCATAGGATTTGGTTCAGATAGTGAAGATGCACGAGGGATAAATCATTCACCACGTATTGCTGGAGCATATTTTGCTGCAAAATTAGCAGTTTCAGAATATCTGCTAAAAAATAATATTCAAGCAGGAGTTTTAATTTTTAGAGAAATTAGACCAGAGTATGCCATTCCAGTTGGAGTATGGCAAGTACGAGAAGGAATTAGAGAAGCAATGAAGCAAGATCCACAAATAATTACAGACTTTAACAGTGCATTAAATATTGCATCGGCAAAAACGAGTGTCAGTAAAAATGAATGGATAAGAAATGGAAGTATTACTAACATGATTAGACAAAAAACACTTTTGGATTTTATATAATTAATTAAAAATATAATGAAAGTTTAATCCTACCAGAATGAATGAATTCTTTCTACATTTCTATATCTATCATGTAAAAGAAATCCAGACATCAAACCCATAACTGCACCAAATAACACATGTAAGAATGCAGAATACCATAATACAAAGTTATTATTAACAAGCAATTCAGATAGAGATTCCTTCTCTTCTGGAGTTATACTAAGTAGGGATTCAGTTGAATTAACTTCAGATTCTAACATAGGTACCATCACCAATGTATGCATGGGTAAGAACGCTAAACTAAATACAATTGCGCCAGTAATTGCGCCAGTTAAAATTCCTTTAGGAACTGTAACAATTTGGAAAGTTCTCCAATATGATGCTGACAAATTAAAACAGATACCAATTAGTGCTGCAACAATAATGTGCATACTAAAACCTATTCCAATTGCAGTCATTCCTTCAAGACCCAAAGGAATACCGATTGTTTTGTAAAATGTTCCATGTGGGATATTTATTTGCTGATCAATTGAGAGAAATGATGAAAATAATGCGCATCCTGCAACCAACCCAGCTCCAAAACCCACTTTTATAGTACCAAATAGACCTTCAGGGTCCTTATTTGTGGAACTCATCAATAAATGTCAGAATTAAGTTATTTATTAAGGAATACAAGTTCACACGGATCCATCATTTTTGTGCATATTTTTAATTAATTTTTAATGACTATGAGAAACATTAGAATTATTTTTAATTTTTTCTAATGTTTGATTAATTTCTTTTAAAGCCCATTTAATATCAGCAACATTCTCAGAGGATAATGATTTTTCCCAATTATCTAGAAGTGTATGAGTAATTTCTGAACAGTTATACAATAAATTCCAATAAGGATGATGTTCAGCTGTAGTATATGCTAATTCTGTCACGTCATTAAGACCGTTTTGAGCTCTTGTCAAAGAAGTAATTTTGGTACCAAATATTTTGATAATATCATGTTCAAGATCTTCTTCAATCTTTAATGCAAGATCATTTTCATATTTTTTTATCAATTCAATCAAGTCATGATAAAAATTATCAAAATCAGTCATAATTTTAATCTCTGATGTTCTGACAACATACACCTATTGAAAACTACAATTATTCCATTTTTTCTAGCTAATTCTTCAGATTCAAAATCATGAATTCCTTCTTGAAGCCAAATCACTTTAGGTTTTTTTTCAATACATTCGTGAATAATAGACGAAATCTGATCAGAGGGCCTAAATACATCAATAATATCAACGGGATAGTTAATTTCAGAAATTGAATTAAAACAACATATGTCTAAAATTTTATCTGTAGTTGGATTTACTGGAGTTACAACATATCCATTATCAATTAAATACTTTGGAACATAATGAGCTGCTTTTGATGAGTGTTTTGACATTCCAATTACAGCTACATGTCTCAACGATAAAATATCAATTATTTGTTTATCAGAATAAGAGTCCTGATCCATAGATTAATTTCAATATTGTAACATATAATTTTTGAAGTATGGCACTAGTTAAACAAATAAAAATACAATAAAAGGTAAAAAGAAAGTACAAAAGTATGACAAAATCAGTATTAGTTACAGGAGCAACAGGGTTTATTGGCTCAAGATTGGTAAATGAATTAATCAACAAGCAATACGATGTAACTAGTTTAATTCGTAAAGGTAAACAAGGAAACCCAAAATCAAATATTATTTATGGAGATTTAACTGATGAAAAAATAGATTTTAAAGATTTAAAATTTGATTGTGTATTTCATCTTGCATCACACACACCTTTAGAAAAAAATAAAAAAATATTAGAAAAAGTTAATCTAGAAGGAACAAAAAAATTATTTAAAGAAATTAAGGATATCACAAAATCAATTATTTACATTTCAGGTTTAGGAGTATATGGTGAAACAGGAGAAAAAATAATTGATGAAAGTCAAGAATATAATCCAAATACAAATTTTGTTAAGATTAGATTAGATGCTGAAAAATACCTCAAAGAAAAATCACTTGAAAATAAAATAGATTTCTCAGTAGTTCATTTTGGAGATGTTTATGGACCAGACGGATGGTTTTATGAAATGCTTGTAAAAAGATTGAAAAAGAATATGTTCAGAATGCCTAAGGGTGGAGATTATTTCAAAGGCTTTGTTCATGTAGAAGATGCTGTGGGCAGCATGATTTCAGTTCTAGAAAATAATTCTTTTGGTGAATCATTTATTGTTGCAGACTCGATGCCAGCTACATTTAAAGAATTTTCAGACTATACAGCTGATGAAATAAATGTAAACCATCCAGGAAGTGTTCCAACATTTTTAGCTAAAGCAATAGTTGGAGGAGACTTGATTAAATTATTGACGACGTCAATGAAGGTTTCCAATAAGAAAATAACTAAAATATACCAATTCAAATACCCAAATTATAAAGAAGGTGTGACTCAAGTTATATCTGAATTAAAGAAAAAAAATAGAATTTAATCAAAATCAAAGAGTATTTTAATAATAAGTAATTAAAGAAATTATGGAAACAGAGCCAAAGGATGTAATTGTATTAGGATCAATCAGAAAAGGAAATAAAAAATTTTCAAAGATCCAAAATGATACCAAAATCGAGACTGAAGAATTAAATTTAATTTTAGAAGAATTAGAAAATAATGAATTCATTAAAGTTGAAGAGAAAAAAGGTTTGTTTGGAAAAAAAATTGAATTGGACATTACAGAAGTAGGTTCAAATGAACTAGATAGAAAAATCACAGAAATACAATCAAAATGGAAAGAAATGAAATCACTTTACGAAAGTGGAAATAAACAGCAACTTCAACAAAAAATGGAAGAAAATAAATCATTGTTACCAACTATGATGTTTTTTGGCGTAATGGATATGATCATGTTTTCAATGATGTTCAGTATGATGGGAATGGCAATGTCAAGTTTCGTATCAGACCAAGACATGGCCAATGCAGAGACGGATGGTGGTGCATCTGATGGTGGTGCATCTGATGGTGGTGCATCTGATGGTGGTGCATCTGATGGTGGTGCATCTGATGGTGGAGGATTTGATTTTGATGTTGGGTTCTAGCGGGGATTTTATACTTCAATTAAAAATAACATCTAATTGATTTACAATTCTTTTAATGACACAGGATTACTAAAAGTTTTAAAATTTTTAAAATCTCACAATACAGAGTATCTTTCAGGTCAAGATCTCAGCGATGTTCTACGAATTAGTAGAGTTGCAGTTTGGAAACATATTAAAAAAATCCGTACATTGGGGTACACAGTAGAATCAAAACAAAAAGAAGGTTATAAAATAACAAAAAATTCGGATTTATTACTACCATGGGAAATTATTGCAGGACTAGAAACTAAAGTGTTAGGTCAAAGAGCATATTATTTTGACATTATAGATTCAACACAAAATCAAGCATTGAAAATGAATAATGAAAATGATGGAACTATAATTATTGCAGAAAAACAAACAGGAGGAAGAGGAAGATCAGGTAGAAAATGGATTTCACCAAAAGGTGGAATATGGTTTTCACTAATATTACATCCAAAATTTGATATTTCTAATACTACATTATTTCCAATTGCATCATCATTAGCATTATCATATGCAATTGAAAAAACATGTAAAATATCACCAGAATTAAAATGGCCAAATGATTTAACAATAAAAGGTAAAAAACTTGCAGGTATGTTAGTGGATGCATCATTTGAATCCAATAAAATAGAAAATTTAGTTTTAGGAGTTGGAATAAATTTTGAAATAAATAGTAAAGAAATAGAAAAAATATTAAAAAAGACACCAAATTTCTATGGAGTTACAAGTTTGAGTGAACAAAAAAATAAAATTAAACCAATAAAGTTGATTCAATCATTCTTATTGGAATTAGAAAAAATTTATGAGGATCTAAATAGAAATCAGACAAACAAAATTATTGTAGAATGGACAAAAAGATCATCAACAATTGGGAAAAAAATAGAAATCGATACAGAACAAGGCAAAGTAAAGGGCGAAGCAGTAAAAATAGATGATGATGGAGGGTTAATTGTCAAAGATAAAGATAAAAATAGAAAAATTTTTGCCGGAGATATAGTTCATTTAACTAAATAGTTTATTTTTTGGATTTAGGTTTAGTTTTAGGTTTAGTTTTAGGTTTAGTTTTAGGTTTAGTTTTAGGTTTAGTTTTAGGTTTAGTTTTAGGTTTAGTTTTAGGTTTAGTTTTAGGTTTAGTTTTAGGTTTAGTTTTAGGTTTAGTTTTAGACTTGGATTTTGTTTTAGATTTAGATTTTGTTTTAGAAGATTTCATCAAAGAAGATTGATCTTGTAAGATATTTTTTAGTTCATTTTTAATTTCAGATAGGGAAGTCAATATTGACTCCATAGATTTTGCATAAATAGAATAAACAGAAATAAGTTCTGTCTTTTTTTGATCAGAATGTACAAGAAATTCATTTTTGCGTAGTAGGTTTGCAGAATCAATTAATTCAGGAAGTTGCTCTGGAGAATCTCCCGATTTCTGTAATTCGCTTTCAATTTGATCAATCTTTTGCTTTAAATCATGCAAATTAGCACTAATTTGAATTTCAGTCAACAAAAAAGTACAGCTTAGAAATGAATTAAAGATTTCCATGATTTTTAGAAACACCAAAAATATAGTAGACAATAATAACAAAGTATAGAAATAAACACGAAAATAATAAATTATGAAAACACTAGTAAAAATATTATTTTTTTGTACAATAATCTTATTTTTTCTTTCACATAGCGATAAGAATACAGTATTTGCTCAAGAACAAACACCCGAACAATTAGAATTATTATTTAATCAAGCAACTGAACTTTTTCAAAATGGAGACTATAATCAAGCAATCACAATTTATGATCAAATTTTAGAATCAAGTCACAATAATATTTCAACATTAAACATGAAAGGTATTGCATACAGCAACATGGAGCAGCATACATTGTCATTAAAACAATTTTACATTGTACTAGAAAAGGATCCAAATAATGCCAAAGCTCTACTAGGAATGGGAGTAGGATTTGGAAATCTAGGAGAATACTCTGAATCTTTAGAATATTTAGAAAAAGCAGAAAAAATTAATCCAAACAGTGAAGTGATTAAAAATTATAAAGATATTGTTGTAAATACACTAAAAAAATACCCATACACACCAACAGAAAAGCCAACTAACACAATGAATTTAACAATTGGAAAAGTACCAGAATGGATTAAACAGATTACAAATTGGTGGTCATTAGGAAATATTTCTGATGAGAAATTTATAGAAAACATGGAGTATATGATTAAAAAAGAAATTATAGTAATTCCAGAAAATAAAAAGTTTGATACCACAACTGAATTAAAAATGATTTCAATGATTAGAAATAATTTTAATCAGTGGGGTCAAAATGAAATTCCCGATGAAGAATTTTATAAAAATATGAATTGGTTAATAGAAAATAAGTTTATCAAAATAAATTTACAAAAATCAACTGAAGAAATTGAGTATGAAAGTTATTTGTTTGACAAATATTTACAGAGTATTTTGAAAAATAAAAATTCAGAAATAAGATATATCGAATACCCAAATCCAAGTCAAGATGTAATAAAAAAATTTCTCAGAGATTACGCTAAATGGAATTTTGAACAACAAGCACAAATGACATCAAAGGATTTTCCATATCCGACATACAAAATAATTGACGAAGAATATATTATAAAATACAAAATTTACATCAATGATCAACCTCCAGGTTTGCCATTAGATCATGTAAGTACTTTAAAAAATAGTTTTGAATTTTGGGAAAAAATGGAATTAACAACAAATAATCAAACTGCAAAAGTGGTTTTTGAAATTACAACTTCAAAAACAGAGGCAAATGTATGGGTAACATGGGTAGTTAGAAACTTGGGAGACGGAGTATTAGGTCATGCACATTTGGGAAAAGGAATAGTAGAAGTTGCACTAGGGGACTACAATTGTGATGGTAGTTTTCAGTTATATGATGTGAAAAGTGTCAACTCAATTATGACACATGAATTAGGTCACTCAATTGGTCTACCACACACAAATGATAAAGAAAATATCATGTATCCATCAATGACACCGTCTTACGCATATTGTATGTTAAGTTAAAAAAAATGTATTTGTAATTAGATTAAAAGACTAAAATTAATTCAAATATTATTTTAACAGTTTTTAAATTCTAATTTATCCCATGGGAAAACAACATAGGAATCATTAAAAGTTTTTTCAGCATATATCAATTGTTCAGGATATTTTATTCCTCGTCTTGCAAGAAGTGTAGCAAAGATAAATTTTGAAGGATCATCAACATTAGAAAATACATCATGAAATGTTTTTCCAGTATCAAAAATATCATCAACAAATAAAGAATTAGAACAAATAATTTTTTGATCAACAAATATTTTTTTAATTCCAAGAGAATCAGCTAATAATCTAGATGGAATCAATCCACCACGGCTGATGGTAGTAATACTAGAAAAACTTCTAGATAGTTTTAAGATATTTTTAGAAAGTATAGCTACCAGAGATTCAATATCATTCCAATTAACAGTTTGTGTTGTGACCATACGAATAATTATAATTTAGAAGAAATTAAGTTATTGAAATCAAAATGTTTTTGTCGGAGTTTTTTTAAGGGATTCAATAATTTCTAAAATTTTAAATGGAATGTGATCAAAATCTTTATCCTTTTCACGAGATACTAACAAAACATCATCATTATTTAGTGGAAAACTCATGACAAGTACTTTATCACGGTAGGATAATGAAAAATGAACTATACCAAATTCACTATCAAACTCATGTCTCATTCTTACACGTAATGCAAGTTCCATGAACATCATTTCATCTTGTTGTTTTGCTTCAAGTGAAAGTATTCCATCTTTCATACCACCAGCTTCCAAATGTCCTCGCGCATTGATAAATCTGGCAGAACGCATCTTAGGGTCTAATTGTAAAATTTGCTGACAAATACTTTCTAGTTCCTCGACGTTATCCACTTTGATAATAACGAAATAGAACTATTTATTGCGATCTAAATTAATCAGTAATGATGCAGCCAAAATCAACCAAAAATTTAGCCGAATCACCAAAAGAAATGACAGAATATTACAAACATTTGTCAGTATTTTGGACTGATATCATACATCTGATGTCAAGTAAACCACAGGCATTAACTTCAATTGGACCAATGAGATCATTTGCAGCAAATTCAAAAAGATTGCCTTAGAATTAATAGAAATAAATGAAAATTTATTGAGTTTTAACCAATACATTACAGAATATTATAAGCAATTATCAAATACATGGGGAGAAGCTCAAAAGAAAGTAAATTACAAATCTCCAAAAATTCCCCAGGATGTTGAACAAATAGAAGCTTTCAAAAGAATATGGATAGATATTTTTGATAATGATTTTACAGAATTGTTTGATTCCAATAAATTTGGTGAAAATTATGGAAACCTTGTATCAAAAGAATTGGAATTAACAAAACATTGGAATAACATTACAAATATAATTTTACAATCAGTTAATCTTCCAAGTAAAGAAGAAGTTGATGAAGTGTATAAAGAAATTCATTCATTAAAAAAACGTGTTTCAAAATTGGAATTAGAATTAATAAAGGATAAGAGAAAAAATGCAAAATGAATCTTCAATAGATCCTAAAATCATAGAAGAAATTTTGAGATTTAGTAAAAATGTAATTGAAGCTCCAAAATTTGTATCTGCACCTGATGAAATAAATCTTGAAGTAACTCCACATAAAGTTGTTCAACAAATAGATAAAACAAGATTGTTACATTACACCCCAGTTATGGAAATCAAACATAAAACACCTTTGTTAATTTCATACGCATTAGTTAATAGATATCACATATTGGACATACATCCAGAAAAAAGTTGGGTAAGAAATCTTCTAGAACAAGGATTTGATCTATACATGTTAGATTGGGGAACACCAACTAGTATGGATAAATATTTAGATTTTGATGATTATGTCAACGGATATCTAGATTCATCAGTGGAATATATTAAAAATCAATCATCTACAGAACAAATTTCATTACAGGGATATTGTACAGGCGCAACAATTGCTACAGCATATGTTTCATTACATCCAGAAAATGTAAAAAACTACATTGCAACAGCACCTGTAATTGATGGATGGAAAGATACCACAGTAATTAGTAATTTGGCAAAACACATGGATGTTGATAAAATGGTCGATACAATTGGAAATATGCCTCCAGAATTCATGTATTATTGCTTTTCAGTTTTAAAACCTTTTGAGCAGGGAATTGAAAAATATATAAAATTTTTCAAAAACATTGATGATAAAAAATATGTAGATAATTTTTTGAGAGTAGAAAAATGGTTGGGTGATACGCCTCCTATTCCAGGACAATTGTTCAAACAGTGGATCAAAGACATCTATCAACAAAACCTCCTAATTCAAAATAAAATGTATGTAGGAGACAAACTCATAGATTTAAAAAAAATAGATATGCCAATGTTAACACAGGTTGCAGTAGGTGATCATTTAGTATCACCAGAATGCAGTATGCCACTACATTATGCGGTAGGTAGTGAGGACAAAACTTTGAAAATATACCCAACTGGACATGTAGGGATGATTGCTAGTTCATTATCACAGAAAAAAGTATTACCAGAAATGGGAAAATGGTTATCTGAAAGATCATAAAAAAGTGGGGGAAAAAATACCACTAGTTATTTTTTGTTGTGAATGCAGAAATCCAAGACTGTAGAATGTTTCTGTTTAATTCAACAAATGATTTTGCATTATCGTTGAAGGTTTTGATGTTTTGTTGTGTAGCGTCAATACTTGCCAATACTATTTGGTTTTGTATAGATGCTGCTTTTAGATATTCTTCAGTTGTATCACCAATTACCTTTAATGTTGCGTTAGGAACATCAGATGCAATACCTGCTTTTATTACAAATTCTTTTTGAAGTGTGATAGAAGAATCTATCATATTTTCAAATGTTTGTAAATATTCCTGTTGTACATTAGTGATAGATTGATGGTATTGTGGGACTGATTGTTTAACACCATTAAACATCTTAGCTGCATTTTCTTGATATATAGAAAATATGTCTCTAGAATTTTCTTTAGTTTCGTTGTTACTCAATTTTTCACCTCCTTAGTTTTTGATTTTTTTGCGATTGGTAAAATTATGACTTGAACCAAGTCGCCATCTCCCAGACCAAGTGCATTACGTTCTGCTTCTGGAATTGAAATTCTACCATTACTGCTAATGGTGGTTTTGTATGCACCCCAATTCATAAAAGATGGAAGCATTTGTCCAATGTTAAACATGGTATCCATACTTTTTGTTTGCATAGATGACATGTTATCCATAATGGCGGATTGTGTCTGTCGAGTTTTATCAGAAACATCTCTTAGAGTTTCTAATGGATTGAATGTTTGGTTTGATTGTGTAGACATTAAAGAGCCAAAACTTTTCATAAATTCAGATTGAGCTTGACCACTTTTTTGAATCCAATCTTTAAACATCGTTGTTGGATCGTATTGGTTAGTATTACCATTCATTACCAGTAATTGGTAATTAACGGTATTTAAATCATTCTATTTGTCATGTAAAAAAGCCAGTACTAGAGATGCAAAGAGTTCAGGCTCTTGTACAAAAGGAGTATGACCACAATCACTCATTTCATGAAATACACAATTAGTTATAGAAGATACAAAATCATCTGCAAAATTTACTGGGATTACAGGATCATTAGAACCCCAAATAA
Source organism: Candidatus Nitrosopumilus limneticus (assembly GCA_022117465.1). Lineage (GTDB taxonomy): Archaea > Thermoproteota > Nitrososphaeria > Nitrososphaerales > Nitrosopumilaceae > Nitrosopumilus > Nitrosopumilus limneticus. Next base: position 52,161 of record JAHCGZ010000007.1, read on the forward strand.
CCAATGTAGGTGATGAAATATTTTTAAGTTTTTCTGTAATTATCCCAGAATTTTTTAATCCCAATAAAGTTGACATGAAAGCAAATTTTGCATTAGGTAATTTCATCCTGTTGACAAATCCATCGATTGTATCCATAGGAATTTTTTTACCTGTTCCATCCATTAATTCAAATGCATTTTTTGCACTCTGTTCGCTTGGATACAAGGCAGCCATAATATACGAATCAAGCGCAAAAGTAGATTGTTTCATGACTCCAGATGGAGATACTAAAATTAACTTTTCAACATATTGTGAATGAGACGAAGTGTAATCTGAAGCTATTTGACCGCCAAGAGAGGAACCAATAATACTAGTTTGTACAATACCCAAAGAGACTAAGAATTTTTCTAAAAAATTTGAAAAAAATTTAATTGTATAATCAATATTAGGTTTGTCACTATAACCAAATCCAATTAAATCCGGCACTACAATATGAAAATCAGTTTCAAAAAAAGGTAGTACATATTTCCATCTTTCAGATGAAGCTCCTAATCCATGAAGAAATACCAATGTTCTTTTAGAAGAACCAGATTCAAGATAATGAATTTTATTTCCATCTATTTCTACAATTTTTTCTTCCAATGTTTTAGCGTCAATTTTGTTAGTAGATAAGGATACTTAATTTTGCGATCAAAAAATACAATTTATTTTTAAGAGATCAAATTTCAAAAAAAATAGTATCCTATTTAAAGAACAAAAAGAATTGGGTGTTGTGATAAATAAGAAAATTTCAAAAATTTTGGTCCCATTAGATGGTTCAAAAAATTCTATTCGTGGCTTAGAAATGGCAATAACATTATCAAGAAATTGTGGAGCAACGATTACTGGAATTTATTCAATTTATTCCCAATCGCGTTCAGAATTCAGAGGAGTAGGCTCAGTTGACAAATCATTAAATGTAGAAATAAAAAAATTCATGAATGAAGCCAAACCCTGGCAGCACAAAACGGCATTGTTTTTACAGATAAAATAGCATCAGGCGAAATAGGATACAACATAATTAAAGCAGCTCATGGAACACCAAAATTTGACATGATCGTAATGGGATCTAGAGGGAGAAGTAATACAAAAGAAATGTTTTTCGGAAGCGTATCAAATTATGTAATTCATACTTCTAAAATTCCCGTAGTTATAGTAAAATAATTATTTCAAAATCCGTGCTTTTTAAAATATTTTTGATGATATTCTTCAGCTTTATAGAATTTAGCAGCAGGAACTATTTGAGTAACAATAGGATCTCTAAATGATTTAGATGAATCAAGTGATTTTTTAGATTTTTCAGCAATTTCTTTTTGTTTTTCATCGTGATAAAAAATTGCAGAACGATATTGATTTCCAATATCAGGTCCCTGTCGGTTTAATGTTGTAGGATTATGATTATGCCAAAATACATCTAACAATTCTTCGTAAGATATTTCATCAGGGTTAAATTCAACTTCAACCGCCTCTGCATGTCCTGTTTTATCCGTACATACGTCTTCATATGTGGGATTGGGTAATTGGCCACCAATATATCCAACTGCAGTTGAAGTGACACCTTTAGTTTTAACAAGTATATCTTCAACATGCCAAAAACATCCGGCTCCAAAAGTTGCTTTCAATTCAATTAGAATTTAAAAACACCAAATTAAAAGGATTTGATTAAAATATAATTAATTAACATCGGTAAAAATTTCTACGACCTTTTTGGCCAAATTTTCAATATTTGCAGAAGGTTCAGCAGAAATTAACAATAGTATTTGAGTTATAGGAAAAGGAAAACTCACTAAAACTGCCTTGTCACGTCGTGCTGCAAGATAATTGATAGGACCTAAACTTTCATCATATTCTTTTCTAATGGATGCTTTAGAAACAAATTCCAAAAATGAGTGCAATCTCGTTTCATCCCCTTCGTGTGGAACTAAACCTTCTTTGAATCCACCTGCAATCAACTTACCATCTTTATCGACAATTCCAGCAAATCGAATTTCAGATTCGGATAATAATCGAGCGCATTTTTTACTATGTAATGACAATTGAGCTGAATCAGCCATCATACAAAATTAGTCAACATGAAGATAAAAACCTATTTAGAACTAAAATAGATTTTATTAAGATTAATTTTTTAAAACACATTTCAAAAGAACGTAATCAATAATTTTTTCTTGTGACGCTTTTTTCATTTTTAGTAATGACTTGTAAAGAATTTTTTCCATGTATCCAGGATAATATTCAAGAATATTATTACTCAATATTTTTCTATTTTCAACATAATAATCTGCTAAAGGTTCATAAACATTAGAACCAATCAATGTTTCATCAGTTATTTTAAATCCATTAGAAGTAAGAAGGCTTTTCAAATAAGTCAAGTCATAATGCTCAGATGACCAAGTAAATTTTAGCAAGCCTAATTTTGCAAAAGAAGGATTACCTACAGTAACAGGTATTGCCATGACAAGGAATCCAGATGAAATTAAAACTCGTTTGGACTCCTTAATGAAATCATCCAAAGGTTTGAAATGTTGTGCAGATTCTAAAGCTAATACACGATCCACAGAGTTATCTAAAAAAGGCAACTTAGTGGATGTTGAATTTAAAAATTGAATGTTTTCATGCTGTTTTAAAAAAGATAATTGCTTAAAATTGATATTTACATCATAAAGTTTAAGATCAGGATAAGACTCATGCCATAATTTGGATGGAGCAGATAAACCACTTCCAACATCAATAGCATTTTTTGCAGTAGATAATTCAGATATCTTTCCAAAGACACTACACAAATTTTCTTGTGCAGAAATTGGGTCTAAATGTTTTGAAGACCAATAACCAAAATTAAGCATATCCCCCCCAGTAGCAATTTGCATAACAGGGGATAACGTATTGTAGAGATTTATCACATCCTTTTCATTTTTACGAAATGTCCAAAGAAATACATCAACAGGGTTTATCGATATCAAAAATAATTTCATTTTTATTTAAAATTGGTACTATTAATTCCTAAGTTAATTTTTAGAAATCACAATGATTTTCAATAATTAACGTATTTTACTAGGTAAAAATAATATAAAATATTGGATAATCCAGAATCATCAGAAATAATATTAGCTAAATGGAAAGATAGATTTTTTGCATGGATTATTGATTTTCTTATTATTTCAATTATATCCACATCTGTAATCTTTCTATCATTTCAATATTTAGAGTATAATTTTGATGAATTTATTACAAATTCTAGAATGTATATTCCAACAAGTATAATGTTTTTTGTATATTGGATAATTATAGAATATAAGACAGGTCAAACAATTGGGAAAAAAATTTTTAATCTGAAAATTGTAAATTATGATGGAAAAAAACCAACATTTTTAGAAATTGTTGCTAGTAGTTTTGGAAAATCATTCATATTACCAGTAGATGTTATCTTAGGAGTTATTCTAACAAATCAAAGACGTCAAAGAATATTCAATAAAGTAGGAAACACAATAATAATTAAAATTAAAAAAATTGATGAAAGTTTAGATTTTAAATATATCAAAGATTAATTATGAAATCAACAATGCATAGCTTACGCTATGTGTGATTTAAAATGAAATCAACAATGCATAGCTTACGCTATGTGTGATTTAAAATGAAATCAACAATGCATAGCTTACGCTATGTGTGATTTAAAATGAAATCA
>JAHCGZ010000008.1 GCA_022117465.1 Candidatus Nitrosopumilus limneticus
TGTGTGGTTGGAGGAATCTTGATAATTTTTTCTTTTACTAGAAATTGTATTCCTTGAACAAAAGAGTCGTCATCAATTGTACCATCAGCCCACCATCCTGCGTTGTTTTTAATCCAAGATGGGATTTCATTAGTTTTTTTATCCATTAAAATTGATTGAGAATTAATTTGAAAATCAGATGTGGATTCAAAATACTTATCAAAATTATTGTAATTTTTACCAGTTAAAATTAATTTAAATTCATAGTGTCCATCATTTGGAATCAAAATTGATTCTTGATGGATTCCATGTGAGGCTAAAATACCAAGATATTTGTCATTATCTCCAAGATTTGACCAAATTTCTTTTCTAGATGAGTCTGAAATACCATAGACAAATAATAGATCATTTAGAGGTTTATTATTTTCATCAAAGAAAGAAAATGTAAAAGGTATTTTTTTACCGGAAGTTAATTTTGAATCCCAGGAAATATTTCCAGTGAGATTATTATCAAAAGAAAAATTAAGTTGATTTAGCTTTATTTTTTCACCAGATAAAATTTCTAATTTAATTGTGTCATCATTTGATGTAGTAGTTAATTTACTTTTCATTTGTAAAAGATCTTCATATGGAATATTAATTTTAATAAAATTTTTGTTAGGATTAGATATATTAAATTCAAAAAATTCATTGTCGATTTTTACCCCATTAAGGAAAATAAGTTGTTCATGTTCATGTTTCATAGGCGAAAAATCTTTTTCAAATGAAATAATTTGTGAAATATTGGAATTATTGTCAGGTTCGTTCCAATCAAATGGTATTTCATATGAAATTTTATCTAATGTTTCGTCATAAGTAAAATTAGAAATTTCATCATTATGAGATTTGACAGATATTGGAAATTCTTGAGCAGATGCGGTTTTAATTTCAAATATTTGTTTTTGAGGAATATGTAGGAAAGTTTCAAAAAGTAAATCCTTTGTTGTTAATGTTTTAGGATTCGTTGCACCTACAATAGAAACTTCAATTGAATATTGTCCACTTTTATCAAAAATTGGACCTTGAATTGTAGGAAATGAATCTCCTCGTGCATAATATCCTCCAGCTATAGCATGTTTTTCACCATTGTAAATTGTACATTTCCAGAGTTCTTTTTCTTCACATCCAGTTGTGGGTTTTATTGTGAGATCCAATTTACCATCGTCATCATAAAAATATTCATTAGCAACTAGATTACTATCTTGAAAAATTTGAACACGATATGTTACTTTCTGTATATTCAAATTTGTTTCAGTATTAAAAAATCTAATTGATAAATTTGTAGTTTTACTATCACCGTAACTAAAATCTTCAGGAAATAGAGTCGTACTAACTGCCACTTTTAATCCATCAAAATCAATTGGAGGTGCAAGAGAACCTGAATGATGTTGTGCATATACAGGAGAAATTGTAATAATAAAAGATACTGCAAAAACTAACAAAAGAGATTTTACAAGCATATTCATATTGATTTCAAACTTATTAAAATATGATTGCAAATTATCAAGATATGATTTTACGATAAGTATGTCCACATAAATTACAAGAAATTCTAATTGCCTTTACTGATGTTCCTCCTAAACGAATTCTAGAATTAATTCCTGGGGCAATAAAGGATTTACATTTTTTACAAAAGACCATACGAAGGGAATATGGCATTCGAATTTTATACTTTGTACTTATCCTTCTAGCAATTGAAGCTTGACGTTGAGATAATTCAGGATCGCATCTTGCATTAGTAATTGCATTATCAATAAGAATTTGAATTCTTTCCATTGCGATTTTATACACTATAGGTTTCATAGTAATTTTTAAAAATACAGCTAAAAATTAGTTATGATCAAATACATACAATGCAGTCAGCGGGATTCGAACCCGCGTCACAGGGTTGGAAACCCCGAATACTAACCAGGCTATACTATGACTGCGATAAAAAAATAAACAAATTTCCTACATAAAAACGGTTTTTTCGTATTCATAGAGTATTCTAGATACAATAACATGACCTTCAAAAGATTCATTTCCAACTGAATACAGATTAGTAATTTTATTTTGAATTGTATCAGAAAAATGACCCTTTTGGAATCCGCCTATTACAATACACGAATGATCTGAAATTTGTGATGCGATTTTTTCAAATGAATTTATTTGACCTTTAGTAGAAAAACCAATAATTTTTGATGGATTAATTTCATCTATTAATTCTGAAAATGTTTGATTTTTAATTTCTAGTAATAATTCATTTTTTACCATAATTTTTTTTTCTTGATATAATTTTTCAATAACACCCTCAAATCTATGATATGACTTTGGAACACGAACATTTTTTCCAAAATGTATTACTTTATCATCAATAGTATGTACAAATAAATTTAATTTATTTTTAAGATATAAGGGAATTGTTGTTGCTTCTAAAATTGAAAAATGAACAAGATCAGGACGTCCACGTTTCATTTCATCTTTAATTCCTTTCATTGCAGCAAAATGCCAAGAATTATCCAATAAAATTTCTGAAGAATGTTTTTCTAATTTTTTAGCATGTGAAATAACTGATGGATGATTTTTTAATTCAAAAGGAACAAGTTCTAATGCAGATTCAGAGATAATTAGGGAAATCATTTCAATCTATCATTTGAATTTGAGTTTTAAATTCATTCCATCCAAGTTTGTAATTTTGATTTACATCAATTAGCCCAGCATTGCAATTATAATTGTTTAATCTTTCAATTAAATAATCACTTGAACCCATTCCACCGCCAGTGTGACTAATTATTTGATCACCGATATTTTGATCAATTTTTACACAACTATCTTTATCTTGATCAGTATATCTATACCAAGTCAAAAACTCAATTTTAGCCTCATTTTCAACATAAAATTCAAATAATTTTTCTATAAATTTTTGTTGAGAAATGTAAGATCCACCTACTAGTTGATTAGTACTCCAACTAATTTCAAAAAAACCAATTTTTTTATTTGGTACTATTTCAAATATTTTATTTAAATTCTCAATTGCCTCTTCAGGATTTGTATTTATTTGATTAACAATATCTGTCGGAGCATATGAAAATGCAACAAAATCCCCAATTGATAAATCACTTACAATATGTTCTAAATTTTTATTTATCACTTGGTGTAGTCCAAATGAATTACCAATTTTTACATCAGGATGTTTTTCTTTTATTCTATCGTATACATTAGAAAATATTTTTTCATATACTGGAATTTGTTGTTCATTATAACGAAATTGTGATTCTGTTTCACCGGCAATAATTACAGAATCAATTATATTATATCTTGAAAGAATTGAATCCAAAGCAGTTACAAGTTCATCTTGGTTAATTCCATCAAGTGTAGGTTTTCCAATCCATTTAGGAAACGGTCCTAATGTTTCTCCATTGATTATTGAAAAATAAAGAGTCACTTTGTGATTATTTTTTTCATTTAATCCCATTATCAAATCAGATTGTGACCAATCAAATTTGCCCTCTACAGGTTCAATAATATTCCAAAATAAGTAAACATTACTTCTACCAATTCCACTTGATGATGCATCTGTAAAAATTTCATCTAATTGTTGTAATGAGACAGACGAAGAAGGTGAATTAATTACTAATCCAATTTTTTCATTACTTGTTTGAGTTTTAATTTCTGAAAATGGTGTATTAAACACTAAAACGGCTATGATGACTACTAAAATAGGAATAACAATGCCTAGAACTCTCTTATCCATAAGAATTAGAAAATAATAGAAAGTAAAAAAGTTGTGATTCTGTTATTTATCCAGAAGTACAACCACTGTATCCACAATCAATGCATATACTACAGCCCTCTACAAATACAAGGTTATTTTTGCATGTTGGACATAGACGATCCTCTGAAACTTGTTCTAGTTTTGGGGCTCCAATCTCAATTTCTTCATCATGAATTTTTAATGCAAGTGAGGCACCTACTTGTTTTTTGATGTAATTGTTTGTGATATTTTCATGGATGTAAGAAAGCATGTATTCACTAGGTGTAACTTCAAATGTTTTTTTGGCTTTATCACTTGTCATGTGAAGAACTTGCTTATGTCTAGAACCATCACGATAAACAGTCATACCTTTTAGTCCAAGTTCGTGTGCTAACAAGTATGAAGATTTTACATCTTCTACAGTTACATCATATGGCATGTTAATTGTTTTTGCAATTGCATTACCAATCCAATCTTGCCATACACTTTGAGCCATAAGATGATCAGCCCAGTGAATATCCATTGCAGTTACAAAGACATCTTGCATCCATTGTGGAATTTCATCAATTCCACTCAATGAACCATAATTCTCAGCAATCTTTTGAAGTATTTCATCAGTGTAAATTCCTTCATCTCTAAGAGCTTCTTCAAGTATTTTATTTGTGTAGAAGAATCTTCCAACTGTAACTCTTTTTTCAAATACAAGTGCAAATGCTGGTTCCATTCCATTTGAACAATCTGCAATCATAGAAAGTGTACCAGTTGGAGCTACGGTAGTAGTTAGAACATTTCTAATTCCTTGCTTTTTGATTTTTTCAATTAATGGATCCCATTCAAATGAATGTGTATCTTTTGATTTCTCATAATATCCTGAAACAGGAATCTTACCTTCAGGATATTCTGTCTTTGAACATAATGGGAATTCACCTCGAGATGCAGCAAGTGCTACACTCTCTTCCATTGAATAGTATGTTAGTGCTTCAGAAAGTTTTGATTGTAGTTCATATCCTTCTTTGGAATTGTATGGAATTTTCAGTTTGTATAATAGATCAGCTACACCCATTACCCCTAGTCCAATTCTTCGAGATTCTTTAGAGGCTACATTAATTTCTGGAACTGGATAATTATTTACATCAATAATATTATCCAAAAATCTTGTTGTCTTTCTAATGACTTCTTCGTATCCTTGCCAATCAAATTCATATGAACCATCTGCTTGTTTTTGAGCATAATTCACCAAATTGATAGAACCTAAATTGCATGATTCGTATGGATAAAGACTTTGTTCACCACATGGATTTGTAGCTCGTAATGGAGCTTGTCTTGCTTTAGCAAATACATTGTATTTGTTAATTTGATCAAAGAAGATCAAACCAGGCTCTGCACTTTTCCATGCAGATAATGCAATTAAATCAATTAATTGATGTGCATTAATTTCTTTAACTGGTTTTCTGTCTCGCGGACTACGTAAAACATAATGTCCATCTTCTGAATCTACAAGTGCACTCCAGAAATCTTCCCAAATACCAACACTAACGTTAAAGTTTTCTAAAACACCAGGTTCTGTTTTGTTTGTAATGAATTTTTCAACATCGGGATGCCATACTTCAATAATTCCCATGTTTGCGCCACGTCTTTTACCACCTTGTTTAACAACTTCAGTGACAGTATTGATGATATTCATAAAAGATACTGGACCTGATGCGACACCAGAGGTTGATGCAACAATGTCACCTTCTTCACGAAGATCAGAATAATTAATTCCAACTCCGCCACCTGACTTGAAAATCAATGCTGCATCAGAAGTAGATTTCATAATCTCTTCCATACCATCATTCATTGCAAGAACAAAGCACGCTGAGAGCTGTCCTAATCTTCCACCAGCATTCATCATTGTTGGTGAATTTGGCAAAAAGGTTTGGGCAGTCATTAGTTCAAAGTATTCAGTGATTCTATCAGCATAAACTTCTAGTTTTTTTGCTGCCAACAATGTCAAAAGTTCTTTGAAATTTACTTTCATTTGACCTTTGTTTGCTAGTGTGACATAGTGATTGATTAGAGATCTAAAATGCCACTTGTTAAAGAAATAATTTCCTACTTTGAATTTGTAATCAAAAGCATCTAATTTGTCAAGATATGATTTGGCTTCTTCAACATCTTGTTTGCTGTTACCAGATTTATCAAATACTTGAGAATCATATAACATGTCTCCAATTCCAACTAGAATTGCAACTCTTTCAAACATTTGACTTGGTGTCTCAATAATCTCACTTTTTGAATTTCTAAATAGATATCTTGATGCTAAAACTCTTAAACAATTTAAATCAAATTTTTTAGAAACCGGATCAAGGGCTTTAAGATTTAGAACTCTCATTTTTTCATCTCTAAGTTTTCTTCTTTCGTGTCTGTATACTATGTAAGATTTTGCGATATCACTATTACCTGAATCAATTAAAGTTGATTCTACAATATCTTGAATATCCTCGACTGTTGGCGATTTTTGACCAGTAAATCCTTGCTCAATAAGTTTTTCAAGTACTTTTCTTGCTAGTTTATCTGCAACGGCACGGTCGGCTTTAGATGTGGCTGCTAATGCCTGGAATATTGCGTTTGAAATTTTATCTAAATCAAAATTTGTTACTGTACCATTACGCTTGCGGATCTCATTGATCGTATTTTCTATTTGTGAATTGTCCATTAAAATCTCTACACGATGGTAAGAATACGAGTATCTATAAACTTTCAAGGAAATAATTTTGAAGGTTAAGTAGAACAAATTTGACAACGCTACAATTTCTGTTGTAATGGTGAAAGCTTAAGAAATTATTAAACGACTATCGTTTAAACAAGTGCCTGCTAACAAATAATTTAAATGCTATAAAGGAATTTTCTATATTCTTAATCTGAAGATCGCAACTATTATCAGAAATCGTACAAAGGATGTTAGAATATTATACTAGGTAAGGAGATTTACACTTTGGACATTTGTCTTCAAATGGCTGATCTTTAAATCCACATTGACCGCAGATAGGAGTTTGTCTAGAAAGTTTAAAAGATGGCACTAGTTCTGCAATCTTTTCAATTGATTTTTTAATCTCAACAACTTTGACATTTTTATCAATATCTAAGGTAATAAGCAATCCACCATTAAGTAATTTTGAAATTTTATTGGATTCAGAAATAATTTCAGTTTTTGGTGTATAGTCATGAATTTCTGAGGAATTAATGACAATACCTTGAGAATAATAATCAGTTTCCATTGAATTTAAGCTAGAATTTTTACCATACTTTTCACCATCCAAGGTTGCAAAACGATATGAAGCTTCAGTTTCAGTCATACAGATTATTACATTATCGCCTAATTCTTTGCCTTTTTTGGCTCCAACATCAATTGCAGTTTCAATTACCTTGTGAAGAACAGCACGGCCGTCTTTGTTGTCTTTAAATCCTAGAATATTAAATACAGATTCCTCAAGCCCAACTAAATTAATGACTAGAGAAACAGAACTTTTTTGCATATATTGTGTATTTTTAGCCAAAATTGGATTTAGTCCTCTTCTAGTTAAGTCTGAAATTTCTTTCTTTCTTAATGCCATTGAAGATAATACAGGTTTCATCAATAATGCTAATCTTGCTCTAAAGTAAGTTTCATCTTTGTTTGATTCAAATGCTAATCTCGGGAGATTTATAGAGACAGATTCTAAGTTAATTGCAAGTGAATTAGAAGATTTTGTAATTCCATTTGTAACACCGTTACTGGCTGTTTGACCTTTAGCAATTGTTACTTTTCCACCAAGTAATAATATTTCAGATATTGATTGTGAAACATCATTTATTTTTCCTTTTTCGTTGTCAATTATCAACCCAATTTTTGGTATTGGTGTAATTGCAACATATTTTTTGTATGCACTAATAATTGAATTAATTATTTTTGTATCAGTACCTAGTTGTAATCTAATTGATACGTTTGTACTAATTTTATTATATTTTGAAGTTGTAGAAGCAATTGCAAATACATTAGTTAATTTTTCTTCAAGTTCAGGAAGAGACTTTGAATATTTTAAAAACAATGTAGATAATCCGTCTAGTACAATTTCTTGTGAAGCTTCTTTTGACAAAAGTGAAATTATAACACATAAAGAACTTGCAATTTCATCAAGTTGTTTAGATTCATTAATTCGTGATACATTTAGATATTTCCCACCAAGATCAAGTCCATCATCAAGTAATTCTTTAACATTCACAAAAATTGTGTCAGGAATCATGGACCACATTCCAGGATTTGAAATATGTAAATCGCCAGACAAGTGATTGTCAGCTACATCCTTTGGTAAAACGTTAGTTAGTAAATGTTCAGCAAATATTTTTTGTCCTGCATTAAACAAAAGACCTTCAGCTCCATTATCAACATGATCTAAATTAGAAACCATTTCATGAACATCATAAACAGGTATGCCTAGGCGTGCAAGTTTATTTCGATATTCCTCATGTCCGTGCTCTAAAAGAACTGAATTGACCATATCTCTAATAATTGCGCCTGTAAGATAGGTGATTTGATACTTGTAAATTCTATTTTCAACTTCTTCGGTAATTTTTTGTGCTAACTCCAATGGTAAACTACCCTCACGAACCAGTGATTGAATAATTTTATGTGAATTAAATTCTTCAATAGATTGACCTGAAGTTCTAACATACATTTTTCCACTTTCAATAATTGATCTTTCTTCAATTTGTCTGGCTAAACTTAAAACAAGTTTTCCAAGATTAGTGATCGTGTACCGCCTTTCAGATTTATTTAATGCAACAAGTGATTGCCGAAGTAATTTTCTTAAGTGATATGCAAATTTACCACTTTCTTTTTTGGATTTAAATCCAGCTAATGATTTTAGTTCAGAATAAGTTAAAGGACCTTTTGAATTTAAGATTCTAAGAATATCAATTCTATTAGGACTGGCCATTACAGAGAAAATCATTCTGACACGTTTTGATGTAGAGTGTAGAATTCCACCGTCTTTTGAATCAGAATCGTCGTCTAAATCAGAATCTAAATCATCATCATCAGAATCTAGATCCATATTCATTTCTAATTCTTCTTCGCTTAATGTCATGACTAAATCTAAAATAAGGACTAAATAAGACTTATGACTATGTCTGTTTTCAAAAATAAAATAAAAAATATTAAAAAGATCGAACTAAAGAGATCAAATTTTGATCACTTTTCTTCAATATCAATTGAAAATTCAGATGTAGAAAGTTTTTGCCCACAAGATGGACATTTTCCACTAGTAGGATTCAAAACATCTTTTATTGATTTTAACATTTTCATATCTTTGATCTTTTCACCACATTTTCCACATGTTATTTCTACAGACATAAAATTATTAGATTTACAAAATAATTAAGAATCTATTCTGATTTTTTTTAATAATTCAAATAAATTTTTTTACTGTTTTTCAATAATAATTCCACGTTCATCAAAACCAGTAATTTTGGCTCTTGCGCCAACTGGTAAATCTGCAGGAGTTGTAATTCCACCCATAAAACCAGAAATTCTCAAATCTGTATCATCTAATTGAAGTATAACAAAGGCATATGGAGTATATTTGTCAAAGCCAGCAGGGGCTACAGTGATAATAGTATAGGTAGCAACTGAGCCTACACCATCTAAAATTGAGTCCTCAAAGCCCTTACTAGCGCATTTTTCACAATAGTAAACATTTGAAAGGTGAAGAAATCCACAACTAGTACATTTGTGAGTTAAAACTTTACCATTTTTTGCATTTGCGATAAATTGTTCTTTAACAGACATTCTATACACTTTGGAAGATATGAACTGCACAACTTGCGCCAGTTGCACCAAAATTATGAGTCAAACCAATTTTTGCATCTTTAACGGTTCTTGCACCTGCATTTCCAGTTAATTGATCATAGACTTCTACGACTTGACCAACACCTGTTGCACCGATTGGATGTCCTTTAGATTTAAGACCACCTGATGGATTAATTGAAATATCAGAATTTAATTTAGTTCTATCTTCACGAATAGCTTGAATACCTTGTCCTTTGCTAAAAAATCCCAAGTCTTCAGTGTCAACAACTTCTGCAATTGTAAAACAATCATGTACTTCTGCAAAATCTATATCTTTTGCAGTAATGCCTGCCATATTGTATGCAGCTTGAGCTGCAATTTTTGTACTAGGTATTGTTGTCATGTGTTCACGTCCTTGTAATGCAGCAGGTGAACCACCTCTACCAGAACCAATTACTTTAACATAATCACCACCTTGTACTTTTGCAAATTTTTCAGAGCAAAGAACTACAGAACTTGCGCCATCTGAAAAAGGACAGCAATCATAAAGTTTTAGTGGACTTGCAACAACTGGAGAATTCATTACATCATCAATTGTAATACTTTTTTGCAAATGTGCTTTAGGATTTAGTAAACCATTTTGATGATTCTTTACTGCAACTTTTGCAAAGTCTTCTTCAGTTGCATCAAATTCTGTCAAGTAAGCTCTTGCCATAGATGCAAAAAGTCCTGGAAATGATGCACCAGATTGCCCTTCATGAAAGAAATCTGAACAATATGCAAAGTAAGTTGTTGTCCAATCAGTTCCAGTATGTGTTACTTTTTCAACACCAGTAACAATTAGACAGTCATAAAATCCTGCTGCAACATTTGCAAATGCTTCTCTAAAAGCAACAGAACCACTTCCACAAGCAGATTCTATAGATAATGATGGTTTATCTGAAATTCCTAAATTACTCATTAAAACTGGGCCAAGGTGTACCTGTTTATCAGCCACGCCAAATACATTAGAAATGTATGCTGCTTTGATATCTTTTGGATCAATTCCTGCACTATCGATTGCAGCAATTGATGCCTGAGTAGTGATGTCACCTATGCTATCAGCTAATTTTCCATATTTCGTGCTACCAGCACCAAGAACACAAACCTTTTCCACAAAACTCACTAACCCAATTCCCTATAAAAAGCGTTTTAGTAAATTGATCACAATAAAATGCCAAGACGAAAAAGTAAGCTAAAGACAGTTCAAATTAAAAAAATCACTGCAAGACACATAATAAAAATTACAAAATCAAAAACAGAGAATTTCAAAAAAGAGATTCTTCAGTATTTAGATAATAATGGATTTCTTTCATGGTCATCAAAAGAAAATAAATATATTATTCTTGGAACAAACTCTCCAAAAAAAGGACTAGTTCAATGTCCAGAATGTAAAGAGGGTGAATTAATGGTTATTAGGTCAAGAACCACTAGAAAACGTTTCATGGGTTGTTCTAATTTTTATAATGGATGTAAGGCATCATCACCATTATTACAAAAAGCAAGAATGCGGGCAACAAAAAAACCATGTGAAATATGTAAATGGCCAATGATCATTTTTCGTTATTCAAGAAATCAAAAATGGACTCATCAGTGTGCTAATTTTAATTGTAAAAGTAGATTAGTAAAGCCTACAAAGTAGAATAAGTGTCGGCTCTTCTATTTTTTAGTAATGGCAAAACTCTACGTGTTTCTTTTACTTTCTTTAAATCAATATTAACAAAATTAATTCCTTGTTTCTTTTTCATATCTAGTAAAACTTTTCCATATGGATCCACAACTAAACTTCTTCCACAGTAAATATTTCCAACTTGATCAGGTGCAATAACATAACATCCATTTTCAATTGCACGTGTTTTGTTAATTGTAATCCAATGCTCTTCTTTCATTGGACCCTTAACCCAAGCAGATGGTACAATTAAAACTTCAGAACCTGCAAGTGCAAGTGCCCTTGACATTTCTGGAAATCTCAAATCATAACAAATCATCATACCAATTTTTCCAATTGATGTAGATACAGGTTTTGCAATTTTTGAGCCAGACAACATTTTATCAGATTCCTTGAATCCTAATGCATCGTAAAGATGAATTTTACGATAAGTAGAGATTACTTTACCTAAATGATTGATTACAAATGAAGTGTCATAAACACGATTATTCTTTTTGCTTTTTTCATAAAATGAACCTACAACTTGAATATGATTCTCTTTAGCTACTTTTGCAATCATTGAAACAAAATTTCCGCTAATTGTTTCAGATAAATCTGATAATTCTTTAGCAGTTTGAGTTGATTTTGTGTATAACATCATAAATTCAGGAAATGCACAAAGTGTTGCATTTTTTGATGCAGCTTTTAAGATGTATGAGATAATTTTTTTAAGATTTTCTTTTTTATTAGTTGATGCTTTAAATTGGACAATTGCAACTTTCATAAAATTAATTATATTGATTAGAATAAAAAGATAAAGTGTTAGTACAATAGCTAAATTTACCATTTTATTATTATACAAATTTTTTCTAATATTATTAACTGACCATAGAAATGTGTGCTATGTGTATACCTGATCTGGACAGGAATATCTCCAGAAAAAAATTTAAAAAAAATGATTAAAGTTGGTTTCCTGCTAAAAACCAATTTTCTTTGGGATTGTCTTCAAAAACGACAATAACATGACTTTCTTTTGTTTTTAGAATTTCTACAGCAGATTTTGTAATTGCTTTTGCATATTCTTCTTTTTGTTCCTGTGTTCTTCCAGGATACATTGATACTGTAATCAACGGCATGAAAATTTTTAATACATTGAAGGATTTATTCTTTCAATAGTTATTTGTAATCTGATCCATAACCATATCTTGTTCCATATGCATAATCAGATCTATGCATTTTCTTATACAAATATCCAGTGGCTATACCTATTGCAAACCCACCAATATGAGCAAGATATGCTACACCTCCACCTGCTACACCAAATCCACCCACAAAAAATGGAAGTAAATTTTGAAAAATTAACCAAAATGGTAAAAACCATCGTGCCTGAATATGCAGCATTCTCCAGAAAAATCCTAACATCATGAAAGTCTGAATTCGAGCTTTTGGAAAAATTATCAAATAAGCTCCCAGTATACCAGAGATTGCACCAGATGCACCAACTGCAGGTGTTGTACTTGTAACATCGCCAAAAATATGAACTAATCCTGCAATAATTCCCCATGCAAGATAAATTCCTAAAAATTTTATCTTTCCAAATTTTAATTCAATGTTATCACCAAATATCCATAGGAATAATAAATTACCACCAAGATGAAGTAAGCCACCATGCATGAATGTTGATGTTAATAATGTCAATTCAGGAAATGCTGGACAATTTTGAATAGTTCCTTCCATATCTATTCCACTAAATTGTCCTGTTATGCAACCTGGAACAGCACCCCAATTGTAAAACATTACAAATGCATTTTGATTATTAAAATCAAAAAATTGTCCTGTGTATAAAACTTGTAAGAAAAATACAATAACATTTACAATAATTAATCCAATTGCTACTTTAGGTTTAAATCCTGGAGGATGTGGATTTTCATCACGTAACGGTAGCATAGATAATCTACTTCATTAAAATTCGTATAATAAGATTATTCAAATTACAGAGTCAATCAAACAATAATAATTTCTCTTTTAAGTAAATTTTCAATTATATTTAAGAATTCATCATCAGTAATTTTTTCTTCATACCACCAACCAACAGGAGTTTTTGCCCATGTAGGAATACTCCATTGAGTTTCAGAAGACATTTCTAATGGAATTTCAATTATTTGTTTTTCAATTAAGAATTGTATTCCTTCAAGAAATTCTGAATTAGTAATTTGATTAGTTGACCACCAATCTCCACTTTGTTTAATCCAAATTGGAACTTTAGGTACATCAGGAGGTAATCCATTTTCAAAACCGGATATTTCCCACGTACCTTGTGCTAAAGGATCAACAGTAAAGGCGACATGCCAGGCACCCATTTCATTCATACTTTGAATAAACTTGATAGGCTCACCGTCTAATTTAACATCAAATTTTTCTTCACCTGAAATTGGAGAAAATTCAAAATTTGCATATCCTTCTAACGGAAAACTATTGTACCCAATTATACTCATTTTTGTATCTGTATCATCAAAAACTGGATTATGATACCATATTCCTGGTGAATCATATCTAAAATCAAAATCACCGCCAGATTTTTTTGCAGTTACTGGAACTACAGTTGTATCCATTGTTCCAAAGCAACTGTAGTAATAAACATCATCAGTAATGGATGGATCAGGATACATTGAAAAATTTACAATTTCACCAGGTTCAATTTTTTCAATTAACTCCATGTTTTGTCCAATATCTAAAACTTTTTCATATCCATGAATTACTGCAAAAACTTTAGGATTGTAAATAGTTACATCACCATTATTTTGAATTCTACCAGTAAGATGACCATCATCATATGTAATCAAAGTTTCATCATATAGAATTGCAATAGGAAGTTCTTGTTGTAAAGTTCTTTCAAAAAATAAATCTGCAGGAAGTAAAATTGGATTATCTAATTTTTCAAAAAATTTAATTTTAAATGGAATTTCAGTCCCAGGAGCTAATGGTACATGTTGAATTGTTTTAGAAAATATTTGAGAATTATTTTCTACTGAAACAGTAATGGTTGGAATAATTGCGTATTCAAGATTATTTTTTACATTTCCAACTACGGTATAGATTCCATTAGAATCAAAATATGAAACATATTCATGACTAGGAATAAAAACTTCACCAAAAGAAATTTCTGGAGTTGCAATTATGCATACAAAGAAACCTAGTGCTAATAACAAATAATTTGATTTAATAATTTTAGAATGAATGAATAATGTCTTCAAATCCAGATGTAGATTTTTCAAGCGAGCCTGGTCTATGTTTATCAATTAATATAACTATAATCGTTCTCACTTTAATATGATATCTTTTTGTAAGGTTAATAATTTTGGTTTCAACTAATTTATAAGCAATAAATTGTGAAAGATAAATTAAAATAGTTAATAAATATTTTTTAACTTCATTTAGTAATTAAGAAAATTCTATTCAATAATTTTTTATTAATACAAGTAAAAAATTAAAATTTAAATGAAATTAATTTAAACTTTGAATAAATTTTTAATTAAATTGGAATTAAATTTTTTTGAACCAAAAATTCAAGACTTTGAACAAATGTTTTATCATCTATTTGACCATCTACCCACCAACCAGCAGTAGTTCTAATCCAAGAAGGTATTTTTTTGACTTCTACAATATTAGATTGATTTTCAAAAATTGAAAAAATTTTATTTTCAATCATATAATTAATTGTATTAACAAATTTTTTATCATTAATTTTTTCTTCAGACCATAATAATGCATCATCACGAATCCAATCAGGAATTAATAAAAAATTATTTTCAATATTTTTATGAATTATAATAGGAATGCTAGTTGTTGCAAATTCATTATTATTTAAATTATTAAAATTTAGATTAACAATTCCAGAAAGATTGTCAGGTATTGAAAAATTTACAACATTATGTTCTGTTTTAGAATCAGTACTTATTCCATTTTGTTGAAAAATTAATTTATCATTTTGAGTAATAGAAAATTCATAATTAGTAGAAACAAATTTGTTTTTTAAGAAAATATCAGAAATATCAAAAATAATTTTTGCATCTGAATTAGATTCAAGAATTTCAGGCTCCCAGGATACGAGAATTCTAAATTGTCCATTATCAGTAACTGAACTTAAATGAGTATAATCACGATCTGGAGTAATTACAAAATTCATTCCATTTAGATTTGAACCATTTTTAAAAATATTCAATAATTCTTTTTGATAAATTATAAAATGCACCACGCGACCTTCAGTAAAAAAATCATCAACATTTACTATATTATCAGATAATTGAATTCCATTTACAGACATTGAAAATCCAGATAAAAGTAAAGCACCAAATTCTTTAGGAATTCTAATTTCTTCATGTACAACTGAAGTTTGATTAATGTTAGATAAACTCCATTCAAATGGCATAGAGTAACTAATTTGTTTTAGTTTTGAATCATATTGAAAATTAGAAATTTCATCATAATATGTGATAACTTGAATATTTTGTTTTCCAAAATATGGATCAATGAAATTATGAGTAGTAGTTTGTGCAATAGAAATTCCTGCTTTAAAAACAAGGGGAATTTTTATTTTTTTAGAATAACCGTCAGCTGATAGTATAGTAATATCAAATTTGTATAGCCCACCTTCACTGAGTTTTGGTCCTTTGACATCAATTAATCGACTTTCAAGACCCAATATTGAACCAAAAATATCAATACTGGGAGGCACGACACTATTTTTTTCATTAATAATGATGGAATCAGTATCTTCTGAAATAAAATTGAAAACTAAAAATCCATTATCAGCTTTGAATTCTTTTTCAAAAAGAAATTGTTCTCCACGTTCAGATTTTATTAAAAATGTAACATCACTTAAAGTAATTTTAGAATCAAAATCAATTAAAGAAATTGAGATTTGTTGATCATCTATTTTTATTGGATCATTTGTAGAAGATAAAACTTCTAAACTTACTAGTCTGCCATCTAATTCTACGGGTGGAAATATTTCACTTCCAACACCATGACCATATGCATTATTAAAATTAATTAAAAGTGCACAAGAAAATATTAAAGATAAAATTAACAATAAATTTTTCAATCTATGTCCACTTGTTTGGATCTTTCTTTAGAACTTCTTTTCCATCAATTGTAATTGAATTTTTTTCTTCAAATACAGTATGCCATTTACCATTGTTTGGAAAAATTTTTTTCATTTGCTCAAATTTTTCATTGGTTGGTGCTTTGTTCATTAGTGCACCCCATTTCATATTAGGTATTTTTGGCATTATGTCATTGATGTCTTTCATGTTTATCTCTCTCAAAATTTATTTAAAAACACATCATTAAATCCTTAAAATTCCTTCTTTGATCAAAAATTGAATTCCTTGAACAAAAGAGTCGTCATCAATTGTACCATCAGCCCACCATCCAGCATTGTTTTTAATCCAAGATGGTATTTCATTTCCAGAACTTTGTCCTTGTGTGGTTGGAGGAATCTTGATAATTTTTTCTTTTACTAGAAATTGTATTCCTTGAACAAAAGAGTCGTCATCAATTGTACCATCAGCCCACCATCCAGCATTGTTTTTAATCCAAGATGGGATCGAAGATATTTTTGAAATTGCAGATTCTTGAGCGATTACAGGTTTAGTTTGAGTGCCTGTTCCAAGTTCAATTATGGTTGAACCAATTCCAGAATAAGTGGGATCACTATCCAATCCAGTGCCAATAACTCGAATATCAAAACGAACTGTACCTTGAGTTGGAATGTAAATATTTTGAATATCAATTCCTTCAGTTGAAACTATTCCAGGGATAACTGGATTATCACCATCATATTGAGCTATTTCTTTATTAGATTCATCAAAAACTGCGTAGGTATATCGTATATCTTTAATGAGATTTCTATTATCATCAAAGAAAGTAAACTGAAAAGGGACATCTTGATTTGCACCGTACTTTCCATCCCATGAAATATTTACAGTTGTTGGAGTTTTAGTTTTTAAATCATTTAAATCCACAAGATAAAATTCAGTTGAACTTTTTTCAATTTCATCTAATGGAACTAATTTGAAATCCATTTGAGAATTTTTAAAATTACTTGAACCTAATTTGTCATTAATTTTTACTAATTCATTTTTAGAAATTAAAAAATGAACAATGTTTGAATCTTCTGAAGAATAAGGATCATTAAGTATCGCTCTTTGATCAACTTCTATACCATTAACATATCCTTTGAATTGTTTTCCTTCTGCATAGGGTGCAAATGTTTTTGGAACTCTAATTTCTTCATGAACAACTTGTACTAAATCAACATAGTCTGGATTCCAATCAAATGCCATATCAAATGAAATTGAATTATCAGATTTGTCAAATGCAAAATTTTTAACTTCATCATAATATGTTTTTACAACTACTGGAACTTTTTCAGCATTTGCAGTTTTCAAAAAGAAATTTTGCTCTTGTGCAATACTAACAAAAGTTTCATAAGTTAATCTCTCAGCCAATACACTTCTTGGACTAGTGGCTGCTTCAATATCTACACTAATTTTGTAGAGTCCGCCTTTAATAAATATCGGACCAGTGATTGATGGTCTACCACAAATATCTAAATTATCATCCGTACATTCTGCTCCTTGAACAAATAATGCTTCTGGAGCACTAGCATGCTCAGAACCACCATAAACTGTACAAGTCTCAATTGGGTCTTTATCACATCCAATTTTTGGTTTAATTTTGACATCTAGTCTTCCATCATTATCATAAAACAGATTTCTAGCTAAAAGTTCTCCACTTTGCCAAACTTCCACTCGATATGTTACTTTATCAAGATTAGTACCAGTTAATGTATCAAAGAAACGAATTTGCATATTGGTAGGATCAAGATATCCAACTGTAATATCAGATGGATCTAATTGTGTTCGTACAGTAACTTCCATCTCTCCAAAAGTAATCGGCATAGCTTGATCTCCACCAAGTCCATGTGCAAATACGTCTGGAATAACAGTAGTAATTGTAAAGATTCCAAGTACAATAATTAATAATCCAATTTGCCTAAACAATGGTGAATTTCTGCTAATTCCATATTTAAAGATGGTACAGAATTTCTATGCGTGGTAATTTTTTTGAGATAAATTTTAAGTATAATTTTTATTTGTTAGA
Organism: Candidatus Nitrosopumilus limneticus; assembly: GCA_022117465.1. Lineage (GTDB taxonomy): Archaea > Thermoproteota > Nitrososphaeria > Nitrososphaerales > Nitrosopumilaceae > Nitrosopumilus > Nitrosopumilus limneticus. The sequence goes on from JAHCGZ010000008.1 coordinate 18,415, forward strand.
TTAAAACATGTATTATGAAATTTTTACTACTTTTATTATTAATTCCATTTTTTATTATTCCAGTATTTGCTGAATCCCAAATATTATCAACAGATAAAGGAACATTAAATATTAAATTGTCTTATGAAGATATCAAAACTAGTGAATTAACTAGATTACCAATTGAATTTATTAATCCTATGACACAAAAAACTCAAGTTCATATTGATTATAAAATTATGATAACAGAATCTGGTAAAACAATCTTTCAAACTCCAAATTTAATACACACATCTGAGGGAATCATTAATGGATTTAAATTTGAATTTCCAAAAGATGGTACATATAATATGAAAATAGATGTAGAAGGAATTCTATTTACTCCAATTACACCAGAAACAGTTTCTTTTGATATTGTTGTAGGTGAAGCTTCTGCTCAACCAATCAACCCAATTGAACAAGTTGTAGAAGAAACAGTTGTTGCTACTCAAGAGTCTGAAGAGAATGGCGGCGGTTGTCTAATTGCTACAGCCACATATGGTTCTGAGTTAGCACCCCAAGTTCAATTGCTTAGAGAAATTAGAGATAACCAATTACTAAACACAGAATCAGGTTCTGCATTTATGAAAACATTCAATGACATGTATTATACATTTAGTCCAACAATTGCAGATTGGGAAAGAGAATCTC